>NZ_JABEQL010000010.1 GCF_014174215.1 Gluconacetobacter tumulicola | reverse complement strand
ATACGGATTCCCCGCCGGCGCATTGAGGCTGACACCCGCCAGACGGCTGTCCAGCGCATGCAGCATGTCGGCGGTGCCGGTCCCTTGCAGGTCATGCGCGGTCAGGATGGCGGTCGCGGCCGGCAGACGGTCACGGTCGATGCCAGAACCCGGCAGTGGCGAGGTTCCGATGACGGTGATGTCCTCCGCCTGCATGCCGGCGGACACGCCACCCCGGGGCCGCTTCCGGCGCCGTCTGCGCCAGTACCGCGCGGGCGGGCAGAAAGCAGAGCGTGACCGAGGCCAGATACAGGGCCCTCCCCCCGATCCTTCTTTCAAACATTCCTTATTACCCTATGCATTTCTAAATATGATAAAATGATCACACCGGCATTTTGCCATATCCGCCTTGCAGGCCGGCAAGCCGGCTTTCAAGGCGGCACGGAACGGCTGGCTTGGCTTTCCATCCTTGCACGATGTCGGTTCGATCTCGTATCATTTCTTATCGTGTCATCAACAAATAGTGGGACCGGGTCTTTTCGTTAATCGCCGAACCCTATTCGAAGACCATTCCGATATCAGGTTTCCGGGTTTTCATAGTCACCATCCTTCACCTTCATCCACATATACCGGTATCACGTTCTTGTGTCTGAATTGATTTCTCATTCGAAGTAGAGAATTCCGCTTTCGATCTGCCGTCATCTTGTTTGGCGGTCATTTTCCGCGTTGGTTTCATCACCAGTCGCAGGAAAGTCCAGAAAAATGTCTATTTTTTCCATAAGCAGCATGTCCACCAAAAAAAAGCTTCTGACGACCGCCGCCGCGGCAATCATTGGCGGAGGAGGCATCGGAAGCGCGTTAGTCTACAAATATTGGTTCGATCTCGTGCCGCCGGCCGGACTCGTCATCAACTGGTTCCGGACGATCGGGCAAGCGCCCGGAACATTGGCAACCGAGACGGCATCGTCATCCGCCCCCATATCCGCCCACGCGGATTCCACTGTGACGGAAGCCCTTCTCAAGCCCGACACATTGGTGACGGAATCCGCCCAGGAGACGGCGTCGCCAGCGTCGGCAGGCGCCACACCGGAAACGACGGAGGACTGGCCCAGCTACAATAAAACACTGACGTCTCAGCGCTTTTCCAGCATGACCCAGATCAACACAACCAATGTCAAAAATCTGAAAGTTCAATGCACGTACGATACCAAGGAATATACCAGCTTCGAAACGGGCCCCCTCATGGTGGACGGCGCTCTGATCGGTACAACCGAACATGACATATTTTCGCTCAATCCAGAGGACTGTCACGAAAACTGGCGCACGCACGAGGAATTTCCGGCTGCCTTATTGCGGGTCAACCGTGGCGCCGCTTATGCGGACGGCATGCTCTATCGTGGCACATCGCATGGCGATGTGATCGCCTACGACTTCAAAACCGGAAAGCGGCTGTGGACGACGAATATCGGCAATGGCGCTGCCGGCGAATCAGTTCCGGCAGCGCCGATCGTGTGGGGCGGGCGGGTCTATATCGGTAACGCCGGCGGCGACGTGAAGGGCGTAAAGGGCCGGATGTACGCGCTCGATGCCAAGACCGGCCATATTATCTGGGAATTCTACATGGTCCCCAGGGAGCCGAATGATCCCACCCGTGGCCCGCAAGGCAAGACACCGCTCGACCTCTCGACGTGGAAGAACCCCCCAGGCATGCCGATTACCGGAGGCGGCACCTGGACATCGTATTCCCTCGATCCCGATACAGGCGAATTGTACATTCCCGGCGGAAATCCGGCACCCGACTACGTTACGGCCACGCGCGAGGGCAAGAATCTCTTTTCCGATTCCATCGTGGTGCTGGACGCCGCGACCGGCGAATATAAACGTCATTATGAGCTTTCAAAAAAAGACTGGCATGACTGGGATGCCTCCAATCCTCCCGTCCTACTTCAGACTCGGAACGGCAGGAAGCTTCTCGCCGTAGCGCCCAAAAACGGCTACCTGTACGGTTTCGACATGGCGACAGGCGGGCTCCTGTACAAGACTCCGGCAACGAGGATCGAAAACACCGACGCTCCCTTCGAAGTCGGCAAGACGGTTCATTTCTGCCCGGGTTCTGTCGGAGGCGATGAGTGGAATAGCCCAGGCTACGATCCCAGGACCAATCTCGTCATGGTGGGCGAAGTCGAATGGTGCGGCAGCGTGACCACACAGAGCGATGCACAGTTGAAAAAAGTCAGTCCTGGCGAGCCGTGGTCCGGAATGGACACCCATAACCCGTACCATATGTTCAGCGCGCCGGATTCGGCGGGACAGTGGGCGGGATGGCTGTCCGGCATCGACGCGGACACCGGCGCATGGAAATGGCGCGTCAAGACCAACTATCCGATTCAAAGCGGAATTACGCCCACCGCGGGCGGGCTGACTTTCTTCGGCGACATGGGAGGCTATTTCTACGCACTTGATTCGGAGACCGGAAAGAAGCTTTGGGGCGAAAAGATCGATGGCGCCATCGGCGGCGGCGTAATCACCTATACCTTTGACGGGTCGCAGAAGATCGCCGTAGCAACCGGCTTCACCTCCATCCTCTGGCCGACCGTTCCGACCACGGGAAAGATCGTCATTCTCGGTCTGTAATCCCTCCCCGCCGGCCTGATCCCGCTGTTCCGCGGGATTCCAGGTCCAATAATAAGCAGCCTCTTCGATCGCGTTGCTGAAAGTTGGAGATAACGATGGCATGCCATCTCGATATCGATAAGAGCCGAAGAAGAAGGGATGCTCCCATGCACGCTCTACGTGCCAGACGGGGGAAGTGCGGCCTGCTGTGGCTTGCTGTCTCGTTAGCCGGCACGTACGAATTCCCTTCGGCCAGAGCGTCCGACATCACGCTCGATGTCATCGGACCGCATGAATACGAACTCCCGATCGATTTCAACAAGCCCTGGGATATCCTGGTACAATATGTCAATGGAAACGCTGCCGGGTCCGTCTACAATACCATGGGACAGAGACAGGCGCGGGGCGGTTCCCATACATGGCAGGGCATGTCGAAATGGGTGCATTTCTGGAAATTCAGAGGCATCCCCAATGTTGGCTTTGGGTGGGAACTTATTCAGGTCGAAAACTATGTTTTAGCTGATGGGACCAATTACGGGGGCCTCGGTCCTACGATCTCGGGACCAGTTGTCTGGTTCAAGCCGAACAGGAAGAGCACGTTCGGAATGCAGGCGTTCATGCAAACTCCGTCCGGCACGCGCGATGCGTTGTCCACCAATTACTGGTCGGTCAATCTCAACCTCGTATTCGATTACGAATGGAAAAATTTCAGCTTCGACGGTGATGTGGGAACGGTTGTCGGGGCAACTCTGCACGAGACAGGCCGACACAGCTACACACCCGGCACGACCTTTTACACCAACCTTCGCTTCAGTTGGAAAGCCAGCAAAGTCGCCGAGCCATTTTTTGCCCTCGACTGGCAGAATGCCGGCGGCCTGTACGATCACACTGCCGGAAACTGGGTTTCGGATTCCAGCAGCCGCGAGATCGCGCTTGGCGTGGGAATGATGTTTCCTCTGACCCGGTCGCTCACCTTTACCACGCGCTATTCCCATTCCGTTGACGGACGGAACGTTCCCGAGACAAACGCGTGGTTCGGAAAAATTATCTACGTTTTCTAACGACTATCCGGCCACAGTGGTTCATCGATCAGTCCCTCGTCTTATGCTTTGGCGGGCGTCCTTATCCGACCAGCCGGCACCGGCTGATCGGATGATGCTCCCATTACAATAGATATTCACCACTATCCGGGCTTTCCCTTTCTTCTTTCGACATTTCCATACCATACGCATATTCGGCATTTCGTAACGAATTCCACAGACGGGCGATGGCGTAAACACATGAAACATCAGAGGGAATCCGCAAGATAGGATGCAACGATGAAGAGAGGTGCCAGATATTCTAACGAGAGTTTGAAAAATCAGACATTGGCCACTCTTAAAAATATCATATATAAGCGCACACAATAATATAACTACAGCTCGGCATTCTGGCGGTGCGGCATGTTCGATAACGCTCTGGAAGACAAAGGCACGCTCTATCGCGTTGAAGAAACTCGCGAATGGGAGGTAGCCCGTTCGTTCTGCGGCCTGACATACGCGCCCCTTGAGGCCATTCCCCTGATCAAGGGATCAAAGCCGAACGCTGTTCTTAAACGCCTGCAATGTAATGATATTACGTTCAGCCGTTTCTGCTTCGGCACCCCTACGCGAGTGGAAGATTTCGATCCGAAGGCAGGAAATATCATTGTCGTCAATACATTGCGCGGCAATGTTCGCCATCCTCTCACAGGTCAAACCCATGCCGATACAAAGGCGGGAGAAAGCTATGTCGTCGACAGCAGCCGAACGGATTATTGGAATATCGCGAGCGGGGATGATCTTCAGCTTAACCTGACCATACCGCATAGCTTGATGGAGGCGATTTCAGAACGATGGTACGGCTTCATTCCCGGCGACGATTTCTGGAAAAGGCGCGTTGTCTTTGGGGGAAAAAGCTCCGCCTGGCTTTCCCTTCTGAATTATACGATCCAGTCGGTATCCACGCTTTCGGAGCCAGACGAACTCATCGCCAGGAAGGCCAACGAGCTGCTTTGTATCGACCTGTTGCATAATTGGGCAAAAGGAGCGGGACTCTGCCTTGAAAGCGGAGCACGTTCCGCCGCACCGCACTACGTACGCGACGCGGAAAGACTGATGACCCTACAGGCGAAGCAGAATCCGACCATTCTGGATATTGCCGCCCAACTGGGCATCAGCGCCCGCAGCCTGTCCGCTGGCTTCCGAGAGTTCCGCGGCATAACGCCCCATAGCTACATGCAGGCGAGAAGGCTCGAAGCATTGCACGGGGCCCTGGTCGAGGCGGCTCCGGGCGAGACAGTCTCCTCGATCGCCAGATCCTTCGGCTATGTCAATATGAGTGCGATGGCCGTTGCCTATCGTAAGCGTTTTGGGCGCAATCCCCTCCATACATTGCGTCGCAGATAAGAATGCCCCCGATGCGCTTTTGGTCTTGAGAACGGGTCCACAGCTCACCTTGACATGCCCAGGCTGTTCTGCTGCGGCTTTATTTCGAGGACAGAGAGCCCCCACCACGACCTGACATCATCCGATTAGCTGTCAGGTTGTGAGACGTCATTGGCATATATCATGATGCGATCGACGTCATCCATGATACTTGCTCCCTTGACGGGTTTGTAGCTTCGATTGCGCAGACGTGGTCGTTGCCGAAGGCGTTCGGCCACTTTTGCTGCCGGTGAAAGCCCGTTCAACACGCGCTGTCGGCGTTGGTTGTAGGCGTGGTTGAACCCACGCAGCAGAGCTTCAAGATCTGCGTGGAAGGTTCTTACTCCTCATCCTGCTCACGGCGCGGATCGAAGTCTATTGCGGGAACCGCAACTTTATGGACCTTCCGCGACAGAATAATGCGCAGGATCTCAGTGGCGCGCGATAAAACCTGTCCGGGTCAGTTTCTGTCCGGCGCATCCCGCAAGCGAAACCATCGCCGCGCAGGCGATCAGGGGGCCGCCGCACGACGGAAGCTGCGTGCCCCCGCCTCTCGGAAGGATGTGGAAATCATGGATAGCTCCGGCTACCGACGGAAAGGCCCCGTCGCGGCATGGCCTGCCACGATGGAGCATCCCGATACGGTCGTGTTTCGATGGAGCCAGATTAGCGAGCCGGTTTTCCCCACATGTGTCCGATATGTGCCGGTCCGGAAATATTGCGACCAGTCTGTATCATGGCCGGAAGCAGAACGCGGACTTCCAGCCCGCCGCCCTCGCGGTTTTCCATCACGATATCGCCGCCATGCGAGCGGACGATCGCCTGCGCCGAGGTCAGGCCGAGCCCGACACCGCCCGTCTGTCGGTTACGCGACTTGTCGACCCGGAAATACGGATCGAACACGCGCGGCAGCACTTCCGGAGGAATGCCCGGGCCACGATCGCGGACAAAGACGATCAGGCTGCCATCGTCCTGCTGTTCGAGGTCGATCGTGGGCACCTTGCCGTATTTTATGGAATTTTCGACAAGATTCGTGAAAACCCGCTTCAGGACATATAGCCGCCCGACATAACAGGTCTTGTTCGGGCCGTGATAGTCCACCCTGTGGCCCTGATCGCTGTAATCATAGGCGATGGTCTGAAGCAGGCCGGGCAGGTCGAACACGGTGGCGGCTTCACTGGCCGCATCGTCGCGAAAGAAAGAGAGGGCGCCGTCGATCATGGCCTGCATTTCGTCGACATCGCGGAACAGGTTGGCCTGCTGCCACTTATCGTCGATATACTCGCCGCGCAGGCGTATGCGCGTCAGCGGCGTGCGCAGATCGTGCGAGATCGCCGCCAGCATGGTCGTCCGGTATTCGATGAAACGCTGGATCTCGGCCTGCATGCCGTTGATGGTCCGCGCGACCAGCTTTATTTCTCTCGGACCGACTTCCTCGATGGATGCGCTCGGCGGCTGATGTCCGAACTGGCGGACGGACTCCGCCAGATGTTCGATCGGGCGGGAGAGCTGGCGGGACGCGATCAGCGACACGGCGATCACCCAGAGTGCGAGCGTGACGACCTGCAGCATCAGGCGTTCGAACGGGGAGAACCCCCAGAATCTCTGCAGCGCGATGCCGAGGATCCAGCTTCCGTCCGCCAGCCGCACACCGACGAAATAGGCATCGGGATTGCGTATCCGGTCATAGGGCAGGCCGGGAGCCCGGGAGACAGGGTTGTCTTCCTGAAAGACCACGATCCTGTCCGGCTTGCGGGCCAGGAACGGTTCCAGGAAGGCGCGGCTCTGCGCCACCTGCGGCTCCAGATACTGTCCGCGCTCCAGCACGCCGGCCACGGCGCTCCCCGCGTCGTACCACCCGTAATGGATGGTGTCGGTATTGGCCGCCGTCGCCAGGCGGGCCCGCTCGGCGGGCGTGGCGGCATCCACCAGGCGGATGACGGTCGCGACCTGTTGCACCAGGCCCGTCGCCTGCACGTCAGGCTTGGCCCACGTTCCTCCGAAAGCGAAGAAGAGCTGGAGCAGCAGCAGGGTGACACCGGCGGCGAGCGCGACCGTGACGACCAGCCGGCGGGTGATCGTATCACCCAGGAACGGGAAGCGCCTCATGCCCTGGTCACCGCGGAGGCGAACATATAGCCGCCATTGCGGACCGTCCGGATAATCTCGGGGCTCTTGGGGTCATCCTCCAGCTTGTGGCGCAATCGGCTGACCTGGACGTCGATGCTCCGGTCATAGGCCGCGTGCGACGGCCCGCGCGCCAGATCCATCAACTGGTCGCGGGTCAGGACGCGCTGGGGATGTTCGACAAAGACCAGCAGAAGCTCGAACTCGCCCCCCGACAACAGGACCAGCGACTGGTTGGCCGAACGCAGTTCGCGGCGTGTGACATCCAGCCGCCAGGTGCCGAAGCACAGGATCGGGCGCGCCGGCTCTTCGGGCCCCGCGACCTTGTCCCGGACCCGGCGGAGAACGGCCTTGACCCGGGCCAGAAGCTCCCGCTGGTCGAAAGGCTTGGTCAGGTAATCGTCCGCCCCGATCTCCAGCCCCACGACCCGGTCCCTATGGTCGGCCATCGCCGAGAGCATGATCACGGGAATGTTCGATGTGCTGCGCAGCCTCTGGCACAGGCTGAACCCGTCTTCCTTGCGTAGCATGATGTCGAGGATCACAAGGTCGATGGCCTCGGCTTCAAGGGCGGCGAACATGTCCTGCCCTCCTTCGGCGACCGAAACCTGATAGCCGTGCTTCTGCAGAAACCCGGTCAGCAGATCGAGGATATCCCTGTCGTCATCGACAATGAGAAGAGTGGGCATGCTGGTCATCGGCCTCCTGTAACACGGCCGGACGGCCCGATGATGTCCAGGGAATGAAACCTTATTTCAGCCCGGACACAAAAAGAGCCCCATTGCACACGGCCCACCCCATCGAGATTGCACCGAACCCATAAAGAGTCTTCGACCGGGTCGAAAGGGTGAACTGATAGCAAGGTACCGCCCCACACATAAAGACATCACGGAATGTCCGGATGGCCCATATTTTCCATCATGATCTCCGTCCCTGGGCGGAGCCCATACGAAATATCTGACCGGACAGCCCCTCCATCGTCAAATAAAATACAAAAGAGACCCATATTATCTTCTTTATAGATGTCACGACGATATTCATCTTCAAGCGTCTTTAAGATAGAAAACTGCAATAAATTCGTCGATTTATTATTTCTTCACTTCCGTTAGATAAATAAACGAAATAGATATGGATATCACCATGTAAGACACAAGAAATACCCAAGGAAAGACGGAAAAGGCGAATTCGGCAACATATCGAATCAACCCCATCATGATTTTCCTTGCTTTTATTTTCGATGGGTCGATCGCGGGAGCACTGTCAATCGACGTATGGGCTTGCGTTCTGCAACTGGGATAAAAAATCATCTTCTTCCTTGCTCCTTTTGATCCCAGTCGACAAACGCTCTACACCTTGCGACGAAGGGTTCCGTCGCCAGTTTGTAATCAGCCTTTTTTTCTGCGGTATGTCTTGAATATGTCGCGCCTGAAACATGGTCCTTCTTTTGACGGGCCGACCAAAAAAATCGGCCCGGCACAGGCTTCGAGTAAAGCCCCGCATAATTCCAACGATTCCAGCCAGGATTTCAGAGCCTGACCGTAAATGCGCGCTGGCGGCGATCCGACGCGTGTTTTCTGCCTGGTTCTCAGGTAGGCGCCTCCACCACCCGCAGAATGGTCGCCGCAATCCTCTCCGCGTTGGCCGTCACTTCCGGCAACCCCATCAACTCGCCGAACGTCCCCCGCGACAACGGCCCGGCGACAAACAAACTCGGTTCCGCCGCGCCCGCCACAGACAGCGCATGGCCTGATCGGTGTCCACCCCCAACCCCACCGGGTCGGCCCGCAGCCCCCCCCTGCCGGGCCAATCCAGCCCGAAAGGGCTGCGAAGACAGGATATGGGCATGATCAGGCCCGGTGGTCGTCACCACCACATCGAACGACGCAAACCTCCTGCCCGCCGCCGCGTATCCCAGAACGGACGGAGATGCCGCACCAGCCGCCGCCCCGCGACCGACAACGCCGCCCAGATGGCCCCAGCCTGCCGGCGCATGGCGTTGAAGACGGTCTGCCAGGGCCGATCCGGATCATCGCGCAACGCAAGCCGCACCCGGCGCAGCCCCCCGCCGCCGCCCGCGCCGGCAGAACAAAGGCCACCACCCCGCCCCCCGGAAATCAGCGGCAGAAGGGCCACTGATGACGAGACGTTTGGACATGCGTGCTGCCGGCGCGCCGACGCGCGTCTCCCCGGTCGAAGCATGCAGCCGGTCTGATTATAAAAACATGGACAGGCCCCAAGGTCCGTCGTTACGCTTCATGCTGAATCCGGAAAGCAGGACATACTCGAATGCAGTCAAGCATAAGGCAAGGCCGCAGGGTCATATTGTCCCTTCAATATCTCCGGGCTCTTGCCGCCGTCGGGGTCGTGTTATTCCATCAGTTCCAGAATGTATCGCCAATCTTCATCCTAGGAAAATATGGGGTCGGTCTGTTCTTCATTATCAGCGGCATCATCATGGTTTCGCTTACAGAAGGACGAGCGATCAAACCGTTGAATTTCTTCATCGACCGCCTGACGCGCGTGGCGCCGATGTATTGGATCGCGACGTTCATCACGTTCATTCTGGGGTGCGTCGGAATATATAGCCCATCCATTTATTCCCACGGGATCGGCCATTTCATCCTGTCGTGCCTGTTCATTCCTTCCCTTAACGAGCATGGCAATATGATGCCTACGCTGTTTATTGGTTGGACATTGAATTATGAGATGTTTTTTTACTTTGTTTTTGGTGCTCTCCTGCTCATTCAGGGTCGCTACCGGCTGATTGTGCTGGCAATGATATTTTTGTCATTGGCACTGTGCGGCGTGATCTTTCCACAGGCACCCAATCTCGTTCATTTCTATACCAGTCCGTATTTGCTTGAGTTCCTGGCCGGGTGTTGTCTCGGGGCGATCTTCGGACTCGATCTCATGAAGCTGCGCGCCTGGCCAACAGTTGCGCTTATCGCCGCCGTCATCATTGCCATGGCCGGTTTGGGGTTTGTTTTTCCCCTTTTGTGGACCGGAGCGGCGACAGTCCTCCTCGTCGCCACGTTCATGTGGGCCGAGCGTCGGGGTTATGTCCCGTCATTTCCACTCGCACTGATGCTTGGAAATGCGTCATATTCCATCTACCTTTTCCAGCAGATCGCGTTTGATGCGACCCAGACGGCTCTTCGCCTGCTGCGTTATCGGCCTGGTCTTCATACCATACCGACGCGATGCGTTGCGGTCCTGCTGGCGATATTGACCGGCATCGCGGTATATCGGTTTATCGAAACGCCGCTTACGAAGACGATCCGCAGAGCCCTGGATGTCAGCCGGGGTGCATCCAACTCCTCCTCGAAGACGGCTGCCACGGCACGCATCTAGAAGATGCCGTGCGCGGGGGATGCCGCCGAGTAGCAAGCATCATGAGCACGAATTTTTTGAACGATTTCAATGTGTGATCAAAAAATCAGGCCAAGAAACCGCCTGTGAAATACCGTCCTGATGGAGACATAGGTTTTGACTTAACCGGCCCCGCATCGGCCGCCCGCAGAATGATCGCGGCAATCCTCTCCGCGTTGGCCGTCACTTCCGGCAGCCCCATCAACTCGCCGAACGTCCCCCGCGACAGCGGCCCGGCGACAAACAAACTCGGTTCCGCCGCGCCCGCCACAGACAGCGCATGACCCTCCCGGTCGGTCTCCACCCCCAACCCCACCGGGTCAGCCCGCAGCAACCCCCGCCGGGCCAGACCGACCAGAAAGGGCTGCGAGGACAGGATATGCGCGTGGTCCGGCCCGGTGGTGGTCACCACCACATCGAACGCTGCGACTTCCGGCTCCCCGCCACGCGGGCGCAGCGTCACGGCAAATCCATCCCCCTGCCGGGCAGCAGCCTCGATCCGCCCGGCCAGCACATCCAGCGTCCCCTCGGCAATCCGCCGATGCAGCACCCGCTCCACCTGCGGCGCGATGCGAAAGCGCCGCGTATCCCAGAACGGCCGCACATGTCGCACCAGCCGCCGCCGCTCCACCACCGGCAACGCCGCCCAGATCGCCCCAGCCTGCCGCCGCACGGCATTGAAAATGGTCTGCCACGGCCGGTCAGGGTCGTCGCGCAACGCCTGCCGCACCCGGCGCAGCACCCCACGCGCCGTCGGCGCCGGATCGGTGGAAAAATCCCCCCACGCATCGGTCACATCGCTCAGATCCGCCTGCGACACCTGCCCCCGCCGCGAGAGCGCCACGATCTCCCCCCGATGCCCGGCCGCATCCAGCGACGCCACCACATCCGCCATGCTCAACCCGGTGCCCACGATCAGCACCCGATCCTCCGGCCCGATCGCCTCCAGCGCCCCGACCGCCCAAGGATCGACGACCAGCCCCTCACGCCCGACCAGCCCGGCCAACGCCGTCGGCGGTGCCGGCGCGGGGTGCGAGGTCGCGATCACCACGATATCGGCCTCTTCCCGCGCGCCATCATCGGTCATGATCCACCATCCCCCCTCCGGCCGGGGTGCGACCTCCGTCACGCGGGCCCGCCGATGCACCACCTGCCCGCCGGCCAAGCGGGGCGCCAGCCGCGCCGCCACATAGCGGCCGAACACCGACCGCGCGGGATAGGCCGCTCCATTGGGCAGCACGGCATCCGGGTCAGCCTCCAGCGCCCCATCCGCCCGCAGCCAGGCGTGGAAATCGTCAGGCACGGCAGTCGTCAGGCTCATCCGCGCGGCCGGCACGTTGATGCGGTGGCGCGGATCGCGCGCGCCATACGCGACTCCCTGCCCCAGCGCCTCGCGCGGCTCGAACACCACCACCGGCGGCAGGCCGGCCGCCCCGTTCGTCAGATGCCACGCAATGGCAGCCCCGCTGAAGCCGCCGCCGATAATGGCAATCCTGGGCAATGTCTCGCTCATGCCGTCTCCGTACGCCGCACGCGGCTGGCCGGATGGTCCGCCCCCAGCTGGTCCCCGCGTCCGAACAGTTTCTCACGCAGGGTGCCGGGACGATAGGCCTGCTTGTAGATGCCGCGCCGCTGCAACTCCGGCACCACGAATTCCACCACGTCGGCAAAGCTCTCGGGCGTCACGGCATAAGCCAGGTTGAACCCGTCGACACCGGTGCGGACCACCCACTCCTCCAGCAGGTCGGCAATCCGCTCCGGCCCGCCGACAATGGTGGTGCCCATGCCGCCGATCGCCGCATGCTCGGCCAGTTCGCGCACCGTCCACACCTTGCCGGGGTCCTGCACCGTCAGCGCATCGACGGCGGAATGGATCGCATCATTGCGGATATGCCGCACCGGGTCATCCGGCGCGTAACGCGAGAAATCGATCCCCGTCCACCCCGCCAGCAGGGTCAGCGCCCCCTCAAGGCTGACATGGCGACGATACTCCTGCCATTTCGCCTGAGCGGCCTCGTCATCGGGGCCGGTAATGATCGTCAGCAGCGAGAAGATCAGCGGATCGCCCGCATGCCGCCCTTCCTGCCGGGCCCGGGCGCGCAGATCCGCGACACTGGCCGCCACCACCGCCGCCGAGGGCCCGGCCACGAACACGCATTCCGCATGCCGCGCGGCAAAGGCACGGCCGCGGGAGGACGCCCCGGCCTGATAGAGAACCGGCGTGCGCTGTGGCGAGGGCTCGCACAGATGAATGGCATCCAGCCTGAAATATTCGCCTTCATGCACGATGCGATGCACCTTGGCCGGATCGGTGAAGATCCCCCGCGCCGCATCGCGCAGCACCGCATCGTCCTGCCAGCTTTCCTCCCACAGGCGATAGACCAGATGCAGATATTCGTCGGCAATGTCATAGCGCGTGTCATGCGCCACCTGCCGTGCCTGCCCCGTACCCCGCGCCGCGCTGTCCAGATAGCCGGTCACGATATTCCAGCCGATCCGCCCCCCGGTGAGATGATCCAGCGTCGACATCCGCCGCGCGAACGGATAGGGCGGCTCGAAAGACAGGGTGGAGGTCAGGCCAAATCCCAGATTCTCCGTCACCGCCGCCATGGCCGAAATCAGCATCGCCGGATCATTGACCGGCACCTGCGACGCATTGCGCAGCGCGGCGTCCGCATTGCCGCCATACACATCGTACACTCCCAGCACATCGGCCAGGAACAGCCCGTCGAACAGGCCGCGCTCCAGCAGCCGCGCCAGATCGGTCCAGTAACGGATGGTGTTGTACGTCCCCGACCGGTCGCGCGGGTGTCGCCACAGGCCGCTGGCCTGGTGCGACACGCAATTCATGTCGAAGGCATTCAGCCGGATCTCGGTCATGGCCCGGCCCCTCAGTTGAAGCCCAGCGACAGGCCGGCAAACACGCCCAGCCCATCACCCGGCTGCATCACCGCCAACTGCTTGCCCGCCGCGATATAGCCCGGCACGACGATGGCCGCGTAATGCGTGTTGGCAAGGTTATTGACGCTGAGGAAGACCTGCCGATGCTTGCCCGGCCACTCATAGCCGATGTTCAGATTGTAGATGTGATAGGACGGCGCGAAATAGGTCTCGTCATACGCGGCCCCGACCTTCGAGGACACCTGGGCGTTGAAACCGGCATAGAACCCGGCCTTGGTATCGAGATGGATCTCGCCCTGATAGAAATGTTCCGGAATGCCCGGCAGGCGGTTGCTGCCGAACACCGCATCATGGCGGAAGCGGAAATCCTGCCACGTATAGGCCTGCCGCAGCGACAGCGTATTGCCCGCCCATGCGTACAGCGTGGTTTCCAGCGAGGCCTCGACACCCTGATGCGTGGTCGGCGACGCGTTGCCGTAGATCGAGGCCCCGATGGCCTGCGATGCCGGCGTCATCACCGACAGCAATTCGTTGCGCACGTCCGAATGGTAGTAGGTCAGGCTCCACTTGTTCCGCCACGCGTGCCCGGTGGTGCCGATCTCATACGTCGTGGCCGTCTGGTTGCGCAGCTTGCCGGCGCCGGAATTCATGCCCGCTTGCGGGATGTTGCCGGTAAAATACGGACCGGCATAATTCAGGTTCCAGTCATTGGGCGGCTGAATGCTGCGGCTGACATTGCCATACAGCTCCACATGCGGGCTGATGACGTAGCGGAACCCGCCACGCGGCACGAAATTGACCGATGACTCCTTGAAGTTCGCCCCGGCCGCCGTATACGGATACGGCACGCCCGACGATTTCTGGATAAACGCCACCGCGGCCGCCGTCGTCAGCCAGAAATCATGGAACAGTTCGGTATTGTTCCGAAGATGGAAATAGTTCTCCGTCCCGCCATAGGTCACATGCCGCAGCACCTGCCCCATCGGCAGTCCCGCCAGATGCCCGGTCGCGACCCGCACCCGATTGGTCTGCCACGCCTCCAGGTCCGACGTATCCATGAAGCCCAGTTGCGTATCGCTCTTATGCCCGGCCAACACGTCATGGCGCGTATAGTTCAGCGTCGCGGCTACCGTCTTGTAGCCCCAGATCTGGCTGAAACTCGTATTCTGGATGTCGATCGGCGCGTCCTGGTAATCGAACCCCAGTTCCAGCTTCGACCGGTCGTCGATCCGGATCGTGGTCATGTTGCCGTAGAATTTGCTGCCCGGCTGGATACGCACCGAATGCCACGCCCGATAGGGCGCCTGCGCCTGCTTCGGATTTTCCAGAATCTGGTCCCGCGTCAGATAACCCGGATACCCGTTCCGGGTCTGCCGGTAGCGGAAGAAGAAGCGCGTCGAAACCCGGTCGTTGAAACGATAGCCGAAATTGGCATTCACGCCGAAACTGTTCGCCTGCGTCTCGGTCTGGTACCCGCCCCGGTAGGAATTGGTCACGCTGATATAATAATCGGCCTTGCCGATCACCTTGCCCGAACTGAGCTGTTCCTTGTTATAGCCGAAACTGCCGGCCTCGACGCGCGCCTGATAGGTCTGGGCGTCATAGCCGGTCTGGGTCACGTAATTGATGCCGCCACCCAGTTGCAGCCCGCCATAATCGAAGGCATTCGCGCCGCGCAGCACTTCGGTGTAGCGCAGCCCCAGCGGCTCGAACAATTCATAGGGCGTGCCGGCAGGCGTGGTGACAGGCAGCCCGTCGAACATCATCAGAAGGCCCGAGCGGAAATAATTGGTGCCGACCTGAATCCCCGACCCACGGATCGACAGGCGCAGCCCGTCACCCCCGCCCGAAGACTGGGCGAACACACCGGGCTGAAACGCCAGCGCATCCGCATTGGTCAGGTTCCGCCCGCGCAACACCTGCTTGGCATCGATCACGGTCGCGGCCCCCGGCAGACTGTCCAGTTGCGCCCGTGCCTGATCGGCGGGGGACAGGCGATGGGTCGCGACAACGATATCCTCGCCCTTCACAGGGGCCGCCGCCGCAACCGGGGTCGCCGCCGGCGCCGTTTTCCGAGCGGGCGCCGCATGGGGCGCATGGTCCGCGGCCCGGCGCGCATGGCTGTCGTCAGCCCATGCGCTGGCCGCCAGCGGGCCGGCCTGCATCAGGGCCAGCGCCGACGGGCCCAGCAATACTCTGGCGGATTGCGAAAACCGGCCCGCCCGCCGGGGCCAGGCAGAACGACGCGAAAAGGAACGGGGCATGATACTCGATATCCAGACTCTGAAGGAATGATCGCAGGCTTTCGAATTTACGCACTTATTGTCGTCGTTATTCTTCTTGCGACAAAAAGCACATATATTCTTTGTTTCTTTTTATATTCGCGATTTCTATCGTGGATTACGGACGCGCGCTGTCCGCACCAGGCCTCCGGTCAACAGGATGTCGGCAACACGGCATAGCGCCGGGCAAACCACACCAGCCCGTCCGTCTGCTCGCCCGCCAGATGCACATCCAGCACCTGGGCAAACACCACCGTATGGGTGCCGGCCTCCACAACCCGCTCCACCCGGCATTCGAAGGTCGCCAGCGCACCGTCCAGAAGCGGCGCGCCGGTCACGCCCCGCTGCCAGCGCGCGCCGGCAAACCGCTCGTCCATCGTCTTCGACCGGCTGCCGAAGGCCGAAGACAGGGCCTGCTGCGCGCCGCCCAGCACATTCACCGCCAGCACCCCATGGTCGAGAACATGCGGATGCGCGCTGGTGCTGCGATTGATGCAGACCAGCAGCGTCGGCGGCGCATCCGACACGCTGCACACGGCCGTCGCGGTAAAGCCGTGCCGGCCATTCTCGCCATCGGTGGTGACGATGGTCACGGCCCCGGCCAGCAGCGCCATGCCGTCGCGGAAACGCTGCGCGGATTCGGCTTCAAGGGCACCAGGCACCGGCGCCTTTACGGAAATGTTCATGTCAGGCGATCCTTCGGGTCAATGTTCACGCCGCACGATGGCCGGAGGCCCCGCCGGGCCGATGATCGCCGGCAATCGTCTCGCCGAACGGCCCCATATTGCTGATCGAGGCCGCCCCCCGCACCGGATGCGCCGTCGGCAGCAGCGGCAGCACCAGTTCGCCGAACTGATAGGCCTCCTCCAGGTGCGGATAGCCCGAGAAAATGAAACTATCGATGCCCAGCCTGCGATATTCGTCGATCCGTTCGGCCACTGTCGCCGGATCGCCCACCAGCGCGGTGCCCGCGCCGCCGCGCACCAGCCCCACGCCCGCCCACAGGTTCGGGCTGATTTCCAGCCTGTCGCGCCGGCCGTCATGCAGCGCGCTCATGCGCGCCTGCCCCACGGAATCCATCCGGGCAAAGACCTTCTGCGCCTCCGCAATGGTCGCATCGTCCAGATACGAGATCAGCCGGTCCGCCTCGGCCCACGCCGCCTCGTTCGTCTCCCGCACGATCACATGCAGCCGGATGCCGAACGACACCTGGCGCCCCTGCGCCTCCGCCTTGCGCCGCACATGCGCGATCTTCTCGGCCACCTGCGCCGGCGGCTCGCCCCAGGTCAGGTATTTGTCGATATGCGTCGCCGCCACATCCACCGCCGCCGGCGACGATCCGCCGAAATAGAGCGGCGGCCCGTTTTCCTGAAAAGACGGGAACAGCAGCCGCCCGTCCTCGATCCGGAAATGCGGGCCTTCGTGATTCACCGTCTCGCCCCGCAGCAGCGCGCGATAGATCTCCAGGAACTCGTCGGTGATCGCATACCGTTCGGCATGGTCGGCAAAGAACCCGTCGCCGGCATTCTCCTTCGGGTCGCCGCCGGTCACGATATTGATCAGCAGCCGCCCCTGCGAAATCCGGTCCAGCGTCGCCGTCATCCGCGCCGAGAGCGTGGGCGATTGCAGGCCCGGCCGCACCGCGATCAGGAATTTCAGCCGTTCCGTGCTCGGCGCCAGCGCCGATGCCACCACCCAGCTATCCTCGCAGCTGCGGCCGGTCGGGATCAGCACCCCGTAATAGCCCAGCGAATCCGCCGCCCGCGCCACCTGCTGCAGATAGGGCAGATCGACCGGCCGCCCGCCCTTCTGCGTGCCCAGATAACGGGAATCGCCATGCGTCGGCAGAAACCACAGGACGTTGATTTTCTCGGGGATCGCGACACTCATGTCAGGATGCCTTGTTCTGGATCAGGTCTGGAAAAAGCGGCGGTGTCGGCGTGGCCAGCGCCGCCGGGTCGCGATAGCGCCCGGCGGCATGCCGGGCCGGCAGGCGCGCCTGTCCGGCACCGAACAGCCGCTCGCGCAATGTCTCGTCCGGCGCATAGGCAGTGCGATAGCGCCCGCGCGCCTGCAACTCCGGCACGATCAGGTCGATGAAGTCCCGCGCGGTGTCGAAGGAATGGTACTGGCGCAGATTGATGCCATCGATGCCATCCACATCCAGCCAGGATTCGATCGCATCGGCCACCCGCCCCGGCTCGCCCGCGATGAAATAGCGGCCTTCATCGAACCGGCCGATCTGCTCCAGCGCACTGCCCACCGTCTGCTCGGGCCGGAACCGCCGGCCCATATTGCCGAAACGCGCACCCTCGCGCTTCAGCACGCTCTCGATCGTATCGTTCGGGTCATAGCTTCGCAGATCCACTTCCGACTGCGCATGGATCAGCGCGCCTTCCAGGCTGTAGAATTCCCGATAGGCCTTCAGCTTTTCCTGCGCCGCCTGCTCGGTCGGCCCGGTGATGATGCCGGCCTGCACGATAAAGCGGATATCGTCGGGCCGGCGGCCAAAGGCCTGCGCCCGCCTGCGGGTGGCCGCGATGTTGCGGCGCACATCCTCGGTCGTCTGCCCGCCGATAAACACCACTTCCGCATGACGCGCGGCATATTCCAGCCCCGCCGCCGATCCCGTCGCCTGGAACAGCACCGGCGTACGCTGCCGCGACGGCTGCACCAGATGCGGCCCGGCGACCTGGAAATGCGCACCATGATGATCGATGGCCCGCACCCGCGACGGATCGGTAAAGATGCCGGCCGCCCGATCGGCGACGATCGCGTCGTCGTCCCAGCTTCCTTCCCAGAGCTTGTAGAGCACATCGATATATTCGTCGGCGATCACATAGCGCTCGTCATGCGGGATCTCGTCCTCCAGCCCGAAATTCCGCGCGGCGGATTGCAGGTAGGAGGTCACGATGTTCCACCCCACGCGCCCGTTCGTCAGCACGTCCAGCGTCGCCATGCGCCGCGCGAAGGCAAAGGGCGGCTCATAGGTGGTCGAAAAGGTCACGCCGAAACCGACATGTTTCGTCACCGCCGCCATCGCCGGCACCAGCATCAGCGGGTCCAGGTTCGGGATCTGCACCGCCTGCCGCAGCGCCGCCGCCGTGCCGTCGCCAAACCGGTCATAGGTCCCGACCACATCGGCCAGGAACACGGCATCGAACAGCCCGCGCTCGGCAAGCTGCGCCACCTCGGTCCAGTACGACAGTTCGGAAAAACGATGGCGGTTATTGCCGGGTGCGCGCCACATGCCATGCACGATATGGCCGACGCAGGCCATCTCGAACAGGTTGACATGCAATTGCCGCCGCGCGGGAAACTCTTGGGTGCTCATGCTGTGCGCTCCGTCGTCGGCGTGGCGGCCCGCCAGATCGCATCCAGCGCCGTGCCGTTCAGTTCCAGGTCCCCCAGCGCCCGCGCCCGCTGCACCACCGGATTGTGCGAGGCCAGCACACGGGCATTGCGCCAGTGCCGGTCCAGCCCCAGCGAGGACGCGGTGGCCGAAGCCCCGCCGACCTCGAACAGGCGCGTCGTCGCCTCCAGCGTCTGCTCCAGCACGATCTGCTGCGCCTGGAACGCGATGCGCTCCGCCTCGTCATAAAGCGGATGTTCCGTCACACCGGCATCCCAGGCCTCGGCGCCACGCTCCAGCGCCCGCGCCACATCCTCGACCAGCGCCGAGGTCGAATAGGCCAGCGCCGACAGCCGGCCCACCACCTGCTGCACCAGCGGATCATGGCGCTGACTGACCTTGCCCGGCACGCCGAAGGTCCGCGTGCGCGGCCGCACGAACGCCACCGCATCGCGCAGCGCCGCCCGACTGATCCCCGCCAGCGTCGCCAGATGGAACAATTGATAATAGGCGGTCAGGAAACTGCTGCTCGGCACATGGTCGAAGGACGACCGCGCCAGGATCTGCCCGTCCGACACCGCAACCCCGTCGAAGCGCGTGGTGCCGCTGCCGGTCAGCCGCTGCCCGAACCCGTCCCAATCATCCTCACGCGTCACGCCGGGCGCCGTGGCCGGCACCGCCAGACGCACGCGCTCGCCCGCCTCGTCGGCCACGACGATAATCCAGTCGGCATAGAGCGTGCCGGTCGAATAATATTTGGTCCCGTCCAGGCGCCAGCCCTCACCCTGCCGCGTCAGCGTGGTACTGGTGCCGGTGCTGTCGGTCAGCTCCGCCATCGCCGCGCCGAACAGCGCGCCATCCACGATGCGCGCATACCAGGAAGCCGAGCGTGTCCGGTCGGGGTCGTGCCGCAATCCCTCGATAAAGGCAAAATGGGCCCGCACGATCTGCGGCAGGTTGGAATCCGCCGCCGCCAGTTCGGTCAGCAGGCGAAAAATCTCGACCAGCCCCAGGCCCGCGCCACCGGCCTCGCGCGGCACCCGCAGGGTCCCGAACCCCACCTCACGCAGCCATGCCACCGCCTCGTAGGGAAGGACACGCCCCTGCTCACGCGCCACCGCGCCCTCGGCGATCCGCGCGAACACCTCCCGCAATCCCCCCTCCGTCGGGGCGACCGGGGCCGGCGCATCCTGTGTCAATGCGTCCATCGTCTTCCGGGACCTTCCGCCATAAACAACGACATTCCTGCGTAATTAATTTACGCATGACGGAGGATTATAAACGATTCACAACGTGTCAATGCACATATCACGAAACCGCCATCATCACCGACGATAGAGCCTATATAACAAACTGAAATATAATACTTAAATTATTCTCACCACTTTTTATCCCACCCCCTCCATCCCCTCCTCATCCATTTCGGATCGGCAGCGGCACCAGGGAGCATGCCCCTTGCCGCAGGACAAGCGCCTTCCCCCCGCACGGCCCACGCCCAAAATTACACAACAAAAAATGATATATTCACTTGAGCTTACAGAATAACACGATAGAAATCGTCAAAGTCCGATGGAACTGACGATATTGCGGGGCGCCCAAGCCCTTGGAAGCCTGTCGATGCGCCCCTTGCACTCCCCCGCCCTGCCACGCCGCGCATTATGGCTCGCGGCTGCCGCACTGCTGCTGGCCACGACAGGCTGCCGCCGCCACCAATCCCGCACCACGGCACACGAACCGGTCCAGGGCGGCACCCTGATCTACGCAACCGACCGCGAGCCGATCTGCCTGGACCCGCACGTACAGGGCGACATGCCGCAGGTTTTCCTTGCAGAACAATATCTTGACTCACTGGTGGCGATGGACCGATCCGGCCACATCCTGCCGTGGCTGGCCACCGACTGGGCGGTGTCCGATGACGGGCGGACCTACACATTCCACCTGCGCCACGACGTCACCTTCACCGACGGCACGCCCCTGACCGCCGAAGCCGTGCGCGCGAACCTCGACCACATGGTCGACCCGCACACCCAATCCAGCACCGCCGGCGGCTACATCAAGCAATATGCCGGCACCGACATCATCGACACCTACACCGCCGCGGTGCACCTCAAGACACCCTACGCCGCCTTCCTCGAAGTGCTGGCACAAGGCTTCCTCGGCATCGAATCCCCCCGCGCCCTGGCCCGCCCGCGTGACGAAAACTGCCAGAATCCAGTCGGCTCAGGCCCATTCCGCATCGTGCGCTGGGACCATCAGAGCCAGATCGTCCTGGCACGCAACCCGGCCTATCACTGGGGTCCGCCCACCGCCCTCCATACCGGCCCGGCGCGCCTGGACGGCATCGAATGGCGGATCATCCCCGAAGCCTCGGTGCGCTTCGCGGCCCTGCAGGCCGGCGAGGTCGATGTCATCGACTCCCTCCCGCCCGAAGCCGAAACCCCGGCCCAGCGCAATCCGGACCTCTGGCTGCTGATGGCCGACCGGCCCGGCAACCCGACCAACGGCACGCTGAACATCAAGCGCGCCCCATTCGACGATATCCGGGTGCGCGAGGCTTTCATCCGCTCCGCCGACATCGACGGCGCGCTGGCCAGCGTCTTCTTCCATCATTACCGCCGTGCCGGCAGCCCGCTCAGCCCGACCACGCCATTCTACAGCCCGGCCTTCGAGCATCACGCCGACTACGACCCCGACCGGGCGCGCGCCCTGCTGGACCAGGCCGGCTGGACCGGCCGCACCGAAGAGGGCATCCGCACCCGCGACGGCCGCCCCCTGGTGGTCCATATCCCGCTCAAAGCCTCGCTCTCCGCCGCCGAACGCACGCTGTGGGAACAGGTACAGGCCACCGCACGCGCAACCGGCTTCGACGTCAGGCTGGAAAACGGCGACGACACCACGATCCTCGAACGCGAAGGGCAGTGGGATTACGACGTCCGTATCGGCTACTGGAACACCAGCACCGCCGACGTGCTGCGCATCGTCTTCTCTTCCGCCTTCCTCGGCGCGGCCGGCGTCGGCGGCCACCACCAGAACGAGGCCGGATTCAGCGACCCCGCCTTCGACCGGGTCGTGAACGACGCCCTGCTGACCACCGATCCGGACAAGCGGCGCGCGCTCTATCTGCAAGCCCAGACCATCGCGGCGCAGAACTTCCTGCAGATCACCACCTATCCGCAAAGCACCCGCCTCGCTTTGTCGCGCGCGGTGCATGACGTCCGGCTCGAACCCTCGCTGAACGTGACCAGCCTCTATGATTCATGGGTAACGCGATGACCCACCTTCTCCGCCGCGCCGCATGGCGCCTGCTGGGCGGCATCCTGGTGCTGCTGGCCGCGGCCAGCCTGACCTTCGCCGCCCTGCACCTCACACCGGGCGATCCGGTCACCGCCATTCTCGGCGGCGCATCCGCCAACCCGACGCCGGAGGCCATCGCCGCCGCCCGTCACGAATACGGGCTGGATCGGCCGATCGCGGTGCAGTACGCCCTCTACATCGCCCGCATCGCGCGCGGCGACCTCGGCCAGTCCTTCTCGCAGCATATGCCGGTCATCGCGGTGTTGCGCGCCCAGGCCCCCCCGACACTGGCACTGATGGCGTCGTCCCTGGCCGTGGCGTGGCTGCTGGCGCTGCTCTCGGTGGTGCCCACCGCCCGGCGCGGCGCGGCCGGGGCCATCGCCTCGACGCTGGAGACGGTCGGCGCCGGGCTGCCGCAATTCTGGCTCGGCATCCTGCTGCTGTGGGGCCTGGCCTTCGAATGGCGGCTGCTGCCGCCGGCCGGCAATCACGGCCTGCCTGCGCTGGTGCTGCCCACCCTGTCGCTGGCCATTCCGCTGGCCGGCTTCATCGCGCAGGTGATGCGCGAATCCTTCGACCTGGCGCTGGACCAGCCCTTCATCCTCACCGCCCGCGCACGCGGGCTGGGCGATGGCACGGTCCGACTGCGCCACGCTTTGCGCCACGCGCTGCTGCCCTGTGTCAGCCTGTCGACCTGGGCAGTGGGCGCGCTGGTCGGCAATGCGGTCGCGATCGAGATCATCTTCTCGCGACAGGGGCTGGGGCGTGAGCTGTTCCTGTCCGTCGCCACGCACGACATGCCGCTGGTCTCGGGCATCGTCCTGTTCATCGCGCTCACCTACATCCTGGCAGGCCTCGCCGCCGACACGCTCTATGTCCTCATCGATCCCAGACTGAAGGGAACGCGCCCATGACGAGCCTGTCCCTCGCCCCCTCCATGGCCCGCCTGCCATCCCGGCGCCGCCTGCCGCGCCCTGGCCAGCTTGGCCCGGTGGCTGCGATCCTGTTCCTGACGCTGCTGGCCATCGCCGCCCTCGCTCCGCACCTGCTCACCCATGCCGACCCGCTGGCCATCGCCCCGCGCGACGCCTTCCAGGCCCCGTCAGCCGCCCATCCGTTCGGCACCGACCAGTCCGGCCGCGATATCCTGGCGCGGGTGGTCTATGGCGCCCGGCAGTCATTGGCGCTGGGCTGCGGCGCCATCACACTGTCGCTGAGCATCGCCACCATTCTGGCCCTGATCGGCGGTCTGGGCGGCCGGATTGCCGAGCAGGCGGTGCGCTGGCTGATCGATATCCTGTTCGCCTTTCCCGTGCTGGTGCTGGCGCTTCTGTGCACGGCCACATTGGGCAGCGGCATCGGCCCGCTGATCGTCGCCATCGGGGTGGGCAGCGCGGCAGGCTATACACGCATGGTGTTCGGCCAGGTGCTGTCGGTGCGCGGCGCGGGCTATGTCGAGGCCGCGCGGGCGCTGGGCCACAGTCCGGCACGTATCGTCGCCCGCCATATCCTGCCCAATGCCTTCCGCCCGCTGGTCGTCACCGCAACCATGGGGATCGGGCAGACCGTCGTGTGGTCGGCCGCGCTCTCCTTCCTTGGGCTCGGCGCGCCGCCGCCGGCGGCGGAATGGGGCACGATGCTGTCGATGGGCCGCGATTTCATCGCCGAGGCCTGGTGGATGAGCTTCTTCCCCGGTCTGGCCATCGTGCTGACCATGCTCTCCACCACCGTCGCCGGCCGCGCCCTGCAACGCGCGATCGAAGGACGCGGGCCATGACGCTGGAAGTCGAAAATCTCTCGGTCTCTTTCCCCACACCCACCGGCGAGCATGTGGCGGTGCATGACCTGTCCTTCACCCTGCGACCGGGGCGCGTGGTGGCACTGGTCGGGGAATCCGGCTCCGGCAAGAGCGTCACCGCCCGCAGCCTGATCGGCCTCGCGGGGCCGACGGCCCGGGTGTCGGCGCAGAGATTGTCGCTGGGCGGGCAGGATCTCCGCCGCCTGCCGCCGCGCGACTGGCGCGCGCTGCGCGGCAGGGATATCGGCATGGTGTTGCAGGATGCCCTGGTGGCGCTGGACCCGCTGCGCCCCGTGGGGCGGGAAATCGCGGAATCCCTGTCCGCCCATAAATGGGGCACACGGGCTGGGCGAAACCAGCGCGTGCAGGAGTTGCTGGAACAGGTCGGCATTCCCGAACCGGCACTGCGCGCCCGCCAGCGTCCGGACGAGCTGTCCGGCGGCCTGCGCCAGCGCGCCCTGATCGCCAGCGCCATCGCGCTGACGCCCCCGCTACTGATCGCGGACGAACCGACCACGGCGCTGGACCCGTCGGTGCAGGCGCAGATCCTGCGCCTGCTGGGCCGGCTGCGCGACGGCGGCACCGGCCTGCTGCTGATCAGCCACGATCTGGGCTTCGTCTCCCGCCTGGCCGACCATGTGATCGTGCTGCACCATGGCATGGTGGTGGAACAGGGCGAGACCGCGCGCGTCCTAGGCCGCCCCGTCCATGCCTATACAAGAACGCTGCTGGACGCCGACCCGGTGCGCCACCCGCCCCGCATCGCCACGCCGCAAGGCACGGATACGCCACCGCTGCTGACGGCCCACGACCTGTCGCTCAGCCGTCGTGGCCCCGACGGGGTGGCACGGCGCATTCTGTCCGATGTCGGATTCAGCCTCCACCCGGGCCGCACGCTGGGCCTTATCGGGGAATCGGGCTCGGGCAAGACCACCACCGCCCGCATTGTCATGGGCCTGACCCAGCCCGATACCGGGGAGGTGGCGTTCATGGGTGAGCGGTGGGTCCAAAGCGGGCGCCATGGAGTGCCGGAAGGGGCGCGCCGCCCGCGCCGCCGCGCGATGGCCATGATCTATCAGGACCCGCTGGGCTCGTTCGACCCACGCTGGACGGTGCGCGAGATCCTGGCGGATGCGCTGTCGGCAGGCGGCGACCCCTCCGGTGATCGCGACCACGCCATTGCCACCCTGCTGGACCGCGTCCGCCTGCCCCCCGCCATCGCCGCACGACGACCGGCCGGCCTGTCGGGCGGGCAGCGCCAGCGGGTAGCGATCGCGCGTGCGGTGGCGGTACGCCCGGCGCTGATCGTGTGCGACGAACCGGTCTCGGCGCTGGACGTTTCCGTGCAGGCCCAGGTGCTGGACCTGCTGGAGGAATTGCAGCGCGAGCTGGGCATGGCCTATCTGTTCATCTCGCATGATCTGGGCGTCATCCGCCGGATGTGTGACGATGTGCTGGTGATGCAGGACGGCCGGATCGTCGAGGCCGGCCCGGCGGCACAGATCCTGACGGCCCCCCGCCACGCCTTCACCCGCACCCTGCTGGACGCCGCACAAGACCTGTCCGCCGCCTGACGCTGGCGACGCAACCCCGAGAAGGAACCTCCGGCATGGACTATATCCGACTGGGCCATACCGGCCTGCAGGTCTCGCGCCTCTGCCTGGGCTGCATGACCTACGGCCTGCCCGATCGCGGCAACCATTCCTGGACCTTGGACGAGGAGCGCAGCCGCCCCCTGATCCGCCAGGCGCTGGAAGCCGGGATCAATTTCCTCGACACCGCCAACAGCTATTCCGACGGCACGTCCGAGGAAATCGTCGGCCGTGCGATCCGGGATTTCTCGCGGCGCGAAGATGTGGTGCTGGCGACCAAGGTCTTCTTCCCCACCCGCCCCGGACCGAACGGGTCGGGCCTGTCCCGCCGCGCCATCCTGGCCGAGATCGACAACAGCCTGCGCCGCCTGGGCACCGATTACGTCGATCTGTACCAGATCCATCGCTGGGACCCCCATACCCCGATCGAGGAAACGCTGGAGGCCCTGCATGACGTCGTGAAGGCGGGCAAGGCGCGCTATATCGGCGCCTCGTCGATGTTCGCCTGGCAGTTCGCCAAGGCGATCTATACCGCCCGCCTGCATGGCTGGACCGAATTCGTCAGCATGCAGAACCATCTGAACCTTTTGAACCGCGAGGAAGAGCGCGAGATGCTGCCCTTCTGCCGCGACCAGAAGATCGGCATCCTGCCCTGGAGCCCACTGGCCCGCGGCCTGCTGGCGCGCGACTGGCGCGAGCGCACCACACGGCAGGAAACCGACAATGTGCTGCATAATCTGTATAACCACACCCAGACCGCCGACCGGGCAGTGATCGACGTGGTCGGCCGCATCGCCCAGACGCGCGGTGTGCCGCGCGCCCAGGTGGCCCTTGCCTGGCTGCTGCAAAAGCCCGGCATCACCGCGCCCATCGTCGGAGCATCGAAACCCGACCATCTGGACGACGCGCTCGCGGCACTGGACCTGAGGCTGGACCATGCCGAAATTGCGGCGCTGGAAGAGCCCTACATCCCCCACCCCATCGCCGGCTTCTGATAACCTGCTTGAACATGCGCGCCGGTGGCGATCCGGCGCGCGCTTTCCTAAAAGCCGGTCGTGGCCGTTACCATCATCGCGAACGTGCTGGCGATCAGATAGGCTGGGGCGCCGGAGGAATCGATCATGTTGCCGCACACGCCCATGGTCGCATCGGTGTTGTTCGACAGGCTCTGAATCCCCGACCGGTAGTGCCAGCTTGCCAGGTTGTACATGTTCAACTGGATCTGCGGATGCTTCAGCCGCCACATGTTCGGCAGGCGATAGCCCAGCGTCATGTCGATCTGGCCATGCGCGGGCAGTGACTCCTGATCCATGAAATCGGAATATTGGCGCCCGATCCAGCGATACATGAAATTGCCGAAGATATGGCTGTCATCGTAGCTCAGGGCGGCGCTGGTCGTCCATTCAGGGGCCATCGGCGCCCGCTTGCCGGCGGTGGGCAGGTAATCGAGCGCGCCGTTATCCGCTGTCGCAGGCAGATTGTTATCGGTCCGGGCATAGAGATACTCGCCCGACACGTACGGGCTGAAATGATGCCATGGGCGCAGGCCGAATTCCACATCGGCGCCGCGCACGGTCTGGCCGCCGGCATTCATCGAAACACCGGCGAAGGAGCTGCCATTGACGATGGTATTGGTGGTGATGTTGCGGTTGGTAAAATTGTAATTGAACAGATTGATCGTCAGGTTGTACAGGCCGAAATGCCGGTAGCCGAGTTCCTCGGAAATCGCGAATTCCGGCTTTACCGACCCGCCGATACCCATCGTGTTTCCTGGTACGCCCGAGAAATAGGAATTGGTCGTAGGCATGCGGAAATTCGTCGCCGCGTCGAAAAAGACCTGATCATGATCGTCGATCATGTAGCTGCCTGACAGGCGGGGCAGCGGCGTGGCGTAATTCGTACCCACGTCATAGGGCACCGCATTGTCGTAATTGTTGGTACCCGCGCGATTCATCATGACGTATTTGAAACCGGCATTCAGCTTCAGCCGGTCGTTCAGCCATGAAGTGAAATCGCTGGCATACAATCCGATGGATTGCGTGATCATGTGATAGTTCAGGAACAGATTATATTCATACCCGTTCGGAAATTTCAGCCCGTAGGAACCCCATGTGTTCGGCGGATCGCCGTTCTGCCCCAACTGGCTGATATTGGTCACCTCGGCATCGTCATAATAATCGCAAAATGCGCCGAGGCTGAGCGTCTGATGGCGTCCCGCCTTGTAATCCAGATGGCCGGTGATGCCCGGGTGATATTCCCGCATCAGGTAATACCCGTCGCCATGGAAGGATTGCGTTCCCGAATCGTCATAGGCCAGACCGGGATAGGGCAGGACCAGATTCTCATTCTGTCCCGTGGAAGGATTGTAATTGTTGACCGGCATGTCCCACTGGCCCATGCCGCTGCCGCCGCTGCCCCAGTATAGATAGGGCGTAATGTGCAGCGACAGGTTGCGCGTCAGCGTGAAATGCATGGGCGCCACCAGAATCAGGCTGCGCCAGTCGCCGACCTCGGTCTGCCAGTAGCTGCCGGCCTCGTTCGTCTCGAACGGGTTCGCGGTGTAATTGAAACTGTTGCCCGATTGCCGCCATTGCTGCGCCGTCACCGGAGCATAGACCGGCTGGTTGTTCTCGTTATAGGCCTCGACGAAGGAAATCGAATTTCCCTGTCCCCATTCCTTCATGAATTTCGAATCGATATGCCGCCTCTGCCCCCGGCCAGGGCCGCGCCAGATGCCATAGGTCGCGTTGGAATAGGAGATATAGCCGCGTACGCCTGTATTGAGGATATCGCCTGTATTCACGCGGATGAACCCACGATTCGTCTTGTGCGACCCATAGGAATAATCGACCAGCCCGCCGAAATTGTGCGACGGATCAACCGTCCGGATGTTCATCTGCCCGCCGGTGGCGCTGACCAGCGGTGCGTTGATGTCCGACGTGCCCTGGGAGAGCTGCACTTCCTGATAGTTCTCGGTGTCGCCCCATTGCGAGGTATAGGGATCGTAGGCCGAAATGTCGGCGATCGGCGCGCCGTCGTATAGATAGCCGAGTTCCGACTGGTTCATGCCGCGCACATTGACCGATGTCTGGTCCGATAGGCCGAACGGATCGGATGAGGCGATATTGGTGCCCGGCGCGAATTGGATCATCTGCGCGGCCGAGGTGATGGGCGCGAGCTTGGCGATGAAGTCACGGCCGACGGTGGTGATGGCCTTGGCCTCGGTCTGCTCGCTCATCATTCCGCCGCCGGGCGCCCGGCCCGTCACGCCATCGGCGCTCTCCACGGGATTGCTGCCGGTGACGGTAATGGTCTCCGTCTTCGGGCGGGGGGCTTCCACCACCGGGCGCTTCGCGGGCTGGTCCTGCCCAGCCACCGCCGCCTGGGCCCAGGCACGCGGGGTACCACTGGCGGAAAGCGCCGTACCGGCGATCAACAGAGAGAAGACAAACCTCGACGACAATCCAATCCCCTTCCCGGCTTCCAGCAGGACCACACGATCCCCGCTTTATGACGAAATCCGACGCCCTTCGCGTCACCACATCGCGAGCCGACGGCGAATAAACTTCTCTGTGTCCGTCCGGAAACACCGTCGGCCCGGCCGCCGCGCGCATTCGGGCAGGCACGCAGAGAGCGCTTGAAAAGCCGGTCTACCGAGCGAGAGTGCCGCGCATCGGCACGCCCGTCGTGGGTTTCCGAGCATCGGGGCGGATGCGGACTTATGGGCCATGAACGCCGAAGCATCAGGAAAGCCGCGTCGGATCGCCGGCTGAGCGGCTTTGCTAGCACTTCTCAGGTGTGGCGTTGGCCGGCTACCCAGACTTCCCGCACCGTGAAATCACCATCCATGACGACGAAATCGGCCCGCATGCCCGGCACCAGCGCCCCGCGATCGGTCAGGCCCAGATAACGCGCGGCGTTGTGGCTGACCAGCTTTGCCGCATCGACCAGACTCGTGCCCGCCGCCAGCGCATTGCGCAGGGCGGCGTCCAACGTCAACACGCTGCCGGCCAGCGTGCCGTCGGGCAGGCGGGCAATGCCGTCGCTGATCATCACCTCCTGCCCCCCCAGTTGGCTGGGGCCATCACCCAGGCCGGCGCCGCGCATGGCATCCGTCACGAACAGCAGGCGCTCGTCCATCAGCCGGTGCGCCAGGCGGAAGCTGGCGGGGTGAACATGATGCGTGTCGAAGATCAGTTCGGCATGGCCGGCGTCGCTGCACATCAGCGCGGTGGCCGGGCCCGGACGGCGACCCTCGATCCCGCCCATCGCGTTGAACAGGTGCGTGGCGCCCACGGTGCCCCCGGCGGCACAGATCCGGCAGATTGCCTGTTCGGTCTGTTCGAAGCTGGCGACGGTGTGGCCGATGCTCACCCGCACGCCGGCGGCAGCGAACGCGGCGATCGCGGTTTCGGCATGTTCCAGTTCCGGCGCCAGCGTCACCACCCGTACCACGCCGGTCGCGAGGGCCTGGGCGACGTGATCCGGGTCCGGCGCGATGGCGAAGGGCGGTTGTGCGCCCAGCCGGTGTGGGCTGACGAACGGGCCTTCCAGATGCGCGCCATGGATCGCGGGGCCTCCCGACAGGCCTGCGTGCCGCACCTCGGCCACCGCGCGCAGCGCGTCCATCACGTCCGGCCAGGGACGGGTGATGGTGGTGGGCAGGATGGTCGTGGTGCCGTGCGCCATGTGGAAGCGTGCCAGGCGGCCGATTGCCGCGACGCCCTCCATCGTATCGGCCCCGTCGCCGCCATGGACATGCGTGTCGATGAAGCCGGGCAGGATGTAGCGGGTGGCCTCATGCACCACTGATCCTGGCTCGATGGCCCGGATCGTGCCGTCGAACGTCACGCGCCCCGGTGCGAGCCGGTCCGGCAGTATGAGCATCCCATCGAGGATCATGGTCTTTCCTTTCCGGCAGGATCACGTGCGCCGCCGCCGGGCATCCGGCCCCCCCCTTGTCCGGCGTTAGCAACCGCACGGACCGGCCGCAAGTCCTCATGGGGCACGATCGACCGGGTTCGCCGTGGCCCCGAACTTTCTCATCACGCGCAGGATATTGCTTCGATGTCCGATATTTTACGCGCCACCGAGGCGTTGGTGATCCACGCCAGGGAGGATCTGCGGCTCGACAGGGTGTCGGTGGCCGAACCCGGACGCGGCGAGGTAACGGTCCGGGTTGCATGGGGCGGGATATGCAGTTCCGACATGCATTATCTCAAACATGGCGGGGTGGGCGCATCGGTCCTGCGTAAGCCAATGATCCTCGGCCATGAAATCTCGGGCTTTGTCGAACGGCCCGGGCCTGGCGTCAGCGGGCTGGCGCCGGGCGCCCCGGTCGCGATTCATCCGGCTCGTCCCTGCGGGGACTGCCCCGAGTGTCGGCGGGGGCTGCGCCATCTGTGCCGCGAGACGCGCTTTCTGGGCAGTGCCGCCTTTCTGCCGCACACGGATGGCGGCTTTCGACGCCTGATGACCGTCGCCGCAAGCCAGGTCTATCCGCTACCGCAGGATCTGGACGTACGCAGTGCCTGCCTGGGCGAACCGCTGTCGGTGGCGCTGCATGCCATTGCCCGCACCGGAGACGTGCGTGGCAAGACCATCCTGGTTCAGGGCGCCGGCCCCATCGGGGCGCTGATCGTGGCCGGGCTGGCAATCGCGGGAGCCGGGGCGGTCTTCGCTACCGATCTTCAGAATTTTCCGCTCTCGATTGCCCGCCGGATGGGCGCCACATTCGTCATCAACACCGCATCAGCTCCTTATCTTGCGGAGCATGACATCGTGTTCGAAGCCTCGGGTGCCGCCAGCGCATTGCCGACGGCCATCGCCTGCACCGCCAAGGGTGGCATTCTGGTCCAGGTGGGCATGTTCCCGCACGGCAATGTCGGTATCCCCCTAGGCCAGATCCTCGCGCGGGAACTGGATTATCGTGGTTCATTCCGGTTCGACGCGGAATTCGGCACGGCCCTCGACCTGCTGGCCGCCCATCCGTGGATCGCAGACGGACTGGTGACCCATCGTTTCGGGCTGACGGCGTTCGACGAGGCATTCGCAACATCCCTGAACCGGCATCAATCATCGAAAGTGCTGTTTGACATGAGCGGATAGACCGGAAAACGCTTCCGGCGGTGCTCTGTTCTGAAACGTCAGATATGGTGCAGATGCGACCACGGCATCGCAAAAACGTCTCAAAAAAAGAGAGTGCTCGCGGATCGGGGACAAGCCATTGTCATGGCCTCAGACAGGAGTCTCCGGCCATGCCGCATGCCAGCCCACTGATCACGATTCTGGTCATCGGCCTGACATTGGCCTTTCTGCTGGGGATGGTGGCCACTCGGCTGGGGATCTCGGTGCTGGTCGGCTATCTACTGGCCGGCGTGATGGTGGGGCCCTTCACCCCCGGCTTCGTCGCCGACCAGGGGCTGGCGCCGCAATTGGCCGATGTCGGCGTCATCCTGCTGATGTTCGGTGTTGGCCTGCATTTCTCGGTCAAGGATCTGCTGGCGGTGCGGGCGGTCGCCCTGCCGGGCTCGATCGCGCAGGTCGCGCTGTCGACCGGTGCCGGCATGGGGCTGGGGCTGCTGATGGGCTGGGGCGTGCCGACCGCCCTGATCTTCGGTCTGTCGCTCGGCGTCGCCAGTACGGTGGTGCTGATGCGCGCGCTGGAAGAGCAGCGGCTGATGGAGACCGAACGCGGCCGGCTGGCGATCGGCTGGCTGGTGATCCAAGACGTGATCACCGTGCTGGCGCTGGTCATGCTGCCCGCCCTGATGCCGTTGATGAAGAACGGCGCCACGCATGCCCCTGCCCTGCTGGACCTTGCATGGACTCTGGGTCTGACGCTGGGCAAGGTGGCAGCCTTCGTGGGGCTGATGCTGCTGGTCGGCCGCCGCGTCATCCCTGCCGCCCTGCATTACGTGGCGCGAACGGGCTCTCGCGAACTGTTCCGGCTGGCATTGCTGGCAGTGGCATTGGGCGTGGCCTTTGTGGCGTCGGGCTTTTTCGGCGTGTCGTTTGCGCTGGGGGCTTTCGTGGCCGGCATGGTGCTGAGCGAATCCGCCCTGAGCCAGCACGCGGCCGAGGAAACGCTGCCGCTGCGCGACGCCTTCGCGGTGCTGTTCTTCATCTCGATCGGCATGCTGTTCGATCCCTCGGTTCTGCTGCGCCATCCCGGCGTCCTGCTGGCCGCGCTGGCGGTCGTCTGCGTTATCACGCCGATGATCGTCTTTGCGATTCTGTGCCTGCTGGGGGAACGGCGGCAGACGGCCCTGACGATGGCGGCGGGATTGGCACAGATCGGCGAATTCTCGTTCATCCTGACCACGCTAGGGGCTGATCTGGGACTGGTGGATTCATCGACACGCTCGCTGATCCTCGCGGTTTCGATCTTGTCGATCCTGATGAACCCGCTGGCATTCCTGATCGTCGGGCTGCTGGCGCCATGGGCGGAACGGCGCGATGCCGCGCGGGCCGGCACGGCACCCGACGCAGCGCCCCATGCCGCCGGGCCACTGCGCAACCATGCCGTCGTGGTCGGCTATGGCCGGGTCGGCGCGCTGGTGGCGGAGGGGCTGCTGCGCCGGCACTGGCCGCTGCTGGTCATCGAAACCGGGGACAGCGCGATATCGGCCGTACGTGCGCAGGGAGGCGAGGCCATTCTGGGCAATGCCGCCGATCCGGCCATTCTGGCCGAGGCGAACATCGCGGCGGCACGATTGCTGGTGGTGGCGATCCCCGAGGCTTTCGAAGCTGGGCAGGTGGTCGAACAGGCGCGAACGGCAAACCCGAAGATTACCATCATCGCCCGCGCGCATTTCGACAGCGCGGTCGATCATCTGCGCCAACTGGGGGCGGATATCGTCATTATGGGTGAGCGCGAAATCGCCCATGCGATGCTGGATTATGCCCTGCACGACATGAAAACGCAGTCTCCGCCCGCCCCGCCTCCGACCGGGACCTTCAGGAGGTGAACAGAACCGCCGTCGCCTCCGAAAGCGTCGACATATCCATGGCCCCTGCCCCGGCCAGGACCGCCAGGATGCCGACGCAGAGCAGAACGACGACAAGGGCATTCTCGCCCCCTGCCCCGCAGGATTCGGACGGAAGCACCACCCGGTCGCAATGGTCGCTCATGCGGCCGCCGGGCCGCCCTGACCCGCGCGGAACTGCCGGGTCACTGTCCGTAACAGCACCGCGAGGTCCGGCGAGGTCTCGTTATGTAGGGAACGGACCTTGTCATGGGCCGCGTAGAAACGCCGCGCGTTGAAACCATCCACCAGGATGGCGGCGCCGACGAAAATGCCGTCGACTTCGATGATCGTGGAACTCAGCATGGCGGAATGCCCCTGAACCTTGATGTGCCGGCTTGTTCCGGCCTGCTTCATGACGTGACCGGCGGCCCTCAGGCGGGGCCGCTACAGTCCTCGGGACATCGCTCCCCGATCCAGATCCGTTTCATCATGTCCGCAGCATCCTATATTTCACAACATAAAATAGTGCGTATTTCATAATACAACATTTTGCGACATGTCAATTGATTACACATAGATCACACGTTGTTTTCAAAACATCCGGACAACGCTGCCATCAGCTGAATGGATGACGGGCGCCCGATACCGGAAACAATCGCGGCACACTTGGCCAGCGGGCAGGCAAAGCCGCCCGACCAGGCTGTTTTCAGGATCGCGATGCGGGAGATTTCTGCCGCCGGACCGGCGGGCATCTTGCGCTCTCGGCGCACGCATTGTCTGGGGGGCGCCGTTCGGGCGCGGAAGGGGCGATCGGCGTCAGGAACGCACAGTCGCTACTATCATATCCATAAGGGGCAACGACCCGCCCCCGCAGGGGGCGGCTTCTTCCGAAACCGTGGGGCGTCAGCGGGTGTAGCTGTAGCCGTACTGATCGGCCAGGGCCTGCAGGTCCGGGGCGCCACGCAGGTTCAGCGGCACGGGCTTCGGGTTCTTCGTGCCGATGACGAAATTATGGTCCGTCATGCGCTGGCAGGTATTGGCCGCCAGCGGGAAGCTCAGCTTCAACTCGGCGCTCATCTGGGCCCGCAGGCAGGAGATGTCGGTATCCGTGGGGCGACGCCCGATTTCCGACGAACACCCCGCCAGGAGGATCGCGGCACCGGCAACCCAACCAAAAGCCGTTCCGTTCTTATGCTTCATTCCGACCGCCGCAGCCCTTTTCGGAGCCGTCCATACCGTGATTCGCGCCCGATACCGCCTGAACGGAACGATATCGGGACACTTTGTTTCCAATTAGCTTGCCATGGATCGTCCGCCCGCGATAGGGCGCCGGGTGCATGACAGAATGGCATGGCTCGTTCACGTCTTCATGAATTCATCGCCAACCTGTCGATTGTGCAACAATATCCAACCGCATCCCCCCAGAAATCCAGCAATAATCGGGTTCGGCCTACCACGGGATGGGGGTCATCCCCCTGCATGCATAGGTGTCATTACCCACAATTCGGATGACGGACCCAGCTCCTTCTGAAAAAAATATTGGGGCCCACGACAAGCCATTGCCCAAGCGAGCCGCCGTATCCTTTCGGCATGGCCGCCACGTCATTCCGCCATGCTCAGGTGGCGAAAAGCGAGGTGTCAGAATGAGAATACTCGCCGTCCATCCCAGCGCGCTGATGTACACCAAGGTCTTCCTGCGACTGGAGCCGCTGGGCCTGGAGCTGGTGGCAGGCGCGGCCCGACAGGCCGGGCACGAAGTGAAGATCATTGATCTGCAGGTGGAAACCCACCGCGACTATTGGCGCATGATCGAGGATTTCCGGCCCCACGCTGTCTGTTTTTCCGGAAACTATCTGGCCAACGTGCCGGAGATTGTCGATCTGTGCCGTGGGACGCGCGCGCATGCCGACCGTTTTCCTGTTCGTCGGCGGCCATTCGGTCTCGTTCATCGCCCGCGACATCCTGGAACTGGCCGAGGGCGCGATCGACTGCATCCTGAAGGGCGAAGGTGACGCCACCGTCGGGCAGTTGCTGGACGCACGGCAGGAAGGCGGCGACATCACCACCGTCCCGGGCGTGGTGACATTGACAGGCGAAGGGCCGCCGCCGATCTTCGTCCCGTCGCTGGACACGATCCGACCGGCGCGCGACCTGCTGCGCCATCGCCGCAAATATTTCATCGGCACGCTCGACCCGGCGGCCTTGATCGAATTCGCGCGCGGCTGCCCGTGGGACTGCACGTTCTGCAGTGCCTGGACCTTCTACGGGCGGTCCTACCGCACGGCCAGCCCGAGCGTGATTGCCGACGAACTGGAGGCAATCCGCGAACCGGGCATCTTCATCGTCGACGACGTGGCCTTTGTCCATGCCGAACATGGAATGGCGATCGGCGAGGAGATCAAGCGGCGCGGCATCCGCAAGGAATATTATCTGGAAACCAGCGCCGACGTGCTGCCGCGCAACAAGGAGGTCTTCCGGTTCTGGAAGGAACTGGGACTGAGCTACATCTTTATCGGCATGGAGGCGGTGGACGAGGAGGGGCTGAAGCATTTCCGCAAGCGCGTGTTGCAGGACCGGAATTTCGAAGCCCTGGAATTCGCCCGCTCGCTGGGCCTGATCGTCGCGATCAACATCATCGCCGATCCGTCATGGGACCTGAAGCGCTTCGAGGTCATCCGCCAATGGTGCCTGGAGATCCCGGACATCGTGAACATCTCGGTCGCCACACCCTATCCGGGCACCGAGATCTGGCACCGCGAGGCCCGGCGGTTGACGACGCGGGACTATCGCCTGTTCGACATTCAGCATGCGGTGCTGCCCACCACCCTGAAGCTGGAGGAATTCTACGAGGAACTGGTCAAGACCCAGCAGGTGCTCAACCAGAAACATCTGGGCTGGAACGCGATCAAGGACACGATGGGCCTCGCGCTCCGCTTGGCGCTGCGCGGGCAGACGAACTTCCTGACCATGATCTGGAAGTTCAATTCGGTCTTCAATCCCAAGCTGCAACTGGCCGATCATCGACGCAAGCCGCGCTATGAAATGCCTCTGCAACCCGAGGCCGAGGATAAGGTCGACCGCAAGGCGCTGTATGTCCACAACCCGGCCGGGCGCCGCAGCCGCGCCATCGACGACGCGACCGAGACTTTCGTGGATGAATCCCGGGCTACCCCGGTCGATTAAAAGAGCCGGTTGACGGGACCTGTCTGGCGCCACACCTTTTACATGGCATCCGTCCATGGGCGGGCGCATGGACAGGAGGCCGCATCGCGCCCATGACATCCGCGCAACCCCTCACCCTTCCGCTGGAAGGCATGACCTGCGCCGCCTGCGCCGCGCGCATCGAGAAGGTGCTGAATCGCCTGCCGGGGGTCACCGCGTCGGTCAATTTCGCTGCCGCGACCGCCACGGTGGAGCGTGCGGACCAGACCACGCCGGTCGATGCGATTGTTGGCACGATCCGCAAGGCGGGTTTCGACGTACCGACCCGCCATATCGCCCTGGCGATCGCGGGCATGAGCTGCGCCGCCTGCGCCACCCGCATCGAGAAGGTGCTGAACCGCCTGCCGGGGGTCACGGCGCAGATCAGTTTTGCCGGCGAGCGGGCGGAGATCGATTATCTGCCCGGCCTGGCCGATCCGCCCACCCTGATCCGACAGGTGGAAAAGGCCGGTTACAGCGCCGCCCTGCCCCGCGACTCCAACGATGTGGCCCAGGACGATCCAGCCCGCAGGCGCACCGCCTGGTGGCGGCAGGTGGGGCTTTTCGCGCTGTCACTCGTCCTCACCCTGCCGCTATTGGCCGGCATGGTGACGATGGCAGCCGGCTGGCCCGACCTGTTGCCGATGTGGGTGCAATGGCTGCTGGCCACGCTGGTACAGTTCATCTGCGGCCGGTCGTTCTATCGCCAGGCGTGGAACGCGTTGCGCGGCGGCGGTGCCAACATGGATGTGCTGGTGGTGCTGGGTACCAGCGTCGCGTGGCTGTCCAGCACCGCGACCTTGCTGCTGGGCCTGTCCGGGCCGTTCTATTTTGAATCGGGCGCCACTGTCATCACCCTGGTCCTGCTGGGCCGCCTGATGGAAAGCCGGGCCCGCCACCGCACGCGCGAAGGGGTCGAACGGCTGATGCGCCTGCAACCGCAGATCGCGCATGTCGTGGTGGACGGTGCCGTCGAAGACCGACCGGTGGAGAGCCTGCGCGTGGGCGATGTGTTCGTGGTCCGTCCCGGCGAGAGCATCCCCGTGGACGGCACGATCCTGGATGGGCGGTCGGACATCGACGAATCGATGCTGACTGGCGAACCCGTCCCCGTGGCCAAGGGCGTCAACGATCCGGTCTCGGGCGCCACCATCAACCGCGACGGCGTGTTGCATGTCCGCGCCCGGCGCGTGGGAGCAGACACGACCCTGTCGCGCATTGTCCGCATGGTGCAGCAGGCCCAGGGCAGCAAGGACCCGGTGCAGCATCTGGTGGACCGGGTTTCTTCCGTCTTCGTGCCGGCGGTACTGGTTGTCGCCACCATCACCTTCATCGCCGGCTGGGTGCTGACCGGGCACCCCGGCGGCGCGCTGACCGGCACGATCGCCGTCCTGGTCATCGCCTGCCCCTGTGCGCTGGGGCTGGCGACGCCGACGGCGATCATGGTCGGAACCGGCCTGGGCGCACGGGCCGGGCTGCTGTTCCGCAATGCCGAGGCGCTGGAACGCGTCCACAGGATCACCACCCTGGTGCTGGACAAGACCGGCACCCTGACCGAGGGCCAACCGGGCGTGACCGACATCGTGCCGGCCCCCGGCGTGCCCGTCGCGGCCTTGCTCTCTGCCGCACTGGCGCTGGAAGAGAATTCCGAACATCCGCTGGCGCGGGCCATCGTTGCCCATGCCCTTGCCGCCGGTGCCGTCCCGGCCCCGGTCCGCGCGGTTCGTGCCCTGCCCGGCCGTGGCATCGAAGGCGAGAGCGGGGAGGCGTCCGGCGGTACCTTGCGCCTGGGCTCGGCCCGTTTCCTGTCGGAAGCTGGCTGTGATCCCGACAGTGCCACCGTCGAGCGACTGGAACAGGAGGGGAAGACGGTGATCGGCGTCGCGCGCGAGACCAGTCTGCTGGGTCATATCGCGCTTGCGGACCAGATCCGGCCCGATGCCGCCGAAAGCCTGGCCGCGCTACGCGCACGCGGCATTCGCCTGGTGATGCTGACCGGCGACAATCCCCGCACTGCTGCTGCCGTAGCCAGCCGGCTGGGGCTGGATGACGTGATCGCCGGTGTGCTGCCCGAGGGCAAGGCGCAGGAGATCGCGCGCCGCCGCGCGCCGGGGCAGCTTGTGGGAATGGTAGGCGACGGCATCAATGACGCCCCGGCGCTGGCGGCGGCGGATATCGGCATTGCCATGGGCAGCGGGTCGGACATCGCGCTGGAGACCGCCGACGTGGTGCTGATGCGCGGTGAACTGCGGGGGCTGGTCGACGCGATGGACCTCTCCCACGCGACGTTGGCCAAGGTGCGGCAGAATCTGTTCTTCGCGTTCGTCTACAACGTCATCGGCATTCCGCTGGCGGCACTAGGCTGGCTGGACCCGGCTCTGGCAGGGGCCGCGATGGCCGCCAGTTCGGTCTCGGTGGTCTCGAACGCCCTGCTGCTCAATCGCTGGAAGCCGTCCTTGCGCCAACCCGGGCCCGCGCATAGCTGAAAGACATGGCGACCCCGCCCCATATAACATATTAAGGAGACAGGACAATGGAAACGCTTACGCTGAACATCACGGGCATGACCTGCAATGGCTGCGTCACGTCGGTAAAAAACGCACTGGAACGGACCGACGGCGTCAGCGCCGCCGATGTCACGCTGGAACCCCGCCGCGCCAAGATCAGCTACGACCCGGCCTTCACCTCACCCGCTGCCCTGCGCATGGCCGTCGAGGACGCCGGGTTCGAAATCGCAGCCTGATTTTCTCAAAAAAGGGCGGCGTAGGCTTCGGGCTTGAACCCCACGGTCAGCGCGCCGTCCACATCCAGCACCGGCCGCTTGATCATGGAAGGCTGGGCCAGCATCAGTGCGACGGCTCGTGCCTCGTTCAGATCGGCCTTGTCGGAATCGGGCAGCTTGCGGAAGGTAGTGCCGGAACGGTTCAGCAGGACCTCCCACCCGACCTGCCGGACCCAGCCTTCGATTACCGGGCGCGCAATGCCGCCGGCCTTGTAGTCATGGAATGCGTAGGCCACGCCATGCGCATCCAGCCAAGCCCGCGCTTTCTTCATCGTGTCGCATGATTTGATACCGTAAATCGTGACCGAGCGTACCATGCCGCCTTCCCTCTCCATCCCACCGGAACCGGGCCGGCTGCCGCTGGTCGTGGCGGACCGCGCCTGCCCGGCATCGACACTTTGAAAACAGTCTCTTAATATCACTTTCAAAGCCGCGCCAAATCGGATGAGAGAGCAGGAACAGACATGATGGCACCCCGAAACACGCGTCACCTCCTCGACCGCCTGTCGCGGTCAGCGCGGCTGCTGCCCGTCGCAGCCCTGGCGCTGGCCATGCCACTGCGCGCCCATGCCCAGGCCTCGGTCATCACCGGCAACCAGGTCACCCAGGCAACGGTGGAGACAATCGACCCGGCCTCGGGCGAGGTCCTGCTGCGCGATGCCGATGGCGGGCTGATTACGGTCGATATGCCCCGCTCGGTGCACAACCTTCCCCATATCCAGCCGGGCGACCGGATCAATATCCGTTTCTTCCAGACCATCGGCGCCGACGTCGTGCCCGCCGACGCGCCCCCGCCGGAATCGACCGTGACCTCGGCGCATGGCGTGACCAACCGCCACCCCCATGGCATGATGGTCTCCTTCCGCCGCAAGCGGGTGCGCATTGCGGCGGTCGATGCGGCGCATAACGTCGTCACGACCATTGGCCCGGCCGATGCCACCCAGACGATCACCGTCCACACCAAGGCCATGCAGGCCCTGCTGCCGACCCTGAAGGTGGGCGACACTGTCGACGTGACGACGATGGACGCCGTGTCGTTCGAAGTCCTGAACCGCATCGTCACGCCGTCGACCACCGTGCATGAGGGCACGGGCACCACTGGCGCATCCGGCGCCCCCACGGGCCACTGAGCGCACGTTTTTTCCAGCGCCTGCCGTCACGCACCGCATCCCGGCGCTCCGGCAGGCGTTTTGATCGCGCTCCATAATGATGCCACGCCTGCATGGGACGGAGGCACAGCGCCCACAGGGAAGGAAACACAGGAATGGTGACGATCAACCCGCTGGCCGGCAAACCGGTTCCGCTCTCGCGTCTGATCGATGTCGCGAAACTGACAGCGGCCTACTACGATCTGAAGCCCGATCCGGCCATTGCCGCGCAGCGCGTCGCGTTCGGCACCTCCGGCCATCGTGGCTCGCCATTCCATACCAGCTTCAACGAAGACCATATCCTCGCCGTCAGCCAGGCGGTGTGCGACTACCGGGCCTCGGCCGGCATCGACGGACCGCTTTTCATCGGTATCGACACCCATGCGGTCTCGAAACCCGCCCTCGCCTCGGCGCTGGAAGTCTTCGCCGCCAACGGGGTGGAAACCTTCATCGACGCGCAGGATGGTTACACCCCGACGCCGGTGATCTCCCACGCCATCCTGACCTACAACCGGGGGCGCAGCAGCGGCCTGGCTGACGGCGTCGTTATCACCCCGTCACACAATCCGCCGGAAGACGGAGGCTATAAATACAACCCGCCCCATGGCGGGCCGGCCGATACCAACATCACGAAGATCGTCGAGCGCGCGGCCAATGATTTCCTCGCTGCCAGACTGGCGGGCGTGCGCCGCATCCCGCACGAACAGGCGCTGCGCGCCGCCTGCGTGCATCGGCACGACTACATTACCCCCTATGTCGCGGACCTGGGCGCCGTGCTGGACATGGAGGCCATCCGCGCCTCCGACGTCGCGATCGGCATAGACCCGCTGGGCGGGGCGGCCGTCGCCTACTGGCAGCCGATCATCGAGCACTATCGCCTGAACGCCACGGTAGTCAGCACCGTGGTCGACCCCACCTTCTCGTTCATGACGGCCGACTGGGACGGGCAGATCCGCATGGACTGCTCATCGCCCTATGCCATGGCACGCCTGATCGAACTGGGCAGCCGTTTCGATGTGGCCTTCGCCAACGATACCGACGCCGACCGGCATGGCATCGTCGCCGGCACCGACGGGCTGATGAACCCGAACCATTATCTGGCCACCGCCATCGACTATCTGTTCGCCAACCGTCCGGGCTGGAGCCCTCAGGCTGCCGTCGGCAAGACGGTGGTCAGCAGCAGCCTGATCGACCGCGTCACCACCCGGCTGGGTCGCAGGCTGGTCGAAGTTCCCGTGGGTTTCAAATGGTTCGTAGATGGGCTGATCGACGGGGGATTCGGCTTCGCGGGCGAGGAAAGCGCCGGCGCGTCGTTCCTGCGCAAGGACGGCACGGCCTGGACCACCGACAAGGACGGCATCATCCTTGGCCTGCTTGCTGCCGAGATCACCGCCCGTACCGGCCATAATCCGGGCGTCGCCTATCGCAGGCTGACCGCCGAGTTCGGTACGCCCTATTACGCGCGGATCGACGCCCCCGCCACGGCGCCCCAGAAGGCGCTGCTGAAATCGCTGACGCCCGAGCAGGTCGGGCTGCACGAGCTGGGCGGCGAACCCATCCGCGCCACGCTCACCCGCGCGCCGGGCAACGACGCCGAAATCGGCGGGCTGAAAGTGGTGGCGGACAATGGCTGGTTCGCCGCCCGCCCCTCGGGCACCGAGGATGTCTACAAGATCTACGCCGAGAGCTTCGTCAGCGACGATCATCTGCACCGCATCCAGGATGAGGCAACGACCGCCATATCCGCCCTGTTCGCGACCAACGCGGCGCCGTAATGCAAGCGGGGTGAGGCGCCAGCCTTGCGGCTGGCGTTTCCCCTATTTCTTCCCGTCGCCGAAGATCGCGACATGCGACACACCATCGCGCCCTACCCAGGCACGGTACATGCCGCTGGTGTTGAAGGGCATCGCGATATCGCCCTGGGCATCGACCAGGATCGCACCACCATCGCCACCCAGCGCCGGAATTTCGTGGTTGATGACATCCTGCGCTGCAAGATCCAACGCTTCATGCATCGCGGTCACGCGCATGCAGATCTCATGCGCGGCGACGGTGCGGATATAGAACTCGCCCCATCCCGTCCCGGACATGGCACAGCCGGCATTGGCGTAGGTCCCGGCCCCGATCAGCGGCGAATCGCCCACCCGGCCCCATAATTTGTCGGTCATGCCACCAGTCGATGTTCCGGCGGCCAGATGGCCCTCGCGATCCAGCGCGACCGCGCCGACGGTGCCGAAATGCCGGTCGGTCGTCTCGTCGGCATGCTGGCTGTGCGCCGCGTCCTCCTTGAGTGCCTTCTGCAGTTGGTCCCATCGATGCTGGGTCCAGAAATAAGACGAATCCACCAGCGGAATCTTCTGGGTCTGGGCGAAAGCCTCCGCCCCTGCGCCGATCAGCAGCACATGCTTGGACTGTTCCATGACCACGCGGGCCAGCGTGATCGGATTGCGTACATGCTGCACGCCGGCAACCGCTCCCGCCTGGAGCGTCGCGCCGTCCATGATCGCGGCATCCATCTCGTTATGCCCGTCATGGGTAAAGACGGCGCCCTTGCCGGCATTGAAGTTCGGATCGTCCTCCAGCACCCGGATGGCCGCGACCACGGCGTCCTTCGCCGGCTGCCCGGCCTTCAGTGCCGCGTATCCGGCCTGCAACGCACGCGCCAGCGCCGCCTTCACGATCTGCTGGCGTTCGGCAGACATGTCGGCCTTGATCACCCCGGCGCCGCCATGGATCACCATCACCGGCACCGTATCGGCCCGCGCCTGTCCACCGGACCACAGGCAAGCCGCCAACACCCCGACCGCCATTACCTTCGGACCGATTCTTCTTCCGTTCATTTGTTACCTCGCTGTTTGGCGGCACGGTATCATCGGAACCGAAACGAACAAGGGTCTCGTTCTTTTTTGAAAAAAGCACCCCAAAACCTCTGATCCATTCAGGAGGCTTATGCCGGGGACATACGATGGCCCTGAACGAATAAAGTCTCTTTGCTTCTCTTCATCCGTCCAACCGCTGGATGCGCCGTGCCTCCCGCGCATGATCGCGCAGGATGTCGCCAAGATTGGCCAATAGCGGCACCCCGTCCGATACCAGCACCTTGCCATTGACGATGGTGGTGCCCGCCACGGCGGGCGCGCAGCGCAGCCACGCCTCGACCGGATCGCTCAGCGCGCCGGCGGCCGCAACCTCGGACATCGACCAGACGACCAGGTCGGCGCAGGCGCCGGGCCGCAAATGCCCGATCTCATCCTCCCAGCCCAGACAGGCGGCGCCGCCGCGCGTCGCCATGTCCAGCGCGTCACGCGCCGACATGGCATGCGGACCATGCCGGAATCGTCCCAGCAGCATTGCCATGCGGGTTTCCAGCCACATCGACGCATGGTCGGTCGACGCCGAACCGTCGCAGCCCAGCCCGACGCGCATGCCACGCCGCCGCATGTCCATCGCATCGGCCGTGCCGCCGCCGATCATCATGTTGGAGCATGGACATTGCGCCGTGCAGACCCCGGCATGGGCCAGCCGGTCGACCTCGTCACCCGTCGGGTAGATATAATGCGCAACCCACGAACGCGGACTGGCCCAGCCGACATGCTCGAAATATTCCGTCGGCGTGCAGCCATAGATTTCGGCGCAATAACTGTCCTCGTCGGGATCTTCCGCCAGATGGGTATGCAGGCGCAGATCGTGCTTGTCCGCCAGGCGCGCGGATTCCACCATGATCCGTTCCGACACGCTGAACAGCGAACAGGGCGCCAGCGCCACCCGCCCCATCGCGCCCGGTGTGGGGTCATGGAAGGCCGCCACCAGCCGTTCGCTGTCGGCCAGGATCGTGTCCTCGTCCTGCACCACCGACGCGGGCGGCAGGCCGCCATCCTCGACCGAACGCGTCATCGACCCGCGTGTGGCATGGAAACGGAACCCGATATCCCGCGCCGCGCGAAACTGCGCGTCGATCAGGAATGGCCGGGGATGGACATACATATGGTCCATCGAGGTCGTACAGCCACCCATCAGCAGTTCGACCATAGCGACGGAGGTCGACAGATAGACCGATTCCGCGTCCAGATCGGCCCAAAGCGGATACAGGCCCTTGAGCCATTCGAACAGCGTGCCGTTCGTCACCGGCGCATAGGCCCGGGTGAGGTTCTGGTACATATGATGATGCGCATTGACCAGTCCGGGCGTGACCAGCCGCCCGTGAGCCGAGATCACAGACTTTGCCGCCGGCGCATCCTCGGCCCCATCGCCGACGGCATGGACGCGGCCGTCCTTGACGGCCAGCCAGCCATTCGCGACTTCCCAGTCGCGATCAATGTAAAGATAAGCATTCCTGATCAGCAGATCGACCGTCATGACGGTTCCCCCGGTACCGAATGTCAGGGCGGTGACCACCCTGTCGCGATGAAGCCCTGTCCCGGAGGTGCGAAGTCCGGATCGTCATCAAGTTCGGTACTGAACGGGCGAGAATCAGAGGTTTTTACCAGCGGGCGGCCGCAATGGCCAGACATTTCAGCACGCTTTCACACATCCAGTCCACGGCCTGTCTTGTCGTGCGCGCGATCGCATGGTCAAAATGCCGGCCTCTGAGGAAGTAGCGCGGCACCGCTGCCCGGGACATAATGTGGAGCAGGATATGGCCGACAGATTTCCGACCCTCAGGTTTCGGCACAAGACCGGCCTTCTTCTCGCTCTTCTCGGATCTTTCTCTCTTCCCTCCCACGCCGCGCAGGCCGAAAGCGCTGCCCCGACCTTCCAGATCGTCGAGAGCGTGCCGGAAGAAACCATCTATGGCGAACCGGGTGTCCCGCGTACCCAGCCAGTATGGCTGGACATGATCCGCCATGCCAGCCGAACGATCGATGTGGGGCAGTTCTATATCGCCGATCGTCCCGGCCGCGCGATGTCGGCGGTCCTTCAGGCGCTGATCGAGCGCGCCAATGCCGGCATCCACATCCGTCTGATCGTGGATGACAGCTTCCTGAAGGAAACCTCACCGGTTCTGGAGCGGCTGAAGCCCATCCCCAACATCCAGATCGAGACCCTGCCCACGCATCGTCTGACGGGCGGCGTGCTGCATGCCAAGTTCATGGTCATCGACGGGCGGCAGGTCTTCGTCGGCAGCCAGAACTGGGATTGGCGGGCGCTGGAGGAAATCCATGAGATCGGGGCCGCGATCGACGATACCGCCATTGCCGGAAGCTTCGAGACGGCATTCGACACGCTGTGGGCGCTGGGGAGCGGCCGCACCCTGCCCGAGACGCGCATGCAGCCGCCAGCCGACCGGCCGGTCGCGACCCAGTTTGCCCCCGTTACGCTGCGCGATCCGGGCGGCGAAAGCGTGATCGCCTTCCCCGCCTTCAGTCCGCCGATGATGATGCCGGTTACACTGACGGCGGAAGAACCGTCACTGATCACGATGATCCACGCAGCCCGGCACGTCTTCCGGCTTCAGGTGCTGACGCTGAGCGCCCTGAAACATTACGGACCGAAAGGATACTGGCCCGAGCTGGACACGGCCTTGCGCGATGCGGCAGCCCGTGGGGTGTCGGTGCAGATCATCGTGTCGAACTGGGCGCTGAACGAGCCGATGCAATCCTATCTGAAGAGCCTGGCCGCGATGCCGAACATCGAGGTGAAATTCAGCACCATTCCACAGGCCAGCACAGGCTTCATCCCGTTCGCCCGCGTCGAGCATTGCAAATATGCCGTTGCCGACGACGATGCTGTCTATATCGGCACCGGCAATTGGGAATGGAGCTATTTCAACACCACCGTCGATGCCTCGATCTTCGTCCACGGCCATAACCCGGCCGCGACCCTGAACCGGATCTTCACGCGCGACTGGACGGGCCCCTACGTCACCGCGATCGCGCCCGGCGCACATTATATGCCCATCAAGCCGGGCTAAGAGGCGGAGTCGTCCGCCGTCCTGTTCCCCCTGCCACCTGTCATGCTCGGCAGAACATCGTCGCGCAGCAGCAACCCATGCATCAGTGCCGCTGCGAGATGGACCAGGACGACGCCGAACAGGATGAGCGCCAGCCATGTATGCAGACGGCGCAATACCGCGAACAGGGCCGGGTCGTGCGCCAGGATGGGCGGCAAGACAAAGCCCGACCACATCACCACCGGATAGGCCCCAGCCGACAACATGCCCCATCCCACCAGCGGCAGCGCGATCATCAGGACATAGAGCACGATATGCGACAGCCGCGCCGCCAGGCTCAGGGCCGGTGGCAGCGTGTTCGGCAAGGGCGGGACCCGGATCAGCCAGCGATTGACCAGCCGGACCACTGCCAGCAGCAGGATGCTGATCCCCAGCGGGCGATGCAGATCGACCAGCCGGTGATAGGCCGGCTCCACGGTCGTCACCATGATGATGCCGATGAACAGCATCGCCAGAATCATCGCGGCCATCAGCCAGTGCAGGATACGGGCGAAAAGGGAAAAATGCTCGACCGGATGCATCATGGTTCTCCCAGCCGGATATCGGCCCCGCTGATTGCGCTCGCAATTTCCGGCTCTCCTGACCGCAAGGCAAAAGAGCGGGCATAGACCGCCGATCGCGCGGCGGGGATGGGATCGTCGGAAGGTGCGATTCCCTCGGGCAGGATCAGCGGGTCGTACGTAATGCCCCTGCAGGGGCCGCCATCCTCGCTCTCCGCCCGAACCAGTGTCAGGGTTCCTGCATCGACCTGCCGACGGCCGGCCGGCCAGGCCACGGTCGGATCGGCCGTGACATCCCCGGCCCCGCCGACGGTCACGACCAGGTGCCAGCGCAACGGCCCACGCGCCAATGCTTCGATCAGATCATGAAACAGATAATCGCGCCCCACCCCGGGCCCGGCGGGCGGGCGCGCCGCCTGCTCGGGAACCATTGCCCACCGCACGGGGGTGGTCGTGCCCTCCCCATTGATGAACGTGAAACTGTCGAGGCTGTTATAGGTATCGTCCGCGAAACCCGAGGTCGGGGCGCGTGTCTTCAGCAACGCCAGCGCCTGCTGCGTTTCCGGATGCCGTGCCAGAAAGGCTGCCATGCGTGACGGATCGGGCCCATGTGTCTGCGGATCGGGGCGCGATGCCAGCAGGAAATCATTGAACTCGGCCGCATTACGGACTGGAAAGACAGGGATATCGTTGATCCCCATACGCCATTCGCCGCCATGCGCCGGCATGATCCTCAACGCGAGGCTGCGGACCTTCTCTGGTTCGTCATCCTGAAAGGGCATCCCGCCGGCCAGCGCGAACCGGCCGACGACCGGCGAACGGCTTCTGAACAGCACAGCACGGGAAAGCGATGCCGCCTCCCTGCTGCCCTCGAACCAGCCTTTCACGCAGACGCCCTTGGCATGGTTGCGCCGAAAGCCCGGATGCGGCCCATCGACCAGCCCGAATATTCGCATGAACGTCCCGGGGGTCAGGCGGCCAGGCACCAGCCATCCGGCCGCCAGAGCGAACGCCAGCGCAAGCAGGGTAGGCGCCGCGCATACCGCCGCCAGCCGGAGCCATCCCCCTTTCTCCGCCAGCGTCTCGCGTATCGTTGCCATCATGATGCGTGCTTCCCTGCAATCTGAGGGCAAACGCCGCCGCATGATCATTATTCCAGTGGAGACAATTTATTTTCGCGCTGTCCTGCCGCCTGGATTGAGGCCCGGCGTAAAGCACCCCCTCACGCCGGGCAAGGAACTGTCCGCCTGTCCGATCCGTTCAGACATAAAAAAAACCCGGCCGAGAGGCCGGGTTTTTTCATCAAGCCGGGGCGCTGAACTTACGCCGCCAGCCCCTCGTCCGAAACGACTTCCGGACGCGGGCCGCTATCCTGGCCCTTGGCGGACACATCGCGGTCCACCAGTTCGATCACCGCCATGTCTGCAGCGTCGCCATGACGGATACCCGCGCGGAGAACGCGAATATAGCCGCCATTGCGGGCCTTGTAGCGATCCGCCACGGCCGCGAACAGCTTGGAGACGATCACGTCGTCACGGAGCTGCGCATAAGCCTGACGGCGGGCGTGCAGATCGCCGCGCTTGCCGAGCGTGATCAGCTTCTCGACCACCGGGCGAAGTTCCTTCGCCTTGGGCAGAGTCGTAGTGATCTGCTCGTGCTTGATCAGCGCGACAGCCATGTTGCGGAACATGGCGGCGCGATGGGTGGAGGTAACGCCGAGCTTCCGGCCGGCAACACCGTGACGCATGATAAAGTCTTCCTGTCTTTCCGGTCAGAAGGGCTCGTCGAGCCTCTTGGCCAGGTCTTCAATATTTTCCGGCGGCCAGGCCGGGACGTTCATACCAAGGGACAGCCCCATCGAGGTCAGGACTTCCTTGATCTCGTTCAGGGACTTGCGGCCGAAATTCGGCGTCCGCAGCATCTCCTGCTCGGTCTTCTGCACCAGATCGCCAATATAGACGATATTGTCGTTCTTCAGACAGTTGGCACTGCGGACCGACAGTTCCAGTTCGTCGACCTTGCGCAGCAGGTTCCGATTGAACGGCAGATCGTCCTGCGGCTCTTCGGTCCGGACCGGGCGCGGCTCGTCGAAATTGATGAACAGCTGCAGCTGGTCCTGCAGGATCCGAGCAGCCAGGGCCACCGCATCCTCGGGCGTCACCGCGCCATTCGTCTCGACCGTCAGCAGAAGCCGGTCATAGTCGGTCACCTGGCCCACGCGGGTCGGCTCGACCTTGTAGGACACGCGCTGAACGGGCGAGTAGATGGCATCCACCGGAATCAGGCCGATCGGCGCGTCCTCGGGGCGGTTGGCCGCTGCGGGAACATAGCCCTTGCCGAGATTGACGGTAAATTCCATCCCGAATTTCACGCCCTCGTCGAGGGTGCAGATCACGAGATCGGGGTTCATCACCTCGATATCGTGGCCGGTCTGGATCTGGCCCGCGCGCACTTCGCCCGGCCCGGTGGCCGTCAGCACCATGCGCTTCGGGCCCTCGCCATGCATCCGCAGCGCGAGCTGCTTGATGTTCAGCACGATGTCCGTCACGTCCTCACGGACGCCGGCCACCGACGAGAACTCATGCAGCACGCCGTCGATCTGGATCGCCGTCACCGCCGCCCCCTGCAGGGAGGACAGCAGCACGCGCCGGATGGCATTGCCGAGCGTCATGCCGAAGCCACGCTCGAGCGGTTCCGCCACCACAGTCGCTGTGCGCAACGGCTGCCCGCCCGGCTCGACTTCCAGCTTCTCCGGCTTGATCAGAGATTGCCAGTTTTTCTGGAGGACCAAGGTGATGGCCTTTCAAAACTGATCTGCACCAAGGCAGATGGCACCCGTGCGAACGGGTGCCGGATGACACTCAACCCCGCCGGCGCAAGGGCCGGCGGAAAACGAATCCGAGCCTGACGTTCAGACGCGACGGCGCTTGCGCGGACGGCAGCCGTTATGCGGCACCGGCGTCATGTCGCGGATCGAGGTGATCGCGAAACCGACCGCCTGCAGCGCGCGCAGTGCGCTCTCACGCCCCGAACCCGGACCCGACACTTCGATCTCCAGCGTCTCCATACCGTGCTCGCGCGCCTTGCGACCCGCATCCTCGGCCGCAACCTGCGCGGCGTACGGAGTGGATTTGCGCGAGCCCTTGAAGCCCTGGGCACCAGCGGAAGACCACGCGATCGCGTTGCCCTGGGCATCGGAGATCGTGATCATCGTGTTGTTGAAGGTGGAGAGCACATGCGCCACCCCCGAGATAATGTTCTTCCGCTCTTTCTTCCGAATACGCGGAGCAGCAGCCTTCGCCATAGTCTTCCTGGTCCTGTCTGTTCATCAACGCGAGCCGCGCCGGATGCCCCTGGAAAATCGTAACCGGGGCACCCCGCACTGGCCGCGAATGCGGCTGGAGCCGCTTAGCGGGTAGCCTTCTTCTTACCGGCGATCGCCACCGCCTTACCCTTGCGGGTACGGGCGTTGGTGTGCGTCCGCTGGCCACGAACCGGAAGACCGCGACGGTGACGCAGGCCACGGTAGCAGCCCAGGTCCATCAGACGCTTGATGTTCATCGCCACTTCGCGACGCAGATCGCCTTCAACCCGATATTCGCTGTCGATCAGCTCACGGATCTTCAGGATCTCGTCGTCCGACAGCTCGTTCACCCGGCGCTCGGCCGGAATCTCGAGCTGCTGGCAGATCTGCTCGGCCTTGGTCGGGCCAATGCCATAAATATAACGCAGGCCAATCGTCACCCGCTTGTTGGTTGGGATGTTCACGCCGGCAATACGCGCCACGCCACTTACTCCTCGTCCGCCCGCGTCACTCGGGCCCTTAAGATCGTCGCCGGGGCTTTTCCACACCACCGGCTAGCCGGAGCGTCGTGAACGTGCCGGCACCGCCGGTCAACCCCATCATCAATCGGATTCGTGATCTCTGCCCTTCGTGCCAGCAGGACACGGGAGCCGATACCTTGAGGGCGCGCAATATACCCGCGCGCCCTTGAGAGTCAATGAATAACGATCACTTCTTTGTGATGCCATCCATGATTTTGAAGACCTGCTCCGTCACCGTGTCGATGTCGGCCATGCCGTCCACTGGATACAGGCGGCCCTCGGCTTCATAATACGGCAGGATAGGCGCTGTCTGCTCCCGATAGGCCGCCAGCCGGGCCGCCACGGTCTCGCGCCGGTCATCCTCACGGCGGACGAAATAATGCCCACCGCAGACGTCGCAGATGCCTTCGACCTTCGGCTTCTTGAACAGGTCGTTATATCCGGCCCCGCAGGTCCCGCAGGTAAAGCGGCCCGCGATCCGGTCCGCCAGCGCGTTTTCGTCGACCCCGAGAAACAGCACGACGTCGATTCGCGCCCCGCGCCGCTTGAGCATCGAATCCAGAGCCGCCGCCTGCCCCGCCGTCCGGGGGAATCCATCCAAGATGAATCCCTTGGCACAATCGGGCTGCGCGATCCGCGATTCGAGCATCGCGATGATCACGTCATCGGGAACAAGCTGTCCCGAGTCCATCAGCGCCTTCGCCTCCTTCCCGATCGGAGTCCCTGCCGCGACCTCGGCCCGCAGCATGTCTCCGGTCGAGATCTGGGCGATCCCGTAGCGTGCCTCCAGCCGCTTGGACTGGGTTCCCTTGCCGGCCCCCGGGGGGCCAAGAAATATGACGTTCACCGCCCTCTGCCTTTCCCACGCGCCCGCCGCATCAGCCCCTGGTACTGGTGAGCCACCAGGTGGGACTGGATCTGCGTCACGGTGTCGATGGTCACCGACACGATGATGATCAAGCTGGTCCCGCCGAAATAGAACGGCACGTTATAGTGACTGATCAGGACCTGCGGCAGCAGACACACCGCCACCAGATAGGCAGCGCCGATGGTCGTCAGCCGCGTCAGGATCCGATCGAAATAGGCCGCCGTGTTCGCACCCGGCCGGATGCCCGGAATGAAGCCGCCCTGCTTGCGCAGATTATCGGCCGTCTCCTGCGGATTGAACGTCACAGCCGCATAGAAATACGAAAAGAAGACGATCATGGCCGCATAGAACAGCATGTAGAGCGGCTGCCCCTGCCCCAGCTCCTGCCCGAGGAACGAAAGCCACCCAGGCATCGACGCACTGTTCATGAAGCCCGCGATCGTCACGGGAATCAGCAGCACCGAAGACGCGAAGATCGGCGGAATTACGCCGGCGGTATTCACTTTCAGCGGCATATGTGTCGAGTCGCCGCCGTAGATGCGCTGGCCGACCTGCCGCTTGGGATACTGGATCACCACCCGGCGCTGCGCCTGCTCCATGAAGACGATGAAGGCGATGGTCACCGCCGCCAGCACCAGGAAAACCAGCACGAAGAACGGCGACAGCGCGCCCGTGTAGCCAAGCTGGAACAGGCTGGCCAACGCATGCGGCAGGTTGGCGACGATACCGGCGAAGATGATCAGCGAAATGCCGTTGCCCACCCCGCGCGAAGTGATCTGCTCACCCAGCCACATCAGGAACATCGTGCCGCCCAGCAGCGTCACCACGCAGGAGACGATGAAGAACATGCCCGGCGCGATCACCGCCGAACCGGCGGCGCTGTGCATGTTCTCAAGCCCCACGGCGATGCCATAGGCCTGAAACAGCGCGATCAGCACGGTCAGGTAGCGGGTATATTCGTTCAGCTTGCGCCGCCCCTGCTCGCCTTCCTTCTTCAGGTTTTCAAGCGAGGGAATCGCCGAGGACATCAGCTGCACGATGATCGAGGCGCTGATATACGGCATGATGTTCAGGGCGAAGACGGTCATACGACCGAGCGCACCGCCGGTGAACATGTCGAACATTCCCAGAATGCCGCCCTGGTGCTGCGCCAGAAGCTGGCCCATGACCGTCGCGTCGACGCCGGGAACCGGAATATAAGTCCCCAGACGGTAGACGATCAGCGCCCCCAGGGTGAACCAGATTCGTTTCTTCAGCTCCGTCGCGTTGGCGAAAGAGCTGAAATTCAGATTGGCAGCCAGCTGCTCGGCCGCGGAGGCCATGCGCCCGTCCCTTTCAACAACAACAGCGTCACCGCACGAAACGGGACGCTGTCATGACACATCTGCAAAGAGTGTAAGGCGTCGCCTTGCGTCAGCGCAAGAGACAACGCCGGCGGAGCACATCCGTAAGACCTGACTGGAAATGTGGGCTGGAAAACGGGAACGCCGCAAAGCGACACGTCCGTCATGATATTTCCGGGCATCGGGGCGAAGCGGCCTGGAAAGCCGCCCTTCGCGAAGCATGGGAAATGCACGGCGGGTCGCTCCCGGCACGCACTTCCGGTCAAGTCCCAAGGATGGGGCCGGTCCGGGATGGAATGGCGGGCACGCCATCCCGGAACCGTCGTCAAGCCGAGGCCGCGGCCTCGTCCTGCGCACCGGCGACCCGAACGGTCCCACCGGCCTTCTCGACCGCCGCGATCGCGGTGGCGGAAGCGCCGGAGACCTCGATGGTCACCGCGCGGGTGAGTTCGCCCTTCGCCAGCAGGCGGACACCGGCAAACTTGCCGGAGCCGACCAGACCGACCGCGCGCAGCACATCCTCGGTCACGGTCGCGCCGGCATCGATCTTGCCGGCTTCGATCGCCTGATCCAGCGAACCCAGATTCACCGGAGCGAAGACCTTACGGAAGATGTTCTTGAAGCCACGCTTCGGCAGACGGCGATACAGCGGCAGCTGACCACCCTCGAAGCCGTTGAGGGACACGCCCTCACGCGCCTTCTGGCCCTTCACGCCCTTACCCGACGTCTTGCCCTTGCCGGACCCGATGCCGCGACCCAGACGCTTCTTGCGATAACGCGAGCCCGCGTTATCGCGCAGTTCGTTGAGGTTCATCTCAATCCTCCACCTTCACGAGGTGGGCCACCTTGGTGATCATGCCGCGAACCGAAGGTGTGTCCTCCAGTTCCCGCGTGCGGCCGATCTTGTTCAGGCCCAGCCCGACCAGCGTCGCCTGCTGGCCCGGCTTGCGGCCGTTGCCCGACGCCACCTGCGTGACGCGGACGGTCTTGCCTTCAGACATCGGCGCTCACCTCCGCGGCCCCGGCCACCTCACGGCGACCTAGGATGTCGGAAACCTTCTTGCCCCGACGGTTGGCAACCGAACGCGGGCTGGCGCAACGCTCCAGCGCATCGAAGGTCGCCTTGACCATGTTATGCGGGTTCCGGGTTCCGAGCGACTTGGCCACCACGTCGTTGATGCCCAGGCTCTCGAACACGGCGCGCATCGGACCACCGGCGATGATACCCGTGCCGGCGTCAGCCGACCGCAGCACCACCTTGCCGGCACCGAAATGACCGGCCACGTCATGATGGAGGGTACGGCCCTCCTTCATCGGGACGCGGATCATCGCGCGCTTGGCGCGCTCGGTCGCCTTGCGGATCGCCTCGGGGACCTCGCGGGCCTTGCCGGCGCCGTAGCCGACACGACCCTTCTGGTCACCAACCACGACCAGCGCGGCAAAGGCGAAGCGACGGCCGCCCTTGACGACCTTCGCCACACGGTTGATCGTGACCAGCTTGTCGACGAGATCGTCGCCTTCGCGGTCACGCTCGCGGCCACCCCGGCCGCCTTCTCTCGGTTCACGTGCCATTGCGTGCCCCTTTCCTCAGAAGGCGAGACCACCCTCGCGGGCAGCCTCCGCCAGGGCCTTGATACGCCCATGATACAGATACGAACCGCGGTCGAAGACCACCAGCGTCACGCCGGCCGCGACCGCACGCTCGGCAACCAGCTTGCCAACCGCGACCGCCGCATCGGCGTCGGCACCGGTCTTCAGCTGCTCGCGCAGCGCCTTGTCCAGGCTCGAAGCGGCGGCAAGGGTACGCCCGGCGGCATCGTCGATGACCTGGGCGTAGATGTTCTTGCCTGACCGGAACACCGACAGGCGCGGACGCCCGCCGCCCTTGCGGCGAAGCTGGAAGCGCAGACGCTGACGCCGACGCTCCCGCAGATCCTGCTGCGTGCTCATTACTTCTTCTTGCCTTCCTTGCGACGGATGGTCTCGGTGTCGTAGCGGACACCCTTGCCCTTGTACGGCTCGGGCTTGCGGAAGCTGCGGATATCCAGCGCAACCTGACCGACCCGCTGCTTGTCCATGCCCTCGACCACGATGGCGGTCGGACGCGGCGTCGAGATCTTGATGCCCGGCGGAATCGCATAGACGATGTCATGCGAATAGCCGAGGTTCATGACCAGGTTGCTGCCCTGCACGGCTGCGCGATAGCCGGTGCCGGTCACTTCCAGGGTCTTGGAGAAGCCTTCGGACACGCCCTTGACCATGCTGGCCACCAGCGAGCGCGTCGTGCCCCACATCATCCGGGCCTGTGCCTGGGTGCCGACCGGACGAACCGCGACCTTGTTGTCGGCGATCTCGGTTTCGACATGATGCGACAGGGGCAGCTTCAGCTCGCCCAGCTTGCCCTTGGCCACGAACACGCCATCGACGATCGAAACCTGGACGCCCGACGGAACATCGACGGGATATTTGCCTACACGCGACATGTATCCCTCCTCAGAACACGCGGCAGAGGACCTCGCCGCCAACATTGGCAGCGCGGGCTTCCGCATCGGACAGGACGCCACGCGGCGTCGACAGGATCGACACGCCGAGGCCGGCATAGACCCGCGGCAGTTCCTTGATCTTCGAGTAGACCCGGCGGCCCGGCTTGGACACGCGGTGGATCTCCTTGATGACCGGCTCGCCATCCAGGTATTTCAGCTCGATGCGCAGCTGGGCAATGCCCTTGCGCACCTCTTCCTGGGCGTAGCCACGAATGTAGCCCTCGCGGCGCAGGGCCTCGAGAACATTGGCGCGCAGCTTGGAAGCCGGCGCGACACAGGCCGCATGACGCGCGCGCTGCGCGTTGCGGATCCGGGTGAGCATATCACCCAACGGATCAGAAAGTGACATCGTTCCCTGCCCTTACCAGCTCGACTTGACCATGCCAGGGATCTGGCCACTGGAAGCCAGATCGCGCAGGGCGATACGGCAGAGTTCGAACTTCCTGTAATTGGCGCGCGAACGCCCGGTCAGCTTGCACCGCAGACGCACGCGGACGCGCGAACCATTGCGGGGAAGCTCTGCGAGTTTCATAGTTGCCTCAAACCTGTCCTCGACCGGAAGTGTCCGGTCCATGACAATGTTCTTGAGCGCAATCCGCTTAGCCTTGTCCCGGCTTGCCATGCGCTGACGCTTGGCATTCCGGTTAACGGCGGAGATCTTGGCCATGCCTTGTTCTACCCTCCGGAACCTGTCGGGCCATCCCGACGGTTTTCCAAACAACGTGTCTAATAGGTCTTCTGACCTCTGGGCGGAAGCCCCAATCGCTGCAATTAAGCAGCGAAGGGCAGATCAAACGCCTTCAGAAGAGCCTTCGCTTCCGCATCCGTCTTCGCACTGGTGACGAAGATGATGTCCATGCCACGGATATCGTCGACCTTGTCGTACTCGATTTCCGGGAACACGATCTGTTCCTTCATGCCCATGGCGAAATTGCCATGGCCGTCGAACCCCTTGTTGCCGGGCAGGCCGCGGAAATCACGGACGCGCGGCAGCGTGATGGTCACGAGACGGTCGAGGAACTCGTACATCTGGGCACGGCGCAGGGTGACCTTGCAGCCGATCGGCAGACCGGCGCGGATCTTGAAGCCGGCGATCGCCTTCTTGGCGACCGTCTTGACCGGCTTCTGCCCGGCGATCAGCGTCAGCTCAGCAACGGCGGCGTCCAGCTTCTTCTGGTCGCCCGCGGCCTCGCCAACACCCATGTTGATGACGATCTTCTCGAGATGCGGAACCTGCATCACGTTCTTGTAGCCGAACTCTTCGCGCAGCTTCGCACGCAGTTCGTCCTGATAACGCTTCTGCAGACGCGGCACCGAGCGAGTGGCTTGTACTTCAGACATCCGCGCCTCCTCAGCCTTCGATGACTTCGCCGGTCGCCTTGGCGACGCGGACCTTGCGGCCATCTTCCAGAACACGGAAACCGACGCGCGTCGGCTTGCCGCTCTTGGGATCGACCAGCTTCAGGTTCGACAGGTGGATCGGCATCTCCTTCTCGATGATGCCTCCCTGCTCACCCATGCGGTTCGGACGCGTGTGACGCTTGGCCACAGCCGCGCCGCGCACCACGGCCTTGTTGTCACCGGGCAGGACCGAAAGCACCTCGCCCCGGACGCCCTTGGAGGAGCCGGTGGTGACGACGACCTGGTCGCCCTTCCTGATACGCGCGGCCATTACAGCACCTCCGGCGCCAGCGAGATGATCTTCATGAACTTGCGCGCACGCAGCTCACGGACAACCGGTCCAAAGATGCGGGTGCCGATCGGCTCCTGCTGCTTGTTGATCAGGACGGCCGCGTTCCGGTCAAAGCGGATGGCACTGCCATCGGGACGACGTACCGGGTAGGAAGTGCGCACGATCACCGCCTGGTGAACATCGCCCTTCTTGACCTTGCCGCGCGGGATCGCTTCCTTGACGGACACGACGATCACGTCGCCGACCGAGGCAGTCTTCCGCTTGGAACCGCCCAGCACCTTGATGCACTGCACCTGACGCGCGCCCGAATTATCGGCGACGTCCAGGTTGGTCTCGGGATGGATCATAACCTATGCCCTTCTTACGCCTGCGCGCCGGACTCGACGCCGGCGGCGCCCAGCGGGGCACCGTTACGGACGATCACGGTCCAGGTCTTGCGCTTGGAGATCGGCTTGCACTCTTCAATGCGCACCGTGTCGCCAACCTTGCACTCGTTCTGCTCATCATGCGCCGCATACTTCTTCGAGCGGCGGATGAACTTCTTATACAGCGGGTGGATGACGCGACGATCGACAAGGACGGTCACCGTCTTGTCCATCTTGTCGCTGGTCACCCGTCCGCTCAGGACGCGCCTCGGCATCGCCCGTCTCCCTTCAGGACTTCGCGGCCGACGCGTCCGCGCCGGCTGCACTCTTCTTCAACGCCTCGGACGCGATCGTCTTCAGACGGGCGATCTCACGACGCACCGTACGAACACGCGCCTGTCCTTCATTCTGGCCGGTCGCGCGCTGGAACCGCAGGTTGAACTGCTCGCGCTTCAGGTCAATGAGAAGCGCCTCCAGTTCTTCCGCGGTCTTGGCACGCAGATCGGCCGGCTTCGTTGCCTTTGCCATATCTCACGCCTCTCCGATGCGGGTCACGAACTTGGTCTTGATCGGCAGCTTCGCAGCGCCCAGCGCCAGCGCTTCACGCGCCAGTTCCGGCGAAACGCCTTCGATCTCGAACAGGATACGACCCGGTTTCACACGGGCCACCCAATATTCCGGCGACCCCTTGCCGGAGCCCATACGCACTTCGGCGGGCTTTGTCGAGACCGGAAGATCGGGGAAAATCCGAATCCAGACGCGACCGGCGCGCTTCATCGCGCGGGTGATAGCCCGGCGGGAGGCCTCGATCTGCCGGGCGGTGACCCGCTCCGGCTCTAGGGCCTTCAGGCCGAACGCACCAAAATTCAGTGTCGTTCCGCCCTTCGCCAGCCCATGAATGCGGCCCTTGTGGGCCTTGCGGTACTTTGTCCGCTTGGGAGAAAGCATTGTTCTAAATCCTCACGCGCCGCCTGGCGCCGTTCTAGATCCTTAGGTCCCGCGTCTTAGCGCTGCGGGGCCTGCTCGGCGGCGCGACGATCCTGCGCCAGCGGGTCCTGGGCGAGGATCTCACCCTTGAAGATCCAGACCTTCACACCGCAGGTGCCATAGGTGGTCTTCGCCGTGGCCACGCCATAATCGATGTCCGCGCGCAGCGTGTGCAACGGCACCCGCCCTTCGCGATACCACTCGATACGCGCGATCTCGGCCCCGCCCAGACGGCCGGAGCAGTTGATCCGGATACCCTGAGCGCCCAGACGCATCGCCGACTGCACGGCGCGCTTCATGGCGCGGCGGAAGGCCACGCGGCGCTCCAGCTGCTGGGCAATGTTCTCGGCCACCAGCGTCGCGTCGATCTCGGGCTTGCGGATCTCGACGATGTTCAGCGCAACGTCGGTCTTCGCCATACGGGTCAGATCCTTGCGCAGGACGTCGATATCCTGGCCCTTCTTGCCGATCACGACACCCGGACGGGCGGCATAGATCGTCACGCGTGGCTTCTTCGCCGGACGCTCGATCACAACGCGCGACACGCCGGCGCCCGACAGCTTGCGTCGCAGGTGCGAACGCAGCTTCAGATCGTCATGCAGCAGGCGCGAATAGTCCGCGCCGGCATACCAGCGGCTGTCCCAGGTGCGGTTGATGCCGAGCCGCAGCCCGATCGGATTGACTTTATGTCCCATGGATCAGGCCGCCTTCTGCTCGGTTGTCTCAGCCTCGGCCGAACGCTCGGCCACGACGATCTTCAGATGGCTGAAGAACTTCTCGATCCGCGAAGAACGACCACGGCCACGCGCATGGAAGCGGCGCATGACAATCGACTTGCCAACCTCGGCGCGCACGACCACCAGCTGGTCGACGTCCAGCTGATGATTGTTCTCGGCGTTTGCGATCGCGCTCTGCAGGGTCTTCTTGACATCCTGCGCGATACGACGCTTCGAGAACGTCAGCGTCGCCACGGCCTGCGCCGCCGGCTTGTTGCGAATCAGCGCCGCGACCAGGTTCAGCTTGCGCGGGCTCACGCGGATGTTCCGCGTGACGGCCTGCGCCTCGGTTTCCGCGAGCGTGCGCGGATGCTTCGGCTTGCTCATATCAGCCCCGCTTCGCCTTCTTGTCCGAGGAATGCCCCGTGAAGGTCCGCGTCGGCGAGAACTCGCCGAACTTATGCCCCACCATGTTTTCCGACACCTGCACGGGCAGAAACTTGTGCCCGTTATAGACGCCGAACGTCAGACCGACGAACTGCGGCAGGATTGTCGAGCGACGCGACCAGATCTTGATCACTTCGTTACGGCCCGACGCGCGCGACGCATCGGCTTTGTTCAGCAGATACCCGTCCACGAACGGGCCCTTCCAGACGGAACGTGCCATCTTCTTTGCCCCTTACTTACCGGTCTTCCGGCGACGGATAATCAGACTGTCCGTACGCTTGTTAACCCTGGTCTTGTAACCTTTGGTCGGCTTGCCCCACGGCGTGACCGGATGACGGCCGCCCGAGGTGCGGCCTTCGCCACCACCATGCGGATGGTCGACCGGGTTCATCACGACGCCGCGGTTATGCGGACGACGACCCAGCCAGCGGCCGCGACCGGCCTTGCCCATGTGCTGGTTCATGTTGTCCGGGTTGGACACCGCGCCGACCGTCGCCATGCACTCGCCGCGCACGACGCGCAGCTCGCCCGACTGCAGCTTGATCTGCGCATAGCCGGCATCCTTGCCGACCAGCTGCGCATAGGTCCCGGCCGAACGGGCCAGCTTGCCGCCGGCGCCAGGCTTCAGCTCAAGATTATGCACGATCGTGCCGACCGGAATGGCCGAGAGCGGCATCGCGTTGCCCGGCTTGATGTCGACTCGCGCGCCGGCAACGACCTGATCGCCCACCTTCAGGCGCTGCGGCGCCAGGATGTAGGCCAACTCGCCGTCCTCGTACTTCACCAGCGCGATGAAGGCGGTGCGGTTCGGGTCGTATTCCAGACGCTCGACCGTACCGACCACATCGAACTTGCGCCGCTTGAAGTCGACGAAGCGATAGGACTGCTTGTGGCCGCCACCGATGAAGCGCGAGGTGATGCGCCCATGGTTGTTGCGTCCGCCGGACTTGTTCTTGCCTTCGGTCAGCGCCTTGACAGGCTTGCCCTTCCACAGCTCCTTGCGGTCGATCAGGACCGTGTTGCGCAGGCTGGGGGTGACCGGATTAAAGTGCTTCAGTGCCATGTCTTGCTACCCCGCGTCAGACCAGCTTCGCGGTCAGGTCGATGGACTGACCCTCGGCAAGCTGCACAAACGCCTTCTTCACATCGGAACGCTGGCCCGGGCGACCCTTGAAGCGCTTCGTCTTGCCCTTCTGGACAAGCGTGTTCACGCCCAGGACCTTCACGCCGAACAGCCCCTCGACCGCGACCTTGATCTCCGGCTTCGTGGCGTCGATCGCGACCTTGAAGACCACCTGGTTCTTCTCGGACAGCGCGGTCGCCTTCTCGGTGATCAGCGGCGCACGGACGATGTCATACATCGTCTCACGCGACATGCGCTCCGCCTTCTTGCGGATTGCGAGCACGTTGGTCATGCTAGGCGCTCCTTCAGGCCTTCGACGCCGGCGCGGGTGATCGCGAGCACGTCGTGGTTGAGGATGTCGTAGACGTTCGCGCCAACCGTGGGCAGCACGTCGATCTTCGGCAGGTTGCGGGTGGCGCGACCGAAATTCTCCTCGACCGTCGCATCGACGATCAGGGCGGACTTCCAGCCCAGCGCCTGGACCTTGGCGGCCAGTTCAGCCGTGCGGCCCGACGACGTGGCGGCGTCCAGCACCACCAGCTTGCCTTCGGCGGCCTTCTGGGACAGCGCGGAAATCAGGCCCAGACGACGCACCTTCTTAGGCAGGTCATAGCCATGATCGCGCACGACCGGCCCATGCACGGCACCACCGGTGCGGTACTGCGGCGCACGCAGCGAGCCCTGACGCGCGCTACCCGTGCCCTTCTGGCGGTACGGCTTCTTGGTCGTGCCGGAGACTTCGCCCATCCCCTTGACCTTGTGCGTGCCGGCGCGGCGCTTGGCCAGCTGCCAGTGCACCACACGCGCCATGATATCCGCCCGCGGCGTCACCCCGAAAATCTCGTCCGGAAGCACGGCCGTACCGGCGCTCCCGTTGTCGAGGGTTTTGATCTCGTAATCCATTGCCCTCTATCCTCAGCCCGCAGCCTCAACCAGGGCCGCCGGATACGGCGCCTCGGCATGACGGGCTTTCTTGATCGCATCACGAACCAGCACCAGCTCGTTCTTGGCGCCGGGCACGGAGCCGCGGACCAGGAGCAGGTTCTTCTCGGCATCCACCGCCGCCACCTCAAGGTTGAGGGTGGTCACGCGCTCGGAGCCCAGGTGCCCGGCCATCTTCTTGTTCTTGAAGGTCTTGCCCGGATCTTGGCGGTTACCCGTCGAACCATGCGAACGATGGCTGATGGACACGCCGTGCGAAGCTTCGAGACCCGCGAAATTCCAGCGCTTCATGGCGCCGGCGAAGCCCTTGCCCTTGCTGGTGGCCGTCACGTCGATCTTCTGCCCCACCACGAAATGGGCGGCAGAGAGAGTGGCGCCTGCTTCCAGCACGGCATCTTCCGCAACGCGGAATTCAACCAGCTTCTTCTTGGGTTCGACCTTCACGCGGGCAAAATGGCCGCGGTTCGGCTTGGAGACGTTCTTCACCTTGGCGTTGCCGAGCCCGAGCTGCACGGCGGTATAGCCGTCGCGTTCCTGGGTGCGGACATCCACCACCTGCACATTGTCGATATGCAGGACAGTGACGGGCACATGGGTGCCGTCTTCCTTAAACAGCCGGGTCATGCCCAGCTTCTTTGCGATCAATCCGGTGCGCATCGTCTGGACCTTAAAGTTTAATCTCGACATCCACGCCGGCGGCGAGGTCGAGCTTCATGAGTGCGTCCACGGTCTGCGGGGTCGGCTCGACAATGTCGAGCAGCCGGCGATGAGTCCGAATTTCGAACTGTTCGCGGCTTTTCTTGTCCACATGGGGAGAGCGGTTAACGGTGAATTTTTCGATATGCGTCGGCAGCGGGATAGGACCCCGAACCCGCGCACCCGTACGCTTCGCCGTATTGACGATCTCTTTGGTGCTGTTATCGAGCACCCGATGATCGTACGCCTTCAGGCGAATGCGGATGTTCTGGTTGTCCATCGTCTATTCAGTCCAACTTCAATGGTTCGGGGGAACCCGAGCCGCCAAAGGAGACCCCGGCCGGATTACTCCGGCCGGGGCGCCTCCAGTTCTGGTTACAAACCCGATCAGGCCGTGATCGAGGCCACCACGCCGGCGCCGACGGTGCGGCCACCTTCGCGGATGGCGAAACGCAGACCTTCGTCCATCGCGATCGGGGCGATCAGCTCGACATCCATCGCGACGTTGTCGCCCGGCATAACCATTTCCGTGCCCTCGGGCAGGTGAACGACACCCGTCACGTCGGTGGTGCGGAAATAGAACTGCGGGCGATAGTTGGTGAAGAACGGCGTGTGACGGCCACCCTCTTCCTTCGTGAGGATGTACGCCTCGGCCTTGAACTTCGTGTGCGGGGTGATCGAACCCGGCTTGGCCAGAACCTGACCACGCTCGACGTCTTCACGCTTCGTGCCACGGACCAGCGCACCGATATTGTCACCGGCCTCGCCGCGATCCAGCAGCTTGCGGAACATTTCGACGCCCGTCACCGTCGTCTTCTGCGTCGCACGCAGACCGACGATTTCGATTTCGTCGCCGACGTTCACGACGCCACGCTCGACACGGCCGGTCACCACGGTGCCGCGGCCCGAGATCGAGAACACGTCTTCGATCGGCATCAGGAACGGACGGTCAATCGGACGCTCCGGCTGCGGGATGTAGGCGTCAACGGCGTCCATCAGGTCGCGCACCCGGTTCTCACCGACTTCCGGATCCCCATCTTCCAGGGTGACCAGAGCCGAACCCTTGACGATGGGGATATCGTCGCCCGGGAACTGGTAGGCCGACAGAAGCTCGCGCACTTCCATCTCGACCAGCTCCAGCAGCTCCGGATCGTCGACCTGGTCAACCTTGTTCAGGAACACGACCAGTGCCGGAACGCCGACCTGGCGCGCCAGCAGGATGTGCTCGCGGGTCTGCGGCATCGGGCCGTCGGCGGCCGAAACCACCAGGATGGCGCCGTCCATCTGCGCCGCACCGGTGATCATGTTCTTCACGTAGTCGGCGTGGCCGGGGCAGTCGACGTGCGCATAGTGGCGCGCGGCGGTCTCGTACTCGACATGGGCGGTCGAGATCGTGATACCACGGGCGCGCTCTTCCGGCGCCGCATCGATCTGGTCGTACGCCTTGAAGATCGCACCACCGGTCTTCGCCAGCGTCTTGGTGATCGCGGCGGTCAGCGACGTCTTGCCATGGTCGACATGACCGATCGTGCCGATATTGCAGTGCGGCTTCGTCCGCTCGAATTTAGCCTTTGCCATCGTCTATCTCCGTTACCTCGGCCCTCGGGCCGGGAGTCGGGTTGAAATGTTCCTAACCGGAAGCGTGCCGGTCTTTAGACCGGAGCAGCGCCTCTTACCAGCGGTAATGACTGAACGCCTTGTTGGCCTCGGCCATGCGATGCGTGTCTTCACGCTTCTTCACGGCGGACCCGCGATTGTTCACCGCGTCCAGAAGCTCGTTGGACAGACGCTCCTGCATGGTGTTCTCGCCACGCTTGCGCGAGGCGTCGATCAGCCAGCGGATCGCCAGAGCCTGACGACGCTCCGTGCGCACTTCGACGGGCACCTGGTAGGTGGCACCACCGACGCGACGCGAACGGACCTCGACGGCCGGCTTCACGTTGTCCAGCGCGCTGTGGAACATCACAACCGGATCGGCAGCTGCGCCACCACGGCGACGCAACACCTCAAGCGCACCATAGACGATGCCTTCGGCGGTGGATTTCTTGCCGTCATACATAAGCGCATTCATGAAGCGCGTGATGACGACATCACCAAATTTCGGATCGGGAAGAATCTCGCGCTTCACGGCGCGATGACGGCGACTCATGCCTGGTTATTCCTTTTACTTCGGACGCTTCGCGCCATAGAGCGAGCGACGCTGACGACGCTTGGCGATACCCTGGGTATCCAGAACGCCACGCAGGATGTGGTAACGCACGCCCGGAAGATCCTTGACGCGGCCACCACGGATCAGGACCACACTATGCTCCTGCAGGTTGTGGCCTTCACCGGGGATGTAGCTGACGACCTCATAGCCGTTCGTCAGACGCACCTTCGCAACCTTACGCAGAGCCGAGTTCGGCTTCTTCGGTGTGGTTGTGTAGACGCGGGTGCAGACACCGCGCTTCTGCGGGCAACCCTGCAGAGCAGGCACCTTATTGCGCTTGGCTGCGGGCTCGCGGCCTTTGGCGATCAGCTGGTTGATGGTCGGCATACGCCTTTCCCGATCCTTACAAATTTCGGCCGGCCAACCGCGTCTTAGGTTGCCGACTGTCGTTCACAACAAAATCCCACCGAATGAGGATCATTCGCCTGGGCATCATATTTACATCCGGCCTTGGCGACCCTCTCGGATCACGGCGCCGCATGCCTGCATGCTGCATTCGACGGCCAACGACGTCATACAAGACGGGGCTAGCCGAGGGCGCGGAACCTACGAAGCCCCTGCCCTTGAGTCAAGTGTTACCTCGGGATTCGCGGCCGATTCCCGCCGAATTATCTCGTCGGGCCGGCGATGGCGGGCATGCAGTTACGGCAGGCCCGCCGTCGCGCCATCATCGCGCATCCCGATCGTGCCAATCATCCGATTCGGCACGATCCGGTCGGCCATCAGATACAGGAGCACGCTCCTATATGAAAGGGGCCGGGTGTTGCCACCCGGCCCCTTCATCACTGCGCATCTTCACAGCTGCGCCAGACGCCCCCAGAGAGGCGCCCAGCCAGACGCCGCTCAGCCGGCCTTGGTGACCACCGGACGGCCCTGCGCCAGGCGCTGGCGGTCCTGCCCCGCCGCGATCGCCCGCAGCTTGTTCATCACGCTGCCCGTGCCCGCCGGGATCAGGCGCCCGACGATCACGTTTTCCTTCAGGCCATTCAGCGTGTCGCGCTTGCCGGCCGTCGCTGCCTCGGTCAGGACACGAGTCGTCTCCTGGAACGAAGCCGCCGAGATGAAGGACTGGGTCTGCAGCGAGGCCTTGGTGATGCCCTGGAGCACAGGCATGGCCGCGGCCGGGCGCTCGCCCATGTTCAGGCGCTTCGTGTTCTCGGTCTCGAACTCGATCCGGTCCACCGTCTCGCCGACCAGATAGGTCGTGTCGCCGGGCTCGAGGATCTCGACCTTCTGCAGCATCTGGCGAACGATCACCTCGATGTGCTTGTCGTTGATCTTCACGCCCTGCAGTCGATAGACGTCCTGGATCTCGTTCACCAGATAGTCCGACAGCGCCTCGACACCCAGAACCTTCAGAATGTCATGCGGCACGCGCGGACCGTCGACCAGCGGATCGCCCACGCGGACGAAATCACCTTCCTGGACCGAGACATGCTTGCCCTTCGGGATCAGGTAGTCCGTCTCTTCGCCCGTCTCGTCGTTCTTCACGATGATCCGGCGCTTGGCCTTGTAATCCTTGCCGAACTCGACGCGACCGTCGGTCTCGGAAATGATCGCATGGTCCTTCGGACGCCGTGCCTCGAACAGTTCGGCGACGCGGGGCAGACCACCCGTGATGTCACGGGTCTTCGAGCCTTCGCGCGGGATACGGGCCAGCACGTCACCGGCGCTGACCTGCGCGCCGTTCTCGACCGACAGCAGCGAATCGGGCGAGAGGAAGTAGCGGGCGTCGTTGCCATTGGACAGCTTGATGACGTGACCGTTCGCATCCTTCAGCTGCAGGCGCGGACGCAGATCCACACCCTTGGCCGCCTGCTTGTAGTCGACGACCACCTTCGAGGTCAGGCCCGTCACCTCGTCCATCCGCTCGACGAGCGTGATGGAGTCGATCAGGTCCAGATACTCGACCGTTCCCGACTGCTCGGTGATGATCGGCAGGGTGTACGGGTCCCATTCGGCCAGCTTCTGGGCGCGCGTGACCGCCGCGCCCTCGTCCACCAGCAGGCGCGCGCCGTAAGGCACGCGGAAGCGGGCACGCTCGACCCCCTTCTCGTCCGTCAGCACGATCTCGCAGTTACGCGACATCACGATCGGCACGTTCTGGCTGTTATGGACGACGTTGCGGTTGTTGATCGTCACATGCCCGTCACGCGACGCCTCGACCATCGACTGCTCGGCACCACGCTGCGCCGCACCGCCGATATGGAAGGTACGCATGGTCAGCTGGGTGCCCGGCTCGCCGATAGACTGGGCGGCGATCACGCCGACCGCCTCGCCGATATTGACCGGCGTGCCGCGCGCCAGGTCGCGGCCGTAACACAGGCCGCAGACGCCGACCCGGCTCTCGCAGGTCAGGACCGAGCGGATCAGCATGCTTTCCACGCCCGCCTTCTCGATCTTCTCGGCCAGGGCCTCGTCGATCAGCAGGTCGCGCTTGACCAGCACGTCGCCCGTGGCCGGGTCCAGCACATCGGCCGCGACCGTGCGGCCCAGGATCCGCTCGGACAGGGACGAGACGACCTCGCCGCCATCCATCACGGCGCGCACCGTCAGGCCGCGCTCGGAGGCGCAATCTTCCTCGACGATGATGCAATCCTGCGCCACGTCGACCAGACGACGCGTCAGATAGCCGGAGTTCGCGGTCTTCAGCGCGGTGTCCGCCAGGCCCTTGCGGGCGCCGTGGGTCGAAGTGAAATAATCGAGAACCGACAGGCCTTCCTTGAAGTTGGCGATGATCGGCTGCTCGATGATCTCGCCCGACGGCTTGGCCATCAGGCCGCGCATACCGGCCAGCTGCTTCATCTGCGCCGGCGACCCACGGGCACCGGAGTGGCTCATCATCCACACCGAGTTCGTGACCTTGCCGACCTCCTGGCGCGAGATCTCCTTCATCATTGCGGCCTGCACCTCGTCGGTGCAGCGCGACCAGGCGTCGACCACCTTGTTGTAGCGCTCGCCAGCGGTGATCAGACCGTCCTGATACTGCTGCTCGAACTCCTTCACCTCGGTGGCGGTCCGCTCGACCAGGCCCTTCTTCTCGTTCGGGATGATCATGTCATCCTTGCCGAACGAGATGCCGGCCTTCGCCGCGTGGCGGAAGCCCAGCCCCATCATCCGGTCGCAGAAGATCACCGCTTCCTTCTGGCCGCAGTGGCGATAGACCGCGTCGATCACGTCCGACACGTTCTTCTTCGTCAGCTGCTTGTTGATCAGCGAGAAGGGAATCGCGGCATGGCGCGGTAGGATCTGCGCGATCAGCATGCGGCCCGGCGTGGTGATGACGGTCTGGCGCGCCGGCTTGCCGTCGGCATCGACCGTCTCGAAACGCGCCACGATCTTGTCATGCAGCTTGATGGCGCCGGCCGACAGGGCGTACTCGACCTCGCCGACCGTGGCGAAGGACGACGCGCCCTGCACCGTGATCCGGCCTTCGGCATCATATTCGTTGCGGTCGGGCGTGACGAGGAATTCGGGCGTCTCGAGGCTGAGATAGTACAGCCCCAGCACGATGTCCTGCGACGGCACGATGATCGGCTTGCCGTTGGCGGGGCTGAGGATGTTGTTGGTCGACATCATCAGCACGCGCGCTTCCAGCTGCGCCTCAAGGCTCAGCGGGACGTGCACGGCCATCTGGTCGCCGTCGAAATCCGCGTTGAAGGCGGTGCAGACCAGCGGATGAAGCTGGATCGCCTTGCCTTCGATCAGCACCGGCTCGAACGCCTGGATGCCCAGGCGATGCAGCGTCGGCGCGCGGTTCAGCATCACCGGATGCTCGCGGATCACCTCTTCGAGGATGTCCCACACCTCGGGACGCTCCTTCTCCACCATCCGCTTTGCGGCCTTGATGGTGGTGGCGTGACCGTATTTTTCGAGCTTCGAGTAGATGAACGGCTTGAACAGCTCCAGCGCCATCTTCTTGGGCAGGCCGCACTGATGCAGCTTCAGTTCCGGCCCGACCACGATCACCGAACGGCCCGAATAATCGACGCGCTTGCCCAGCAGGTTCTGGCGGAAGCGGCCCTGCTTGCCCTTCAGCATATCGGACAGCGACTTCAGCGGCCGCTTGTTGGCGCCCGTGATCGCACGTCCGCGACGGCCGTTGTCGAACAGCGCATCGACCGATTCCTGCAGCATGCGCTTTTCGTTGCGGACGATGATGTCCGGCGCGCGCAGCTCGATCAACCGCTTCAGGCGGTTGTTACGGTTGATGACGCGGCGGTACAGGTCGTTCAGGTCAGACGTGGCGAAGCGGCCGCCATCCAGCGGGACCAGCGGACGCAGTTCCGGCGGGATGACCGGGATCAGGTCCATGATCATCCATTCGGGGCGCGAATCGCTGTCGGCGAACGCCTCGATCAGCTTCAGCCGCTTGACCAGCTTCTTGCGCTTGGCCTCGGACGTCGTGTCCTTCAGCTCCTGGCGCAGCCGGTCCTTGTCGGCGCGGCAGTCGATTCGCTCCAGGACCTTCTTGATGGCCTCGGCGCCGATTCCGACCTCGATTCCTTCCTCGCCATGCTCGTCCATGACGTCGAGATACTGGTCTTCAGTCAGCAGGCTGTACTGCTTCAGCGGCGAGGTGCCGGGCTCCAGCACCACGTAGCTTTCGAAATACAGGATCTTTTCCAGATCCTTCAGTGTCATGTCGACCATCAGGCCGATACGGCTGGGCAGCGACTTCAGGAACCAGATATGCGCGACCGGGCTGGCCAGCTCGATATGGCCCATCCGCTCGCGGCGTACCTTGGCCAACGTGACCTCAACGCCGCACTTCTCGCAGATGATGCCGCGGAACTTCATGCGCTTGTACTTGCCGCACAGGCACTCGTAGTCCTTGATCGGCCCGAAGATGCGCGCGCAGAACAGGCCGTCGCGCTCGGGCTTGAAGGTCCGGTAGTTGATGGTCTCGGGCTTCTTGATCTCGCCGTACGACCAGGACCGGATCTGCTCGGACGAGGCGAGCTGGATCTTGATCTGATCGAAGACCGTGGTCTGGCCAGTCTGGCCCAGGATCTTCATGAGTTCGTTCATGCGCCGCAAACCCCCTGGGGGAAATGAATGGCTGCGACCCGCCGGGCCGCAACCATCCATGAAAAAAGAACAGACAGAGACGGAATGGTGTGACTGACGCCGACGTCAGTCGCCACTCTGCTCCAGGTCCACGTTCAGGCCGAGCGACTTCAGTTCCTTGATCAGAACGTTGAAGCTCTCGGGAATACCGGCCTCGAAATCGTCGTTCTCGCGCACGATCGCTTCGTAGACCTTGGTACGACCGGACACGTCGTCCGACTTCACCGTCAGCATTTCCTGCAACGTGTAGGCCGCACCGTAGGCTTCCAGTGCCCAGACCTCCATTTCGCCGAAGCGCTGACCGCCGAACTGGGCTTTGCCGCCCAGAGGCTGCTGCGTGACCAGCGAGTACGGACCGATCGAGCGGGCGTGGATCTTGTCGTCGACCAGGTGATGCAGCTTCAGCATGTAGATGTAGCCCACCGTGGTCAGACGCTCGAACGTCTCGCCCGTGCGCCCGTCGATCAGCTGCGACTGGCCCGACTTGTTGACCCCCGCATAGGTCAGCATCGCCTCGATATCGGGGATCGACGCGCCGTCGAACACCGGCGTCGCGATCGGCACACCCTTGCGCAGATTGTTGGCCAGCTCCACCAGTTGCTCGTTGGGCAGGGTGACGATGGAATCGTCATACACCTTGTCGCCATAGACGGTCTTCAGGCGGTCCAGCAGCTCCTGCTTCTTCTCGCCGGTGCGCTGATACTCGTCCACCAGTCCGCCGATGCCGCGGCCGATATTGGCGCAGGCCCAGCCCAGATGCGTCTCCAGGATCTGCCCGACATTCATGCGCGAAGGCACGCCCAGCGGGTTCAGCACCAGATCGACCGGCGTGCCGTCCTCGAGGAACGGCATGTCTTCCACCGGCACGACGCGCGAGACGACACCCTTGTTGCCGTGGCGGCCGGCCATCTTGTCGCCCGGCTGCAGCTTCCGCTTCACCGCGACGAACACCTTGACCATCTTCATCACGCCGGGCGGCAGCTCGTCACCGCGCTGCAGCTTCTCGACCTTGCTTTCGAAACGCGCCTGGATGCGGGCCACGGCGGCATCGAACTCGCGCCGCAGCACTTCCAGCTCGACCATCACCGCGTCGGCGGCAACGGTGATGTTCCGCCATGCGCCGCGCGGATGCTCGGCCAGCACCTCTTCGGTGATCTCGGTGCCCGAACGCAGGCCCTTGAAGCCGGTGCCTGAGACCTGACCCACCAGGCGCTCACGCAGCCGGTTGTAGAACGACCGCTCCTGGATCGCGCGCTCATCGTCGCGGTCCTTGGCCAGACGCTCGATCTCGGCGCGCTCGATCGCCATCGCGCGCTCGTCCTTGTCGACGCCGCGACGGGAGAAGACGCGCACATCGACGATCGTGCCCGTGGTGCCGGGCGGCAGCTTCAGCGACGTATCGCGGACATCCGATGCCTTCTCACCGAAGATGGCGCGCAGCAGCTTCTCTTCCGGCGTCATCGGGCTTTCGCCCTTCGGCGTCACCTTGCCGACCAGGATGTCGCCCGGATTCACCTCGGCGCCGACATAGACGATGCCCGCCTCGTCGAGGTTGCGCAGGGCCTCCTCGCCGACATTGGGAATGTCGCGGGTGATTTCCTCCTGACCCAGCTTGGTGTCACGGGCCATGACCTCGAATTCCTCGATATGGATCGAGGTGAAGACGTCATCGCGCGCGATCCGCTCGGAAATCAGGATCGAATCTTCGAAATTGTACCCGTTCCACGGCATGAACGCGACCAGCACGTTCCGGCCCAGCGCCAGTTCGCCCAGCTCGGTCGACGGACCGTCGGCGATGATGTCGCCGGCCAGCACCTGGTCGCCCACGCGCACCAACGGACGCTGGTTGATGCAGGTCGACTGGTTCGAGCGCATATATTTGCGCAGGCGGTAGATATCGACGCCCTGGGTCGCCCCGGCCGCGTCGGTGGCGCGGACCACGATACGCGCGCCGTCGATCTGGTCGATCACGCCGCTGCGCCTGGCCACGATCGTCGCGCCCGAATCGTGCGCCACAGCCGCTTCCATGCCCGTGCCGACCAGCGGCGCGTCGGAGCGCACCAGCGGCACCGCCTGACGCTGCATGTTCGAGCCCATCAGTGCGCGGTTGGCGTCATCGTTCTCAAGGAACGGAATCAGCGCCGCCGCGACCGAGACCAGCTGCTTGGGCGACACGTCGCAGGCCGTGACCTCTTCAGGCTTCACCAAGCGGAAATCGCCGCCACGGCGCACGGAGACCAGCTCGTCGGTCAGGCGGCCTTCGCCATCCTGCTTGGCATCGGCCTGGGCGACGATCAGCTTTTCCTCTTCCATGGCGGAGAGGTATTTCCAGCCGTCCTGCAGCACGCCGTCACGCACCAGCCGATACGGGGTCTCGATGAAGCCGTACTTGTTCACCTTGGCGTAGGTGGCCAGCGAGTTGATCAGACCGATGTTCGGCCCTTCCGGCGTCTCGATCGGGCAGATACGGCCGTAATGGGTCGGATGGACGTCACGCACCTCGAAGCCCGCGCGCTCACGCGTCAGACCGCCCGGGCCAAGCGCCGAGAGGCGACGCTTGTGCGTCACTTCGGAGAGCGGGTTGGTCTGATCCATGAACTGGCTGAGCTGCGACGAGCCGAAGAACTCGCGCACCGCCGCCGCCGCCGGCTTGGCGTTGATCAGGTCGTGCGGCATCACGGTGTCGATATCGACCGAACCCATGCGCTCGCGGATCGCGCGCTCCATGCGCAGCAGGCCGACGCGATACTGGTTTTCCATCAGCTCGCCAACCGAGCGGACACGACGGTTGCCCAGATTGTCGATATCGTCGATCGCGCCGCGGCCGTCCTTCAGCTCGCACATGATCTTGACGGTGCGCAGGATGTCTTCCTTGCGCAGCACGCGCATCGTGTCCGGCGCGTCCAGGCCCAGACGCATGTTCATCTTCACGCGACCGACCGCCGACAGGTCGTAGCGGTCCGCGTCGAAGAACAGGCCCGAGAACATGGCCTCGGCGGTTTCCGGGGTCGGCGGCTCGCCGGGGCGCATCACGCGATAGATGTCGGTCAGCGCGTCATCGCGCGAGCCGTTCTTGTCCACCGCCAGCGTGTTGCGGATCCACGGGCCGTTCGCGGCATCGACCGCCAGCGTCGGCAGGCAATCGACACCCGCCTCTTCCAGCGCTTCCAGCCGCGCCTCGCTCAGCTCTTCGCCGGCCTCGGCATAGATCTCGCCCGTCTCGGGGTTGACCAGGTCATGCGCCACGTAGCGGCCGACCAGACCGGCCGCGCCGACCAGCACTTCCTTGGTCGTCTCGGCGATCTTGCGCACCATGCGGGCGGTCAGCTTGGCGTCGGCCTCGGCCACCACCTCGCCGCTCTGCGCGTCCACCAGCGGCTCCAGCAGCTTCATGCCGCGGAACGACTCGGCGTCGAACGGACGGGCCCAGCCCTTGGGGGTCTTGGTGAAGACGACCTGATTGTAGAAATAGCCCAGGATCTCGTCGGCATCCATGCCACGGATCTCCAGCGCGTCGACGTCGCCGCCCTCGGCGATCTTAGCGGCGCGGGCCGCCGCCGAAGCCTCGCCCTCGAGGGCGTACAGCAGCGTCGTCACCGGCAGCTTCCGCTTGCGGTCGATGCGGACGTAGATCAGGTCCTTGCTGTCGAATTCGAAATCGAGCCACGAGCCGCGATAGGGGATGACGCGGGCGGCGAACAGGAACTTGCCCGACGAATGGGTCTTGCCCTTGTCGTGGTCGAAGAACACACCGGGGCTGCGGTGCATCTGGCTGACGATGACGCGCTCGGTCCCGTTGATGATGAAGGTGCCGTTATCCGTCATCAGCGGCATGTCGCCCATATAGACGGGCTGCTCCTTGATGTCGCGGATCGAGCGTGAACCCGTATCTTCGTCGACATCCCACACGATCAGACGGAGCACCACCTTCAGCGGGGCCGCGAAGGTCAGGCCGCGCTGGATGCATTCCTCAACGTCGTATTTCGGCTCCTCAAGTTCGTAATGCACGAACTCCAGGCGGCCGCGCCCGGCGAAATCATTGATCGGGAAGACCGAACGGAACACTTCCTGCAGGCCGGTCTGCGTCCGGCTGTCGGGCGACACGTTCATCTGCAGGAACGCCTCGTAACTGGCGCGCTGCACGTCGATCAGATTGGGCATCGGAGCGATTTCGGGTATCCGCCCGAAGCTCTTGCGGATGCGCTTGCGTCCCGTGAACGATTTCGTAATCGCGTTCATCGTCTATCCTGCCCCCATCCCCGACGACCCGTACCTTTCCGCGCCCGGAACCCGGAGCCACGGCGACCGAAAGCGGATCATCACAAACCGTCTATGCCTGGGCACCGCAGCCGGCACCCCCGCCCACCCCGAAGGATGGGCCTTCTACCGCCGAAGGCGCCCGAGACCTTGCGGTCAGGGCGCCAGAACGGCCAAGGGGGCGGGACCCTTTCGGGTTCCCGCCCTCACCTGGCATCAAGCAGGAGAGGCAGCCCGGGGGCCGCCAACACCCGGCAGATTACTTCACTTCGACGGTCGCGCCGTTCTCTTCAAGAACCTTCTTGATCTTCTCGGCTTCGTCCTTGTTCACGCCTTCCTTCACGGTCTTCGGCGCACCCTCGACCAGGTCCTTGGCTTCCTTCAGGCCCAGGCCGGTGATGCCACGGATTTCCTTGATGACGTTGATCTTCTTGTCGCCGGCCTTGGCCAGGACAACAGTGAACTCGGTCTGCTCTTCAACCGGAGCAGCAGCGGCAGCGGCCGGCGCGGCGGCAACGGCAACCGGAGCGGCGGCAGAAACGCCCCACTTCTCTTCCAGCAGCTTCGAGAGCTCGGCGGCCTCGAGAACCGTGAGGGCGGACAGCTCGTCAACGAGTTTGGTCAGATCGGCCATGATTTGGTCTTCCTAATGTATACACTGATTGGCGCAACACAATCCCGATTTCACGAGACTGTGCAAATTTCATCACCCCGCGCATGCGGAGCGCAGATGGCTCAGGCAGCCTCGTCCTTCTTGGCGTAGGCCCCGAAAACCCGCGCAAGCTGTCCGGCCGGCGCCTGGAGAACACCCGCGATGCGCGTGGCCGGCGTGGAGATCATCCCCACCAGCTGCGCCCGGAGCGTATCCAGGGACGGCAGCTCGGCCAGCGCCTTGACCCCATCGACATTCAATGTCTGGGTGCCGAGCGCTCCACCGAGCAGAACGAGCTTTTCGTTGGTCTTGGCGAACTCGACAAGCACCTTGGCCACGGCCACAGGATCGGCAGACCACGAAATCGCGGTCGGCCCCTTCAGCAGCGGCGAAATGCCTTCGAATCGGGTCCCTGCCAGGGCGAGGTTGGCCAGCCGGTTCTTCGCGACCTTGTAAGTCGCTCCAGCCGCGCGCACGCGCTGCCGAAGGATCGTCGCATCAGCCACCGTCAGCCCGTCATTGCGGGTTACGACAACCATGGACGTCTCGGCGAACACGGCTGCGAGGGAGGCAACAAACTCCCGCTTCTCCGTACGGTCCAATTCCCGTCTCCGTCGTGACCTGCCGGGGATGCCCCAACAGGCCGGGTTTACCCTAGGAGGACGAAACCTTGCGGCCCACCCTCCGGTTCGCCTGTCCTGTGAACAACGGAACAACCAGTGCGGGCGGCGTAGCCACCCCTATCCGGCAATCCCCGTCTTCCGATTGCGGACCCGAAGGTCCATCAAGGCATCAGCCACATCCGGTCATGGACAGGTTCGGAAGAACGAGGCACGCAGGCGCCCCGCCTCCTGTCCGCGATACCCTTGCAGGCATCACGTCATCTCTTGCGTGTCAGCCCGCCGAGAACGAGGACACGTCGACGCGCACGCCGGGGCCCATCGTGGACGACAGAGCGGCCTTGCGCAGATAGGTGCCCTTGGCGCCCGTCGGCTTGGCCTTCTGCACCGCATCGACGAAGGCGCGGATGTTTTCGATCAGCTTCTCGCTGTCGAAAGACGCCTTGCCGATACCGGCATGGATGATACCAGCCTTCTCCGCGCGATACTCGACCTGGCCGGACTTGGCCGCCGTCACGGCGCCCTTCACGTCCATCGTCACGGTGCCCAGCTTCGGGTTCGGCATCAGGCCGCGCGGACCCAGGATCTTACCCAGGCGACCGACCAGGGCCATCATGTCCGGCGTCGCGATGCAGCGGTCGAAAGCGATTTCGCCAGCCTGCACCTTCTCGGCCAGATCCTCGGCGCCCACCACGTCGGCGCCGGCGGCCAGGGCTTCTTCGGCCTTCGCGCCACGGGCGAACACGCCCACGCGCAGGGTCTTGCCGGTGCCGTTCGGCAGCGACAGCAGGCCACGGACCATCTGGTCGGCGTGACGCGGGTCGATGCCCAGGTTCAGCGAGATCTCGATCGTCTCGTCGAACTTGGCGGTCGCCGTCTGCTTCACCAGACCGATCGCCTCGTCGAGGCCATAGGATTTGTTACGGTCGACAGAGGCCTGGCCGGCCGTCAGACGCTTGTTCTTGGCCATTGGATCAGCCCTCCACCACCGTAAGGCCCATCGAACGGGCGGAGCCGATCAGCATCCGCACAGCCCCGTCGATGTCGTTGGCATTCATGTCCTGCTTCTTCTGCTCGGCGATCTCGCGCAGCTGCGTCATCGTGACGCTGCCGACCGCGGCCGACTTGCCCACCGTCGAGCTGCCCTTCTTGATGTTGGCAGCCTTCATCAGGAAATAGGTGTTCGGCGGGGTCTTGGTGATGAAGGTGAACGTGCGGTCGGCATAGGCGGTGATGACGACCGGGATCGGCATGCCGGGCTCGAGACCCTGCGTCTTGGCGTTGAACTCCTTGCAGAACTGCATGATGTTCAGGCCGCGCTGACCCAGCGCCGGGCCGACCGGCGGGGACGGATTCGCCTTGCCGGCGGGAATTTGTAGCTTGATGTAGCCAACGATCTTTTTGGCCATATCCGGGGCTCCTGACTGTTTCACCCGGACCGCGGTTCCTGCGGCCGGCCCGCCGTGCAAGACGGCGGACGCGGCCTCCCGCGTTCCGTAAGAGGCGGGTCCCTAACCCTATTGGGCCGGGGTTGTCAACCCCGCTCCGGCCAGGCCGGTCCCGGTCAGGTTCAGCTGGTCCGGCCCGCTGCCGGTCGCGATGCCCCCGGCCTCCCTGGGCACACGCAGCCCCTCATACTGCAGGGGCGCGAAGGGCATGACCGACTTGTCGGACGGCAGTTGGGCCCGCGACCATCCGCCGCCCAGCGCGCGGATCAGCGCCACCGTCGCCTGATGGCGGCGGGTCTCGACCTGGACCTCGGCAGTGCGCGCGGTCAGGGCGGCGATCTGGGCCACCACCACGTCCAGATAGTTGGTCAGCCCGCCCGTATAGAGCGCCATGGTCATGCCCTGGGTCCGGACGGCGGCCTGCACCGAACGGTGCTGCTGCGCCAGTTCGGTACGTAGCTGCCCGGTCATGGTCAGCCCGTCCTCGACATCCTGGAAGGCCTGTAGCACCACGCCGCGATAATTATCCTCTGCCTGGCGATATTGCGACCAGGTGCGTTGCAGCTCCGCCCGGCGCAGCCCCCCCTGGAACAGCGGCATCGCCGCCTGCACGGCATAGGAATACATGCTGTTCGACAAGTCGGCGAGGGTGAAGCCGTTATCCATGAATCCGGTCATCGCGTTCACCGACACGTTCGGATAGAACGCGGCGCGCGACACGCCGATGGCGCGGTTGGCCTGGGCCATCTCGCGCTCGGCGGCCGCCACGTCCGGCCGACGCTCCAGCAGCGCCGAGGGCAGCAGCATCGGCACTCCGACATCGGGGAAATGCATCTGGTTTTCCGGCTCCAGACGAAAGGATGCCGGCGCTACGCCCACCAGCGCCGCGATCGCATGTTCCAGCACCGCCCGGCGCGCCAGCAGGTCGGTCTCCTGCGCCTGGGTGGCATAGAGCTGGTTTTCGGCGCGCGAGACGTCCAACCCGGCGGCAATCGCCCCGGCCTGGCGCATATGCGTGATCTGCACCGCCAGCTTGTAGGTATTGATCGAGTCGCGATAGACCGCGTCCTGCACGTCCAGCCCGCGTAGGGCGATGTAATCGGACGCCAGTTCGGCGTCGGTGCTCAGCCGCGTCAGCGCGTAATCGGCGGCGCGTTCCTGCGCCGCTTGCACGCGCATCCGCTTGCGATTGCGGATCGCCGACCAGAAATCAGGCTCCCACGTCGCGGTGCCGCTATATTGCTCCGACGACATATAAGTCGGGCCGGTCGATCCTGCCCCGCGCCACAGCCGATGCGCCGAGCCCTTGTATTTGGCCATGCCCGCACCCGCCGTCACCTGCGGATACAGGCCCGCCTGGGCCTCGGCCGCCATGTCGCGCGCCTGGGTGAAGGTCTCGGCCGCGACCTGAAGGTCCGGATTGGCGCGATTGGCCTGCTCTTCCAGCCGGTTCAGCATCGGGTCGCCGAGCAGGGTCCACCAATCCCCCCGCAACGCGGCCTCGTCGGGCGCGGCGTAGCGCACCGTGCCCTCGCCCTTCCAATTGTCGGGAAAGACGAAATGGTCGGGGTGATAGGCGGGCGCCATGTCGCACCCGGCCAGGCCGGTCAGCAGCGCCAGGCCGCCGGCCCAGCGGGCCGCGTGCTGCAGCCGGCCGGCGGAACGGCGCCGCAATCGCCGCGCGGGAGAGGACAGAGTCATTGACGGGCTCCCGCCTCCTCCGCACCCGACCGATCGTTCGGCATGGCACGGACATCGTCGGTACGGGCCGAATCGTTCGCCACGGCCGGCTGCGCGTTATAGCCCGGCGTCGCATCCACCACCCGGACCTCCTGCCCGTCCAGCAGGCCGGCCGAGGGGTTGTTGACCAGCCGGTCGGTCGCCTTCAGCCCGCCCCGGATCTGCACCGTGGTGCCCAGATTGGCCCCGACGGTCACATTATGCAGGCGGATACGGTTATGCTCGTCGACCAGCGCCACCTGCATGCCCTCGGCCCGGAAGATCAGCGCACCTTCCGGAATCACCAGAATGTCCGGGTCGCCCGGCGCGCGGAAATGAACGGTGGCATAGGAATCCGGCCACAGCGTGCGGTCGCTGTTATCCAGCGTCAGTTCGGTGGTCACCGTGCGGGTCGTCGCGTTGAACGCGCCGGCAGTGGCCAGGAACGTGGCCTTGTACACCCGCCCCGGATGCTGCGGTACCGTCACTTCGGCCGTCAGCTTGGGGCTGATGATATCGGCATAATCCTGCGGCACCGAGACGAACACGCGCATGCGATGCACGTCGGCCACGCTGAACAGCTCTGTCGCGGTCCCGCGTGCGCTGACATCGCCGCCGCCGGCATTCACATAATCGCCGACATCGGCCAGGCGCGACGTCACCACCCCGTCGAAGGGGGCGACAATCTGCTTGAAGCCGATCAGCGCCGCATAGCGCGACACCTCATGCCGGGCGGCCTCCACCTGCGCCTGCTCGGCCTCGGCGTTCGCGGCCTGCACGTCGACTTCCTGCTGGGATACGGCCTGCGTGCCCTGCAGCGCCTTCCAGCGCTTCGCCGTGATCTGTGCCAGCTTGTAGCGCGCCATCGCCACGTCGAAATTCGCCTTCGACGCGGCGTACTGCGCATCCAGCCCCGGCGTGTCGATGGTGGCCAGCACGTCGCCCGCCTTCACCTCGGCGCCGAAATCCTTGTACCACATGCGCACATAGCCCGAGACCTGGGCATAGATCGGCGCCAGGTACCAGGCCGAGATATTGCCCGGCAGGTCCAGCGTGCGGATGCTCGGCCCCTTGCCGGGCGAGATCAGCTGCACCCGCGGGATCGCGGCATCTTCCGTCTGGTGACGCAGCGCGCCCAGATGCGCCTGCCGCTGGATGATCCCGCCGCCGACCACCACCACCGCAAGGATGACGCCGACGCCGGCCAGCAGCTTCCCGCGCCCCGACGGTTTTGGTCCGCGGGTCTGTTCCACGGCGCTCATGCGCGTTCTCCTTCGGCGCTACGGTGTCTCTCGGACCGCCTGCCATGCAGCAGGGCGAAGACGGAAGGCACGAACAGCAGCGTCGCCACCGTCGCTACCATCAGCCCGCCCATCACCGCCCGGCCGAGCGGCGCGTTCTGCGAATTGCTCAGGGACATCGGCAGCATGCCGATGATCATGGCCGATGCCGTCATCAACACCGGCCGGATACGTTCGAACCCGGCCTCGATGGCGGCCTTCACGGCATCGCCATGCACTTCCAGCCGCTCACGGGCGAACGACACGACCAGGATCGAGTTGGCGGTGGCGGTGCCCATGCACATGATCGCCCCCGTCAGCGCCGGCACAGACAGCGCGGTATGCGTCAGGAACAGGCTCCACGCGATCCCCGCCAGCGCGCCGGGCAGCGCGGTGATGATGATGAACGGGTCCAGCCACGACTGGAAATTGACGACGATGATCAGGTACACCAGCAGGATCGACATCGCCAATCCGATGCCCAACTGGCGATACGCGTCGTTCATCGTCACCGCCTGCCCGCGCACGACCAGGCTGGAGCCCATCGGCAGGTCATGGCGCGACGCCTCGACCACCCGGCTCACCGCGCGCGAGACCGCACCCAGGTCCAGACCGTTATTGGTGGCGTAGATGTTGAACACCGGCAGGATGTTGTAGTGCGAGACCTCGCCGGGCGTGCCGGTCTGGACGATCTGACTCAGCCCGCCCAGGATCTGCGGCGCCTTGCTCATCGGGTTGCCGTCGCCCCGGTCGATCGGAATCGTCTCCAGATCGTTCAGCCTCTGCAGGAACTGCAGCGGCGTCTGGATATCGACCAGATGCGACACGCCGGTCTTCGGATCCAGCCAGTAGGTCGGCGAGACCTGGCCGCTGCCCGACAGGGTCGCCAGCGCGTTGTTGGCGATGTCGGCTTCCGTCAGGCCGGTCCCCAGCGCGTAGGAGCGCCGGGCGTTCACCCGCAGGGTGGGCGTCGTCATCGGCTCCTGCACCGACACGTCGGTCACGCCCGTCACATGCCGCAGCCGCTCGGCCAGATGCTGGGCGAAGGTGAAATTCTCCGCCAGGTTACGGCCGCTGATCTGCACGTCGAGCGGTGCCGGCAGGCCGAAATTGAGGATCTTCGCCGTCAGGTCGGCCGGCATGAAGGTCAGTTCGGTGCCCGGAAACCGTTCGGCCAGCCCCTTGCGCAGGATATCGCGATAGGCCGCGACCGGCGCCTCCTCGTCGCGCAGGGTGATGGTCAGGTCGCAATCCTGCGCGCCGACGGTGGGGGTCGGGATGAAGGCCTGGTTCAGGCCACTGAACGGCAGGCCGCAATTGGCCACGATGTCATCGACCTCGCCGGGCAGCAGGCGATGGATCTCGCCGCTGACCAGCATCGAGATCTTGCCCGCCTCGTTGATCTTGCTGCCCAGCGGGGCGCGCATATGCATCGCCAGCGCGTTCGAATTAATCTCGGGGAAGAAATCCTGCCCCACGAACACCAGCAGCCCCACCGAGCCCACGGCCAGCCCCAGGAAGGTGCCGATAAAGCGCATGCGCGCGGCCACCAGCGCCGTGAGCAGGTCGCGATAGGCATGGCGGAAGGCGGTAAACCGGGCCTCGAATCCCTGCTGGAAGCGGCCGAAGAAGCCCTTCGGCGCCGCATGACCATGCTTGGCGGCATGATGGGCCGCGACCTGGGCCGCCAGCAGGTATTTCGCCATGGTCGGCACCAGGGTACGCGACAGGATGAAAGAGGCGATCATCGCGAAGATGATGGCCTCGGCCATCGGCATGAACAGCCAGCCCGCAACGCCGGTCAGCTGGAACAACGGCATCCAGACGATGCAGATGCACATGGTGGAGACGAAGGTCGGGATCACGATCTGGTTGGCCGCGTCGATGATCGCGGTTTCCAGATCCTTGTCCATCTCCAGATGGGCATCGATATTCTCGATCATGACGGTGGCGTCATCAACCAGGATGCCGACCGCCAGCGCCAGGCCACCCAGCGTCATGACGTTGATCGTCTGCCCAGCCCAGCCCAGCCCGATGATCGAGCACAGCATGGCCAGCGGGATCGAGGTGGCGATGATCACCGTGGAGCGCCAGGAGCCCAGGAACACCAGCACCACCAGGCTGGTCAGCAGCGCCGCCGTGCCCATTTCCTGCACCACGTCGCGCACCGCCTCCTTCACGAAGGTCGAGGCGTCGTTCAGCACCTTGATCTGCACCCCGGGCGGCAGCGTCGCGGTCACGCCGGGCAGCAGCGCCTTCACCCCGCTGACCACGTCCAGCGTCGAGGCGTCGCCGCTCTTCATGATCACGATCAGGACCGCCTGATGCCCCTTGACCAGCACCATGTTGGTCTGCGGCGGCCCGCCCTGATGCACCCACGCCACGTCACGCATATAGACGACCGCATTGCCGACCTGCTTGATCGGAATCGCGTTGAATTCGTCGATCGCGCGGGGCGTCGCATTCGTCTGGACCATGAAGTCCAGCGCCCCGATTTTCTGGTCACCCGCCGGCAGCACGATATTCTGCTTGCCCAGCGCATTGCCTACGTCGGTGGCCGACAGCCCATGCGCCAGCAGCTTCGCCTGATCCAAATCGACCATGATATTGCCTGGCTGGCCACCATAGGGGTTCGGAATCGCGGCCCCCGCCACCGACACCAGGGCCGGCCGGATCAGGTTCGACGACATGTCGTAGATCTGCGACGCGGTCATCGAGTCCGACGACACCTGAAGCGTCAGTACCGGCACCGAGGACGCATTGTAGGTCAGCACAAGGGGCGGCGTCATGCCCGCCGGCATCTGCTTGATCACGGTCTGCGAGACCGAGGTGATCTGCGTCTGCGCCACCGCGGTATCGGTGCCGGGCTGGAAGAACACCTTGACGATGCCGCGCCCGTAATAGGACTGGCTCTCGATATGCTCGATATTGTTGACGGTCGCGGTCAGCGCGCGCTCGTAATAGTAGATGACGCGCCCCGACATGTCTTCCGGCATCAGGCCGGTATAGGTCCAGACGATGGCGACGACCGGGATCTTGATGCTGGGGAAGACGTCGGTCGGGGTCTGGACCATCGACCGGACACCAAAGACGACGATAAGAATCGACAGGACGACGAACGTATAGGGCCGCTTGAGCGCGGTGACGACAATGGCGTTCATGCGCGGCGCGAACCTCCTGCGCGCGGGTCCGCGCGCCGTCCATCCCGCCTGTCCGCCACGCCCCTGCGATCTGGCCCGCAAGCGTGCATCGTCGTCACTCCCGATCGTTCGGGGGCCTCGTTAGCACGCCATGCGAACGCGCCAATGAAATTCCCATTTAAAAACCGGCCTGGGCCGGCGGGGCCGCGACCGGCGTGGAAGGCGGGAATGCCACCCCGAACAGCGCGCCGGGCCGGGCATCGTGCCGGCGGGCGCTCGAAATGGTCAGTTGCGCGTTATGCAGGCGCAGGATGGCCGAAACCAGGCTGAGGCCCAGCCCGCTGCCCGGCACATGGCGGCTCTTGTCCGAACGGTAGAACCGGTTCATCACCGCCTGCCGCTCCTCGGGCATGATGCCGATGCCGGTATCGGCGACCTCCAGCCGCACCCCGCCCTGGCCGTCCGGATAGGTCGCCAGCGTGACGTCGCCGCCGGGATCGGTGAATTTCAACGCATTATCGATCAGGTTCGCCAGCACCTCGATCAGCAGGTCCCGGTCGCCATGCACCGGCACGGGCCCCGATGCCGCGCGGAATGCCAGCCTGATCTGCCGCGTTTCGGCGATCGGCTCGTACAGATCGACGATATCGGTCGCGATCTCGTTGAGGTCCACGACCGAGAATCCGACCCGCCGACGGGCATTCTCGATCTCGCCGATCCGCAGCAGGGCGGTGATGATGGAAAAACACTGGTCCAGATCGTCGATCGAGCGCGCGATGACGGTGCGCAGGTCATCGGCTGACAGCATGCCCGCCTGCGCGCGGTCCAGACGGGCGCGTACGCGGGCCAGGGGCGTGCGCAGGTCATGGGCGATGTCGTTGCCGACATCGCGGATCTCGCCCATCAGATGCTCCAGCCGGTCCAGCATGCGGTTTACGCTGCCGGCCAGGCGCTGCATCTCGTCCCGCTGGCGCCCGGCAGGCAGACGCTCATGCAGGTCGCCATCCATGATCCGGTCGATCGCCTCATGCATCCGGCCCACGCGCCCCAGCGCGCGATGGCTCAGCACGATGCCGCACAGCAGCGCGAACAGCACCGTGGGCACGATCGAGACCAGCAGCGAATGGCGCATCATCAGCCGCCATTCCGCAATCATGTGCAGGCCGCGCCCCAGGACCAGCACCCGGTCGCCCTCAACCGGCACGGCCAGGATGCGTAGGACATAGGGCGCATCCTCGTTCGGCAGAACGGTCACTTCATGGACATGGCCATCGACCACCAGCCCTTCGGGCCAGGTATGCAGGTCGCCCGCGATATGGCGATGGGCGGTATCGAACAGCGCGGCCTGATTGATCACCACGCGCAGATCGTCGGTCGCGCGCTCGCTGATCTTGTGTTCCAGATCCTGCTTCTGCTCGCGCGCCAGCAGGGCAGCCTCGCGATGCAGCAGTTCGTCCGTGCGCCGGAACTCGAACGCCTTGGTCTGGCTGTATCCGACCGAGAATTGCAGCGCCGCCGTACCGATCATCGCCACGACCACCGCCAGCGTCAGCCGGAACGTCGCGGTGCGCAGCACCTCGCCCAGTTGCATGACCTATTCGGGCACGCGCAGCATGAATCCGGTGCCCCTGATGCTCTGGATCAGCGGCACCCCGGCCGGGTCGTCGATCTTGCGCCGCAGCTTGCCGATATGGACATCCACCAGGTTGGTCTGCGGGATGAAGCGGTAGTTCCACACATCTTCCAGCAGCATGGTGCGGGTCAGCACCTGGTTCGGCCGGCGCATCAGATACTCCAGCAGCCGGAATTCGCGCGGCAGCAGGTCGATCGGCTGTCCGTCCCGCGTCACCGTGCGCTCGATCAGGTCCATGCTCAGCGGCCCGACATGCAGCATGGTCTCGCGCGTATTGTTGGGGCGGCGCATCAGCGCCTCCAGCCGAGCGGTCAGTTCCTCCATCGCGAAGGGCTTGGTCAGGTAATCGTCGCCACCCGCCTTCAACCCGCTCACCCGGTCATCGACGGCCGACAGCGCCGACAGCACCAGCACCGGGCTCGGCACCTGGCGCCCGCGCAGGGTCTCGATCAGCGTCAGCCCGTCCATCTGCGGCAGCATCCGGTCCACGATCATCACGTCGAACGTCTCGGCCATGGCCGCCGCCAGCCCGTCCCGTCCCGTCTGGGCATGACGAACGGCAAAGCCCCGGCTTTCCAGTTCCTCGGCGACTTCCTGGGCGATCTTGCCGTCATCCTCCACCAGCAGCACCCGCGGCCGGCCCTCGCGGCCCGGTCCAGCCCCCCCGGAGTGGGAAAACGGTTCTGAGGTCGATGTCGCATTCATGGTCCGGTCAGGCATGATCTCCCCCCGCCTCAAGCACCATTAAATTCGGTTTCACCCCGCCCCGCCACTTCCTCGTCCAGCGGCGGGATGGCGGCCGCGTCGATCCCGTCCAGCCCGCGCAACTGCTTCGCCACCACCCGCGTCCGCCGCCGTGCCTCGTCGATCGACGACGACATGGCCGAGGCATTGCGCGCCAGTCGCTCCAGCACGCCATCCATCCGCAGCATTTCCTGCCGGGTGGCGCCCAGCAGGCGCGCGATGCCGTCCGTCCTCTCCTCCAGCGCCATGGTGACGTATCCCAGATGGATCGTCCGCAGCATGGCCGGCAGCAGGCCGGGACCCATGATCATCACCCGGCAGGTCCGCCCGATCTCGTCCATCAGTCCCGGAATCCGCGCGATCTCGGCATAGAGCCCGTCGGTCGGCAGATACAGGACCGCGAATTCCACCGTCACAGGCGGGACGATATATTTGGCGGCGATCTTGCGGGCTTCAATCTTCAGCGTCGTCTCCAGCGCGCGGCGGGCGGCGCGCTCGGCCTCGGCATCCACGCGGTCCACGGCATCCAGCAGGCGCTCATACGCCTCGGTGGGGAATTTGGAATCGATCGCCAGCAATGGCGGCGTGGTAGCCTTTACCGGCATGCGCACGGCAAATTCCACCACCTCGCCACTACCCTCGCGCAGGCGGCAATTGGCCTCGTAGGCACCGGGCGGCAGCACATCGTCCAGAATCGCGCGCAACTGCGCCTCGCCCCAGCCGCCACGCGTCTTGACGTTGGAGAACAGGCGCTTGAGGTCGCCGATCTGCGCCGTCATCGCCGAGACCTCGCCCATCGCCTTCTGCATGGCCGTAAACTGCTCCAGCACCCGCTGGAACGAGGTCTGCATCTGCCGCTCCACCGCCTCGTGCAGACGCTCGTCCACCGTGGCGCGAATGGCGTCGAGCTGCCGGGCCGAGGTCTCGGCCATCTCGCGCAGCGCCTCGCTCTGGCGCACCCGCGCCTCGGCCAAGTCCCGAGTCAGCGATTGCGCCATCGCCCCCAGCCGGTCCGCCGTCTCGGCACGAAACTGGTCCAGCCGGGTACGCTGGGCCTCGCCATCGGCCAGGCGCGCGGCGGAATCGCGCTCCATCATGACATAGACGCGCGCCAGCAGGTCACCCCCATCCGCTCCACGTCCGCGCCGCGCCAGCAGCACCAGCGCGGCCACGATCGCGATCACCACCAGGGCCACAAGCCCCCACCCCCCGGCCCCCAGACCGTCCATCGCTTCTCCTTCCACGGACCGCCTACTCGACCAGCCGGCGCATCACGCCGGGCAGGAAGAGCGAAAACGGATTGACCCGCAGCGCCGGCGAATCCAGCGCCCCGCTGACCACGAAGGTAGCCGCCAGCAGGCCACCCCCCTTCTCCGGGCTCATCAGCCGCCCCACGCCCGGCATGTGACCGGGGATGGTATTCACGGCAAAAGCCGGGACGATGGTCCCTTTCAGCTCCAGCTTCCCCCGGTCCAGATCGACCGGCCCCTCGACCGTCACCCCCAGCGAGGCATTGCTGGCCACCCCGTCATGGACCTCCAGCACCCCGTCGCGGAAGGTGAAGGGCAGGGAAACGCGCTGGATCGCGAACCCCGGCGTCGGCGCGGCCTGCATCCAGCCATAGAGCGAGGCATTATTTGCCAGGCGCACCGCCTGCGGCACCTCGCGCAACGTGATGGGATCGACAGTCAGCACACCCGTAAAGGGCGCACTGGGCTGGGCATCGTCGAACACGCCCCGCATCACGGTCCGCCCGCCCTCGAACTTGGTCGTCACGCCCAGCGTACGCAGCATCAGGCCCAGATCCTGGACACTGGCCCACAGGTGCCGCCCGTCCCGCTCCGGTGTCAGGGTCGCACTGGCCGGCGACGGCCCGGCCATGGAAAACCGCATCCGCGTCAGGCGGACGCCATTATCCTCCAGATGCGCATGCACACCGGTCAGTGCCGCGGCGCGGGCATAGAACAATGTACGGACATCGGCATCGATCAGCCAGCTCCGCCCAGGCGGCCCATGCACCCGGCCCGACGCGGCCTCTGGCATGTGATAGGCCCCTTTTTCCGCTTCCTTGGGAGACGCAGCCGCCTCCGGCGTGGGCGCCAGAAGCGGCGACAGGTCCAGCACCGAGGCATGGACCGCCACACGAAGCGGATCGGACGGTCGCGGCGAAACCCCCACTGTCGCATCCCCCCGCGACCGGCCGACGCGGAACCCGCGCATGATCAGGCTGCGTCCGCCATCCCGCCCCATGGTCGCACGGCCATCGATCAGCAAGTCGGGGCCGGTGGCATGAATGGCCTCGACCGAGACCAGACGCCCATCATCCAGCCCCAGCCGTGCCGAGGCCGCTGCCGCCTGCCCCCGCTGCTTGCTCCACACCGGAATGGTCAGCGCCGTATCCGTCAGGTCCAGCTTCAGGTCCACCTGACCGGTACTGTCGGGGAAGCGATCGTAATCGACATCCAGGTCCGCGCTGCCATGGAAACGCTGGCCGACATCGAAACCGGCGCGCACCGCGCTCTCGGGCGTAACATGGATGCGCACATGCGCGCTCTCGGTGGTGCGGACCTCCGGCGTGCCACGAAAATCCATGGCATAGGTCAGGGCCGACTGCATGCCGCCCAGCAGCGCCGTGCCCCGCATGGTCAACCCTTGCGTCGTGGCATCCAGCGTCACCCGCCCGTCATCCAGGGCGCGCCCCTGCACCACGTCGCCCAGATGCAGATGATCCAGGTCGGCATGGCCATTCAGCTGGATCTGATCCACCGAGACCTTGTCGTCCAGCGGCAGGCCCAGATGCAGGACGACCCGCGCATTGCCGCTGGGCTGGTCGAACGCGACCGGATGGCGCGACAGCAGATGCAGGCGGGGCTCGGCCAGCAGAGCCAGCACATCGCGCAGATTGCCGCGCAGGGTCGTCGTAATGTCGCCGGTCTGGTCCTTCCCCTGCAGGCCGGTGATGCGCATGTGCCCGTCGCCGACCGCAAGCCGCCCGGTGCCGGTGGCGCCGACATGGCGGCCGGCGCGCTCCATGGTCTGGACACCGTCGCTGAAGGCGATCGACAGCGCGTCCGGCCCCTCGAAGGTCAGGACGGCATTCACCCCCTGGATCGGCGGGATCGGACGCAGCCAGTGCAGGTCCAGGCCCGACCCGGTGACGCCGCCCGCCATCGACCGCATGGCAAGCGCCTTCCACCCCGAAGCGCTGCCCAGCCCGATGGCGACATGCAGGTTCTGCGCCGTGCCGCGCGTGATATTCCGCGTCACCCACGCCCGCGCGCCCTTCATCGCCCCCGCAGGCCAGTAGGAAGCCAGGGTCGCGAAATCGAGTGTGGGAATGGTCGCATCCACCGCGCCGTAGATCGGCCCGGGGCCATTCAGGCTGGCAACATCCAGCGCCGCATGCGCGGACAGCGTGACCGTATCGCCGGGCATGCTCGCCGGACGGTCGGAGGGCAGTATGCTGGCCGCCAGCGTCTCCAGCCGGATCTTCGCCCCACCCGGAATAGCGCCGCCGCCGGCATCGGGCGTGAAACGGGCCGTGAAATCCGCCTGCGCGCCGGCCACGCGAACCAGGCCCCGCGCGCCCGTCACGATCCGCCCGGCACCCGCCCGCACGCGCAGGGCGGCCGCGACCGGGCGGGCCATCAGGCCATCCCGATCCGCCGCCAGACGAACCGTTGCATCCAGCCCGACGGGCAGGTCGGCATGGGCCAGGCCCGGCGCCAGCGGGGCCAGCGCGCTCGGCGTCACCGGCGTGGCGGCGAGATGCCAGACCAGTCCCGCCGCACCATCGGCCTGGCCATCGGCGCGCAGCGTCGCGCGCAGCCCCGGCCCCGCCAGCGTCACCCCGGCATGGCCGACCAGGCCGAACAGGGCGGCATGACGCACGGCACGCAGCTCGGCATTCACCCCGTCGGCGCGCCATGTCTGGCCGGTCGGCACATCGCGCAGCGTGACCGCGACATCCTCCAGAGCCAGCCTTTCCATCATCCGGGGATCAAGCGGCAGACCAGCCGTGCCGCCTCCATCCTGCGCCACGCCGGTATCGAGACCGATCGCTCCATCCGCGTCCCGACGCAGCGTCACCCGCGCGTCCGACACCGCCAGCTCGGGCGCGACAAGCTGGCCATGCAACAGCGGCCCGCTGGCCAGCACCAGCCGCAGCGCGCCGACGCTCTCCGCCACGCTTCCATCGGGCCGGCGCAGGCGCAGATCATCGGCCGCAACGTCCAGCGGCGCGGCCACGCCGCGATGCAGCCAGTCCCAGCCAACGCGCATCCGCCCCAGTTCCAGATGGACCGCCTTCTGTCCCCGCGCGCCGGGCGGCAGCACGCGCGCCAGCGCCAGCCGCGCCAGCGGCGTGACATCGACGGGCCGCCAGGAGAGCCACCCCGCCAGCCCCACAACCAGCAGAACCGGCACGGCCACGCAGGCCGCTGCCAGCACCCGGACGATGCGCCACCCCCTGCGTGGCGCCGAAGATCGGGGGCCTTGACCGGGGGTCATCGCGCCGTCCAGGGTGCGCCGCGGCCCCGGCGCGACATGGCGCGGGATATGGCCCCTTCTCTTTTCTGCCTCCCGGACCAGGACGCCCCATGCCCGGACATCGCACCGCCCGCGCCACGCAGGCGCCGCCCGCCGGTGGCCCAACCGCCTGGACCGACCGCGCCTGGCCCGCCCCCGCCGATCCGCGCGGCGCCGCCCTGCTGCGCGAGGACCTGGACGAGCTGTGGCAGGACCACGCGCTGGACCCGGCATTGCTGAAGGCCGAGGGCGTGGCGGCCATGTTGGCGGCGATCGGCGGCAACAGCCCCTATCTGGCCGGCCTGGCCCGGCGCGACGTCATTCCCTTCGCCCACCTGCTGGCCGAAGGGCCGGACGCGGGCATGGCCACCGCCCTGGACAGCATGGCGGCGTTGACCCCGCGCGACGACCGCGCCACGATCGCGGCAACCCTGCGCGCGGCCAAGCGGCAGGCCGCGCTGGCCATCGCGCTGGCCGATATCGGCGGTCTGTGGACGCTGGAACAGGTCACCCTCGCGCTCAGCCGCCTGGCCGAGGGCGCGCTGGATGCCGCGGTCAGACATCTGCTGCGGACGGCACATGATACGGGGCAACTCGTTCTGCCAGACCCGGGCCACCCGACCCGGGGCAGCGGATTCGTCGTGCTGGCAATGGGGAAACTGGGTGCGCGGGAACTGAACTACTCCTCGGATATCGACCTGATCGTGCTGTACGATCCGGACTGCCATCCGGGCCACGAGGATTTGCGCCGGATCTTCATCCGCATGACTAGCGATCTTGTCAGCCTGATGGAAGCGCGCGATGCCGATGGCTACGTCTTCCGCACCGACCTGCGCCTGCGCCCCGACCCGTCGGCCACCCCGCCCGCAATCTCGTTTCCCACCGGCATCGCCTATTACGAAAGCATGGGCCAGACCTGGGAACGCGCGGCCATGACCAAGGCGCGCCCGGTGGCGGGCGACATCAGCGCCGGCCGCCGCTTCCTGCGCGCGATCCACCCGTTCGTCTGGCGCCGCCACCTCGATTTCGCGGTGATCGACGACCTGCACGATATGAAGGCGCGCATCGACCGCCACCGCAATGCCGGCCATACCGGCCTGTCGCGCCTGGGCGACCGCACGGTCCACGATCCGCGACTGGCCCGCGACTGGCTGCTGGGCCACGACCTGAAACTGGGCCAGGGCGGCATCCGCGAGGTCGAATTCGTCGCCCAGGCGCTGCAACTGGTCTGGGGCGGGCGGCAGCCCGAACTGCGCGATCCCACCACGCTGGGCGCGCTGCGCCGACTGGTGCGCGCCGGCATCCTGCCCCGCTTGCAGGGCGAAAGCCTGGCCCGCACCTATCGCATGCTGCGCCGCGCGGAACATCGGCTGCAGATGCAGGCCGACCACCAGACCCACCGCCTGCCGACAACGCGCGAAGCCTTCAACATCTACGCGATCTTCATGCAGGAGGAAAACGGCCGCGCCCTGGCGGCCATGATGCTGCCGATCATGCAGGACTCCCGCCGGATCTTCGAGCGCCAGTTCGCCGAACCCGAGGGCACGGACGCCTCGATCGACCCCGAGGCCGAGGACATGGAGGAGCATCTGCGCCTCGCCGGCTTCCCGGTAGCCGAGATCCCCGATGCGCTGGCCCTGCTGGGCCGCTGGAGCGGCAACCGCCTGCGCGCCCTGCGCTCGGACCGCGCGCGCAGCCTGCTGCGCCGCCTGATGCCGGTGATCCTGTCCTGCTTCGGCCAGCGCCGCGAGCCGCTGACCTGCCTGCGCCGGTTCGACGCCATGCTCGCCCGCCAATGGGCGGGGGTGCAGTTCCTGACACTGTTGGAGCGCAATCCGGCGCTGATCGGACGCATCGCCACCATCCTCGACGGCTCGCCCTTCCTGGCCGACCATCTGGCCGAAACCCCGGCGGCGCTGGAAGGACTGCTGGGCGGCATCGGCGACGACGAGGCCGATACGCGCACCGCCGACCTCACGCCCGCCCAGCTCGTGCGCCAGCATGTGGCGGGTGCCACCTCGACCGAGCAGCTCCTGCCGGTCCTGCGCACGCTGGTGCGCGGCGAGGAATTCCGCCTGTCCACCGCCCGGCTGGAAGGTCGGCTGGACGTGGACAGCGCCAGCCGCGCCCGCACCGACATGGCCGATGCGGTGATCCGCGGCCTGCTGCGCACCGTCACCGCCGAACATCGCGAACGCTACGGGCGCATCCAAGGCGGGGCGATCGCGGTGGTGGCACTGGGCAAGGCCGGATCGCGCGAGATGATGCCGGGTTCGGACCTCGACCTGATGCTGATCTACGACCACCCGCCCGGGGTGACCGACAGCGTGGTCTCGCCGCGCGCCGCCGCCGAGGGGGGCGGGCTGCCGCCACGCCCGCTGCCGGTCGGGCAGTATTTCGTCCGGCTGGCCCATGCCTTCATCGCCGCCCTCACCGCACCGGGCCCGGAAGGGCCGCTCTACGAGGTCGACATGCGCCTGCGCCCCTCCGGCTCCAAGGGCCCTGTCGCGCTGTCGCTGGACTCGTTCCGCCGTTATCACGCCGAAAGCGCCTGGACGTGGGAGCGCATGGCCCTGACCCGCGCACGGGTCGTCGCCGGCGCGCCGCCGTTGGTCCGCGCCATGCGCGCGGCGATCGCCACCGCGCTGGATGGCAACCCCTCCCCCGCCGCCCGCCAGACGATTCTGGACGATGCACGCGCGATGCGCGCCCGCATCGCGCGCGACCTGCCGGCCGAGGGCCCGTGGGATATCAGGCGCCGTCCGGGCGGCCTGATGGATGTGGAATTCATCGCCCAGGCGCTGCAACTCGTCGCAGGCACCGCCGAGGCGCGCGCGCCCTCGACGCGCGAAGCCCTGCGCCTGCTGGCGCGGCATGGCGAGTTGGACCTGGCGGCGGAGCGCGTGCTGCTGCGCGCGGACCGGACATGGCGGTCGGTGCAGAGCATGCTGCGCATCCTCTTCGGCGCCCGCCCGCCGACCGACCCCGCCACCATGCCTGCCGCCACCAGCGACATCCTGCTGCGCGAGATCGGTGTTGGGTCGATGGACGACGCCCTGTCCCTGATGGACGACCTCGCGGACTCGGTGCGCGCCCTGTTCATCCGCCTGATCGGCCCGGTCGAGGACACGACGGAACGCTTGCGGGCACCGGCAAACCCATCGAAATAGAAAGCCCGCCCACCGCACCCCGCCCCGACCGGGGCCGAACGGAGACCCATCATGGCCGAAACCCCGATCTTTCCCGCCGTCGGCGCCCCGGTGCCGGATTTCGACATGCCGGCCAGCAAGGGGCGGCATGTCAGCCTGGCGGCGATGCGGGGCAAGCCGTTCATCCTGTATTTCTACCCCAAGGCCAGCACGCCGGGCTGCACCACCGAGGCCTGCGGTTTCCAGGAGGCCCTGGCCGCGCTGGGCGGCACGGGCATTCCCATCATCGGCGTCTCGCGCGATTCGATGAAGGCCATCGACACTTTCGCCACCAGGCAGAATCTCGATTTTCCGCTGGCCTCGGACGCCACCGGCGCGGTCACCGAAGCCTATGGCGTCTGGGTCGAGAAGACGCTGTACGGCCGCAAATATATGGGCATCGAACGCGCCACCTTCCTGATCGACGCCGACGGCCGGGTCGCCCATGTGTGGCGCAACGTCAAGGTGCCCGGCCATGTCGCCGAGGTGATGCGGGCCGCCTCACAGATCTGACGGCCCGCGTCCCACGCGATCAATAAGCCGGATAGGCATAGGCATAAGGCTGCACATAGACCACCGGGGGCGGAGGCGGCGGCGGAGGGGGCGGCGGCGCATAGGCATAGGCATCGGCCGCGATTGCCGTTCCGGCCGCGCCAATCAGCGCCCCGCCGATCAGCCCGCCGACAAAGGCACCGCCCACACCGGAGCCACGGCCATAATAGCCCCGCCCGCCCCAACCCGGGCCACGCCAACCGGGGCCACGCCAGCCACCACCGTGCCAGCCGCCGTCATGCCAGCCACCGCCATGCCAGCCCGGGCCGGGACCGCCCCACCCATGTCCGTGCCATTCCGCATGGGCCGCCGGAGCAGCAGCGGCAAGACCCGCCGCCATCACCGGAACCACCAGCAGAAGTCGCGCCATTTTACGCATGGCCGTACCCTTTCTTTCCAGGCGGGAGCAAACCGCCCCGCGTAAAAAGAAACACACCACCCACTCATGGCGATTTACGGGCAGGTTTCGCCCCATTTCCGTCACGAACCCCGCCAATGAGCGGATTTCTAGGGATGGGCGGCCTGGATAGGCTTCAGCCCGGCTGGCACGACGAACACCGAATCCGGCTGGATAGCGCGGGTCACCTGTTCCGCACGCACCACGATCCGGTCGCCCTGCATGACCTGGAGCATGACGCCGTCATCGCTGTAGCAGACATCGCTCACCCGGCCGTCCGTGTCATGGGTATGCCAGACGGTGCAGCTTTCGCCGGCCACCAGCATCGTCTCGCCGCGCGCCCAGTCCCCCGATGCCCGCTGCCCGGGTTCCGACAGGGCCGGGCCGGGGGCGGGGATGATTGTGCGGGCACCGTGGGCCTGGTCGATCACCGTCAGGCTGCCCGCCCGATAATCGGTGATCATGTAGGTGGCCGACCCGTCGGGATCGACACGCTGGCGGCGTGTGCCGGCCGACCAGCGCATGCGTTGGTGCTGCACCGGAATCGACGGATCGGGCGATGCCAGTGCGTAGCTGATGTCGACATCCTGCTGCGGCGTGACGAAGGGCGCGTCCCCGGCCGCCCGCGCCGCCGGACCAACCGGCAGCGCCAGGGCAAGGACCAGACCCGCCAGCGCCAGGCGGCGCGATTCGCCGCTCATTGGCCGGACTGCGCCGCTCCACCGGTCACCGGCTGGCCGCCACCCACCGCATGCGACGGGGCGACGCGATGGCGCGTGACCATCTGATAGCCCTCGGGCGGCTGGAACGTGCTGGTCGGAATGGGGCCATAGGTGACGCGCGTCGCCTCCAGCCGGCCCTTCATGCCGTCGCCATCCACCCCGTCCTCGCGCAGGATCACGCCGTCATCGGTCACGCAGGCGGTCGCCGTCCCGCGCCCCGACACCACGCCCCATTCGGTGCAGGACACGCCCGCGACCTGCGCCGTGCCCCTGCGGGTAAACTGCATCGACAGATCCAGCAGGAACGGGTTGCGAATCCCGTTATGCGCCTCGAACTGCGTGTAGACCTTCTGCTTGTTCAGCACGATCGTCACCTGCCGCGTGGTGCGGTTCAGAATCGTCGAGCCCATGGCCTCGGGGCTGTCGATGCGCATCATCCCGCCATTCGCGGTGAACCAGGCCTCGATCGTCTTGGGGGCCGGGGCGCCATCGGGCTGCACGGCATATTGCACCTGCACGTCGCGCGCGGGTGCCAGCGGCGGATGGTCGGCATCGGCCTGCGCCCGCGCCGGCTGAACTGCAATGGCCGTCATCAGGCTCACCGCCAGCGCGCCAGCCACGCCCGCGCGCGCCCCTGTCGGATGGATCATGATCCCGAATTCCTCTTCCCGCTTCTTCCAATAATGCCCGACGACCCTAACCGCTTCCGTCGCCAGACGAAATTGCGCCCGCGCCGCTTCCGCCCCGCATGGCGATAATTTCATGACGGATCGCCTCGCGCTCCACGGGCGAGGACTCGTCCGGCCAGCGGGCCGGCAGAAGCAGCGCGGCCGCCAACTGCTTCTTGTAGCGCCATGCGGGAATTTCGATCCCGCCGAACCGCGCCAGATGCTCGGTGCCGAACTGCGTATCGAGCAGCGTGAAGCCGCCACGCCGCAGCCGCGCGACCAGCGAGACCAGCGCCGCCTTCGACGAATCGCGGGCGCGGCTGAACATGCTCTCGCCAAAGAACGCCCCGCCGATCGCCACCCCGTAGAGCCCGCCCACCAGTTCCCCGTCGCACCAGCTTTCCACGCTGTGGGCATGGCCCAGCGCATGCAGGTCGCAGAACAGGCGGACGATCCGTTCGTTGATCCATGTCTCTTCCCGCCCCGGTGCGGGGGCGGCACAGGCACGGATCGTCGCCTCGAAATCACGGTCCGACACGATCTCGAACCGGTCGGACAGCACGGTGCGCAGCAGGCGGCGAGGGGCGTGAAACCCGTCCAGCGGCAGGATTCCCCGCAATTCCGGATCGTACCATTCCAGGTGTTGCGACCGTGCATCGGGCGCCATGGGAAACAGGCCGATCGAATAGGCCTGGATCATGATCTCGGGGGTGATGTCCATCCCGTTGCCCATCGCGCTCTCTTTCTCGTCATGCCGGGCGTCTGGACACAAACCGGCAATAGGTCGAACCTGTTACGGAAGCCGGATGCGCGGCATCCATGGAAAAGAGGTCGATCCCATGTCCCGGACACGCCCCCGCCTGATCGTTTCCCAGCACCTGCTGGCCGCCGCCAACGCCCGCATCGCCCGGGATTATGACACGCTGCCCGCCCCGGACCACAAGCTGACGGAAGACGAACTGGTTGCCCAAGCCCGGGAATTTCGCCCCGATGCCGTGGTGGTGACCAGCAGCACGCCGGTCTCCGCCGCCACCATCGCCGCCCTGCCCGACAGCGTGCGCGTCATCGCCACCATCAGCGTCGGCACCGATCATCTGGACATTCCGGCGATCCTCGGGCGCGGCATCGCCCTGACCAACACGCCCGACGTACTGACCGACTGCAACGCCGACCTGGCGATGATGCTGATCCTGGCGGCATCGCGCCGAGCGAAGGAATATCTCTCACTGGTCGATTCGGGCTGGGGCCGGACGCTGGGCCTGGACGAAATGCTGGGCACGCGCGTCACCGGCAAGGCGCTGGGCATCATCGGCATGGGGCGCATCGGCCGCGCCGTGGCCCGGCGGGCACGCGGATTCGAGATGAAGATCCTCTATTCCAACCGCAGCCGCCTGGCGCCGGAACTGGAAGAAGGCGCCACCTATTTCGCCGATCCGCGCGACATGCTGCCCCAGTGCGACGTACTGAGCCTGCACATGCCGGGCAGCAAGGACGGCAAGCCGGTCATGACCGCCGAATTGTTCGGCCTGCTGCCGCGCGGCGCCATCTTCGTCAACGCCGCACGCGGCAGCCTGGTGGATGAGGGCGCGCTGATCGCAGCCCTGAAGGATGGCCAGCTCGCGGGCGCGGGGCTTGATGTCTGCCGCAACGAGCCGAACCCCGACCCGCGCCTGCTTTCCCTGCCGAACCTGTTCCTGACGCCGCATGTGGGCAGTGCCACGGTGGAAACCCGCACCGACATGTGCATGCTGGCGCTGGACAACGTCGATGCCGTCCTTGCCGGCCGCCCGGCCCTGACCCCGGTTGCGGGATAACGACCATGCAGGCCAGCCAGACCTTCTTCCTCTGCTGCCTGGCAGGCTGCGCCACGGCAGTCGCCCTGCTGCTGCTGATGCCGCATTACGCCGGCATGGCCCGCACGCTGATCGGCTTCTATCTCCTCGCCGCAATGGCCGCGGCCACACGGATGGCCATCAAAGCCTGACCGGAAATACGCGCCGGCGGCGGTGGCCGTCGCCACACGGATAATCATCGCTCCCGGGAAGCCTGGCCGGAAACGCACGTCGGGATCGCCGCCAGCGCGTATTTCCTGCCAGGCCGGCCTTCAGTTCGCCGGTAGGGCCAGGGCTTCGGCCGTGGCGGGACCATGGGCGAACAGCACCGCCTCGCGCACCTGGGTCGGGGATGGCCGGATGCCGGTATAGAGCACGAACTGCTCGATAGCCTGCAGCACGATCACCTCGGCACCGGAAATGACGATCTTTCCGCGCGCGCGCGCCGCCCGCAGAAAGGGCGTCTCCGGCGGCAGGGCCACCACGTCGAAGGCGATGGTGCAGGTATCGATCAGCGATTCGGGAAAGGCCAGCGCCGCGCTGTCCGGCCCTTCCATACCCAGCGGCGTCACATTGATCAGCAGCGACGCCCCCTGCTCCGGCAGGTCGGGGCGCCACTGATAGCCATATTCCTCGGCCAGGCGCCGGCCCGCCTCTTCATTGCGGGCCACGATCGTCCCGTCCTCGAAGCCGCTGTCGCGCAGGGCCGCCACCACCGCCCGGGCCATGCCCCCGCTGCCGCGCAGCAGGAAGGGCGTCGCCGGGTCGATCCCCCGCTGGGCCAGCAAGGTCTGCGCCGCGATGTAATCCGTATTGTGCCCGACCAGCACGCCATCGTCATTGACGATGGTATTGACGCTCTCGATCGCCCGGGCCGACGGTTCCAGCCGGTCGATCAGCGGAATGACGGCTTCCTTGAACGGCATGGAAATCGCGCAGCCCCGAATGCCGAGCGCGCGCACCCCGCCGATCGCCGCCGGCAGGTCGGTGGTGCTGAAGGATTTGTAGATATAATCGAGCTCCAGCAGCTCATAGAGACGGTTATGCAGCCGCGACCCGGCATTGCCGGGCCTGCCGGACAGCGACATGCACAATTTCGTGTCACGACCAATCGGCGGTTTCATGTCCGTATTCTCCTTTCGTTTTTCTTCGTTTTTCCGGGCGGCGATCAGGCCTCGGCGCCCCGCCCCCCCGATCCCCGGGCGATGAAACGCCCCGCCAGCACGACGCGGCGCGTGACGCAATCGGCATGATCCAGCCGGTCCATCAGCATCGTCACGGCCGCGCGCCCGATTTCTTCCACCGGCTGCTCGATCACGCTCAGCCCGCCGCCGACGAATTCCATCCAGGGTTCGTTGTCGAAACTCGTCAGGGCCAGATCCCGGGGGATCTCAAGCTCCAGCGCGTCGGCGACCCGCAGCACGCTTTGCAGCATGACGCTGTTGCTGACGACCAGCGCACTCGGCCGCCGCGACGCATCCTCCAGCAATGCCGTGATCACCCGCTGGGCCTGCTCGCGTTCATGCGGCACCGGGACGACCTGCCCGGGAATGCCGCATTCCTCCATCGCACGCCCATATCCATCACAGCGCTCGCGCCCGGTCACGGTATCGGTGCCGAACAGGCCGGCAATGCGGCGGTGCCCCAGCCGGTGCAGATGCACGACCAGCTTCGCCGCCATGGCCGCATTGTCGATGACGACGCTGTCGCACGAGGCATTCGGCGCCGCACGGTCGATCAGGACAATCGGAAAATCGCTCTCCACATGCGCGATCCTGTCCGCCCCTTCGCGCGTCGGCGCCAGGATGACGCCGGTGACCCGTTCCTCCTGCATCAGTTGCAGGTACATCGCCTCTTTTGCCGCATCCTCGTCGGTATTGCAGAAGATGACGCGCAGCCCCCGGTCATAGGCGATGGCCTCGACCGTGCGGGACACGGCGGTAAAGAACGGGTTACGGATATCGGCGACGATCAGGCCGATGGTATTGGTATGCCGCGAGCGCAGGCGCCGGGCCGCCAGATTGGGGCGGTAGCCCGTCTCGTGCACCGCCGCCATCACCCGATCGCGCATGTCGGGATCGACCGGACGTCCGGCCAGAACACGCGATACCGTGGCAGGCGAGACCGCCGCCACCCGCGCGACATCCTTGATTCCGACATTCATCGGGAAAACGTTCTCCCTCCACGCGCTGCAGGAAACGGTATCCAGGGGAAGTGATTATGCCATGGCACCGTTCGAATATCCTGTCTATTGACAAAAACCACAGAGAACGTTTTCCCTACTAGGAAAATAAGAACGGAGAGGCTTGTCGAATGCCCCCCACCACCGTTATCGGCCCGGCGGTCGAAACCCTGATCCGGATTGATGCCCGCGCAGCGAACAAGGACGATGCCATCCGCCAGGCGGGGCAATTGCTGGTCGCGGCCGGCTGCGTGATCCCCGGCTACGAAGAAAGCATGATCCGGCGCGAGCAGGTGGCCAACACCTATCTCGGCTCGGGCGTCGCCATTCCGCACGGCACCGGCGATGACAAGGGGCTGGTGCGCCAGGACGGCATCGTGATCCTGCAATTCATCGATGGAATCGAATGGAATCCCGGTCAGGTCGCCCATCTGGTCGTCGGAATCGCTGCCGGATCGGACAGCCATATCGCGATCCTGCGGCGCCTGACACGCCTGATCCAGAACGAGGCCCGCCTGCAGGAACTGGTTGCCACGCGCGACCCGGATGTCATTTCCGCCGCCCTGCGGGACGAGCCCCCGCCCCCCGCCTCCTCGGGCGCCGCCGAGGATTATCCCGAGCGGATCGAATGGATTGTCGATTACCCGACGGGCCTGCACGCGCGCCCCGCTTCCACATGGTCCGAAACCGCGAAGAGCGCCGGCACCCCGCTGCGCGTGCGGCATGGCGCGGAAGCCGCCGATCCGCGCAGCCTGGTCGCCCTGCTGCAGCTGGGCCTGAAAGCCGGTGACACGATTGTGATCTCGGCCGGTGGCGCCAATGCCCGTGCGGCACTGGAACGGTTTCACAATGTCGTCACACGCCTGACGCCGCAGGAAAAGGCCGATGCCGCCCGCGCTGCCGAGAAAGCCGCCGCGGCGGCAAAAGCCGGCCCGCTGAAGGGCTGGACGCCCGTCAGCACGCCGCGCCTCATGCCCGGTGTCGCCGCCAGTCCCGGCCTGGCCATCGGCAAGATCCATATCCTCGCCGCCGCCGAAACCGAAGTCCCGGACGAACCGGTGGATCTGGTGACCGGCGGCGCGCTGCTCAATGGCGCCCTGGTGCGCACGCGCGCGCAGATGGAAGGACTGATCGACGATACGACCCGCCGTCTGGGTGCTGGGGATGCGGCAATCTTCATCGCGCAGGCCGGTCTGCTGGACGACACCGACCTGATCACGCTGACCTGCCAGATCATGGTCGAAGGCCATGGCGTCGCCTGGTCGTGGCACGAGGCCGTCGAGCAGATGGCGGCCAGGCTCTCGTCGCTCGGCAACCCGGTCCTGGCCGCGCGCGCGGCGGACCTGCGCGATATCGGGCGCCGCGTCCTGGCGCAGATCGACCCCGATCTGGGCACCGGCACGCTGGACGACCTGCCGGAAGAACCGTGCATCCTGGTCGCCTCGGACCTGTCGCCCTCCGATACCGCGACCCTGGACATCAGCCGCGTCGCCGGCATCGCTACCGCGCTGGGCGGCCCGACATCGCACAGCGCGATCCTGGCGCGCACACTGGGCCTGCCTTCGGTCGTCGCGGGCGGCCCCGGGCTGCTGGCCCTGGCACCCGGCAGCATGGCGATCGTCGATGGCGATACGGGGCGCATCTGGCTGGACCCGACGGAGGCCGACCTGGACTCGGCACGGGCCTGGCTCGCCGACCGCGCGCGCCTGCGCGCGGCGGAAGAAGAAAAGCGCGCCAACCCCGCCGAGACGACGGACGGTCATCGCGTCGCCATCGGCGCCAACGTCAACCGCCCCGACCAGGTAGCGTTCTGCCTGTCGCAGGGGGCCGAGGGCGTCGGCCTGATGCGGACCGAGTTCCTGTTCCTCGAACGCGGCGAAACCCCCAGCGAGGACGAGCAATACGCCGTCTATCGCGACATGATCGAGGCCCTGGGCGACCGCCCGCTGATCGTGCGCACGCTCGATATCGGCGGTGACAAGCAGGTCCCGCACCTGGACCTGCCCCATGAGGAAAACCCGTTCCTGGGCGTGCGCGGCGCACGGCTGCTGCTGCGCCGGCCCGACCTGCTCGACCCGCAGCTGCGCGCGCTCTATCGGGCGGCGAAGGCGGGCGGGGAACTGCTGATCATGTTCCCGATGATCACCTCGGTCCCCGAACTGGTGACGCTGCGGCAGCGCTGCGAGGCCATCCGTGCCGAGCTTGACGCACCGACGGTCCCGATCGGCATCATGATCGAGGTCCCGGCGGCGGCGGTCCAGGCCCATATCCTGGCGGAACATGCCGATTTTTTCTCGGTCGGTACCAACGACCTCACGCAATACACGCTGGCCATCGACCGGCAGAATCCGGAACTGGCCAGCGAGGCCGACAGCCTGCACCCCGCCGTGCTGCGCCTGATCGCACAGACGGTAGAGGGCGCGCAGCGCCATGGGCGCTGGGTCGGCGTCTGCGGCGGGCTGGCGGGCGATCCGTTCGGGGCCGCCCTGCTCACCGGGCTCGGTGTCGATGAACTGTCGATGACCCCGCGCGACATTCCCGCCGTCAAGGCGCGGATTCGCAACACCAGCCTGGCGGATCTGCACGCCCTCGCCGCGCGCGCGCTCGAGGTCGGCACACCGGATGCGGTCCGCGCACTGGACCGCGCGCCCGATGGAAAGGACGCGTGATGCGTATTGCAACCGTCACCTTCAACCCCGCGATCGACCAGACCATCACGGTCGATCACCTGGTGCCCGGCGAAGTCCATCGCGCCCGTGCCGTGCGGCAGAATGCGGGCGGCAAGGGCGTGAACGTCGCCAGCTGCCTGGCTGACTGGGGCATCGAAGTCACCGCATTCGGGCTGCTGGGCCGCGAGAATGCCGCGCTGTTCGAGGCCCTGTGCGCGCAAAAGAAGATCACGGACCGCTTCCTGCGCATCCCGGGCGCCACCCGCGTCAACATGAAGATCGTCGATGATCGCGACACCACCGACATCAACATGGACGGCGCCCCCGTCGATGCGGCCACCGCCGAACGGCAGGTCGGGATGGTGGAGGCATTTGCCGGCGATGGCAGCCTGATCGTGCTGTCGGGCAGCCTGCCGCCGGGATGCCCGCCCGACCTCTATGCCGGCCTGGTCGCCCGGCTGCGCGGCAAGGGCGCGCGCGTGCTGCTGGACACCAGCGGCACGCCGCTGACGCTGGCGCTCCAGGGCGACACGCTCCCCAACATCATCAAGCCGAACCTGCGGGAACTCGCGGACTGGGCGGGCGAACCCGTCGAGACGACGGATGATGCCCTGCGCATCGGAGCGCGGCTGATCGCCCGGGGCGTCGAACTGGTCGTGGTGTCGATGGGCGCGGACGGCGCGCTGTTCCTCCAGGATTCGGGCGCGATCACCGCACGGTTGCGGGCCCATACGGTCACCAGCACGGTCGGCGCCGGCGATGCCATGGTCGCGGGCCTGGTCGCCGCCCTGTCGGAAGAAGCGGCGCTGGAAGATATCGCGTGCCTGTCCACCGCCTTCGCGGTCGGCAAGCTCGGCCTGGCCGGACCGAATCTTCCAGGCCGCGACGCGGTCCTGGCCCTGATGAAGAACGTGACGATCGCGCCAGCCGGACATATCGAAGCCGGCAGCGCGGGAGAAACAGCATGAAGCGCATACTGGCCGTCATCCAGGCCGGCGAGGAGAGCGTCACGGGCGTTCTCGCCGGCGAGGCACTGCGCCGCGCGGCGCGCGAAACGGGCCGCCCGCTGGACGTCGAAATCCGCACCGCGCAGGGGACCCTCAACCCCCTGCCCGCCGACGCCCCGGGCGAGGACGAGGTGCTGCTGCTGGTTGGCACCAGCGGACAGCCCGACGAGGCCCTGGCCGCACGGGCCAGCCGCCATCTGACGCTCGAATCCGTCCTGGCCGATCCGGGCCGCGCGATCGCGGACCTGGACCACCCGACCGACGCCGTGCGCCCGGGTGCCGCGCCGCAGGCTGCGCGCCCACCGCGCATCGTCGCCGTCACATCCTGCCCGACTGGCATCGCCCATACCTTCATGGCGGCCGAGGGCCTGCAGGAAGCCGCGCGCCAGCTCGGCTACCCTTTCCGCGTCGAAACGCAAGGCTCAGTCGGCGCGGGCAATCCGCTGACCGAGCAGGAAATCGCCGACGCCGACGTGGTGGTGATCGCGGCCGACCGGGAGGTCGATCGCGGCCGCTTCGGCGGCAAGCGCGTCTATGCCACCGGCGCCAAGCCGGCCATTACCGGCGGCGCCGCCGTGATCGCGAAGGCACTGGCCGAGGCGACCGTGCAGCCCGCGGCCGGCTCGGCATCCGCCGGCGGGTCGCAATCGTCCGGCAAGGGCGAACGCGCCGGTCCCTACAAGCATCTGATGACGGGCGTGTCCTTCATGCTGCCCTTCGTCGTGTCCGGCGGCCTGCTGATCGCGCTCGCCTTCGCGCTGGGCGGCATCCATGCCAACGATGCCTCGTCGGGCGGAACCCTGGCCCACACCCTGTTCACCATCGGCGCCAAGGCCGGCTTCGCGCTGATGGTCCCGGCACTGGCGGGCTATATCGCCTTCTCGATCGCCGACCGTCCGGGCCTGGCGCCGGGCATGATCGGCGGCATCCTCGCCGCGAACCTCAATGCCGGCTTTCTCGGCGGCATCGCGGCAGGCTTCGTCGCAGGCTATGCGGTGGACGCACTCAATCGCCTGATCCAACTGCCCAAGACCCTGCAAGGGCTGAAGCCGATCCTGATCCTGCCGTTGCTGGGCACGCTGATCACCGGCCTGCTGACGGTCTACGCGATCGGCCAGCCCGTCGCCGCCCTGATGGCCTTCCTCACGGACTGGCTGCGCGGCATGCAGGGGTCCAGCGCGATATTGCTGGGGCTGATCCTGGGGGCGATGTCCGCCTTCGACATGGGCGGCCCGGTGAACAAGGCGGGCTATGCCTTCTCGGTCGGGCTGATCGCCAGCGCGGTCTATACGCCGATGGCCGCCACGATGGTCGCCGGCATGGTGCCGCCCCTGGCGGCGGCGCTGGCAACACGCCTGTTCCATGCGCGCTTCACGGCCGAGGAGCGCGAGGCCGGCGCGACGGCAGCGGTGCTGGGGCTGGCCTTCATCACCGAGGGCGCCATTCCCTTCGCCGCCCGCGATCCCCTGCGGGTCATTCCCGCCATGATGGCGGGTTCGGCAACGGCGGGCGCGATCTCCATGGTGGCGGGCGTGGAACTGAAAGTGCCGCATGGCGGCATCTTCGTCCTGCCCATTCCGGGCGCCGTCACCCATCTGGCCGCCTATGTGGTGGCGCTGCTCGCGGGCACAGTCGTCAGCGCCGTATTGATCGGCCTGCTGATGCGCGCGCCTGTACGAGCCGAAAAGATGGCCTGAAGGGCGCCGGGCGCGCCCTTCGTCAGAAGGGCTGGCTGGCGCCGGTCATGCCGGCACGCAGCGATTCGGCGGTGCGCCGCACTTCCGGCCCATGTTCGCGCTCCAGGCGCCGGATGGTGAAATGGGCCCGGGCCAGGGCGCGGTAATGGGCCAGGAAGGCCACGTTGAGCGAGGCCCCGCACAGCGCGCCGGCAACCGGCATCATCTGCACCGCCAGCTTGCGCGACAGGCCCAGCCCGTAATGGGACGCCACCTCGGATACCAGCATCACCACTGGTCGGCCGCGCAGCATCGCACGGGCCGAGAAATAGCCCAGTTCGCTCTCGTCATCGGCGGCACCGACCGGAAAGGCCCGCAGCGCGAACACTTCGAGGCACGCGCGCCTGGCATCCTGGGTGGACAGATCTTCGCCTTCTTCACGGGCAATGCGCGCGATCTCGCGCATGATGGCCAGGGTGGTGAAGGTGACATCGGGCAGCAGGCCGGCCAGCCCGGCAAACCCGCCGACCGCACCCGACACCGTCACCGCCGCCTGCAGCGCCGGCCCCCGCCATGCCGGGGTGGAAATCGGGGCGGGAACAACGGCGGAAACAGAGGGGCCGGTCGCCACCGCAGCCGAGTCGCCTACCGCCTGCTCGCCCTTGAGCGGGGTCATGCCGACGACCGCGATATCAAAAGCGCGTGAAATCGCGCTCTCGGCGATTCCCTTCAGCTTGGCTTGCATGGTGGGCGCCATGCCCAGGCCCCGCATGCCCAGCAGGGCCGCCTGGCCGACCGCGCCACCCATCAGGTCCGCCAGCCGCACCAGCACGCCGCGGCCCGATTCGACCTTTTCCAGCGCGCGCTGCAGTTCGGCGATCGCCGGGGCGTCCAGCACCAGTGAAGCGACCTCGCCCCCGGTTTGAATGGTCATTCCCCAACCCTCCTGCCGATCATGCGCCCCCGCCCGCCCGCATGGACGAGGCGACGGCCAGTAGATGAAGCCCCACCGGTAACGGCGGGCGTCGCTTTATCAAGCATATTACCCCTCTCGCAAATCCACCGTCACGCCGTATATGGTTCGTGACGCAGGGCCGCCATGTCCATGCCGGGAGAGGACGAACCGGTCACAGCCCAGATACAGTCCGAACGCAAGGAGAACCCTTATGGATGCGATGAAGGCCCCAGGGGCTACCATGCGGACGACGCCCCCGACCCTGCTTTTCTGCGCCGGCGCGGCCCTTGTGGCCGGCTGGAGCATGGCGGCGATACACGCCGCCCAGGCCGCCCCGCGCCACGCAACCCGCGCGCCGGTGTCCGCGACCGGCACCTTGAATGCGCCCGTTTCGTCGTCGCTCGAGCCGGCCGACGCCCGCCACGACCCGACCGCCGATCCCGACAATCCCCCGGCCCCGCCGCCGCCCGACGGCTATCAGGTGGTGCAGGACGAGGATGTCACGGCCCAGACCTTCAGCCCGGAGATCGCCGCCCTCCACGGCCCCGGCCTGCCATCGATCGAGGCCCGCCAGACCCCGCGCGATTCCCGCGACGTGCCATCGCATTTCAGCGTCTTCGACGTGCCCGTGAAGTTCAACGCCCCGGTGCAGCCTGCTTATAACGCGGCCTTCACCTATTCGACCTATGGCGGCCAACCCGGACGCGGCATCCAGGCCATCGGCGCCGAAGGCGCCGCCGGAGAGCCGTAAAGGCCCCGCTGCCGGCAATCCGACGCGCGTTTTCTGCGCTTCGTTACTCACGGCCATCAAGGCCGCTCCGCTCCGATGCTCGAAGACGCACGCCGGACGCGGCCCGCGCCGGGCCGCTCTCGCTCGGCAGCGGGGCCTTTACGGCTCTCCGCATTCTCTTACTTCATTTAAATCCGCCCATACGGCAAAGATGCGCCCAGTGCGCATCCGACACCGGCACGACCGAAAGGCGCGACTGGCGCACCAGGGCCAGGTCGGCCAGGTCCGGGTCGGCCTTGATCGCCGCCAGCGTCACCGGATGGGGCATCGGCCCCACGGCGCGGACATCGACACAGACCCAGCCGCCATCGGCGGCGGTCGGGTCGGGATAGGCTTCCCGCACGATCTCGACCACGCCCACGATCTCGCGGCCGATATTGGAATGATAGAAGAAGGCACGGTCACCCCGCGCCATCGCCATCAGGTTGCGCTTTGCCTGGTGGTTGCGCACGCCGGTCCAGGGCTCGACGCCATGGGCGACCTGCTGGTCCCACGAAAAGGCGTCGGGTTCGGATTTCACAAGCCAGTACGCCATCCGCTATTCCACCAGCTGCCCGTCACGGAAGACCGGGCGGAAGGGGCGGATCACCACGCTTTCGAACACGTCGGCCTTGGCATACGGGTCGCTGGCGGCAAAACCCTCGGCGGTTGCACGGTCTTCCACGTCGATCAGCAGCATGCTGCCGCAGGGCCGCCCGTCCGCGCCCATCAGCGGGCCGCCCTGGATGATCCGGTCCTGATAGGCCTGCAGATAGGCCAGATGCTGCGGCCGCGTGGCGATGCGCGTTTCCAGCGCCCCCGGCTTGTCGGTGCAGATGATGGCGAAGAGCATGGGAAGTCTCCTTCCGGAAAAGGCGGGCCGGCCCGCCACGTGAACAACGCGCCATGAATCCGGCGCGGGCCGTGCCTTTCTTCGCATGTTCGTGTAGGAACGGAAAGCGAAACGCCCCCACCGTCCCCGACGGACGCATAAAGCAGGAGTCCCCCCGCGCGTGGGGGAGAACGAAACCGTCTTGAACGCCACACCGAGCCTTGCCGCACGCACGGGCAATTTCTTCCACCGCTACGCCAATCCGGGGCGGTTTCTCCGGCTTGGCGCGCGCCTGCAACCCTGGCTGACCTGGCCCGCCATCCTGCTGTCGGTCGCCGGCATCGCCTGGGGCCTGTTCCTTTCGCCCGCCGACTGGCAGCAGGGGGACAGTGTGCGGATCATGTATGTCCATGTGCCTGCCGCATGGCTGGCATCGTCGGGCTATATGGGGCTGGCAATCTGCTCGCTGCTGTCGCTGGTCTGGCGCCATCCGCTGGCCGACCTGGCGGCGGTGGAAATCGGCCCGGTCGGCGCCTCGGTCACCGCCATCTGCCTGGCCACCGGTTCGCTGTGGGGCAAGCCGATGTGGGGCACCTGGTGGGTGTGGGACGCACGGCTGACCTCGGTGCTGGTGCTGTTCTTCCTCTATCTGGGCCATATCGCGCTGATCCGCGCCTTCGACGAGCCGCAGCGCGGCTATCGCGCCGCCGCGATCCTCGGCCTCGCCGGGGCGGTCGACCTGCCGATCATCAAGTTCAGCGTGCAATGGTGGAACACGCTGCACCAGCCCGACAGCATCACGCTGACGGCCGCCCCCACCATGTCGACCGCCATGCTGTGGCCGCTGCTGGTCTGCACCATCGGCTTCACGCTGGGCTTCGCCGCCATCCTGGTCGCGCGCCTGCGCGCCGCCGTGATGGAAAGCCGGGTCCGCACGGCGCTGGCCATGCGCCGTGGCCGAGCCGACAGCCATGACGCCCAGGATTCGGGCCAGGACCTGAGCGGAGCCGTCGCATGACCCACCTGCCCTACATCGTCACCGCCTACGGGCTGACCATCGGGCTCGCCATCATCCTGGGCGGCGGTGCCGCGCTGCGCCTGCGCCGGGCCCGCGCCCGCCTGGCAGCGCTCGAGCGCCCTTCCCGCACCGGCGGAGCCTCCGCACCATGACCCGCAAGAGCCGTCGCCTGTGGTTGGTCGGCGGGTGCCTGATCGGACTGGGCACCGCCACCGCGCTGACGCTGAGCGCGTTCTCCTCCAACATCGTCTTCTTCATGGCGCCGTCGCAGGTCCATGCCCACCCGCCGGCCGCCGACCGCACCATCCGGCTGGGCGGCATGGTGGTGGCCGGATCGGTGCGCCAGCAGAAGAACGGCGACACACCCGTCAACCAGTTCAACGTCACCGACGGCCAGGACGCCGTCACGGTGCGTTACGAAGGCATCCTGCCCGACCTGTTCCGCGAGGGGCAGAGCGTGGTGGCCATCGGCACCGTGCTGGCCGACGGATCGTTCCGCGCCAGCGAAGTGCTGGCCAAGCATGACGAGACCTACATGCCCAAGGAAGTCGCCGAGGCCCTGCGCCGCAGCGGCAAATGGGACCCCCGCTACGGCAAGGCCCCCGATGCCGCGAGCTGGAATGCCATGACCACAAGCGCCACGGGCCAGGATAAAGCTGCCTCGCAGCATGGAAGCTGACTGAACATGACCCCGGAACTGGGAAATTTCGCCCTCGCGCTGGCCTGCTGCCTCGCCGCCGGGCAGGCAGTGCTGCCGATGGTCGGCGCGCAACGCCGCGATCCGCGCCTGATGGCGCTGGCCCCTGCTTTGGCCATCGGGCAGCTTCTGGCGCTGCTCTATTCCTTCGCCTGCCTGATCCATTCCGCGATCCAGGACGATTTCTCGGTCCAGAACGTCGCGGCCAACAGTGCGGTGGCCAAGCCCCTGCTGTACAAGATCACCGGCGTGTGGGGCAATCACGAGGGCTCGGTCCTGCTGTGGGCGCTGATCCTGGGCCTGTGCGGCGGCGCGGTGGCGCTGTTCGGCCGCGACCTGCCCTCCGCCCTGCGGGCACGGGTGATCGCGGTACTGGGCGGCGTCTCGGCGGGCTTCCAGCTTTTCTGCCTCACCACGTCGAACCCGTTCGACCGTGTCTGGCCGGCACCGATGGACGGCCAGGGGATGAACCCGCTGTTGCAGGACCCCGGCCTGGCCTTCCATCCGCCCATTCTCTATACCGGCTATGTCGGCTTCGCGGTGCCGTTCGCCTTCGCCGTCGCGGCGCTGATCGAAGGCCGCGTCGATGCCGCCTGGGGCCGCTGGGTCCGCCCGTGGGCGGTCGCGGCCTGGTGCTTCCTCACCTGCGGCATCGCGCTCGGCTCCTGGTGGTCGTATTACGTGCTCGGCTGGGGCGGCTACTGGTTCTGGGACCCGGTGGAAAACGCGTCGCTGATCCCATGGCTGACCGGCACCGCATTGGTCCATTCCGCCATCGTCGTGGAAAAGCGCGAGGCGCTGAAGATCTGGACCGTGCTGCTGGCCATCGGCACCTTCTCCTTCTCGCTCTCCGGCACGTTCCTGGTGCGCTCGGGCATCCTCAATTCCGTCCATGCGTTCGCCAATGATCCCGCGCGCGGCATCTTCATCCTGGGCCTGCTGGGGCTGGTGATCGGCGGGTCGCTGCTGCTGTTCGCCATCCGTGCGCCGCAGCTCGCGGCCGGCGGCGTGTTCGCCCCGGTATCGCGCGAGGGGCTGCTGGTGCTCAACAACATCCTGCTGTGTTCGATCTGCGCGGTAGTGCTGACCGGCACGATGTACCCGCCCTTCATGTCGCTGCTGTTCGGCAAGACGATCTCGGTCGGCAAGCCATTCTTCGACGCCACGGCGGCGCCGATGGCGATCCCGCTGATGGCCTTCATGGGGCTGGGCCCGATGATGCCGTGGAAGCGCGCGCAGCTCTGGCCGGTGCTGCGCCGGCTATGGTGGGCCGGGGCCGTGACCGTGCTGGCCTTCGCCTTCGCGGCCTGGCGGGTCCGCGACCTGCTGCCGCTGCTGGCCGCCACCGGCGCCGTCTGGGTCATCGCCAGCAGCATCACCGACATCGCCGAGCGCATCCGCCTGTTCCGCATCCCCGTGGGTGCAAGCTGGCAGCGTGCCCGCATGCTGCCGCGCGCGGCCCTCGGCGCGGCGCTGGCCCATGCCGGGGTGGGCGTCAGCGTGCTGGGGCTGGCCGCGATGTCGCAGGCCCAGCACCGGATCGTCGAGGTCCATATCGGCCAGACCGAAATGCTGGCCGGCGATTCCTGGACGCTGACCGAGGTGCGCGCCGCACCGGGCCCGAACTACACGGCGCTGATCGCGACCATCGAGGTGCGGCATGACGGACACCTGGTCACGGTGCTGCACCCCGCCAAACGCACATTCGCCAGCCAGAACCAGACGACGACGGAGGTGGCCATTCATACCAACCTGATGTCCGACCTGTACGGCGTGCTGGGCGACCGGCACGATAACGGCGCGGAGACGACCTACGTGCTGCGCCTGCATTACAACCCGCTGGCACCATGGATGTGGCTGGGCGGGCTGATCATGGCCCTGGGCGGGGTGCTGTCCCTGTCCGACCGGCGGATGCGCGTGGGCGCCCCCCGCCGCGCCGCGGCCGCCGGCCTGGTGGCCACGTCATGAGCGACAACGCACCCCGGCCGGACCTGGCGCGCCGGCGTTTGCTGATGGCGGCCCCGCTCGTGGTGGCGGGCGGCGCGGGCGTCGCATTCTGGCGCATGCTGTCGGGCATGCAGCAGGGCTCGTTCGATCCGCACGACATCCAGGCCCCGGCGCTGAACCGCCCGGTGCCGGATTTCACCCTGCCCGACCAGTTGCCGGGCCAGGGCTTCGGCGCTGCCGACCTGCGGGCCCTGAAAGTGCCGGTGCTGGTCAATTTCTTTGCCTCCTGGTGCATCCCCTGCATCGCCGAGATGCCGCAGCTCAACGCCCTGAAGGCCCAGCTGCCCATCTGGGGCATCGCCTACAAGGACAAGCCGGCCGACGCGCTGGGCTTCGTCCGCCGCGCGGGCAATCCCTATGCCCGCATCGCCAGCGACCTGTCGGGCATGACCGCGATCGACTGGGGCGTGTCGGGCGTGCCGGAATCGTTCCTGATCGGCCCCGGCGGCGTCATCCGCTGGCATTCCGCCGCCGCGCTGGACGAGGCCACCGCCCACCAGACCCTGCTGCCCCTGGCCGCGAGCCTGCGGACATGAGTGCCGCGACGCGTCGTCTGGCCGCCATGCTGGCCACCGTCCTCGCCCTGACGATCGGCCTGTCGCCGCTGGCCGCCGTGGCGGTGGACGACCCGTCGGAAATGCTGCCCGACCCCCATCAGGAAGCCCGCGCCCAGGCCATCGGGTCGCAACTGCGCTGCCTGGTCTGCCAGAACGAATCGATCGAGGACAGCAGCGCCGGCCTGGCCCGCGACCTGCGCCACGTGGTGCGCGCGCATGTCGCCAAGGGGGAATCCGATCGCCAGATCATGGACTGGATGGTCGGCCGCTACGGCAATTTCATCCGCCTGAGCCCGCCGCTGACCATCGGTACGGTCCTGCTGTGGCTGATGCCGGTCCTCGCCCTGCTGGTCGGCGGTCTCGTCGCCTTCCTGTCCTTCCGCCGCGCCCGCGGCACCGGCCCCGCACCGCTGAGCGACGACGAGCGCGCGCGCCTGACCGACCTGACCTGACCTGACCGCGCTGAGATAATGATGATCTGGATTGGCATTTTCCTACTCAGCGCCGTGGTGCTGCTGCCTTCTCTCCTGGCCTTCCGCCACACGACCCGCCTGCGGGACGAACGGGAATCGGCCCTGGTCCTGCTGCGCGCGCAGCTTGCCGAACTGGACCGCGACCGGGAGTGCGGCCTGATCGCCGCCAGCGAGCATGAAGGCGCGCGGCTGGAAATCCAGCGGCGCCTGCTGGCGTCGGACGCAGCGCCCGCGCGCGGCATCGGCCGCTCCATCACCACCCCGGTGGTGCTGGTCTGCCTGCTGCTGCTGCCGCTGACCGCGACGGGGCTGTATCTGCTGTGCGGCCACCCGTCCCTGCCCGCGCAGCCCCTGGCTCCGCGCCTGCTGGCGCAGAAGGCGCAGGACAAGCGCGATGACGGGCTGCTGGCCGAACTGCGCGCCGGACTGGGCCGGATGCCGCCGGACGATCCGAACCGCTTCCGGGGCTTCCTGCTGCTGGGCCAGGCCGAAGCCGCGCGCGACCATTATGCGGCGGCGGCCGAAGCATGGCGTCAGGCCACGACGATCCAGTTCGTTCCCGAAGTCGCCGCCCGCGCCGCCGAGGCCCAGACCCTGGCCGATGGCCGGGTAAGCCCCGAAAGCGCCGCCCTGTTCCGCCGCGCGCTCGATACCGCCCCGGCCGACGCGCCGTGGCGCATGGCCGCCCAGCAGCGGATCGCCCAGTCCGAACATCAATAGATATCGCGGCGAACCATAGGGAGCATCATGATCGAACCCATCGCCGGCACCGTCGAGCAATGTCCGTTCTGCCGCCGCACGATCCGCGGCACGGCCGAAATCTGCCCCCATTGCGGCGCGGAACGGCGCTTCGGCCCGACCTTGCGCGAAAGCGTGCTGACCTTCGCGGTCGGGGTGACGGCCGGCCCGGTCTTCATGCTGCTGATCGGCGCGGGTACCCAACTGGCGCTCCTGGCGGGGGCGATCGGCGGCCTGATCGGCTTCTTCATCGCCCATTCCCGCCATGCCGGCGATCGCTGGATGAAGCCGCCCGACAAACCCTGACCGATCACACGCCCGTTTCTTGCCCATGGCCGAAAGTCGGGCCAAGCTGACGCCATGATCAGCACCGATACCAACACCGAAGCACCCTCGCCCGCCACGCCGGCAGCCGACGCGCCCGAAACCGCGACCTCGGCCGACGCCAAGGAATATGGCGGCCCCAAGGAAAAGCAGCCCACGCGCTATGGTGACTGGACCGTCAAAGGGCGTTGCATCGACTTCTGAAAATCGCGGAGGGCGCTTGCAATAGCGCCCGTCTCTATAACCCGCCCTGCTCCTGCATGCGCCCGAAGCGCGCACGAGCGGTCTGACGATGGCCGGGTGGGCGCACTTCGCACGAGATCAGATAAATCCCGGCGACGAAGATGATATTGGCCAACGAATTGAACCACAGCGCGATCTCGAAATGCGGCGGCGCCGTCGCACCCTGATAGAGCGCATAGATCGCAAACGGGATCGAGAGCGGCCGCATGCCCGACAGCATCACGCGCAGCGGGTTCATATGCCCGGGCCGGACCAGCGGCCGCACCCGGTTGATGCCGACATAGAATGCCAGGCCGAGACACCAGACCAGCACATTGAACATCGCATCGCTGATCGACATGTGCCCGATGACGATCATGGCGACGATCGACGCCGCCGACAGCATGATGGCACCGAACTGGAAATTCATGCCCAGGGCCAGCGCAGGCAAGCGCTCCGGCAGACGGTCGGCAAAAGGCTGGAACACCCGGTCCAGCAGCCAGACATCGAACTGATTGATGCGATCACCAAAAGACATGCGGACCTTGTATCAAGCCCGCCAACCCGCCGCATCCCCTTTTCGGAGGCCTGTGGGGAAATCCGCGCTGGTGGCGATCCGATGCACGTTTCCCAGCAGGCCCGGCAACGCGCTCAAACGGCGGGCAACGCCTCCGACGGCGCTATTTCGGCGCGGGCCTGAAGCGCGCGGCGCAGCAGGCACAGCACGCCTGGCACGCAATTGCCGCACTGCGCCCGGCACCCGCGTGCCGCATAGATCTCGCGCGGGCGGGTCGCTCCCCCGTCAACCGCGCGCTCCACATCCTGGTCGGTCAGCATATTGCAAGAACACACAAACATCAGGCGTCCCATCTCCGTGCCCCTCCCTTCAAGCACGGATGATAATGGTTCGCAATAGCATTCTCATCTTCTTTTCACATAGGCGGCCACCGCTCCTCGCGGATGTCGCCTCCTGCCCGCGCTACCGGGCGTCATACACCGCATCCCGCACCGCGTCGGGATAGGACCCGACCATGCCCGCCAGCGCAGTGTTGCTGATCATCACGATCGACACGCCCCGCACGGGGTCGGCGATCCATTGATGGCCATACACGCCACCCCAGGTGAAACCGCCCCGCGAAACCGGGGTCCGCGCCCGCGCCGGGTCTTCAACCACCGCCGCCCCGATCGCGAAGCCCATCCCGGCATTCATCGGCCCCATCGACAGGTCGCCAATCGCATTCCGCCCGAACAGTGCCGCACTTTCCGGCGACAGGATCGGCCCGCCCCCGCTGCACAGCGCCTCGACAAACAGCAGGAACTCCTCGGCGGTGCCGACCATCCCGGCGCCACCCGACGGATAGGATCGCGGGTCCAGCACCCGATCGGGGGCGAACAGGATCTCACTGACCTTGCCGCCGCCCAACTGGCGCGGCATCGCATAATGCGCGCCCATCACCACCGGAACGGGCCGCCCATCGGCATAAGGCGGACAGAGCGCGTCCGGGTCGGGCACAGCGAACCCGGTGCGGGTCCAGCCCAGCTTCGCACCCACATGGCGCTGCACCAGCTCCGGCAGCGTCGCACCGCCCGCACGTTCCAGCACCCCGCCCATCACATCCAGCGCCAGCGAGTACGCCCAGCCTTCGCCCGGCGCGAACAGCAGCTTGACGCTCGCCAGACGGGCCAGATTCTCCTCCAGCGCCATGCCCGGCTCGGCAATCCCGTCCGAAATCCCGGCTCTTGCATAAGGATTGTCGTCGCGCGGAAAGGCAAACCCGTAGGACAGGCCCGAACTATGCGTCAGCAGATGCCGCAACGTGATCGTCGGCACCGACCCATCGGCGCAGGCGGGGCGGAAATCGGGCAGGAAACGCGTCACAGGATCTTCCAGCGACAGCACGCCCCGCTCCGCCAGGGCCAGCGCCACCGCCGTCACCACCGGTTTGGTCAGCGATGCCAGGCGCACCAGCGTGTCCGGCCCCATCGGCTCCCCCGCTTCGCGATTCGCCAGCCCGGCTGCACGGCGCACCAGCGTCTTTCCGTCCACCGACACCAGCACCGCGGCGCCCACCAGCCGTCCGCGCGCGATCGCCGCATCCATCACCTGGCCGACACGCGCATCCATCCCCGCAACCGGCATGGCCTCGCTCATCGCGTCCTCCCTTTTCCGTCGCCTTTCCCTACCTGACCGCCCCCCGGTTTTCACCGGGACGCCCCGCGTCTACGCTGTCCGGGTCAGCAGGAGTACCCGTGAATCATGACAGCGCGCCTGGCCACCACCGCATTAAGCCTTTCCCTGGCCCTTCTGGCCATGCCCATGCCACAGGCCGCTCGGGCCGACGCGCCGCCCCCCCGGCCACTGGCAGCCCCCGTGGCGACCATCGCCGACAATGCGGTCCGCGCCACCCTGCCGAACGGCCTGCGCGTGGTGGTGGTTCGCGACCGGCTGGCCCCGGTGGTGACGACCGAGGTGAACTACCTGGTCGGCTCCAGCGAGGCACCGAAAGACTTTCCCGGCACCGCCCACGCGCTGGAACATATGATGTTCCGCGGCAGCGACGGGCTGGACAAGGACCAGCTCGCCGCCATCGGCGCACGACTGGGCGGCAGCTACAATGCCGACACGACCGAGAACGTCACCCAGTATTTCTACACCGCTCCGGCCGAGGATCTCGACGTCATGCTGCGCATCGAGGCGCTGCGCATGCGCGGACTGGCACTGGCGGCCCCCGACTGGGAGAAGGAGCGCGGCGCGATCGAACAGGAAGTGGCGCGCGACCTGTCCAGCCCCAGCTACCAGTATCTGACCCGCCTGCAATCGATCCTGTTCGCCGGCACGCCCTACGAGCATGACGCGCTGGGCACCCGCCCCTCCTTCGACAAGACCGACGCCACCCTGCTGCGCCGCTTCTATGATGCGTGGTACGCCCCCAACAACGCCATCCTGGTCATTGCCGGCAATGTGGACCCGGACCACGCCATCGAACGGGTACGAGCCATCTTCGGCGACATTCCCCGCCGCACGCTGCCCGAACGCACGCCCGTCCAGCCCGGCCCGGTCACGGGCCAGACGCTGCATTTCCCCACCGATTACCCGGTCGGGCTGGCAACGGTCGCCTGGCGCATGCCCGGCCTGCGGTCGAAGGATTACGCAACCGCGCAGATCCTGGCCGACGTGCTGACCAGCCAGCGCGGCGCGCTCTACGACCTCGTGCCGTCGGGCAAGGCGCTGTTCGCCGGCTTCGAATTCGCGCCCAAGGCCGATGCCGGCATCGGCATCGCGGTGGCGGCCTTCCCCCGCAACCAGGACCCCGCCCCCCTGCTGGCCGAGATCAACGGCATCATCGCCGCCATCCGGGACAAGGGCGTGCCCCCGGATCTGGTCGAGGCCGCACGACGCAAGGAACTGGCCCAGCTCGGCTTCTCGGCCAACAGCATCAGCGGCCTGGCGGAAACCTGGTCGCAGGCGCTGGCGGTGATGGGCGTGAACTCGCCCGACGCGCTGGGCACCGCCCTCAAGGCGGTCACGGTGGAGGACGTCAACCGCCTGGCCAAACAGATCCTCGACCCACGCCAGGCGGTCACCGCCCTGCTGACACCCGAGGATTCCGGCCACCCCATCGCCGGCAAGGGTTTCGGCGGCTCCGAATCCTTCGCCACCCCGCCCGACCACCCGGTGGCCCTGCCCGACTGGGCGCACGAGGCCCTGTCGACCGTCACCCTGCCGCCGCCGGTCGGCCTTCCCAGCGTCTTCACCTTTCCCAACGGGCTGCGGCTGATCGTCCACCCGGCCCATGTCAGCCACACCGTGTCGGTCTACGGCCAGATCCGCCAGAACGCCAACATGCAGGAGCCGAAAGGCCAGGACGGCATCGCCGCGATCACCGAGGATCTGTTCAGCTACGGCACCCGGTCGCTGGACCGGCTGGCCTTCCAGAAGGCGCTGGACGACATCGCCGCCACCGAGAGCGCCGGCCCCGGCTTCAGCGTGTCGGTACTGACCCCTGATTTCGAAAAAGCCACGCGCCTGCTGGCCGATAACGAAATGCACCCGGCCCTGCCCGACCGTGCGTTCCAGGTGGTCCGCATGCAGACGGCCCAATCCTATGCCGGGCTGCTGACCTCGCCCAACTACCTGTTCGGCCGCGCGGTCAAGGCCGCGGTCTCGCCGGCCGGCGACCCCACGCTGCGCCAGCCCGATCCGCAACGGATCATGATGCTGAAACAGACCGACGTGCAGGCCTTCTACACCAGCGCCTACCGCCCCGACCTGACCACCATCGTCGTGGTCGGCGACGTCACACCCGAACAGGCGCATGACGTGATCGGCCGCACCTTCGGCGCGTGGGCCAGGCCCGCCGGCCCGACGCCCACGGTCGACCTGCCGCCCCGCCCCGACAGCCGGGCCTCGCGCACCCAGGTGCCCGACCGCACCAGCGTGCAGGATTCGGCCATCCTGGCCGAAAGCCTGGGCCTGACCGCAGCCCACCCGGACCATTTCGCGCTGACGGTCGGCAACGAGATCCTGGGCGATGGCTTCTCGTCGCGCCTCTATCGCGACCTGCGGGTGCGCACGGGCTATGTCTATTCCGTCAGCAGCAGTTTTTCCTGGTCGCGCCATCGCGGCGGCTACAGCATCAGCTTCGGTGCCGACCCCGACAAGGTCGGCCGCGCCCGCGACGCCGCCCTGCACGACGTCCAGGCCCTGCGGGACCAACCGGTGACCGACGCCGAACTGACGCTGGCCAAGGCGTCACTGCTGCGCGGGCTGCCGCTCGCCCGTGCCAGCCTGGATTCGATCGCGGCGGAAGATCTGCACCTGATCGAACTGGGCCTGCCGCTCGACACCCCGGACCGCGCCGCCCACGCCTATTACGACATGACCGCCGCCGCCGTGCAGACCGCCTTCCGCACCTGGGTCCGCCCGCACGACATGGCGGAAATCGTCAAGGGGCCGACGCCGACGCCCTGAACACATCCCTGCCCGATGGTGCGCTATCGGGCAGGTTTCTTCTTGTTTCCCGGATAACCGAGAAACCACTCCGTCGGTTCGCCACCCCGCATCCACCAGATACGGCCGCCGGCTTCCAGCACGACCAGAATTTCCATGTCATATTCGGGGTTTTCGGGTTCTGGCCAGAAAAGCCGAAAGAAGCCTTCGAATTCCGCAGGCGTCCGGGGCTCGGTCAGAGGATACTGCTTGTGCGGCGGCGCCACACTGTTGAGATGACGCACGAAATCGGGGTCTTCTTTCAAAAGGAAGAGCTTTTTCTCCAGAGCATGCCGCAGGAAATGAAAGAATATTTCCTTATGCTGTTCCCTGTTCCGCTCCGGGAATGCTTCTCTGCTATATGCCTGTAAATACCCCACAGCTCGCTTTCATATTCCAGACAATGCGCTTCCACCGAAGCCAGCTCATGATCTCCAAGCATCATCGAAAGTCCCTGAACAGAAAAAGGGCGGTGCCGTTTCCGGCACCGCCCTTTCCTTAGTTCAATCCGTGAACCGGACCGATCAGGCGTCGGCGTTACGACGACGGATCGCGGCACTCAGGATGTCACCCAGCGAGGCACCGCTGTCGGACGAGCCGTACTCGTTGATCGCCTGCTTGTCTTCCTCGACCTCGCGGCCGCGGATGGTCAGGGCCAGCTTGCGGGCCGCACGATCGACCGACACGATCTTCGCATCGACCTTCTCGCCGACGGCGAAACGCTCCGGACGCTGCTCGGCCTTGTCGCGCGCCAGCTCGGCGCGGCGGATGAAGCCGGTCAGCACGTCGTCGACCTTCACCTCGATGCCGTTCGACTGCACGGCGGTCACGATGCAGGTGACGATCGCGCCCTTCTGCACCTTGCCCAGCGCGTCGGCGGCGGGGTCTTCATGCAGCTGCTTGATGCCGAGCGAGATGCGCTCCTTCTCGACGTCGACATCCAGCACCTTCGCCTGGACGACCTGACCCTTCTCGTAGTGGGTCATGGCGACTTCGCCGGCTTCGTCCCACGACAGGTCGGACATGTGGACCATGCCGTCGATGTCCGCGGACAGGCCGATGAACAGGCCGAACTCGGTGATGTTGCGGATCTCGCCCTCGACCGTGGAACCGATCTTGTGCTCCTCGGCGAACTGCTCCCACGGGTTGCGCTGCACCTGCTTCAGACCCAGCGAGATACGACGCTTGCCGCTGTCCACATCCAGGACCATGACGTCGACTTCCTGCGAGGTCGCGACGATCTTGCCCGGATGGACGTTCTTCTTCGTCCAGGACATTTCGGAGACGTGCACCAGACCTTCGACACCCGGCTCCAGCTCGACGAACGCGCCGTAGTCGGTGATGTTGGTGACGCGGCCGGAATAGCGGGCACCCGGCGGATACTTGATCGCCACGTTCTCCCACGGATCAGCCTCGAGCTGCTTCATGCCCAGCGAGATGCGCTGCGTATCCGGGTTGAAGCGGATAACCTGCACGCGAACCGGCTGACCGATCTGCAGAGCCTCGGACGGGTGGTTGATGCGCTTCCAGGCGATGTCGGTGACATGCAGCAGGCCGTCCACGCCGCCCAGGTCGACGAACGCACCGTAGTCGGTGATGTTCTTGACCACGCCGTCCAGGATCATGCCTTCCTTCAGGCCCTGGATCAGCTCGCTGCGCTGCTCGGCACGCGTCTCTTCCAGCACCGCACGGCGCGAGACGACGATGTTGCCACGCGCGCGGTCCATCTTCAGGATCTGGAACGGCTGCGGCACGCCCATCAGCGGGGTGACGTCGCGCACGGGGCGGATATCGACCTGGCTGCCCGGCAGGAAGGCCATGGCGCCGCCGAGGTCGACCGTGAAGCCACCCTTGACGCGGCCATAGATCGTGCCGTTGACGCGCTGGTTGTTCTCGAACGCCTTTTCCAGGTTCGTCCAGGCTTCTTCGCGCCGCGCCTTCTCGCGCGACAGGACGATCGAGCCATCGCGGTCTTCGTACCGTTCGACGAACAGTTCGATGACGTCACCCGGCTTCACGTCCGGCGACACGCCCGGCGGGCCGAATTCCTTGAGCGCCACGCGCCCTTCGCTCTTGAGGCCGACATCGACGATGGCGAATTCGTCGGTCAGGCGCACGACGCGGCCGGTGACGACCGAACCGTCGAACGCAGTATCGCGGCCGAGGGTCTCGTCCAGCAGGGTCGCGAAATCTTCACCGCCGAAATGGTCGGTGGCAGACTGTAAGGTGGCTGAAGCCATGAGGTACCGTAAATCCTGTCTCCGGCACGGCGGGCGGACCGGATGTCTTGCGCGCCACCGGTCAACGGCGGAACGACTTGCCCGGCTTGGTCCACGACCCTTGTCGCGACATGCCTGACGGCCGATGCATCAGCGCGTCCCAGGGAGGAACCGCGCGTGGCATGCACAGACACCCTCGCACCCCGGCCTGTCAACACAAACCGGCACAGACCAGCCCCCGCCGCGCAAAATCCACCTACACGGTGCCGAGAGCCCCGGCCCGCACGCGCACCACCCGCAACGCCTCGACCAGCACCTGTTCGGCGGTCAACTGGTCGGTATCGATCACCACCGCGTCGGCGGCGGCCTTCAGCGGCGCCACCGCGCGGCCGGCATCGGCCGCGTCGCGCGCCACCAGCTCCGCCTCGACCCGCGCGATCTGGGCCTCGCGGTCGGGGACATGGAGGTCGGTCGCCAACTGCTCCCACCGCCGGCGGGCCCGCGCGGCGGGCGAGGCGGTGATGAACAGCTTGACCTGCGCATCGGGGAAAATGACGGTGCCGATATCGCGCCCATCCAGCACGCCGCCGGCCGCGCGGGCGAAATCGCGCTGCAGATCGACCAGGATCGCCCGCACCGCCTGCTGGGCGGCGACCAGGCTGGCCGCACGATCGACTTCCGGCACCCGCAGATCGCCGCGCTTCAGATCCTCAGGCGTGACCCGCCGCGCCTGTTCGTCGGCCGGGTGAGCCGCCGGGTCCAGCCCGGCATCCAGCATCCGTCGCCCGACCGCGCGATAGAGCAGCCCGGTATCCAGGTACGGCAGGCCCAGCGCGTCGGCCAGCCGGCGGGCCAGCGTGCCCTTGCCGGCCGCCGCCGGGCCGTCGACGGCAATGACCAGCGCGCGACTCATGCCGCCAGTCCCGCGCCGATGCTGTTCATCAGCGCGATGAAGCCGGGGAAGCTCGTATCGATAAAGGCCGTGTCGTCCACCTGCACCGGCTGGACCGCGATCAGGCCCAGCACCGTGGCGCTCATGGCCAGACGGTGATCCATGCGGGTCTCGACCACCCCGCCGCCGGGTACCGCCCCGCCGGTACCGATGACCAGCATGTCGTCCCCCACCACGTCCACGCTCACGCCGTTCCGCTGCAACAGCGCCACGGTGGCCGACAGGCGGTCGCTTTCCTTCACGCGCAACTCCTCCAGCCCCCGGAACCGCGACGGGCCGGTAGCATGGGCGGCGACAACGGCCAGTATGGGATATTCGTCGATCATCGACGGCGCGCGCTCGGCGGGCACGTCCACGCCATGCAGCGGGCCCGCCACCGCCGTCAGGTCGCCGACGGGCTCGCCGCCCTCCACCCGCTCGTTCGACAGGCGCAAATCGGCACCCATCTCGCGCAGAGTGGTGAACAGGCCGGTGCGCAGCGGGTTCAGCCCCACGCCGCGCACCGTCACCGACGATCCGGGCACCAGCAGCGCCGCCGCCAGCACGAACGCGGCCGATGACGGGTCGCCCGGCACCGCCACGTCCCGCGCCACCAGTTCCGGCCGGCCGGTCAGGGTGATCATGCGCCCGCCGGCATCCAGCGGGGCGACCGAAACCTCGGCGCCGAAATGGCGCAGCATGTTTTCCGTATGGTCGCGCGTCGCCACCGGCTCCTCGACGCGCGTGGTGCCGGCGGCATTCAGCCCGGCCAGCAGCACGGCCGACTTCACCTGCGCCGAGGCCACCGGCAGGCGGTAGGCAAGCGGCGCCGGGTCGGCCACGCCCTCGATCGCCAGCGGCAGCCGCCCGCCCGAACGGGCGTTGAAGCGCGCGCCCGTGGCCGATAGCGGGTCGATCACCCGCTTCATCGGCCGGCCGCGCAGGCTGCCGTCACCGGTCATGACCGAAAAGATGCCATGGCTGGCCAGGATGCCGGACAGCAGCCGCGCCGCCGTGCCGGAATTGCCCATGTCCAGCACGTCGTCCGGCTCCTGCAACGCGCCCAGCCCCTGGCCCGTCACCTGCCATGTGCCCGGCGCCACACGCGTGACGGTGGCGCCCAGGGCCCGCATGGCGGCGGCGGTGCGCAGCACGTCCTCACCTTCCAGCAGGCCGGTGATCCCGGTTTCGCCGCGCGCCAGCGCCGCGAACATCAGCGCGCGGTGGCTGATCGACTTGTCGCCCGGCACCGCGACGGAGCCGGAAAGAGGAGTCGTCGCCAAACGGACGGTCAGCGGGCGCGAGGCGGGGGCATTCATGCTTTCCATGGGACCAATCCCTTCCGGATTGTTCGCAGCGAAGTCAATTACCGGTGTGCATCCCGACATCAAAAAACGCCGGAATGTCGCAGATGCCACGATCGCGGTTTGACATGCGGCGCGCAAGCTGGCATGGGGCTCCGCCCTGAGCAGCCTTCGCCGCGGCTTTTGTCCAACCCACTCCAGGATCGACAGGTTTCAAGCATGGCCCAGCCTAATCTCGGCACCAAGCGCGTCTGTGTCTCCTGCGGCGCCCGTTTCTACGATCTGGGCAAAAGCCCGGTCATCTGCCCGAAATGCGGCACCGAGCAACCGGCGGATGTGCCCCGCCCGCGCCGTACCCCCACCGATGCCGTCCCCGAGAGCCCGAAAAAGGCCCAGGACGGTGACATCGACACCGCCGTCGATCTGGATGCCGACGACGAGGCTGATGACGACGTGATGGAAGATACGTCGGATCTGGACGACGATGACGACGAGATCAGCGCCGACATCGACGTCAGCACCGACTCCGACGAGCACGATAGCTGACCCTCTCCCCCGCCTTCGGGCGGGGGACCTTCCAGAGGCCGTTCGACAACGGCCTTGTCAGTCGGGTTGCCAGCGCTCGATCTCGACGCCCACGGCATCGAGATCGTCGAAGATGTCCAGCTTCTCGACCCGTACCCGCACCACATGCACCCGCTCGTCGGCCAGCACGCCGATGGCGATTCGCTCGGCCAGCGTCTCGACCAGGCGCACATGGCCCTCGGCGATAATCCGCCGCACCATCAGCACGATCCGTTCATACGACACGGTGCGGCTCAGATCGTCGCGGCCGACCGTCAGCCCCGGCTCGTCCGGCACGCCGAACGAGATATTCACCCGGATACGCTGGGTGACGCCCTGCTCGTGGGGATAGATCCCGATATTGGCCTGAAGCGCCATGTCCTTCAGGAACACGCGGCGCAGCGGAGGCTGGACCGGCCAGGCGGCGAAAATGGACATCGAACGGCTTCCTGTTCTGGTTACTCTTCCGGAGTCAGGCCGGACGGGGGCGCCGGCGACCATTGCAGATGCTGCCCGCCATCCAGCGCCAGCATCTGCCCTGTGACCGACGGCAGGCACAGCAGCGACAACGCGGCCCGCGCGATCTCGTCAGGATCGGTCCCCCGCCCCATCGGCACCGAGGCGCATTGCCGCGCGAACTGTTCCACGCTCTGGCGCGGGCTGGGCAGGGCGGGGCCGGGCCCGATGGCGTTGACGCGGATGCGCCTTGGCGCCAGCGCCAGCGCCATGGTGCGCGTCAGCGTCCACAGCGCGGATTTCGAAACCGTATAGCTGACGAAATGCGGCGTCAGCGACCAGACGCGCTCGTCGAGCATGTTCAGCACCATGCCCTCGGCCCCTTCGGGCACCTGCCCCGCGAAGGCCTGCGTCAGCACGAAGGGCGCGCGCAGATTGGGCTCCAGATGCGCATCCCAGCCGGCACGGGTGGCATCGAACCATTCGTCACGCTCGAACGTGCTGGCATTGTTCACCAGCACGCCCACCGGCCCCAGCTCCGCCCGCACCCGCGCGATCAGCGGCGTCACCTCGGCTTCATGGGCCAGATCGGCCCGCAGCATGCAGGCACGCCGCCCGCGCGCCACGATATCTTCCACCGTCCGCCGGGCCTCATCGTCCCCCGAACGATAATGAATGGCGACGTCAAAGCCCGCATCCGCCAGCGCCAGCGCAATGGCCCGCCCCAGCCGCACCGCCCCACCCGTCACAAAAGCAACCCGGGGAATCGCCTCAGAAACCGGCCACATCGTCATTCCCCCTCCTTAATCCAAATCTCCAAAAATCTGTTCGGAAACGTGGGCTGGTGAGCGAAAGTGCCGCGCAGCGGCACGCCCGGCGTGTGTCCGCGAGCACCGGAGCGGCCTTGATGGCCGTGAGCACCGGAGCACAGCGGACGCGCGTCGGATCGCCACCAGCGCGCGTTTACGAACAGATTTTTCGGGCGGTGAGGGCGGCGGCGAGCGTCCCGTCATCCAGCACGTCCAGGGCACCGCCCATCGGCACGCCCTGCCCGACGCGGCTGACCGGCACATCATAGGCCGCCAGACGGTCCTGCAGCCAGTGCGCGGTCGCGGCACCCTCGACCGTCGCCCCCAGCGCCAGGATCACCTCGCGCACGCCGCCCTCTTCCAGCCGTGCCAACAGCGGCGCCAGATTCAGATCGTCCGGGCCGGTGCCCGACAACGCCGACAGCGTGCCGCCCAGCACCTGATAGACACCGCGATGCACGCAGGCACGCTCCAGCGCCCACAGGTCGCCCACCGTCTCGACCACGCAGACCACCGCCCGGTCGCGCGCCAGATCGGCGCAGATGCCGCAGGGGTCGTGCGTATCCAGATTGCCGCAACTGGAGCAGGTCCGCACCGAGCGCGCCGCCTGCTCCATCGCCTGGGCCAGCGGGAGCATGCGCGTCTGCGGCTGGCGCAGCAGCGCCAGCGCCGCGCGCCGGGCCGAACGCGGCCCCAGTCCCGGCAGACGCGCCAACAGCGCGATCAGCCGTTCGATGTCCGCTCCACCCATGCGTCCGCCTGACCCGCGTTGGTTCTTAGAACGGCAGCTTCAGGCCCGCCGGCAGGTTCAGCCCGCCCGTGACCTTCTTCATTTCCTCGGACGCCCGCTCGTCCAGCAGCTTGCGCGCATCGGCGCAGGCGGCAACGATCAGGTCCTGCAACATTTCCATCTCGTTCGGATCGGCCAGCTTGGGGTCGACCTTGATGGCCCTCATGTCGCCTTTGCCATTCAGCGTCACCTGCACCATGCCGGCCCCGGCACTGCCCTCGATCGTCATGCCTTCCAGCTTGGACTGCATCTCTTCCATGCGCGCCTGCATCTGGGTGGCCTGCTTCATCAGCCCGGCAAGATTCTTCATCGACTGTCTCTCCTTACCTCTCGTCGCCCGCGTCCAGATCGTCCTCGTCCACCAGTTCGGCATCGAGCGGGGCGAATTCCAGATCCGGCGCCAGCGTGACGGATGCCGCCTCTTCGGGCGGCAGCCCGTAATCGTCAAGGGAATGATCGGTCACCGCCCCGAGTACGGCGTCGGGAAAGCGCGCGAAGATCGCTCGCACCAGCGGGTGGCTCTCGGCCGCCGCACGATGAAACTGGATGACCTGGGCACCCTGTTCCGCCAGCGTCGCCTGCCCCTCCTCGGTCGAGGACCGGACCTCCCATTCATGCCCGGTCTCCCGGCGCAGCAGGGCTTCCAGCCGGCGGGCCAGCCCCGGCAGGCCGGCGCGCTGCACCCGGATATCGATGCGCAGCGGCGCAAAGGCGACCAGATGGGTGGAATGCAGCATGTGGCCATGCAGCATGGCATCCCGCCCGGACACGAAGGCCATGACCGCGCGCCATGTCGTCAGCGCGGGCGGAATATCATCTTCCGGCACCGGCGCGTCCGGAAGTTCGCCTGGAGCTTCCGGCACCACCGGGTCGGCAACCGAGTCGGCAATCCGCACGCCGCCATTGGCCACCATCCGCAACCCGCCATGGGCCATCACCTGCCCGCCACCCGGCCGCCCGGGGGCCGCCATGCCGGAAGCCGATACCGCCATCCCGCCGCCGCTCGCGCTCGGCCCGCCATCGGATACCCCGCTCCGCACCGCCGGGCCGGCCACCGCAGAAGTGCCGCCCTCGGTCAGGCGCCGCACCAGATCGCCAGGCGGCGGCAGGTCGGCCACATAGCACAGGCGGATCAGCACCATTTCGGCCGCCTGGCGCCGGTCGGCCGCCATCTCGACCTCCGACAGGCCTTTCAGCAGCATCTGCCAGGTCCGCCCCAGCACCGGCACCGACAGCCTGTCGGCCAGCGCCCCGCCCCGCTCGCGCTCGGCCTCCGGCAGATCGGCGGCCTGACGCAGCGCCGGCACGGCCTTGAGGCGCGAGACGGTATGAATCAGTTCCAGCAGGTCGCCCAGCATCACGCCCAGATCGGCGCCACGGGCATGGGCTTCGTCGGTAATGGTCAGCGCCCGGTCCGGCTGGCCCGACAGCACGGCTTCCAGCAGATCGAACACCCGACCACGATCGGCCAGCCCCAGCATGTCCGCCACACGCTCGGCGCCGATCGGCCCGCCATCAGCCTCGGCGCTACCCTGGGCAATCGCCTGATCCAGCAACGAGAGCCCGTCACGCACCGATCCGTCGGCGGCACGGGCGATCAGCGCCAGCGCATCCTGCGTGCACTCCGCGCCCTCGGCCCGGGCGATCCGGCCGAAATGGGCCGCCAGTTCGGCTTGCGGCACACGGCGCAGATCGAATCGCTGGCAGCGCGACAGCACCGTCACCGGCACCTTGCGCAGTTCGGTGGTGGCGAAGATAAACGTGACCTGGGCCGGCGGCTCCTCCAGCGTCTTGAGCAACGCGTTGAACGCGTTGCGCGACAGCATGTGGACCTCGTCGATGATGAAGACCTTCATCCGCCCCTGCATCGGGCGGAAGCGCGTGGCCTCGATGATCTCGCGCACATCGTCCACGCCGGTGCGCGAAGCCGCGTCCATCTCCAGCACGTCGGGGTGGCGATCGGCCAGAATCGCCACGCAATTGGCACACACCCCACACGGATCGGCGGTGGGCCCGCCGTTACCGTCCGGTCCGACACAGTTCAGCGCCCGGGCAATGATACGCGCGGTGGTCGTCTTGCCCACCCCACGCACGCCCGTCAGCATGAAGGCATGGGCCACCCGCCCCAGCGCAAAGGCATTGCGCAGGATGCGGACGGTGGAATCCTGACCAATCAGGTCATCGAGGGTGGTCGGGCGATATTTGCGCGCCAGCACGCGATAGGGGCCCTGCGTGGGCGCGGGTGCCTTGGGGGCGGCGGGTGCAGGGGTGTCCCCGAACAGGCCCATGCCCGAATCGGGCGGAAGCGGCAGGTCCGGGTCCCCGGAAACATCCTGGTCCGAAGACACGGTCATCACGATTTCCGGAGAGAGCGCAGCACCGCATCCGGGGCGGCGGCATCATCGAAAGCTGAAATCTCAGGGACCACTGAAATCCCGAGGTGGGAGACCGGACAGACGACCCGGGCGAAACTCACTGCGGCTGCTTCCTTCCGGACCTGACCGGGTTGGCAAGGCGCCCGTCCGTTGCCGGTCTCCCACCACCTTCTTAGCACGCAAACGGGTGGCGGGCACAAGGGGGCCAACGGGCCGGCAGGCCGGTTTCAACATGCCACCGACGCATCCCGTGGATCAGAAATCCATCAATCTTTTGATTTTATTACAATAACCCCCAAAGCCAAAATCCCTCGGGCCGATCGCACGACGCAGGCTCTCCCTTATGCGGGCCGAATCGCGCGACCGAAAGAAGAAACACTTCCCGTACCGGCAGAGCCGCCACGGGACCAGCCTTTACTCCCCGACAGCCGCCCCGCCGGGATGCCGCCGGTCGAAGCCGCCGAAATAGCGCGCCGTCCCGACAGGCCGCGCGCCCAGGCGCGGCGCACCGACCAGGATGCCCTCGGCCACGCCCCACGGCGCATGCGGCGCCAGCTTGTATCCCTCCTGCTCCAGCGTCGCCGCCACCGCGTCGGTCAGCGCCCCCTGCTCGATCTCGACCGGCTCGGGCTGCCATTGCTCGTGGATGCGCGGCAGGTCCACCGCCTGCTGGATATCCAGCCCGTAATCCACCACGCCCAGGATCGCGGACAGCACAATAGTCGGAATGCGCGATCCGCCGGGACTGCCGATCACCATGACCGGCTTGCCGTTGCGCGACAGAATGGTGGGCGACATCGACGAGAGCGGCGTCTTGCCGGGCGCGATGGCATTGGCGGCGCTGCCGACAATGCCGAACATGTTGGGCACGCCCGGACGGGACGAGAAATCGTCCATCTCGTCATTCAGGAAAATGCCGGTATGCCCGCCGATCACCTTCGCGCCGAACCAGCCGTTCAGCGTATAGGTCACCGAAATCGCCATGCCTTTGTCGTCGGCGACCGAAAACTGGGTCGTCTCGTGCTTCTCGGGCTCGATCTGGCCGGGCGTCAGCGCGGCCGAGGGCACCGCGCGATCGGTGGGAATCGCCGCCCGCACCTGCCGCGCATAGCTCGGGTCGATCAGATGTGTCACCGGATTCTGCACAAAGGCCGGGTCGCCCAGACCCTGCCGGTCGGCATAGGCACGGCGCATCGCCTCCACCTCGCGCTGCACCGCGGGCGCGCTGTGCAGGCCGAGCCTGTGCATGTCATAGCCCGAGAGAATGGTCAGCATCTCGCACAGCGCCACCCCGCCACCGCTGGGCGGCGGGGCCGTATCGACCTTGTAGCCCCGATAAGAGCAGGTCAGCGTCGGCAGCACGCGGGGCGCGTAGCGGCGGAAATCCTCGGCCTGGAGAATGCCGCCCCCGACCTTGCTGGCCTGGACGATCGCATCGGCGATCGGCCCGCGATAGAAGGCCGCCGCCCCGCTTCGCGCGATCAGCGACAGGCTGTCGGCCAGGTCGGCCTGCACCAGGCGGTCGCCGACCTGCAACGGCGTGCCGTCCGGCCGCAGGAAGATCCGCCGCGCCTCCGGATCGCGGGCGAAATCGGCGGTCGACGTGTTCAGCAACTGCACATCGCCCTCGGCCAGGACAAAACCGTCCCGCGCCAGCGCGATCGCGGGCGCCATCACCTGCTGGCGCGTCATATGCCCCCAGCGATGCAGGATCATGTCCATGCCCGCCACCGTTCCCGGCACCGCGACGGCCTTCCAGCCCACGATCGACAGGTTGGGCACGACCGTCCCCTTGGCATCCTGATACATGGTTGCGGTCGCGGCCAGCGGCGCATGTTCTCGGAAATCGATGAAGACCGCATGCCCGTCCGGCGCGCGCAGCGTCATGAACCCGCCGCCACCGATATTGCCCGCCGCCGGATAGACCACGGCCAGCGCATAGGCCACCGCCACCGCCGCATCCGCCGCGTTGCCGCCCTGCGCCAGAATATGCGCCCCGACCTCCGAGGCCAGATGCTGGGCCGACACGACCATGCCATGCGCCCCCTGCGCCGGCGCCAGCGGCGGCAGGGCAGCCTGCGCCTGGCCGAAGGTCAGCACATCCCCCTGCGTCGCCGGCGCCGCCCCGGCGGGCAGCGCCGCCAGCATCGACCCCGCCAGCATGAGGGACGCACAGCGGACTCGAAACAGGGGAAAGCGCATTACAAACCCTTCAAGGATAAGGGATTTCCGTCACGAACGCCCAGCCGTGATCGGATCAGGCCGTGACCGTATAAGGCGGGTGGTCCAGACCGGCGGGCGAAAGCGTAAAGATTTCGCACCCATCCTCGGTCACGCCCAGCATATGTTCGAACTGGGCCGACAGCGAACGGTCGCGCGTCACCGCTGTCCAGCCGTCATCGAGCACCTTCACGTCCGGCCGGCCGCCATTGAGCATCGGTTCGATGGTGAAGAACATGCCCGGACGCAGCACCAGCCCCTGGCCGGGGCGGCCGTAATGCAGCACGTTCGGCGCGGCATGGAAGGTGCGGCCGATGCCATGGCCGCAGAAATCGCGCACCACCGAAAAACGATGCGATTCGGCGAATTCCTGGATCGCATGCCCGATATCGCCCAGCGTATTGCCCGGACGCACCTGGGCGATGCCCAGCATCAGCGCCTCATAGGTCGCCTCGATCAGCTTCTCCGCTTTCCGCGGCACCGCGCCGACCGTGTACATGCGGCTGGTATCGCCGAACCAGCCGTCCAGGATCACGGTCACGTCGATGTTCAGGATATCGCCATCCTGCAACTGCCGGTCGCCCGGAATCCCATGGCAGACGACGTGATTGAGCGAAATGCAGCTCGATTTCGGATAGCCGCGATAGCCCAGCGTCGCCGGCGTGGCCCCGTGCGCGATCATGAAATCATGAATCAGCCGGTCCAGTTCCCCGGTCGTCACGCCCGCGCGAACGTGCGGCACGATCATGTCCAGTGTACGCGCCGCCAGTTGGCCCGCCGCCCGCATGCCGACGAAATCCTCCTGCGCATGCAGGATCACGCGCCGCGCGTCCGTATCACCATCCATAACGATGCCCCCTCGCTTGTTCATTCGCCGCAGAACGGCACCATCAACTCTCGGGGATAAATGCGCGGGACAGGGCCGCTAGGCAAGGGCAACGCGCCGCTCGTCCCCTCGCCTCAGCCGTGGCTGCGCCCACGCCGGCGCGTTGCGTGGCCTGCATGGCCCGCCGCGACCATATGCACGGGGGCATGGGCGCGCGCATGGTGCATCCCGGCACGATGATGGGGCGTGCTCGGCAGTTCGGCCACCTGCTCCGGCCCGGCGCTGCCGCGCGTCGCTGCGGCCAGCATGATCGCGGCCCGGCGATGGGTCCCACGCGCCAGCACCAGCGGCCGGCGCACATCGGCCACGCCTTCCTGGCGGAAACCGTCATCGAGGATACCGGCCATCAGGGCGCTGCGCTGCGGATTGCTCCGCGCCCCCAGCACCACGCCGATCAGCCGCACATTCTCGCGAACCGCCGAAGTGACCAGATTACGCCCGGCCAGCACCGTATAGCCCGTCTTCAGCCCGTCGGCGCCCGGATAGATCCGCAGCATCGGATCATGGTTGGGCACCTGCCGACCATGGAAATAGAAGGCCGGAACCGAGAAATAATGATAATATTCCGGGAATTCGGTGATGATCTGCCTGGTCAGCACCGCCAGATCGCGCGCCGAGGTCATCTGCTCGTCATTCGGCAGGCCCGAGGCATTGCGGAAAGTCGTGTTGACCATGCCCAGCGCCCGCGCCTGACGGGTCATGAGATCGGCGAACCGGGCCTCGTCCCCCCCGCCCAGCAATTCACCCAGCGCGCAGGCGGCATCATTGGCCGATTTGGTCACCAACCCCAGCACCGCCTGCTCCACCGTCAGGTAGCTGCCGGGCACCAGCCCCAGCTTCGACGGTTCCATGGAGGCGGAATGGGCCGAGACCGGCACCGACTGGTCGAGCGTGATCTGCCCGCCCCGCATGGCCTTGAAAGCCATGTAGAGCGTCATCAACTTTGTCAGGCTTGCGGGAAAGCGCTGGAGGTCGGGGTTGCTCTGCGACAGCACGGCGCCCGTGCGGGCGTCCATGACGATGGAGCTGATCTGGCCGACATACTGGGCATGGGCACGGGGCGTGGCGACCACGGTCGTGGCCAGATATCCGGCCGCCAGACCAACGGACAGGCGCAGGGTGCGCCCGCGACCAGCCTGACGGCGCGCGCCGTCAGGAACGAGAGACACCACAGTGCGACGCAGGTGGGCGAGCCATCCCCGCTTCTCGTCCATCCATGCTCCGTCGGTCACCGCCTGTCCCCTCGTTACAGGATCCGCATCATCCGTCAACTTTATGGCCTTTTTTCGGAACCCGTCCAGAGAAAACCACGATAAGGGGAAGAAAATACAGTCTTTTCAGTGATGCCCGCGCCCGGCCGCAGGCGGGAGCAGGCAGCCATGCGCCGCTTCCGGTGGATTTGATCATCGAAAGCGGGCCCAGCCATGCTTAAAATTCCACCGCTTCGCTCTTCCAACCCACGATGCCGATCCAATATGGTATCACCATGACAGCAGCATTTTCCCCTGTCCGTCCCATGATCGGCCCGCGCGTCACAGTCGCGGCGGGTTCGGTGTGGGCGCATGGCGGCAACAACCCGACCCGACGCGATGGCAACGGACAGGATTCCGACCCGGATAATCCCGATTCCCCCACGATCGGCGTCGTCGTCCGCACCCGGCCGCAAACGCGCAAGCCCGCGATGTACAAGGTCCTGATGCTGAACGACGATTACACGCCGATGGAATTCGTCGTTCATGTCCTCGAACGGTTCTTCCAGAAATCGCGCGAGGAAGCGACGGACATCATGCTGCATGTCCACAAGCGCGGCGTCGGCGTCTGCGGCGTCTTCACCTACGAGGTCGCCGAGACCAAGGTGACGCAGGTAATGGACCTGGCGCGGCAGAACCAGCACCCGCTGCAATGCACGATCGAGAAAGACTAGGCTGAACCCCGCCTTGCGGATTTAGCGCACGATCTCCGCCAGATCGTTGTTTTTGCAACCCATCTCCGGCCATTCGGGCCGTTCGGCCCAAACCGGATGCCCGGCATGCCGCCGGCAGCGCACCTCCCCTCCGGCCCACGCGCGTGGGCACATGCGGCGTGCGCAAAGCCCACCCTGTCGCAGCCATGCGGCAACTGCGCGCCCCCGTCAGAACTTTATCGTTCTTTCCACTGGCTTTCCGTCCAAAACACACCAAATATGGTCCTGTTCGACCGGCCCGACCCGTCGGGTTCGTGTCCGGCCCAGGAAAAGGAGCGTCACGGATGTTGTCACGCACTCTCGAACAGACGCTTCACCGTGCCCTGACCCTAGCCGGGGATCGGCGTCACGAATATGCGACCCTGGAACATCTGCTGCTGGCCCTCGTCGATGACAGCGACGCGGTGACGGTTTTCCGCGCCTGCGGCGTCGATCTCGACAAGCTGCGGTCGGACCTGACCGAATTCCTCGACAAGGATCTGGCGGGGCTGGCATCCGACCGGACGGTCGATCCCAAGCCCACCGCCGCCTTCCAGCGCGTGATCCAGCGCGCCGCCATCCATGTCCAGTCCACCGGCCGCGACGAGGTCACGGGGTCGAACGTGCTGGTGGCCCTGTTCGCCGAACGCGAAAGCCACGCCGTCTATTTCCTGCAACTGCAGGACATGACGCGGCTCGACGCGGTCAATTTCATCTCCCACGGCATCGCCAAGGCGCCGGACCGCTCCACACGCCGCCCGATCACCGGCAGCGCGCAGGAAAATCCGGAGGGCGAGCGGGAGGAACGCGGCAAGGGTGCCCAGAAGAATCAGGACGCGCTCAGCGCCTACTGCACCAACCTCAACCGCAAGGCCGAGGACGGAAAGGTCGACCCGCTGATCGGCCGCGATTCGGAAATCGAGCGCACGATCCAGATCCTGTGCCGCCGCACCAAGAACAACCCGCTCTATGTGGGCGATCCGGGCGTGGGCAAGACGGCCATTGCCGAGGGGCTGGCCAAGCGCATCGTCGAAGGCGACGTGCCCGAAGTGCTACTCAAATCCACGATCTATTCGCTGGATATGGGCGCGCTGCTGGCCGGCACCCGCTATCGCGGCGATTTCGAGGAACGGCTGAAGGCGGTCGTCACCGAACTGGACAATAATCCGGGCAGCATCCTCTTCATCGACGAGATCCATACCGTGATCGGCGCGGGCGCGACCTCCGGCGGGGCGATGGACGCCTCCAACCTGCTGAAGCCCGCGCTCGCGGCCGGCACGCTGCGCTGCATCGGCTCCACGACCTACAAGGAGTACCGCCAGCATTTCGAAAAGGACCGCGCGCTGGTCCGCCGCTTCCAGAAGATCGACGTCGCCGAACCATCGGTCGAGGACGCGGTCAAGATCCTGCGCGGCCTGAAGGGCAACTACGAACGCCACCACAAGGTCCGCTACACCGAGGAGGCGATTCGCGGCGCGGTGGAACTGGCGGCGAAATACATCCATGACCGCAAGCTGCCGGACAAGGCGATCGACGTGATCGACGAGGTCGGGGCCTCGCGCATGCTGGTGCCCGAGAACCGGCGCCGCAAGACCGTGACCCTGAAGGATGTCGAGGACATCGTGGCGAAGATCGCCCGCATCCCGCCCAAGAGCGTGTCGTCGGACGACAAGGAGACGCTGCGCACCCTCGAACGCGACCTCAAGGGCATGGTCTACGGCCAGGACCGCGCGATCGAGGCCCTGACGGCCGCGATCAAGCTGTCACGCGCCGGCCTGCGCGATCCGGAAAAGCCGATCGGCAACTACCTGTTCTCCGGCCCGACCGGCGTGGGCAAGACCGAGGTGGCGAAGCAGCTGGCCAAGACGCTGGGCATCGAGCTGGTCCGTTTCGACATGTCCGAATATATGGAGCGCCATTCGATCTCGCGCCTGATCGGCGCCCCGCCGGGCTATGTCGGCTTCGATCAGGGCGGCCTGCTGACCGACGCGATCGACCAGCATCCCCACGCCGTGCTGCTGCTGGATGAAATCGAGAAGGCGCATCCGGACCTCTATAACGTCCTGCTCCAGGTCATGGACCATGGGCGCCTGACCGACCATAACGGCAAGACCGTCGATTTCCGCAATGTCGTCCTGATCATGACGACCAATGCGGGCGCGGCTGACCTGAACAAGGAAGCGATCGGTTTCGGCCGCGACACGCGGGAGGGCGAGGATGAGGAAGCGATCAAGCGCATCTTCACCCCGGAATTCCGCAACCGCCTGGATGCGATCATCCCCTTCGCCAACCTGACGCCCGAGATCGTGGGCCGGGTGGTCGAGAAGTTCGTCTTCCAGCTCGAAGCCCAGCTTGCCGACCGCAACGTCACGATCGAAATCTCGTCGGCGGCCAAGGAATGGCTGGCCGAACGCGGTTACGACCGTCTCTACGGCGCCCGTCCGCTCGGCCGGGTGATCCAGGAGAACATCAAGAAGCCGCTGGCCGAGGAATTGCTGTTCGGCCGGCTGGTCAAGGGTGGCGCGGTCAAGATCACATTGAAGGATGGCGCGCTGGATTTCGAATATATCGAAGCCAATGGCGAGACCGCCACCGAAGGCGACGAGGGCAGCGAGCGGGAATCCGAAACCGCGAACTGACCCCGTCCCAGCCGGGACCTATAAAGAGGGCCGCACGGCACAAGCCGCGCGGCCCTTCTTTTATCTGGCAACCAGGGCTCCGCCCCACACCCCAATCATCTGATAACGAATGGGTTTCCAAAGGGCGCCTGCCCTTTGGCGGGCTTTGTGGGGCAGAGCCCCACAAAGCCCGCCCGCCCCTATTCACTGATACCGCGCGCCATTAACGGCGACATATCCCGGCATGCCCCATGTCCGGCCCGTGCCATGATGAGTCCAGTCGATGCCCTGACTACGCGGATTGTCGTAATAATAGCGACCAACGACATCGACCGCATCCCCCTTGGCGACCCACGGCCAGGCCGGCGCCGCCATCCGGTCCAGGTCCGACACGATGCGGATCGACACACCCTGCCCGACATCGACATAGAAATAACCATGCCATCCGCTGCGCGTCCGGCGCTGACGCGAGACCGCGATCACCCGGCCACAGACATGCACCGGCTGGTCTCCACGCAGCGATCCGCCCTCGAACGCTTGCTGCACCGCCAGGAAATGCCGGTTGTCGCAGGCGGGCCCGATGGCCTCCTGCGCCTGCGCGCCGTGCAGGCTCATCGCGAAGACAGCACCCGCGATGGCCGCCCACACCCGCCAGCCCTTATGATCCATGCGCGAAGGTCCACTCCGTTCCATCATCATGCGTGCTTCGCCTTCGGCGCCTGCGCTTCCAGTTCGCGGCGCACCGCCGCCATGTCGCGGACGATGTCGGGCGCCGGGTCGGGAATGCTCAGCTTCAGCCCCTCCAACGCCGCGATGGTCGTTTCCATCACCAGCAGCCGCGCCATCCATTTCCGATCGGCCGGAATCACGAACCACGGGGCGCTGGGTTGGGCGGTATTGCAGATCGCCTCGCGATAGGCATTGCGATAGGCATCCCAATGCTCCCGCTCCCGCGCGTCCGAGACCGAGAATTTCCAGTGCTTCTCATCCTGATCGATCCGCCGCAGGAAGCGTTTCCGCTGCTCTTCCTTCGACAGGTTCAGGAAGAATTTCAGCACCACCGTCCCCTGCCGCGACAGGTAATGTTCGAAATGCCGTATGTCGCGATACCGCTCTTCCCAGATCGTGCCATCGCGCAGCGGGGCCGGAATCTTCTGCCGGACCAGCAGTTCGGGATGCACCCGCGTGACGAGAACTTCCTCGTAATGGCTGCGATTGAAGATCCCGATCCGTCCGCTGGAGGGCGCCGCCAGATGCACCCGCCACAGATAATCATGCGCCAGCTCGACCGGCCCCGGCTGCTTGAAGGACGTCACCGTCACGCCCTGGGGATTCACCCCGGACATCACATGCTTGATCATTCCGTCCTTACCGCCGGCATCCATCGCCTGGAACACCAGCAGCAGCGACCAGGTGCCGTTGGCGTACAGCAGCTCCTGCAAGGCCGACAGGCGCTTCACGCCATGACGCAGCATGTGCTTGCCCGCCGCCTTGTCGATATCCGCGATCTCCGCGATGCGGGTCGGATGGTCCGCCAGGTCGAAACGCGCCCCCTCCTCGACCCGGCAGCGATGCAGCACTGTCTTCAGGTCGAGCGCGTTCTCACCCACCGTCAGACCTCCAGCCCCCTCGCCACGGCCAGCCCACCGGCCGCCTGACAGGTCGGCATCATCTCGATACGGTTGATGTTGACATGCGCCGGCAGTCCCAGCACCCACGCCACGGTCTCGGCGATGTCCTCGGGCTGAATCGGGTGCGTGTCCTGATACACGGCCGCCGCCTTGGCATCGTCACGCAGGCGCACATTGCTGAATTCGCTGCCCCCGCACAGGCCCGGCTCCAGGTTCGTCGCCCGTACCCTGGTGCCCAGCAGGTCGCAGCGCAGATTGCGCATAAACTGCGCCACGAACGCCTTGGTGCCGCCATAGACGTTGCCGCCCAGATACGGATAGGTGCCGGCGGTGCTGCCGATCGAGACGATATGGCCCCGATCGCGCGCCACCATGCCGGGCAGCAGGGCGTGCGTAATCTCGACCAGCCCGGCGATATTGGTCTCGATCATCTGCCGCCAGTCCGCGACCGCGCTGTCCTGCGCCTTGCCCATGCCCAGCGCCAGGCCGGCATTGTTGATCAGGATATCCACCTCCTGCCATCCGTCCGGCAGGCTGGCAGGCAGCGCGCGCAGGGCCGCGCTGTCATCCATGTCCAGCACCAGCGGCAGCAGCGCCGGCCCGAGCGACCCGGCCAGCGCCTCCAGCCGGTCGCGGCGGCGCCCGCTGGCAATCACCCGATATCCGTCATGCACCAGCCGTTCCGCAATCGCCTTGCCGAAACCCGCCGTTGCCCCCGTCACCAAAACAATCTTCGTCATCGCCGGATGCTCCCATGGCCATTCTGTCGCGAATATTTAAGCGCCAATCCCCCCGCCGCCGCAAATCGGCATGCTGCGGTTGCAATGGCCGGCGGTTCTTGTTCTATGTACAAGGTGATGTTTCCTCTCTCCCAGACCTCGGCTGACTCCCTCACCGGTTCCCTGCTTGTCGCCTCCCCGGCCCTGGCGGACAGCCCCTTCGCCCGCACCGTGATCTATCTGTGCGCCCATGTGCCCGGAGAAGGCGCGATGGGGCTGATCGTCAATCGCCGATTGTCGCAACCAGGCCTGGATGACGTGCTGGAACGGCTCGGCATCGATCCGGTGCCGCCGCGCCGTCGGATCGCGCTGTGCGCCGGCGGCCCGGTGGATGGCGGCCGTGGCTTCGTGCTGCATTCCTCGGACTGGATCGGCGATAGCAGCCTGTCGGTCGATAACGGCACGACGCTGACCGCCAGCCTGGATGTACTGCGCGAAATCGCCGACGGCGCCGGCCCCCGCAACGCCCTGCTGGCCCTGGGCCATGCAAGCTGGTGCGACGATCAGCTGGAAGACGAGATCATCCGCCACAATGCCTGGCTACCAGCCCCGCCCAGCGACGAAATCCTCTTCGGGCTGGACCACGGCGCCAAATGGCGCCAGGCCCTGGCGACCATCAACATGGATCCGATGCACCTAACCCACCAAACCAGCCGAGCCTGAGAGAGGCTGCTTTAAAAGCGCCGCTGCCGGCAATCCGACGCGCGTTTTCTGCGCTCCGATGCTCAAAAACACACGCCGGCCGCGACCCTCAAGGGTCGCTCTTGCTCAGCATCAGCACTTTTAAAGCAGCCTCTCCCATGCCGACAGCTGATCAAGCCGCACCTCCGTTACTCTTTCGTATCAACGAATCGGTATGCGGGAGTCGGACAAAGCCCGAGCGCTGGCGCCTGAGCGTCGCTCAGAGCGCCCAGCGAAAGGCCGGCACGCAGGCCACCGGGGCCAGCCCCGCCGACAAGGCTTCCGCTTCGGCCAGTGCCGTGTCGTCGCCGATCATTTCCTGATGGATACCGCCCAGAACCCAGCAGCCATCGACCCCTATTGCCTTTGCTCCGCGCATGTCGGTGGCCAGTGCGTCGCCGACCGCCAGCACGCGCTCGGGCGGTACGTCGAGCATGCGCAGGACGGGGCCATAGACCTCCGGATGCGGCTTGCCGATCCAGCGGACGGCGCAGCCTTTCTGCTCATACAGGCTGGCCAGCAAGCCGGCGCAGATCAGCCGCCGGCCGGCACGGATCACTTCCATATCCGGATTGGCGCACACCATCTTCAGCCCGCGCGCCGCACAGGCGTCCAGCAGCGGCAGATAGGGTGCAGGGTCGCCCTCGCCCTGCTCCGGGTTCGGTCCGGTATTCAGGATGAAATCCGCATCGGCCGGGTCTTCGACCCGCTCCAGATCCAGCCCTTCGAACAGATTATAGTCTTTCGGCGCCCCCAGATGCAGCATCCGGCGCCCCAGTCCGGCAAACCAGGGATCGGTACGTTCGGCCAGCAGGCCGCGCGTATATTCGCCGCTGGTCATCACCCCGTCGTACAGATCGTCCGCCACCCCCATGGCTCGCAGCCCCTCGCGCACCACCGATACCCGCCGTGGCGCGTTGGATAACAGCACAACGCGCCGCCCCGCCGCGCGCAGCGCCGCCAGACAGTCCCGCGCCCCCGGATAGGGGCTGACACCGTCATGTATGACACCCCAGAGATCGACGATAAAACCGTCATACTGCCCGGCCAGCGGCGCGATCCCGTCGAGAAAGCGCATCATGCGGTCCCCTTCGCGTCGGCCAGCGTCTCGAACCCTTCGGCATTCAGGGCACGAACCGTCTCACGCTTCAGGCGCCGCACGATCCCCGGCCCCTCATAGGCGAAGGCACTATAAAGCTGCACCAGGTCGGCCCCGGCACGCACCCGGTCCACGATATCGGCCCCGGTCTCGATCCCGCCACAGGCCACCAGCGTCAGCCGCCCGGCGGCAATCTGCGCCACGTCGCGCAGCACCGCCTCGGCCAGGGGGCGCAGCGGGCGCCCCGACAGGCCGCCGGTTTCGCCGGCATGGGGGCTGCGCAACCCGTCGGGCCGCGAGATCGTGGTGTTGGTCACGGTCACACCCTGCGCGCCACCGGCAATCACGGCCTCGATCACCGGCCCGATATCGTCACGGGCCAGATCGGGCGCCAGCTTGACCAGCAGCGGCGGCCGGTCGGGATGGGCCTCGCCGATCGCCTGCAGGATTGCCTGCAGCCGGTCAGCCTGCTGCAGGTCGCGCAGGCCGGGCGTGTTGGGCGATGACAGGTTCAGTACAATATAGTCCGCATAATGCTTCACGCGCCCGACCAGACGGGGATAGTCGCGCTCGGGGTCGGCACCATTCTTGTTGATGCCCAGATTGGCCCCCACCGGCACCCGCGCGCCGGCGCCATTGCCCTTGGCGGGAAGCTTGTGCAGCCGCGCCATGCGAACCGCGAACCGGTCGATGCCCTGGTTGTTGAAACCCATGCGGTTGATGATCGCCCGATCTTCCGTCAACCGGAACAGGCGCGGACGCGGGTTACCTTCCTGCGGCAGCGGCGTCACCGTTCCGGCCTCGACAAAGCCGAACCCGATCCTCGCCAGCGGCCGGATCACCTGGGCGTTCTTGTCGAAACCGGCGGCAATGCCGATCGGATTGGGAAAGCGCAGCCCCATCGCCCGCACCGACAGGGCCGGATCGTCCTGGCCCGAGCCATTGCCTCCCCCCAGACCGAGCATGAGGGCATCCAGGGCCAGGCGATGCGCGTCCTCAGGGTCCAGCCGCCGCACCAGCTTCATCAGCATATTCGACACGATATCCATCATGACCCGATTTTCTGCCGTACATCCCCCGACGTTAAAAGGGCCTCGCGGGAAAAACCCCGCCCGACAGCCCTCGGATCATGACGATGACGTCGTCAGAGCCGAAATGGAAACACACACGGAATCGCCGCCAGTATGCATGCCCAGTGAGCCCCGAAGAGCCTTCGTGAAAATGTGGGCTGGTGAGCGAGAGTGCCGCGCAGCGGTACGCCCGTCGTGTGTTTCCGAGCACCGAAGCGGAGCGGCCTTGACGGCCGTGTTGGGGTGGACGGCCCCCACGGCATCATGTGCCAAGGTTCAGGGGGTCATCACACTGAACCCAGGAGCCGCCCATGAGCGAGTTTAAACGCATTGCCATCGACACGTC
>NZ_JABEQL010000009.1 GCF_014174215.1 Gluconacetobacter tumulicola | reverse complement strand
CGATGCGGCACAAGGTGCTGATCACGCTCGGTGCGCTGGACGCCGTGCTGCGTGCCGAGGGCTATGCGCCGCCGCCCGGCGCGGCCATCGATGCCGCCCGCGCTGTTTATGGAGAATGACGGGCCTTGTTCAACTATGCCGGGTTTTCTCGATGGCGGCCTTCAGCGCGCCGTAATCGACGGCGCCGGGGATGATGTAGCGGGCGTCGAAGACGAAGGTGGGCGTGCCTTCCAGATGGATGGCCTCGGCCAGTTCAGAATTGGCGCGCAGGGTGGCGGCGACGGCGGGGCCGGCCATGTCGGACACCAGGCGGTCCGCGTCGAGGCCGGCCTGTTTCGCTAGCAGGCGGATGCGGGCGGTGTCGGGCTTCGTGGTGTCTGTCATGATGGCGCGCTGCATGCGGAAATAGGCGTCGTGACCGCCTTGCAGCGCGGCGGCGGCGATGGCCTGTGCCGTCAGCACGCTGGCCGGACCCAGCACCGGTATCACCTTCTCCACGATGCGGACATTGGGATCGTCATGAACCAGGCGGTCGAGGTCGGCCAGCACCTTGCGGCAGTAGGGGCAGCGGGGATCGTAGAATTCGATCACCGTCGTCCGGGCATTGGGTGCGCCCAGAATCGCGTCGCTGGGTGCCGGCGTCGTCAGGGCCGCCCGGTTGGTGGCCAGCGCGTCGCGGGTGCGAGTCTGTTCCTGTGCCTCGGCCCCGGCGCGCAGGGCGGTGATCGCGTCGGACAGGATCGAGGGGTCCGTCTTCAATGCGTCGCGGACGATGGCGACGATTTCCTTGCGCTGGGCCGGGGTGAAGCTGTCATCGGCGCGGGCGGTGGAGGACAGGGCCAGCATCAGGCCGATGCAGGCCGGAAGGGCCGTGCGGAGCCTGGCGAGGCTGCGGGACGAGAAAAAAGACAAGGGCGGCCTCCGGCGCTCGGGTTCCGTAACGGGGCTGTCTGTAGAGCAGAATGGGGTGGCGCGGAAGAGCGCCGGGGGACAAGGCGAGTTGCCGATGCTCCCGAAGACCGCTAATTCCCGATAGCCCGGTGGTTTCATCCTCGGGGCATGACGGCGGTAATGGAGAATCTGTGCGTGCGTGAACGTCCCCTGAACCACCCGTTGCGCCGTTGCGGGGCCTTGCTGCTGTCCACGGTCCTGGCTACGGCGCTTGGCGGATGTTCGGTCAAGTCCTTCAATGACCCGTTGGGATCGGCCAGCCACGCCCTGTTCGGCGGCGGGTCCGACACGCCGAAGGGGCCGACCTACCTGACCGGCTATATCGGCAATGTCGTTTCGGACGAGCCGCAATCCGCCATGGTTGCCCGCGACGTTCTGGCGCGGGGCGGCAATGCCGCCGACGCGGCGGCGGCGCTGGGGATGACGCTGGCGGTCACGCTGCCGTCGCGGGCCTCGCTGGGGGCGGGCGGCGCCTGCCTGGCGTGGCGCCCCGGCGAATCCGACGGTGGCCGGGCGTTCCTGTTCCTTCCGGTTGCGGGATCGACGACGCCCGAGCCGGGGAGCGCGCCGGTCGACCGCCCGGCGGCGGCGCCGATGTTGGCACGCGGGCTGTATCTGATGCATCTGCGCTATGGCAGCGTGGAGTTCGCCGAAACCCTGACCCCGGCGATGCAACTGGCGCGCGGCGGCATTTCGGTCAGCCGGGCACTGGCCACGGACCTGGCGGCCGTCCAGGGGCCGCTGCTGGCCGATCCGGGCGCGCGGGCGATCTTTAGCCGGGGCGACGGCAAGGTGCTGGCCGAGGGTGACACCCTGGTGCAGCAGCGCCTGACCGGTGTGCTGGAACAGATCAGCAGCATGGGGGTGGGCGATCTGTATAACGGGGCGCTGGCGCGCTCGTTCGTTGCCGGCAGCCAGGGCGAGGGCGGTGGATTGACGGTGGCGGACCTGCGCGGTGCCGTTCCGGTCGAGACCGATCCGTTGACGGTGCGCGCGGGCGAGGTGCGGGTCAGTTTCCTGCCGCCGCCGGCCGATGGCGGGCTGGGCAGCGCGGTTGCCTTCCGGGCCCTGAATGAAGGCGGCCAGAGCGATCGTGCCGGCCAGTCGGCGGTTGCCGCCTGGCGCGGCCAGACGGCGGGTGCGCAATCGGGCGCCGAGTTGATTGCCAGGGCGCAGGCGGTGGTCGATTCCGGCACGGTTCCGACCGGTGGAACGCTGCCGCATCTGCCGGCTTCGACCTCGTTTGCCGTGGTCGACCGGCATGGCGGGGCTGTGGCGTGCAGCCTGACGATGGATAATCTGTTCGGTACCGGCCGTATCGCAGGGAGTACGGGCATTGTGATGGGGGCGTCGCCGCGCCGCCTGCCGCCGCCGCTGCTGACGGCTGCGATCGCCAGCGAGGGCAGCAGGTTCCGGGCCGCGGTGACCGGATCGGGGCAGAACGACGCGGCCGACGCGGTCGCGGCCGAAATGAAGCAGGTCCTGGCGGGCGAAAAGCCGGGTGCGCGGCCGGTGACGGCGGATGGGCGCATCAACGCGATTTCCTGCCCGGCGGGGCTGCCGGGGGGCGAAGGGAGCTGTGCCGGCGGTACCGACGCGCGTTCGGCCGGCCTGTCCGTGGGGTCGGACTGAGGGACCTGCGCCGGGATCTGGTGCGGCCGCTTGTGGATGATCATGTTTTGTTCTAGTTTTCGTTTGGTCGGGACCGCCGGGCGAGGCGGGCAGTACCCGGGGTTTTCATGATATCGGAACGGGATTGAAGGCGATGGCGCAGGCACCGGGCATTGACAAGAGCAAGGCGCTGGAAGGCGCGCTGAGCCAGATCGAACGTGCGTTCGGCAAGGGATCGGTGATGCGCCTGGGCCAGCGCGCCAACGAGGCGGTGGATGTGATCTCCAGCGGTTCGCTGGGGCTGGACATCGCGCTGGGCATCGGCGGCCTGCCGCGTGGCCGCATCGTCGAGATCTACGGCCCAGAAAGCTCGGGCAAGACGACCCTGGCGCTGCATGCGATTGCCGAGGCCCAGAAGAAGGGCGGCGTCTGCGCGTTTATCGACGCCGAACACGCGCTGGACCCCGGCTATGCCCGCAAGCTGGGCGTCGATGTCGACAATCTGCTGATCAGCCAGCCCGATGCCGGCGAACAGGCGCTGGAAATCGCCGATACGCTGGTGCGCTCGGGTGCCATCGACGTGCTGGTGGTGGACAGCGTCGCGGCCCTGGTGCCGCGGGCGGAGCTGGAAGGCGACATGGGTGACAGCCATGTCGGCCTGCATGCGCGGCTGATGAGTCAGGCGCTGCGCAAGCTGACGGGCACGGTCTCGCGCTCCAACACCATGATGATCTTCCTCAACCAGATCCGCCTGAAGATCGGTGTCATGTTCGGCAGCCCGGAGACGACGACGGGCGGTAACGCGCTGAAATTCTATGCTTCGGTGCGCATGGACATCCGCCGGATCGGGCAGATCAAGGACAAGGAAGAGGTCGTGGGCAACCAGACCCGCGTCAAGGTGGTCAAGAACAAGATGGCCCCCCCGTTCCGCCAGGTCGAATTCGACATCGTGTATGGCGAGGGGATCAGCAAGATGGGCGAGCTGATCGACCTGGGCGTCAAGGCCGGCATTGTCGAGAAATCGGGGGCCTGGTTCTCGTATGACAGTCAGCGGATCGGCCAGGGGCGGGAGAATTCCAAGCAGTTCCTGCGCGAGCATCCCGAGATGGCGGCCGATATCGAACGGCGTGTGCGCGAGCAGGCGGGCGTGGTGGCCGAGGCGATGCTGGTCTCTCCCGGTGAACAGGATCTTGCCGACGCCGAGTGACCGGCACGGGGCGATGAGCCGGCACGCGGGGCCGCGTGGCCTCGCAGTGCTGGCTCTGCTGGCCGGTCTGACGGCCTGCGGGTTCAAGCGGCCGGATGGGGAGTCGATCGATGTGCCGCCCCTGACCCTGTTCAGCGGGCAGGAGCGGCCGGGCACGGCCCAGACTGCGGCGGCCGGCCGGCAGCATGATGGGTCGCAGCCGATGTCTGCCGCGCCGGCGGGGCGGCAGCCGGATTATCAGCCGCTTCCCGATGCGTGGGGCATGCAGATGATTGCTTCCGGATTCGATTCCAATGCCGCCGGGGATGACGGGCAGAAGGAAGATGCCGGGCATTACGTGATCCCCGACACGCAGGTGAGTTATGGCGCCCGTGGCCGTGGACAGACGGTGAGGGGGCAATAGGCCGCGGAGCCTGATTGGAAATGGGCGCTGGCGGCGCGTTCCGCGCGTGTTTCCCATCGGGCCCCGAGTCACGTCTGTGTCATGAGACAGCCGGAATGTGGCGGTTTTGTGCCTTTTTTTGACCGAAGGGGCCGGATGCGGGGGGAGGAGGAGCGTGGGGTCCACTGGATCGCTCCAGGCGTTGATGTTACGCCGCGCTGAACGAGGCCGGAATGACGGTCCATCCTGGGGAAGCGGATTCATGACGGTTGGCACGAAACCCGGCGGCATCTGCCCGGTCCGGGCATAGAGCATGATGCTGCGGATGCCTCCGTGGGGGTCGGTGTCGCGGGACGGCGATCCACCGCTTCCATATCTGACCTTTTCGCGTTCCGACTGGGCGGCGTTGCGGGCCAACGTGCCGCTCTCGCTGTCCGAGGACGAGATCGCGGCGCTGCGCGGCCGGAACGAGCCGGTGTCGCTGGCCGATATCACTGAGGTCTATCTGCCACTGTCGCGCCTGCTGAACCTGTATGTCATGGCCTCGCGCGGTCTGAACAGCATGGTCGAGAGCGCGTTCCTGGGGTGTCCGCGCATTTCGGTGCCGTTCATTATCGGCATCGCCGGCAGTGTGGGTGTGGGGAAGAGCACCTTTGCCCGGCTGCTTCAGGTCGTGCTGTCGCGCTGGCCGGACCATCCGCGCGTCGACCTGGTGACGACCGACGGGTTTCTGCTGCCGACGCGGGTTCTCGAGGAACGGAGCCTGATGCAGCGCAAGGGCTTCCCGGAGAGCTACGACCTGCGGCGGATGATCGCCTTCCTCGCCGCCGTCAAGGCGGGCGAGCGGTTGCAGCAGGTGCCGCTCTATTCGCATGAGGCGTACGATATCGTGCCTGACCGTTTCCAGACGGTGGACCGGCCGGATATCCTGATCTTCGAGGGGCTGAACGTGCTGCAGACCGGTACCGACCGGTCGATGGTGGCGTCGGATTATTTCGATTTCTCGATCTATCTCGATGCCACGACCAGCGATATCGAATCGTGGTATGTGGAACGGTTCCTGCTGTTGCAGCGCACGGCGTTCCGCAAGCCGACTTCCTATTTCCATCACTATGCCGACCTGTCGCCGTCCGAGGCTGAACGGGTCGCGGGGCAGATCTGGAACCGGATCAACCTGCCCAATCTGGAAGCCAATATCCTGCCCACGCGTGAACGCGCGCGGTTGATCATGCGCAAGGGGCGGTCGCATGCCATCGACGAAGTCCGCCTGCGCTATCTGTGAGGGTATCGGCGTCGTGCGCCGGATGGCTGCATGACGGTCATGTTCCGCCATTGATCCCGATGCGATAGTCTGGATGCTGTTTCGAGAGGGATAGGTCTGATGGTCCGGGTGATCGGTCTGATGAGCGGCACGTCGCTGGACGGTGTGGATGCCGCCGCCATCGAGACGGATGGTATCATGGTCGGGGCGGCCGGGCCGACGACGACCGTTCCCTTTCCGCCCGAGCTTCGGGCGCGGACCCGGGCCATTCTCGATCGTGCGGCGAGCCTGCGGGCGGATGATCCGGAACTGCTGGCTGTCGAGCATGATCTGACGCGCCTGCATGTTGCAGCGGTTCGCGCTCTGGACTGGCCGGCGGATCTGATCGGTTTTCATGGCCAGACGATCCTGCACCGTCCGGAGGAGCATCGAAGCTGGCAGATCGGTGATGCCGGCCTGCTGGCGGCGGAAACCGGGGTGCCGGTCGTGCATGATTTTCGCAGTGCGGATCTTGCCGCGGGGGGCGAGGGAGCGCCGCTGGTGCCGGTCTTTCATCAGGCCCTCGCCCTTGGACTGGAGCATCCTTTGGCCGTGCTGAATATCGGCGGGGTGGCGAATGTCTCGCTGCTCGGGGCGTCGGGAGAGTTGCTGGCCTGCGATGTGGGGCCGGGCAATGCGCTGCTGGATGATTGGGCGATGCGCCATACCGGCGTGCCCTGCGATCGTGACGGGGCGCTGGCCAGGGCGGGGCGGGTCGATGGGGCGGTTCTGGGGGACCTGATGGGCGACCCGTTCTTTCGTCGGCCGGCGCCGAAATCGCTCGACCGCCTGTCGTTTCATCGTGCCATGGATCTGCTGGCCCCTCTGTCGCCGGCCGATGGGGCGGCGACGCTTGCCGCCTTTACCGTTCGGGCGGTGGCGGAACTGCCTCTGCCATTCGCGCCGCGCCGCTGGCTGGTCTGTGGCGGTGGCCGTCATAACCCGGTGCTGATGGAGGGATTGCGGCAGGCGCTGGGCGTTGCCGTCGAACCGGTCGAGGCCGTGGGATGGAATGGCGATGCGCTGGAAGCCCAGTGCTTCGGTTTTCTGGCCGCGCGTGCCGTGCGCGGGCTGCCGCTTTCCTTCCCCGGAACGACGGGGGTGGAGCGGCCTGTCAGTGGAGGGCGGCTGGAAGAGCGGGGGGTGCCGGCCGCCGCGACGCGGATGTTGAACCTGCTGCGGCAGGGATAAGGCCTCGACTCGATCAGTCGTCCGTCTGGCGGGGGATGCCGAGGGTATCGAGGCGATCGTGGACCTGATTCGAGAGGGCCGTGTCTCCGTGCGGGCCGAGGGCGTGCAGGGTGCGCTCCATGGCCAGCAATATGTCCGATGTCGCATCGTCGACCGCGCGCCGCCACCAGTCCAGGGCCTCGGCACGCTTGCCCATCGCCAGCAGCGCCGATGCATAATTATGCTGTCCGCGATAATCGCCGCCTTCGGCCGAGCGGCGGTACCATGCGAGAGCCGCGGCGGGATTGCGTTCGGTGTGCCAGCCCTCTTCGGTGAAGCGGGCGACCAGGTTCATCGACTTGGCGTGTCCGCGTTCGGCGGCGCTGCGGAACAGTGCCAGTGCGAGGCGCAGATCGGCCGGCATGCCGAGGCCGCGCATCGTCATGATGCCCAGATTGTAGCATCCCCAGAGGTCGCCCAGGCGCGCCGCCGTTTCGTAGCTGGCGGCGGCGGCCGGGAGGTCGACCGCGCAGCCCCATCCGAAATGATGGCACCGCCCGAGCATGTTATGGGCGGGCGCGTAGCCGGCGGAGGCGGCGATTTCGTACCATTTTCGCGCCTGCTGCGGGTTGGGCGGCACATAGATGCTGTCGAGCAGGATGTCGCCCCAGCACACCTGCTCCGGAACATGGCCCTGCGCGGCCCGGATGCGGATTTCGTCGATGAAATCGGGCAGGGGAGGCGGTGTGTCCCTGTCGCGCCGGCGCTGGATGGCGGTCTTTTTCAGGGTGTCGAGAAGCCGCATCTGTAGGGAACCCATGACGGTTGACGCTTGGCGCTACAAACCATGATCGGGGCATTTATGCAATTGATAATCTGTCGCAACCAAGCTATTCAGCGATCTTGCATGTCGTCCGCATGGGGCGTTGCCGTTCGTCCAGGCGCGGACCATGCAAGCGCCATAGATCGAGACCGCCATGTTGCTGCATATCCCCAATGTTCTTTCGGCCGATGAGCTTCTTCACTGTCGTCGCGCGCTTGCCGAGGCGAACTGGGCGGATGGGAGGGTGACGGCAGGGCCGCAATCGGCGTCGGCCAAGAACAATCTCCAGATCCCGCTGGACCATCCGCTGCATCGTTCGCTGGGTGAGATCGTGCTGCGTGCACTGGGGCGGAACAATCTGTTCAACAGTGCGGTCGTGCCGCTGCGCGTCGTGCCGCCGCTGTTCAACCGCTATGACGAGGGCATGTCGTTCGGTGCGCATGTGGACAATGCCATCCGGCCGATCCCCAATTCCGGCGGAATGCGTATCCGCACGGATGTTTCCTCGACGCTCTTCCTGACCGACCCCGAAGAATATGACGGGGGCGAGTTGAGAATACACGATGCCTCGGGCGTGCAGGAGATCAAGCTGCCGGCCGGGGACATGATCGTCTACGACACCACGGTGCTGCATGATGTGACCCCGGTCACGCGTGGCAGTCGCTGGGCATCGTTTTTCTGGACGCAATCGATGGTCCGGGACGTGGAGCGGCGGCGGATCCTGTTCGACCTGGATCGCACGATCATGGATCTGCGCATGCGTCTGGCGGATGACGATCCTGCCGTGCTCGAGCTGGTGAATTGTTATCATAATCTCATGCGCCAATGGTGCGAACTCTGAGTGCCTGACCAAAATGCGCGCTGGCGGCGATCCGACGCGCGTTTTCTGTGCTCCGATGCTCACGCTCACGGCCCTCAAGGCCGCTCCGCTTCGGTGCTCGAAAACACACGCCGGGCGCGGCCCTACCGGGCCGCTCTCGCTCACCAGCCCACATTTTCAGTCAGGCACTGAATGGAATAATACTGAAATTATCTATAGATTTCAGTATTCTTGTGCGATGACCGGTGGGAGTGCATCGCCGGGAATGGACAAGACATTTTTTGTCGCAAATGAATTTCTTGACGCTTTGTATCTCTCGTGAAACATACGCTGTTAATGCGAATAGTTCGCATTTTCATATATGGCATTGAGGAAACCCCGGCGAATGGGTGTCACTGGAAAATGGCGTGTGGCGCAGCAGGTGGCGCCCCAGCGCGGTCAGGTCCTGTGTGGTCTGGCGATGGCGATGATCGGGTCCCAGGGGCTGGCCGCGACGCCGGGTGTGGCGGCGTCGGACAAGCTGACCGACGAGGAAAGGAAGAAGGCGCATCAGGATCGGCCCAATCCGCGGCACGAACATATCGAAGTCGTGGGCATGTGGCATGACATGTCGCCGAAATTCACCGCCTCGCTGCTTGATACACCCAAGAGCGTGTCGGTCATTTCGCGCCAGTTGCTGACCCAGACCGCGTCGAACACGCTGGCCGATGCGTTGCGCAATGTGCCAGGGATTACGATGGGCGCGGGCGAGGGGGGTAACCCGGTCGGCGACCGGCCGTTCCTGCGGGGGTTTGACGCGCAGTCGAGCACCTTTGTCGATGGATTGCGCGATGTCGGGGCGCAGTCGCGCGAGACGTTCAATGTGGAATCGATCGAAATCGTCAAGGGCGATACCGGGGCCATCGCCGGGCGGGGCGGGGCCGGCGGTGCGATCCTGATCAACAGCAAGATGCCCACCCTGAAGAATGTGGTCGATGCCAATCTCGGTTTCGGCAATGCCGATTACAAGCGCGGCACGTTCGACGGTAACTGGCGGATTACGGACACGGGGGCCTTCCGGCTGAACCTGATGGGTGACGACCAGGGCGTGGCGGGGCGCGGGCCCACCCATTACCGGCGTTTCGGCGTGGCGCCGGCGGTGTCGTTCGGGCTGGGGACCCCCAACCGCGTCACGCTGATGTATTACCATATGCAGAATGACGACCTGCCCGATGTCGGCATTCCGTACAATAATCCGACCTTCAACCCGCGCTCGGGCGGTGCGGCGCGGGTCATGGCGACGGGCGATGGCGCTCCGGTCAAGGTGCCGTTCGATACCTGGTACGGGCTGGAGAACCGCGATGCCAACCAGGATGGCATCGACATGGGCACGCTGCGGCTGGAACATGATTTCAGCAGCACGCTGCATCTGCGCAATACCACGCGCTATTCGGAAACGACGCAGAACGACCGCTGGACGATGCCGGACGACAGCCAGGGCAATATCTATTACGGCTATGTCTATCGGCGCCTGAACAGCCGTTTCTCCACTTTCGATACGGCGACCAACCAGACCGATTTCTATGGATCGTTCGATCTGGCGGGCTTCAGGAACCAGTTTGCCTCCGGCGCGGAGTTTACGCGCGAGCAGGGCAAGAACGACAATTACACGGCCTATGTGAACGGCCAGAATGTGGCCTCGGGCACCAATTTCACCCGTTGCGCCACCGCGCTGGCCTTTTCGTCGGGCACCTGTACCTTGCTGCCCGATCCGAATCCGGGCCAGCTCTGGACGGGCGACCTGAGGCATACGGGGAACCCGAACAGCACGCGCTTCGATACCAAGGCGGTCTATCTGTTCGACACGATCACGCTGCTGAAGCAGCTCCAGGCCAATGTCGGCCTGCGCTACGACAATGTGCAGAGCACCTATCGCGCGGCGGCGGGCGAATATGGGCGTGGCGACAATCTGTTCACCTACCAGGGTGCGCTGGTCTACAAGCCGCGCTCCAATGGCTCGATCTATGCGTCCTATGCCACGTCGGCGATTCCGCCGGGCAATTCGGTCGGCCAGGGATCGGACGATATCAGCCTTGGTGCCGACCGATCGGGCAATATCGGCGCCGTGCTGAAGCCGGAACGCGACCGCACGATCGAGGTCGGCACCAAATGGAACATGCTGCATAACCGGCTGCTGGTGACCGGCGCGCTGTTTCAGATCGACGCCACCAATTTCAAGATCACCACCGCGACGGGCGGGATCGACAATGGCGGCACCAAGCGGGTTCGGGGCTTCGAGGTCGGTCTGAACGGGCAGATCACCCGCGACTGGTCGATCAATGGCGGTTTCACCTACCTGGATGCGCGGCTGCTGAAGGCCGGCGGGTCCGGGGCTGCTGCCGGGCTGATGGATGGGCGCCATGCGCCGAACACGCCGGAGAGCAGCCTGGCGCTGTGGACGACCTATCGCGTCATCCAGCCGCTGACGGTGGCGGCGGGCGTTTATTACATGGGCAAGGTGTATGGCACGGATTCCCCGACGGCGCCGAAATTCGTACCCAGTTACTGGCGGTTCGACGTCATGGCCACCTACAAGTTCATGAAGCACTACAGCCTGCAGCTCAATGTGCAGAACCTTGCCAACAAGCGCTATTTCACCCAGGCCTACACCACGCATTATGCGATGCAGGCGCCGGGCCGGACGGCGCTGGTGAACCTGAACGCGCATTTCTGACCGGCGCAATGCGGGAGGCTGGACCCGACCAGGCGACGGCCGGAGTCGCGACGATCTGCGACCTGGCCGGCGGCGGGCTGGCCGATGCGCAGCTCGCGCTGGGGCAGATCCTGCTGGATGGTGTGCTGCTGCCCCGCGACGCGCGTGCGGCGCTGGGGTGGTTTCTGGCGGCGGCGCGGCAGGGTAGCGCCATGGGGTGCAACATGGTCGGGCGCTGCTGCGAACTGGGCTGGGGCATGCCTGCCGCCCCGGCCGAGGCGCTGCGCTGGTATCGTCGGGCCGCCTGTGCCGGCCTGGATTGGGGCATGTACAATTATGCCACCGGCCTGACCCTGGGGTGGGATGGGCCGCCCGACCATGTGCGGGCGCTGGCCTGGTTCCGGTGGGCAGCCGCGCGGGGACACTGCAAATCCTTCAACATCATCGGCGGTTTTTATGAAGATGGATGGGCGGTGACGCGTGATCTGGTCCAGGCGCGGGCATGGTATGTCCGCGCCGCCGAGGGCGGCGATTTTCGCGGGCATTTCAATCTCGCCCGCTTTCTGCTGGCGGAAGGCGAGATGATCCGGGCGCGCCGGCATTTCGAGAATGCCTGGCAGACCGCGACGCCGGCCTTTCGAACGCGGATGGAGCAATTCCTCGTGGAGCGCGGGATCGAGATGCGTTTTCGCCCGTCCCCGAGCGGCTGAAGCGGGGCGGACAGGCCCCTGGCATGCCCGCGCCGGCTCCTTGCGGTTTCTGGTGCCACATCGCCGCCGAAGCGGGGCAGTGTGGTTGGTTACCCGGTGTTAGAAACCGAGTACGCCGTCCATACCGAAGGTGAACACACCTGTATTGCGACCGTCATTGAACGGAGAGGTTCCGTTCAGCGACCGGTCGAAGCGGATTTCGGGCCGCAGCTCGAAGACACGGACCCCATGGCCGAGAGTTGGCCTGTAGGTTACCCCGAGGGTCAGCGCACCATAGGTTGTGGGAGGCGCTGCCTCCAGCGGGACTGCGGCGCCCGTAAAGGCGGTCATGTACGCGGTGTTGTTCAGGAAGCTGAGGACGAACTGGCCGGTATTGTCGCGGTAGATTTCACCACGATAGTTGAAGGTCAGCGATGGGGTGATCTTGTAGCTGAGGAAGCTCACGAAGCTGTAGGTGTCGGCGCGCAGGCCCTCATCGTGCAGGTAATTGAACTCGCCCGTGACCGACAGCTTGTCGTTGACCTGGTACGCGGCGTTGATATCGTTCCAGTACCGCATCTCGCTGTCCGCGCGCGGACCGAGGGCCGCGACGGCATTTTCCGGACCGATGCGGCTGAGTTCGATGATGTTGAGCTTGCCGCCGGCAAGTCCGTTCAGGTTGAAGCCGAAATATCCCGCTGCCTCGTGATTGGGGTCGCTCTTGCCGAACGTGGTCTGATTGCCGGTATCGACGCCGAACGTGACATCGAGAATCGGGATGACATGCCATTTGAACATCGCGCCGACATGTTCGAACGGCACGGAGTATTCGGATGTGTAGGCGAGCGTATAGAAGGGACGCGTCGTGGGATCGAGCGTTTCGACCCCCATGGGCGCCTGGAGAATGCCGGCCTGCATATCCAGGCCGCCGCGGGTCAGCCATGGCAGATGCACGTCGACATGGGCCTGGGCCGGGATCAGTTGATAGCGGTTCGAGAACGCGCGATCCGAGACGCCCAGCAGATGATAATAGCGTGCATCGGAACCGTAGAGCCCTTCCAGCGTGAAGCCGATCTGATACGCGCTCTTGCTCGGGTCGATGGCTTTTGAAAGCGTGAATTCGAGCTGGTTCAGCTGGACCTGGTTGGCATGGTCGGCGAGGAAGTTGCCGAAATTGATCCCGTTATCGGGGCGGGCCGGATTGGCCATGATTCCACCCTCGATCTGGCCCACCAGGGTGACATCATTGAGCCATTGGGAAAAGCCCGACTTGTTTGACGGATTGCTGAATACCGCAACCTGGGCCTGGGCCGCCGCAGGAAGCACGAGGCCACTTGCCGTGAGAAAAAGAGAAATAGAAAAACGAGATTTTTTTCTTAAGTTCGACACGCTTCGCTCCCTCTCCTTATTGTGAGGGGGAAGTAACCCTCCCCCTCCCTCTGTGTTAGTGACGAAGTGGCGCCTGAATCTTGTCGTTCAGTTGATGCGTTCTCCGTGAAGGGTCATGTCCAGCCCTTCTTCTTCCTGGTCCGCCGTGACGCGCAGGCCGATCGTCAGGTCAACGATCTTGAGCAGGATGAAGGATGCCGCGGCGCACCAGGCGATGGTGATGCCCACGGCCTCGGCCTGGGAGACGAACTGCGCGAACGAACCACTGATACCGCCGGGATTGGCATCGGTGGCCGAGAGTGGTCCATAGGCGAACACGCCGGTCAGCAATGCGCCGATGATGCCGCCGATGCCGTGCACGCCGAACGCGTCCAGGCTGTCATCATAGCCCAGCATGTGCTTGAGCGAGGTGGCGGCCCAGAAGCAGACCACGCCGGCCACCACGCCGATGATCAGGGCGCTGCCCGGCAGGACGAAGCCCGCCGCCGGCGTGATGGCGACCAGGCCGCCCACTGCGCCGGAGATGATGCCCAGCACGGTCGGCTTGCCGCGGCGGACCCATTCGGCCAGCATCCAGCCGAGGCCGGCGGCGGCGGTGGCGATCTGGGTGGTGGTCATGGCCATGCCGGCGCGGCCGTTGGCGCCGACGGCCGAGCCGGCATTGAAGCCGAACCAGCCCACCCATAGCAGCGACGCGCCGATGACGGCGTAGGTCAGGTTGAAGGGCGACAGATCGTCCTGCCCATAACCCTTGCGCTTGCCCAGCACCAGGGCCGTGACGAGGCCGGCCACACCGGCATTGATATGCACGACGGTGCCGCCCGCGAAATCGATGGCGCCCAGGCCGGCAACCCAGCCCAGCGGGCTCCACACCCAGTGGGCGATCGGTGAGTAGACCAGCAGAGACCACAGGATGGTGAAGACGCACAGGGCGCTGAACTTCATGCGTTCGGCGAACGCGCCGGCGATCAGCGCCGGGGTGATGATGGCGAACGTCATCTGGAACATCATCCAGACGCTCTCGGGGATCGTCATCGTGACCGCGTTGGGGGTGCCCGCGCCCAGCGTGAAGCCGATATCGGCGCCCTTGGCGATATGCGCGCCGATGCCGTTGAGCAGGACGCGCGACAGGTCGCCGATATAGGGGGTGCCGGTGCCGAAGGCCAGGCTGTAGCCGGCCACCATCCAGACGACGGTGACGATGCAGCAGATCGCGAAGGACTGCATCAGCGTCGCCAGCACGTTCTTGCGGCGGACCATGCCGGCATAGAACAGGGCCAGGCCCGGGATGGTCATCATCAGCACCAGCGCGGTGCTGACCAGCATCCACGACGTGTCGCCCGTGTCGATCGCGGGGGGCGCGGGCGGGGCGTCGGCGGCGAGGGCGGGGGAGGACAGGGCGACGATCGGGAGAAGAAGAGCCGGGGCCCTGGTGACGCCCGAAAGCTTGAGAGCCCGGAACATGGAAGGGGGATTCCTCATAGGGCGCTATCCCCCGTTTCACCTGTACGAATGCGCATTGCCTGCTCCACATCAAGAACGAAGATTTTCCCGTCACCGATTTTTCCGGTGTTGGCGGCCAGGCGGATGGCCTCCATCACAGGATCGGCAAGGTCGCTCGGGACTGCGATTTCAAGTTTCGACTTCGGAACGAAATGTTCCTGATATTCCGCGCCACGATAGATTTCGGTCTGGCCCTTCTGGCGACCGAATCCTTTGACGTCGGTCACGGTAATCCCTGTCACGCCGAGGGCGGACAGAGCCTCACGCACGTCATCGAGTTTGAAAGGTTTTATTATTGCGACTATCAGTTTCATGATTTCCTCCCTGAGGAACCGCTCGTCGCCGCAAGGCTTGCGCAATGCGGCACGATCGAGGATGACTGGCCGCCGGATGTGTGTAACCGGTGGCCAATACGGAGCGGGAATTCTCGTCGTTTATGGGTGACATGGTATTCCACCCATTCTTTACCGGGGCATGGTGCAAGAGCGTGCCGATGGAAACCGTATTTCCATGCACGCCCCTCGCGGGTTGCCCAGCAAAGAATTGAAGGCTTATTCCGACAAAACGGTCCATTGTGACCCGCCTACCGATAAGTCCAATTTTTGACGATTCAGGCTAGAAAAATGGCAGTTTTTGATTGGTTGGTACCAGATTTCACGCTCCGCGTGATAAGTGTTTCATAATCAAAACGTTTTTGTCAACCCAAAGTAATGCGCGCCCAGGCAATGCGCGAAGGGGCAAGCATGTTGCACAGGCCAAGCCCGCCCCGTTTGTGCCGGGACGGGGTCGGGTCTCCGCACCCGTCCGGTCCTGCTTGGTGGCAGGGCAGGCCGGTTTGCGGGTTCGATTTCTAGATATCGGCTATCGGGGGATAGAGTTCCGTCATGAAAACCGGGATAACGACATGACTGCGTCTTCTGCGCCTGCTGGGGTCGGGATCATTCGCCTGATCGCCTGTGCCGCCGGCCTTGTGGTGGCCAATATCTATTACGCCCAGCCGCTGATCGGCCTGATCGGCCCCGATATCGGCCTGGCGCCGGCATGGCTGGGCAGCATCGTCATGCTGACGCAACTGGGGTATGGCTGCGGCATGATCGGCCTCGTCTCGCTGGCCGATATCGTGGAGAACCGGCGGCTGGTCCTGGTGGCGCTGGGGGGGCTGGCCCTGACGCTGCTGGCCTCGGCCTTCGTGCGGTCGGCGGGGGCATTCCTGCTGATGGCGTTTGCCATCGGTGTCTTTGCCACAGCCACCCAGGTGCTGGTGCCGCTGGCGTCGCATCTGTCGGCCGAGAAGGATCGCGGCCGCGTGGTGGGTACGGTCATGGGCGGGCTGATCGGCGGGATCATGCTGGCCCGGCCGTTCTCGAGCGTCGTCGCCGATTATGCCGGCTGGCATACCGTCTTCCTGGCGTCGTGCGCGATGACGCTGGGGCTGATGGCGGCGCTGGCGCGCGGCCTGCCGCGCCGGCAGCCCGTGCATGACGGCCTGACCTACCTGCACATCCTGGCGTCGCTGCCCGGTATCCTGCGCGATACCCCGCTGCTGCGCCGGCGGGCGTTCTATCAGGGATCGGTGTTCGCCGCGTTCAATGTCTTCTGGACGGCGGTGCCGCTGCAACTGGCGTCGGCACCCTTTCATCTGGGGCAGACGGGTATTGCGCTGTTTGCCCTCGCCGGAGCGGGGGGCGCGCTGGCGGCCCCCGTGGCCGGGCGCCTGGCGGACCGGGGGCTGACGAATGCCGCGACGACAGGGGCGATGGTGATGGTGGCGGGGGGCTTCGCGCTGGGGCTGGCGGCGGTGGCGGGCCACGCGCTGGTGCCGCTGGCGGTGGCGGCGATCGTGCTGGATGCCGGCGTGCAAACCAACCAGGTGGTCAGCATGCGGGCGATCTACATGCTGCGGCCGGAGATCCGGGGACGGCTGAACGCCCTGTTCATGACCATCGTCTTCCTGTGCGGCGCGGCGGGGTCGGTGCTTGCGGCCGCCCTGTTTCACCAGGGCGGGTGGCAGGCGGTTTCGCTGGCCGGCGCCGTGCTGCCCCTGGTTGCCCTGGGGCGGCAGGTCGTGGCGGGCGAAGCTGCGCGGCGTTGAGTGCCGCGCCCGGCCGGCAGGCCGGGCTTTGGGACCATTCAGGCGGTCTTCCTGGCTTCGATCAGCTCGCGGTAGATGTCGAGATAATCCTCGGCCATGCGCCGGGCGGTGAAGCGCTGCTCGAATCGCTCGCGGATGCGGTCGGACTGCAGCTCCGGCAGGCGGGCGCAGGCGGTGATGGCCTCGTGCTCGTCATTCACGATCAGGCCGGTCAGCCCGTCTTCCAGCACTTCGGGGACCGAGCCGCGACGGAAGGCGACCACGGGCGTGCCGCAGGCCATGGCCTCGATCATCACCAGGCCGAACGGCTCGGGCCAGTCGATCGGCATCAGCAGTGCCCGCGCGCCGGACAGGAAGGCGGGCTTCTGCCGGTCGTTGATCTCGCCGATCAGTTCCACGCCCTCGCCCAGCATCGGGACGATCTCGCGCTCGAAATACTCGGCATCCACCTTGTCGATCTTGGCGGCGATCTTCAGCGGCACATTGAGGGCGCGGGCGATGCGGATTGCCTTGTCCACGCCTTTTTCCGGGCAGATCCTGCCCAGGAAGGCGAAATAGTCGCGCGGGCCCGGCTGCGGCGTCAGCAGCTTCTCGGGCAGGCCGTGCAGCACGGTGCGGACGTAATGGGCCTGGGGCAGGGGCAGGCGCTGGTTGTTGGAGATCGAGACGATCGGCACCTTGGGAAAGGCGTCGAACACCGGCTGCAGCTCCATCAGGTCCAGGCGGCCATGCATGGTGGTCAGCATCGGCGTCTTCTGGCGGCTGAAATAGGTGAAGGGCCAGTAATCCATATGGAAATGCAGGATATCGAACTGCTCCGCCACCCGGGCGACCTGTTCCATCATCAGCATGTGCGGCGCGATCGGGTCGCGAATCGCGGGGTCGAGGCGCAGGGCCTGCGGCCAGCAGGCGGTCAGCCGGGCGGAGGTCACGCTGTCGCCGCTGGCGAACAGGGTCACATCATGGCCCATGGAAGTCAGTTCTTCCGTCAGGAAAGACACGACACGCTCGGTGCCGCCATACAGTTTGGGCGGTACGGCTTCATGGAGCGGCGCGATCTGGGCGATACGCATGGGGCAGTTCACTTCTTTCTTCCGCAGGAATGGACAGGGGATGCTAGCGTGCGATCACGAAACGGCAAATCGATGGCAGGCCTTGAGGGCACGCCGCGATGGCGGGCCGGGTGCAGGTGGAACGAACCGGGATAAGGGATGTTCCATCCCATGGGCCGGCTTGCCCGGCATCTGCGTGGAAGGGCAGGGAGAGCCTATCTTTCTTCCCCTCGATCCGGATAGATAAACATTTCAAGGTGTGGAACTTTCCGCGCGTCACGACGACCGGATGAACCGGCAGCAGAGAGGGCAGCCGATTTTGGCGACTGATACCGAGACCACCATTTCAGACGATCAGTTGGTTCATTATCTGGGCCGGCCGCTTTCCTTCGTCTTCCGCTATGCGCGGGGTCATGCGCTTCTGCATGCCGTGATCTTCCTTTCGGTCATGGTCGCTGTCGGCTGCACGGTCGGTGCCACATATGCCACCCGTTTCCTGGTCGATACCATGACCGTGCACGGTGTGGGAGATATGCACCCCGTCTGGAATGCGGTGGCGATCCTGGTGGCGGTCATCACCTTCGACAATATGTCGTGGCGGGTGGCCGGGTGGTTTGCCACCTATGCCTTCGTGGCCATGACGGGCGACGTGCGGCGCGACCTGTTCCGCTACCTGACGAGCCATTCCGCCGGCTATTTTGCCGACCGCATGCCGGGCGCCATGGCGGCGCGCATTTCCACCGCGTCCATGTCGGTGTTCACGCTGGAAAACCTGGCGGCGTGGAATGTCCTGCCGCCCTGCCTGAACGTGGCGCTGTCGATCGGCCTGCTGCTGACGATCAGCCCGGTCATGGCGGGGGTGATCGTGACGCTGTCGGCGGCGTTGTGCTTCCTGATGTTCCGCATGGCGGCCGGCGGCCGGGGCATGCACCAGCATTATGCCGCCGAGGCGGCGCGCGTGGATGGCGAGATGCTGGACATCGTCAACAACATCCCGCTGGTCCGCTCGTTCGGCATGACCCATTACGAGCGGCTGCGCCTGGGCGACACCATGCGCCAGGAAATGGGGGCGCGTAGCCGGTCGCTGCGCTACATGGAAAAGCTGCGGCTGGTGCATGCGGTGCTGACGGCGGTGCTGACGGCGGGCCTGCTGTCCTGGGTGGTGATGCTGTGGCATCTGGGCCGGGCCAGCGTCGGCGACGTGGTGATGGTGGCCAATCTGGGCTTCATGATCCTGCACGGGACCCGCGACCTGGCCGTGGCGCTGGTGGAGACCATCCAGCATATCGCCCGGCTGGACGAGGCGCTGTCCGCGATTCTCGTCCCGCATGAAATGGTCGATTCCCCGAATGCGCGCGGCTTTGCCGGCCCGGTGCGCGGCGAGGTGGCGTTCCGCGAGGTGATGTTCGCCTATCCGGGCGGGAAGCCGGTGCTGTCGCATTTCAACCTGGTGGTCGAGGCCGGGACGCGGGTGGGGCTGGTGGGGCGGTCCGGATCGGGCAAGAGCACGATCCTGGCCCTGATCCAGCGCCTGCGCTACGTGCAGGGCGGGGCGATCCAGATCGACGGTGTCGATATCCGCGACCTGGACGAGAAGAGCCTGCGGGCCTGCATGTCGGTGGTGCCGCAGGACGTGTCGCTGCTGCGGCGGTCGGTGATGGAGAATATCCGCTATGGCCGCCCCGACGCCACGGATGACGAGGTGATCGCCGCCTCGATCGCCGCCGGATGCCGCGATTTCATCGACGCGATGCCCGAGGGCTTCCAGACCGAGGTCGGGGACCGGGGGGTCAAGCTCTCGGGTGGGCAGCGGCAGCGGATCGCCATTGCCCGTGCGTTCCTGCGCAATGCGCCGATCCTGATTCTCGACGAGGCGACCAGTGCCCTGGACAGTGAAAGCGAACAGCGCGTGCAGGAGGCGCTGGACCGGCTGAAAGTCGGGCGCACCGTGATTGCGGTGGCCCATCGCCTGTCCACCCTGCGCGATTTCGACCGGATCGTGGTGATGGATCATGGCCGGATCGTGCAGGACGGGCCTGTGAGCGTTCTGGAGCGGACCGAAGGCCCCTATCGCGACTTCCTCGAGCGCCAGTCCATGTTCATCGAGGGTGCGGTGTGACGCGATGACGGCATATTGGAATGACGGGGATGAGCAGGACGTGATGCTGCGCGTGGCGGCATGGCCCGACGGAAGGCAGACCGGCGTGCCTGCCGGAGAGAATGGGCACCGTGGCGCCGAGCCGGGCCGGCCAGCCCGTGCGGCGACGGATGGCGGCAGGCGGGTCCTGAGCGCGGATGCCTATGAATATATTCGCAGCGGCCTGATCCGCAGCCGGTATCGGGTAGGCCAGAGGCTGGTGCTGCGCCCGCTGGCCGCGGAACTCGGGCTGAGTCCCACGCCGGTGCGTGAGGCCCTGCTGCGGCTGGTGTCGGAACAGGCGCTGGGCCTGAACGACCGCAACACGGCGGTGGTGCCGGACATTACGTCTGCCAGTTTCCGGGAGATCCACCGGCTGCGCGTCGACCTGGAAAGCCGTCTGGTCCAGGCGGCGGCACTGCGCGCCACGCCGGAGGAGCTGGAGGCCCTGTCGGACCTGCATGAGCGGTTCCAGCAGGCCTGCGCCCGGCAGGATGAGGGCATGATGGCGGCCGGCAATGCCGATTTCCATGCGATGCTGGCGACCATGGCCGACCTGCCGCTGACGGCGAACATCCTGCATAATCTCTGGGCGCGGATCGGGCCGCTTTATGCCCTGGCGCGCACGGCGCCGCCCGCGCGGCCGCCCGGCGTGCCGCACCCCCATGACGAGCTGATCACGGCGCTGCGCGCCCACGACCCGTTTGCGGCCACCCGGGCGCTGGTCAGCGATGCCGAATATGCCCGCACCTGGATCGAGCCGCTGCTGCCGCTGGTGGATGCGGGCAGCACGGCATGACCGGAGCGCTTGCGCGCGCCGCTGGCGCCATGGCGATGACGGGAATGATTGTGGGAGGCTGCGTCCTGCTGGGTGGGGCCGTGCTGCGGTCGCCGTTCTGCCTGGACGCGCTGGATGGGCTCGGCCGCCATCTCTGGGTGCTGCTGATGCCGGGCCTGCTGGCCGGGATATGGCGCAGGCGGAATCTGTCCTATGCGGAGCGCATTCGGGCGGGACGCTGAGAATGGTGGGTTCCGGGATCGGCTCAACCGACCCCGGAACCGCCCCTTAATCGGCTTTGGCGGCGGGTTTGGTGGCTTCGGGGACCTCGATGTCGATCTCGAGCATCGAGACGCCGGCGCCGCGATCCATCTTGATCTGGACCTTGTCCTGGTCGACGGAGATATGCCGCTTGATGACTTCCAGGATTTCTTCCTGGAGCTTGGAGATCAGTTCCGACTGGCCTTCGCCGGCACGTTCGTGCGCCAGCAGGATCTGCAGCCGGTCACGGGCGATGGGGGCCGAGGTCTTGCGTCCGAACAGGGAGGTCAGGAAGCTCATGCGACACTCCGTTTGAACAGCCAGTCGAACAGGCCTTTGCGTTCGGTGGGGACGCTGACATCCAGGGTCTCGCCCTCCAGGCGGCGCACCGCTTCGAAATAGGCGCGGGACGGGGCGCTGGTCGGGTTGGACAAGGTGACCGGCATGCCGAGATTGGATGCCCGCAGCACCTCCTCGCTCTCCGGAATGATGCCCAGCAGGGGAATCGACAGGATTTCCAGCACGTCTTCGGTGCGCAGCATTTCCCCGCGTGCGGCGCGCGACGGGTCGTAGCGCGTCAGCAGCAGGTGCTTGTCGATCTTCTCGCCCTTCTTGGCGCGCTCGGTGGTGCTGTCGAGCATGCCGATGATGCGGTCGCTGTCGCGCACCGACGAGACCTCGGGGTTGGTCACCACCACGGCCTGGTCGGCATGGTACATCGCCAGTTGCGCGCCGCGCTCGATGCCGGCCGGGCTGTCGCAGATCACCCAGTCGAATTTCTCGCGCAGTTCCTCGATCACCCGGGCGACGCCCTCGGGGGTCAGGGCGTCCTTGTCGCGGGTCTGCGAGGCGGGGAGAATCGAGAGGGTCTCCACCCGCTTGTCGCGGATCAGGGCCTGCGCCAGCTTGGCGTCGCCCTGCACGACGTTGATCAGGTCGAACACCACGCGGCGTTCCGCCCCCATCACCAGATCCAGGTTGCGCAATCCGACGTCGAAATCGACGACGACGACGTTTTTCCCGGTCTGGGCCAGTGCCGCGCCGAGGGCAGCGGTCGATGTGGTCTTGCCCACACCGCCCTTACCCGAAGTGACAACCAGCACCTTGGCCATATACGTGTTTCCTTATGTCCGGACCTGCCGTTCTGCGGCATCGTCTTGATATGAATCTAATGGCGGAAATGTGGTGAGGGCAACGGGAAAGCGGGATTTTCGTCAGAGGCGGTTTCAAAAGTTTCGATGGCCACCGCCAGCGGGGCTTTTGAAACAACCTCTCAGCTCAATGTCCGGACGACCAGGGTATCGTCCTCCAGCATCGCCTGGGCGGAGCGGTCGAGCAGGGCCGGGTCGATTTCCTCGGCGATCATGTAATATCCGTCGATCGCCAGGAGCTCGGCCTTCATCACCCCCGCGAAGATCCGCGCCCCGGTCTGTCCGCCCATGCCGGCGATCGCCCGCCCGCGCAGGGTGCCGTAGACATGGACCGAGCCGCCGGCCGAGATCTCGGCCCCCGAGGCCACGGACCCGATGACCACCACATCACCGTCGGGGTTCTGGACCGACTGTCCCGACCGCACCGGCCCTTCGACGATCAGCGCCGCTGCCGGCCCCGATGGCGGGGAAGGCATGGGCGCGGCAGGGCCTGCATTGTCCTCGGGCAGTTCCACCGTGCCGGCGGCGCGGCCGCCGTCGAAGCCCATGGGCCAGTTCCAGCCCGCCACCGCCGGCCAGTCCGGGTCGCCCCCTTCGATTCCGATGACCCGGACCCCGCGCTCCAGCAGGGCGGGATATAATTCCGCCAGCCCTTCGGCGTCGCCTGCCAGCAGGCCCAGATCCAGGATGATCGGCTTGCCCACGAAGAAGGAGGGTGAGCGCGCGATCTGGGCATCCAGCCCGCGCAGCCAGTCGTCCAGTTCGGCTTCGGGGGAAAGCACCAGGGCCAGGAAGGAGCGGCCACGGGCGCGGATGCGGGGAAGCGGTCGGGTTTCGTCGGACAAGGGCGTCACGGACCTTCACGTTGCGGGGAAGGGAACCCGTTCCAGCTACCGTGAGAACGGGGCGCTGTCGAGCGATCCGCGCGTGCGGGCTTCGATTTCCGTGTGGGTGCGCGGTGGGCCTTGGCGAGGCGGGATTCGATGGAATAAAGTGTCACAATGCGCATTCTCTATCATCTTCCTCTATCGCCCTATTGCCGCAAGGTTCGTCTGGTCCTGGGCGAGAAGCGGCTGCCGTTCGAACCGATGATGGAACGGGTGTGGGAACGCCGGCCCGAATATCTGTCGGCCAACCCGGCTGGCACCGTCCCCATGCTGGTCGAGGAAAACGGGCTTTCGATTCCCAATTCGTCCGTGATCTGCGAATATCTGGAAGAAGCCTATCCCGATACGCCGTTGCTGGGGCGGACGCTGGCCGAGCGCGTCGAGGTGCGGCGGCTGGTTGCCTGGTTCGACGAGAAATTCGCGAACGAGGTCACGCAGAACCTGCTGCATGAAAAGGTGATGAAGCGGATTGCGGGACGGGGCAACCCGGACGGCAATGCGCTGCGGGCCGGATATGCCAATATCCGTTATCATATGTCCTATCTGGACTGGCTGGCTGAGACGCGGAAATGGCTGGCGGGGCCCACCCTTTCGCTGGCCGATTTTGCCGCCGCGTCCCACCTGTCCTGCCTGGATTTCATCAACGATGTCGACTGGAGCAAGGCCCCGGCCGCCAAGGATTGGTACGCCAGGATGAAATCCCGCCCGTGCTTCCGTCCGTTGCTGAATGATCGGGTGACGGGAATCGTGCCGCCGGATCATTACGCCGACCTCGATTTCTGACCGGCCGATGTCCGTGACGAGCGATGCCGACGCCATCGTCCTGGGTGCCGGGGCGGCCGGGCTGATGGCGGCGCTGGCCGCCGGCCAGCGCGGGCGGCGCGTGGTGGTGCTGGACCATGCGGCCGAAGCGGGGCGCAAGATCCTGATTTCGGGCGGTGGGCGCTGCAATTTCACCAATCTGGATACGGATGCCGGGCGGTTCCTGTCCGGTAATCCGCATTTCGCCAAATCGGCCCTGGCCCGTTTCGGCCCCTCCGACATCCTGGAGATGATCGGCCGTCACGGCATTGCGTGGCACGAGAAGACGTTGGGGCAATTATTCTGCGACGGGTCGGCGCGGCAGGTGGTGGCCATGCTGCTGGCGGAATGCGCGGCCGGCGGCGTGGATATCCGCCTCTCGCACCGGATCATGGGCGTGACGGGCGGCGAGGGGTTCCGCGTGGAGACCGATCGCGGGATCTTCCGCGCGCCGTCCCTGGTGCTGGCGACCGGGGGCCTGTCGATTCCGCGCATGGGGGCGAGCGGGCTGTCGCATGGGTTGGCCCGGCAGTTCGGGCTGTGCGTTACGGCCACGGCTCCGGCGCTGGTTCCGCTGACGCTGGATGCGGCGGAGTTGGAATGGACGCGCGAACTGGCCGGCGTTTCGCTGGACGTGCTGGCCCAGTGCGGCGGCGCGCGGTTTCGCGAAGCGATGCTGTTCACCCACCGCGGCCTGTCCGGGCCGGCGATCCTGCAGATTTCGTCCTATTGGGAGCCGGGCCGGGCGATCAGCCTGAACCTGCTGCCCGGATGCGATGCCGGTGCCGTGCTGCGCGAGGCGAAGCGCCAGCGGCCACGGGTCGAGGGACGGACGATGCTGGCGGGCTTTCTGCCGCAGCGTTTTGCGCAGGCGATGGCGGCGCGCCATCTGCCGGAGCGGCCGGTGGGCGATGTCTCCGACACGGTGCTGAACCGTCTGGGCCAGGTGTTGGCCGGGTGGAACCTGACGCCGGCGGGGAGCGAGGGCTTTGCCAAGGCCGAGGTGACGCGCGGCGGCATCGATACGCGCGACCTGTCGTCACGCACCATGGAGGCCCGGACCGTGCCCGGCCTCTACGCGGTGGGTGAGGCGGTGGATGTCACTGGCTGGCTGGGGGGATATAATTTCCAGTGGGCCTGGGCCAGTGGCCATGCGGCGGGCCGTGCCATTGCCGAGAAGGGTTGAGAGCCGGGCAGGCAACTACCAGGTGCAGCCAGCCGTTTGATGGTCCTTGTCCCAGGAAACGGGAGGACGGAATGGCGACCTATCGCATTGCGCGCCGGTTGGTCACGAAAGGGCGGATGGTCCTGATCCTGGCCGGGCTGGCGGCGCTGCCTGCCGGATGCACGGGTGTGGCGGAGGGGTATCCGCCGCCACCCGGCACGCCGATCGCCGGTTACGGCTATCTGTGCAAGGCGGGCGTCTATAGCTGCCATCTGCCGACGCAGGTGCCGCTGGGATCTGCGTGCTCATGCCCAGGGCTGGGGGCGCCGTCTTACGGGAACGTGCATTAAGCGGGGGGTGGGGGAGGGAGGTCGTATGGTCTTTCTCCCCCACCGGTGCGGTGGCTTATTCGGCTAGGACCGCGCAGGCTGCCCGGTCTCCGGCGCCGCCGATCGGCTGGGTCTGGTAATCGTCGGGTTTGACGTGAATGACCAGCGATGACCCGTCGGCATCCACCAGGGCGGGGCGTCCGCCATCGCCCTTGAAAGATACCAGGGTGGAATAGAGTTCGACCGTCGCGGTGCCGTCGGTGCCGACATGGATGTTCGGCAGGTCGCCCGAATCGTTGGCGTTGGCGTTCAGCAGGCCGTGCACGGGCTTGGCGATGTCATGGGCATGGACATGGCCGCCGGCGCTCTTGAATGCGGGGGGCGCGCAAGTGCCTTTCTCGTGGAAATGCACGCCGTGCCAGCCGGGGGTGAGGCCGGTTGCGGTGATGCGCAGGATGACGCCCTTCGGCGCTTCCGTGACCTCGACCGTGCCGTGGGAGGCGCCGTCGCTGCCCTTGAGGTCGCCGGTCAGTCTGTCGGCCGCCAGCGCGGAGACGGGAAGGGCGAGCAGCCCCAGGCCGAGCGCCGCCAGCATCGTTTTGCTTGAATAGGCCATCATATGTTCCTCGTTCTGCAACAGGCTGAAAAGCTAGCATCATTTTTGCGCGGGGTCCGAGATGCGGCGGTCCGATGCCGCATGCTGGCCGAAACGTGATGTTCGCCCGGCTTACAGGTTCGTCGTGATCGAGAATTTGAATGACGCCGCTTTCGATCCTGGGTTGGATGGGAATGTCTGCGGTCGGTGGGCCGAGGGCGGGCGGCGGGCTGGCGGACTTTCGGGAGGCGGTCCTGAGCGCCGCCGGGAGGTTGGTATGGCATTCGCCGTGCGGCGATCCCATTTCTGTCGATGACTGTGTCCGTGATATCGGATGGGTGGGCAGGTGCGAGACGGGCGGGCAGGGTGGCATGGCAGGCAGGCGGGATGAACGGGGAAGCGGGGATCTGTTCGGTGGTCCGGTAGCCCCGGAGGCGCGGGATGCCCCGGCCGGGGCGCGCCGCATGCGTTCGGCGCCGCCGCGTACCCAGCCCCTGGCCGACCGGCTGCGCCCGGCTTCGCTGGATGAGGTGGTGGGGCAGGACCATCTGCTGGGGCCGGAGGGTGCCCTGCGGCGGATGCTGGACCGGGGCACGCTGGCCAGCCTGATCCTGTGGGGTGGGCCGGGGGTCGGCAAGACGACCATTGCCCGCCTGCTGGCCGATGCGGCGGGGCTGCGATTCGTGCAGATTTCGGCTGTTTTCTCCGGCGTGGCGGATCTGAAGCGGGTGTTCGACGATGCGCGGCAATGGGCCGGCACGGGGCGGGGCACGCTGTTGTTCGTGGACGAGATCCATCGCTTCAATCGGGCCCAGCAGGATGGATTCCTGCCGGTGGTCGAGGACGGGACGGTGGTGCTGGTGGGGGCGACGACCGAAAACCCGTCCTTCGCGCTGAATGGGGCGTTGCTCTCGCGCTGTCAGGTGATGGTGCTGCGCCGGCTGGATGACGAGGCGCTGGAACGGTTGCTGTGCCGGGCGGAAACCGAGTGCGGGCGGCCCCTGCCGTTGACGCCGGATGGGCGGGCGACCCTGCGCGCGATGGCCGATGGCGACGGGCGCTATCTGCTGAACATGGTCGAGCAGGTGCTGGCGCTGCCGGATGACCGGAGGCTGGATGCGCAGGGCCTGTCCAGCCTGCTGGCGCGGCGCGCGGTGCTGTACGACAAGGACCGCGAGGAACATTACAATCTGATCTCGGCGCTGCATAAATCGCTGCGGGGGTCCGACCCCGATGCGGCGCTGTACTGGTTCGCCCGCATGCTCGAAGGGGGGGAGGACCCGCGCTTTATCGCCCGGCGGCTGACCCGCTTCGCGGCCGAGGATGTGGGCATGGCCGATCCGCAGGCGCTGCCTTTGGCCGTGGCGGCGTGGGAAACATACGAGCGACTCGGTTCGCCCGAGGGCGAACTGGCGCTGGCGCAACTGGTCGTGCACCTGGGCACGGCGCCGAAATCGAATGCCGTCTATACCGCCTACAAGGCCGCGCGGCGGCTGGCGAAGGCGACCGGCAGCCTGATGCCGCCGGCCCATATCCTGAACGCGCCTACCGGCCTGATGAAAGAGCTGGGCTATGGCAAGGGATACGAATACGACCACGATGCCGAAGAGGGATTTTCCGGCCAGAACTACTTTCCGGACGAGATGCGGCGTGAGGCGCTGTACCGCCCGACGGGCCGGGGATTCGAAGCGGAAATCGCGCGACGGCTGGACAGGTGGGCCAGACTGCGGGAAAGCCGTCAGTCATGAGTGTAGTGACCCTGACCGTCAGCGATGACGAAGCCGATATCCGCCTCGACCGCTGGTTTCGCCGCCATTACCCCCATTTGACCCAGGGGGCATTGCAGAAACTGTGTCGCACGGGCCAAGTGCGGGTGGATGGCAAGCGCGCCGACACCGCGACCCGGCTGGTGCCGGGGCAGGCGGTGCGCGTGCCGCCGATCCCTGCCGCCGCGCGGCCGGCCCCGCCGCCGCGGCCGGTGCTGGACGACCGCCTGGTGCGCGAGATCCGGGGCATGGTGCTGTACAGCGACGCGCAGGTGATCGTCCTGAACAAGCCTGCCGGGCTGGCGGTACAGGGCGGCCCGGGCATTACCCACCATGTCGACGGCATGCTGGATGCGCTGAAGGAGAATGACGACGATCCGCGCCCGCGCCTGGTGCATCGGATCGACCGTGACACGTCGGGCCTGCTGCTGCTGGCGCGCACGCCCGGCGTGGCGGCGAAGCTGGCGGCATCCTTTCGTGGACGCGATGTGCGCAAGACCTACTGGGCGGTCGTGGTGGGGCGGCCCACCCCGGCCAGCGGCGTGATCGACCAGCCGCTGGCCCGGCTGGGGGCGGGGCCGGGCGCGTTGACGGTGGTGGCGTCGCGCAAGGACGAGGATGCGGCCCACGCGCTGTCGGAATACGAGGTGCTGGATGCGGCCGGGCGCCGACTGTCCTGGCTGGCGCTGTCGCCGTTGACGGGACGGACCCATCAGTTGCGCGTGCATTGCGAGGCACTGGGCACGCCGATTTTGGGCGACCCGAAATATGGGGGGGACAAGGCGCATCCCGAGGGGTTCGTCGATCGGTTGCATCTGCATGCCCGGTCGCTGGACCTGCCGCATCCGGCGGGGGGGCGCCTGCAGGTGTCGGCCGAATTGCCGACCCATATGCGCGAGACCTTCAAGCAGCTCGGGTTCACGGCCGGGGCCACGCCGGCCCCACGGCGGAGCTGAGCCATGCTGCCGGTCGTGTGGGAAGGGGCACCGAAGCCGCCGCCGCGACCGAAACGGCGGCGCTGGCCCCTGCTGGCGGCCGTGGCCGTGGTGGGGGGGCTGGCCGCCGGGGGCGTGTTGGCCGCGCGGGTGCTGATCGACCCAGCCGCGTTGCGCGCGCAGGTGGTGGCGGCGGTGTGGCACCAGACCGGCCGCGTGCTGCGGGTGGGGGCGGTGCAGGTGCATATCCTGCCTTATCCGTCGCTCTCCGTTCGCGATCTGGCGCTGTCGGACATGCCGGGCGGGGCGCGGCCGGACATGCTCACGGCTGCCGGGCTGGAGGCGCGGCTGGCCCTGATACCGCTGCTGCGGCATGAAATCCGGCTGGAAGAGGTCCGGCTGACCCATCCCGACCTGCTGGTCGAACGGCTGGCGGATGGGCGGGCCAACTGGCAGATGCAGCCGCCCGCCGAATCCGATCGGCCGCCGGGTGGGATGTCCGCCCCCTCGACGCCATGGCGGGTCCGTATCGGCAGCGTCCGTATCCAGGATGCCGACCTGCGCTGGGATGATAAGCGGGTTCATGCCAGCGGGGCGGTGACGCTGGAAAGGCTCGATCTGTATGGGCTGACCGGCGCCACGCCTTCGATCGCCGCGCAGGGGCATAGACAGGGTGATCCCTCGGCTGTTGTCACGGTGTCGGGGCAATCGGGGCGGCTCTTCAGCTCGGAGCCCTCGGCATGGCCTGTCCGGTTGCAGGCTGCATTCCGGGTGGATGGGCGGGATGCGGGGAGTACCACGCTGGAGGGGACGCTCTCCGACCCCATGCGGCTGCGTGGCTATGATATCGCTGTGCATACGGCGATCGGGCAACTGACCGATGTTGACCGGCTGTTCGTGCATGCGAATCTGCCTGCCGTTCACGATATCGACCTGACGGCGCGGGTGGTGGATCTGGGATCGGACGCCGTGCCGATGCCCGGTCTGCGCCAGGTGCGGCTACGTACAGGGGCGATCGACAGCGTGCCGCTGGTTGGCGGGCTGACGCTGGACCATCTGGCGGTCGATGCGCCGACGTCGGCCGATCATGTGGCGATCGAGACGGCGGGGCATTATGTCGGCCGGCCTTTCGCGCTGCGTGGCACGGTGGGGACGCCGGCCGAGACCCTGGCCGCGGCGCGCAGCCTTCTGGCCAGCGCGATGCCGCTGGATCTGGTGGTGGATGCCGCCGGTGGAACGCTGCGTCTGGGGGGAACGGTCGGCGGCGGCCAATCGGCGCTGGACGGGCATTTGATCGCCGGGCGGCTCGCGCTTCCCGGCGATCTGGTGCTGGATCACCTGACGGCCGATGCTCATCTGGCCATGCGGGGCGGAACCGATATCAGGCTGACCGGACTGCGGCTGGATTCCGCCCAGATGACGCTGGATGGGGAATTGTCGTTTCTGCGGCAGGGCGGGACGAATGGTGTTCCGTTGCTGAATGGGCGGCTGCATGCCAGCCGACTGGATGTCGATACGCTGCGGGGCTCCGCGCCGGCCGGGCAGGCGCCCGATGACGGGGTCGCGCCCAGTACGCCCGCGCAGCCGCCGCCGACGGATGAGACGGCAGCCGATGCGCCGCTTCCCTTCGAGCGTCTGCGGCGGATGGACGGGGATCTGGACCTGGCGGCGGACCAGATGCGGCTGTATGGCGAGGATTATCACGCGGCCGAGGCTCATTTCGTGCTGCGTGGCGGGCACCTGACAATCGATCCGCTGCATGCCGATGGTGTGGGGCGTAGCCTGGACGCCATGCTCTCCATTGATGCGTCGGGCGCGGTGCCCCGGCTTTCGGCCGATGTGCGGACCCTGGTTCTGCCGGCCGACTGGGTGGCCAGGGCGTTCGACCTGAGCCCGATGCTGCGCGGCAGCCTGCAGCTTGTCGGCAGTGTCCAGACCCAGGGGAATGATCGCGCCGCGCTGCGGGAGCAGTTGGGGGGGCATCTGGGCCTGTCGATGGTCAAGGGACAGGTCGACGGTAATATGCTGGGTCGGCTGCTGGGGCCGGACGCTTCTGCCGCCACGCGGGGGACCTCGGTCGCGCTGCGGTGTCTTGGCCTGCATATGACGCTGGGTGACGGGCGGGCGGCGCTGGATACGATCGGGTTGCAGACCTATCGGCTGGCGGTCACGGGGCATGGAACGATCGGCCTGGCGCGACAGGATCTGGACCTGCACCTGCTGCCGCAACTGCTGATCGGCGGAACAGGCGCCACGATGCCGATCATGGTTGCCGGTACCATCCTGGCGCCGCAGCCCCGGCCGGAACCGGCGGGGCCGGGGCATCGCTTCATGCTCACCATCGGCCCGTCGGCGGGGATTGCCGATCCGTGCCCCGACACATTGAAGGCGGCGCGCGAGGAACAGCCCGGTCCGGCGCCGGATGCCGCGCCCAAGAGCAAGGCGCCGAAGGTGATGGATGTTCTGCGTGGTCTTGGATTGTTTCGATGAATCGTAAGCCTGTGACGCCTCAACCCTCTTCTCCCGCCACCCGTCGCCGGTTCTGGGACCGTACGGATGTGGTGGCGGAGCCGGATGGATTTGCCGTCCGGCTGGATGGGCGGCCGGTGCGCCTGCCGGGCGGGACGGTGCTGCGGGTTGGCAGTCGTGCGTTGGCCGAGGCGTTGGCCGGGGAGTGGCAGGATGCGGGCGGCGGCGGGAAGGGGGGCGATTTCACGCCCTCTGAGCTGAAGTTGACCCGGATTGCCGGCACGATGCTGGAGCGAATCGCGCCCGACCGTGCGGCCGTGATCGGCGTGCTGCTGGGATACGCGCGCCATGAACTATTGTGCTACCGGGTGCGTTATCCTGCACTGCTGGTGGAGCGGCAGCAGCAGGAATGGGACCCGTGGCTGGACTGGCTGCGCACCCGGTACGGAGTTGCCTTGCGGACGACAGACGGGGTGATGCCGGTCGATCAGCCCGCCGGCGCGCTGGCGGGACTGCAGGCGGTGCTGGAGGCATTGTCGGACGGGGTGCTGGCTGCCCTGGGGGTTGCGGTGCCGGCATTGGGCAGTCTGGTGCTGGGCCTGGCACTGGCGGACGGGCGGCTGACGGCCGAGCAGGCGATTGCGTGCGCGACCCTCGACGAGCGGACCCAGATGGAACTCTGGGGGCACGATGCCGAGCAGGCTGGCCGGCTGGAGACGCTGGGGCTGGATGTTGTGGACGCGGCCTCGTTTCTGGCGTTGCTGCGCGCCGATTCGTGACGATCGGGCGGTCATGGAACCGCCATAAAGTATCGGCAGCTTCCGGCTTGCGTTCCGACACCGAGCCAAACACTCTGTTACAGAGCTTCGCGTTAGAAGGAACGGACACCACGACGAGTCAGGAGATATCGCATGGCCTTGATCGACTGGCGGCCGCTTTCGGAAATGCCTGGTATTGTCGGACATGAGATCGACCGGGCATCGAGGGGTCAGGCTGATCGCCCTGTATCGTCGCGCCGCGTGAGGCAGCGCGTCGCCCACTGGGTCGCGACCTGCGCGATGGGCGCATGGGCCCTGCTGGCGATCGTGCCCGTCATCGTCGTCATCATGGCAATCGACGGCTGATCTGCCGGAGAGCGCGTGCAGCCATGCGCTGATGGCGATCTGACGAGAGTTTTAGTCTGATGCTCAGATGTTCCGAAAATCGTGGGCATCACCGTGGCCGGGCGCCCTGTCGGATTGCATTGATAGCCTGAATGGAAATGGGGGCTGGTGAGCGAGAGCGGCCCATCGGGCCGCGGCCGGCGTGTGTTTCCGAGCATCGGAGCGGAGCGGCCTGGATGGCCGTGAGCACCGAAGCGCAGGAAACGCGCGCTGGATCGCCGCCAGCGCGCGTTTCCATTCAGGCTATCAGGGGACGAGGACGGTGGCGCTGGCGGTGCAGGCAATCCCTTCCTCGCGGCCGGTGAAGCCCAGCCGTTCGGAGGTGGTGGCCTTTACCGAGATCCGGTCGATGTCCACATTCAGCAGGTCGGCCAGGCGCTGGCGCATCGCTTCGGAATGCGGGCCGATCTTCGGACGCTCGCAGATCAGCGTGACGTCGGCGTTGACCAGCATGCCGCCGCGGGCGCGGATGCGCTCGCCGGCATGGACAAGGAAGCGCGCGCTGTCGGCGTCTTTCCATTCGTTCTGGCTGGGCGGGAAATGGCGGCCGATATCGCCTTCGGCCAGTGCGCCGTAGATGGCGTCGCACAGGGCGTGGATGCCGACATCGGCGTCCGAATGGCCGGCCAGGCCGCGATCGTGGGGCACGGTGATGCCGCAGAGGATCAGCGGCCGGTTCTCGGCGAAGGCGTGCACGTCGTAACCGATGCCGGTGCGCGGCAGCAATGTCGGACCGATCAGCCGTTCCAGGCGCATCAGATCTTCCTCGTAGGTCAGCTTGATATTGTCTTCCGAGCCGGCAACCAGCGCGACCGTGTGGCCCGCCGTTTCCAGCAGGGCGGCGTCGTCGGTCGCGTCGGTGGCGGCCGCGCCGCGATGCAGGTCGCGCAGCAGCGCGAAGCGGAAGCCCTGGGGCGTCTGGGCGCGATACAGATCCTCACGCGGGACGGTTGCCGTGATGACGCCGTCATGGCCGCGCTTGAGCGTGTCGGCCACCCGGACCGCCGGGATGGCGCCGGGATGGGTCGCCAGGGCGGCGATCACGGCCTGGGTCACCTCGGCCGGCACGTAGGGGCGGGCGCCGTCATGGACCAGGACCAGGTCGGGCCGTTCGGCCGCGGGCAGGCGATCCAGCGCTTCCAGCCCCGCGCGGACGCTTTCCTGCCGGGTCGCGCCGCCCGCGACGGGCGGGAGGGTATCCAGCCCGTGCAGGGCCTCGGCCAGCGCGTCGGTGTCACCGACCGGCTGGAGCAGGTCCACATGGGGACTCAGGGCATCCGCCGCGTGGCGGATGATGGGCCGGCCGCCGAGCGTCAGATACTGCTTGGCGACAGGCGATGCCGTCGTGGCGCTGAAACGTCGGCCCACGCCCGCGGCAAGAAGAATGGCTGCAACACGCATGGCGGAGCAATGCGGCGGACATCCTTCGTCGTCAAGCGCCGGTGCGCATTTGTTTCAAGGTGTCTGCCGGCCATTCCGGGTTCCGTGGGGCTGCTATCGCGATTGCGTGATGCTCTTGAATTCGATATTCTGCTCAAATCCTGAGCATCCATGCTGGAAATTCGTCCAACCCGGCGCATTGTCGTTGGGACGAAGGCAGGATCTGTCAGCCCAGATGGGGGTAGTGCCGTTCATGTCGTCCGAGTTGTTGCGTCCAGTCGATCTGGGTAGGGGCGTGGTGCTGCGCACCCCGGTCATTCTCGCCCCGATGTCGGGCGTGACGGACCTGCCGTTCCGTCGTCTGGCGCGCCGGCTCGGGGCCGGGCTGGTGGTGTCCGAGATGATCGCGTCCTGGGCCATGGTGCGCGAGAACCAGGCGACGCTGCGCATGGCCGAGGTCGCGGACGAGGACGGGCCGAACGCGGTGCAGCTTGCCGGGTGCGAGCCGGAGGCGATGGCCCAGGCGGCGCGCATTGCGGTCGATCGCGGTGCGGACATGGTCGACATCAATTTTGGCTGTCCGGTCAAGAAAGTGGCGGTCGGCCAGCAGGCGGGATCGGCGCTGATGCGCGATGAGGCGCTGGCGGGGCGGCTGCTGGAAGCCGTGGTGCGGGCCGTGGACGTGCCGGTGACGCTGAAGATGCGCATGGGCTGGGATCATGCCAGCCTGAACGCGCCGGTGCTGGCGCGGATGGCAGAACAGGCTGGTATCCGCATGGTTACGGTGCATGGCCGCACGCGGCAGCAATTCTATAACGGCACGGCCGACTGGGCCTTCGTCCGCAGGGTGAAGGAGGCGGTGTCGCTGCCGGTGATCGTCAATGGCGATATCCTGACGGTCGATGATGCGCGGCGGGCGCTGGCGCAGTCGGGCGCCGACGGGGTGATGATCGGGCGCGGCTGCTATGGCCGCCCGTGGTTCCTGGCGCAGGTGGGTCATGCCCTGACGACCGGTGAGGACGTGCCCGACCCGGCGCTGGCGGCGGAAAAGGCGATCGTGCTCGAACATTACGATATGATGCTGTCGCATTTCGGGGCGCATCCCGGCCTGCGTCTGGCCCGCAAGCATGTGTCCTGGTACTCCGCCGGCCTGCCGGATTCGGCGGGTTTCCGGGCCGCGATCAATCGGGTGGACGAAGCCGCCGTGGCGATCGCGATGATCGGCGACTTCTATGACCGGCATATCGAAGCCGGTTCGCGCCGCGAGCGCAGGGGTGGTTCGTCGGGCGGCCAGGACGCCGCCCAGGCGGCCTGATGCCCATGCTGGCGGACCCGCCGTCCGACGAACTGCCCCGGCCGGACGGGGCGGCGCTGCTGGACGCCATGCCCATGCCGGTGATGCTGGTGGGCAGGAACAACCGCATTCGCCACGTCAACAGCGCGGCCGAGCCGTTCTTCGGCATGTCGAGCCAGCATCTGGTGCAGATGCATCTCTCCGACGTGCTGGCGGCCGATCATCCGATCTTCCTGCTGGTGGAGCAGGTGCGGCGCGACGGGGTGACGATCGCGGAGCATGAGCTGACGCTGGATGGTCCCCGCCTGCATCGCAGCGGCATCACCGTGCAGGGGACGCTGGTGGCCGAGCATCCGGACGGGGTGCTGCTGACCTTTCACGATTCCTCGGCGGCGCGCGCGCTGGACCGGCAACTGACATTCCGTTCCGCCGCGCGCAGCGTCTCGGGCATGGCCGCGATCCTGGCGCATGAGGTCAAGAATCCGCTCTCGGGCATCAGGGGGGCGGCGCAGTTGCTGGAGGGCTCGGTCTGCGAGAGCGACCGGGAGCTGGCGATCCTGATCCGGGACGAGGCAGACCGGATTCGCGACCTGGTCGACCGGATGGAAATCTTCAGCGACAAGCCGCTGGAGCGGCGGCCGGTGAACATTCATCGCGTGCTGGAGCATGTCCGGCTGCTGGCACAGCAGGGATTTGCCGCCAATATCCGTTTTGTCGAGGAATATGACCCGTCGCTGCCGCCGGTATGGGGCAATCGCGACCAATTGGTGCAGGTGCTGCTGAACCTGGTCAAGAACGCCGCCGAGGCGATGGCCGGGGAGGGCAAGGCAGGGGAAATCACGCTCGGCACCGCCTATCGGCATGGCGTGCGTCTGGCCGTGCCGGGCATGGAGCAGCGGGTCGAGCTGCCGCTGGTGGTTTCGGTGCGCGATAGCGGCCCGGGGATTCCCGAGAGCATCCGCCCCCATCTGTTCGAGCCCTTCCTGACCACCAAGGCGGGGGGGAGCGGCCTGGGGCTGGCGCTGGCGGGCAAGATCATCGGCGATCATGGTGGTGTGATCGAGGTCAACAGCCGTCCTGGCCGCACCGAAGTGCTGCTGCATCTGCCTGTGGTGGCGGAGGGACGGGGGCAGCCCTGACCCGCCAGGTTGCCGTTTTTTCGTTATTTTATTGCGCGTTTCGACTGAGAGAGCGGATTTCGTATGCCCCTTCCGACTATTCTTGTTGCCGATGACGACCGTTCCATCCGCACCGTTCTCAGCCAGGCGCTGGGGCGCGCCGGCTATCAGGTTCGTACCACCGCCAGCGCTGCGACCCTGTGGCAGTGGATCGAGGAAGGCGAGGGCGATCTGGTCATTACCGACGTGGTGATGCCCGACGAGAACGGCCTGGACCTGATTCCGCGCATCAAGCGGGCGCGGCCGGACATGCGGGTGCTGGTGATGAGCGCGCAATCCACGTTGATGACCGCCGTCAAGGCGACCCAGCGCGGGGCGTTCGAATATCTGCCCAAGCCGTTCGATCTGAAGGAACTGCTGTCGGTGGTCGAGCGGGCGCTGGCCTCGCCGGCCCGCACGCTGGCCGAGCCGGCGCCGCCCGAGACCGAAGAGCGGATGCCGCTGATCGGCCGGTCGATGGTGATGCAGGACATCTATCGCATCATCGCGCGGCTCACGACGTCGGACCTGACGGTGATGATCAATGGCGAAAGCGGCACCGGCAAGGAATTGGTGGCGCGCGCCCTGCATGATTATGGCCGCCGGCGGGGTGGCCCGTTCGTCGCCGTCAACATGGCGGCGATTCCGCGTGAGCTGATCGAGAGCGAGCTGTTCGGGCATGAGCGCGGCGCCTTTACGGGGGCGACCAGCCGCAATCCGGGGCGGTTCGAGCAGGCGACGGGCGGCACGCTGTTTCTCGACGAGATCGGTGACATGCCTCCCGAGGCGCAGACGCGCCTGCTGCGCGTGCTGCAGGAAGGCGAGTTCACGACCGTCGGCGGTCGGCAGCCGATTCGGGCCAATGTCCGGATCGTGGCGGCCACGCATCGCGACCTGCGCCAGTCGATTCGCAACGGGACGTTCCGCGAGGATCTGTTCTATCGCCTGAACGTGGTGCCGATCCGCCTGCCGCCGCTGCGCGAACGGGTCGAGGACATTCCGCTGCTGGCGCGGCATTTCCTGGACCGGTGCCGCGAGGATGGGCTGCCGGCCAAGATGCTGGCCGATGGTGCGCTCGAGCGCCTGCAGGCCAGCCGCTGGCCGGGCAATGTCCGCGAGCTGGAAAACCTGATGCGCCGTCTGGCGGCCCTGTATCCGCAGGAGACGATTACCGGTGACCTCGTCGATCAGGAACTGGCGGAGGCATCGCACGATCAGGAGGCCGAGACGACGGAGATCCTGGCCAAGGAACCGCTGGCCGACGCGGTGGCCCGGCATATCCGGCATTTCCTGGCGGCGGGGCAGGACGGCATGCCGCTGCACGATATCTATGATCGCGTGATTGCTGAGGTCGAGCGGCCGCTGATCCAGATGACGCTGGCCGCCACGAGGGGCAACCAGATCAAGGCCGCGGCGATGCTGGGCCTGAACCGCAATACCCTGCGCAAGAAGATCCGGGATCTGGAAATTCCTGTCGTACGCGGCGTAAACTGACGTCCATGAGTCTTTTGATGCGTCGGGCGACAATCGGGTGCTGACCCCAAGGCACGGTTTCAATATCCGGCGGCTGGTGTCGGGGGTGGGGTTGATGCGCGGGCTGTTCGGGCTGCTGGCGCGGCGCAATGTCGCCATTGCCCTGGTGGCGCTGGCGCTATGTTTCGGCGTCGCCACTTTCGTCGTGCTGTCGGGCGGCATGTCGGTGACGCATTATCCGCGCATCCAGGCCCTGATCTTTATCCTGAACTTCCTGGTCCTGCTGCTGCTGGCGCTGGCGCTGGCGGAACGGCTGGGGCGGGTGATGGCCGATCGGCGCCTTGGCCTGGCCGGGGCGCGGCTGCATGTGCGCCTGGTGACGCTGTTCGGCATCGTCGCGGTGGCGCCGACGGTGGTCGTCGGCACGTTTGCCGCCGTTTTCTTTCATTATGGCATCCAGATCTGGTTCAGCGATCGGGTCAACACGGCGCTGAACGAGGCATTGCAGGCCTCGCGCGGATATCTGCAGGAACATAACGCCAATATCCGGACCGAGGCGTTCTCGCTGGCCAATTACCTGGCCGGGGCTGCGAACAGCCTGGAAGGGTCCGGGTCGGACCTGATGCATGACCCCGAGGCGCTGGACCAGGTGCTGGATTCGCAGGCGACCCTGCGCGGGCTGAACGAAGCGGTGATCTATGACCCGCTGACCAACACCGTGGTCGCCAAAGGGGGGCTGATGAGCCGGCCGGGCGACATGCAGGCTCTGCCGCCGCCCTCGGCCACCATGATGGCGCGCACCAACGAGATCGCGATTCTCGATTCGCCGGACGAGAAGACGGTGCGGGCGGTGATTTCGCTGGGCGACACGCCGGCGCTGATGCTGGTGATTACCCGCCCCGTCGATCCGTCGATCCTCGACCATATGCACAAGACCGAAATGGTGGTGGCGGATTATCAGCGGCTGAACCGGAACCGCTCCAAGATCCAGTTCACCTTCGTGCTGATCTTCGCGCTGGTGGGGTTGCTGGTTCTCTTCGCCGCCGTGCTGGTGGGGCTGGTGCTGGCCAACCAGATCGTGCGGCCGCTGGGGCTGCTGATCCTGGCGTCGGAGCGCATCAGCGATGGCGACCTGAAGGTGCGGGTGCCGGAGGGCGAGCGGGATGACGAGGTATCGAGCCTGTCGCGCGCCTTCAACCGCATGACCGACCAGCTTTCCAGCCAGCGCTCCGAACTGATGATCGCCTACAGCCAGATCAATGAGCGCCGCCGGTTTACCGAAGCCGTGCTGTCGGGCGTGTCCGCCGGGGTGATCGGCCTGGATGCCCAGCAGGTGATCGAGCTGCCGAATCGCGCCGCCGGCGTTCTGCTGCAAAAGGACCTGCCGGCCGCCGTCGGGCGGCAACTGGTCGATGTCGTGCCCGAGTTCGGCCCGATGCTGAAGGAGGCGGCCAGTGCCCCCGACCGGGTGTGGACGGGCGAGATTCACGTCGGGTCGGGCACGAAGGCCTGTACGCTGCTGGTCCGTATCGGCGGCGAGATCAGCGGCGGGGCGCCTGATCGGTATGTGGTGACGTTCGATGACATCACGGCCTTGCAGGCGGCTCAGCGCAAGGCGGCGTGGGCCGACATTGCCCGGCGGATCGCGCATGAGATCAAGAATCCGCTCACGCCGATCCAGCTTGCGGCCGAACGGCTGAAGCGCCGCTTCCTGCGCGAAATCACCTCCGACCCCGAGACGTTCAGCCAGTGCGCGGATACGATCGTGCGGCATGTCGGCGATATCGGGCGCATGGTGGATGAATTCTCGGCGTTCGCGCGGATGCCGCAACCGATCATCCGGCCCGAGGACCTGTCGCGAATCGTGCGCGAGGCGCTGATCCTGCAACGCACCGCCCATCCCGAGATCCGTTACGACACCGATCTGCCCGACCATGGGCCGATCGTGTCGTGCGACCGGCGGCTGGTCGGGCAGGCGTTGACCAATTTGCTGCAAAATGCCGCCGATGCCATTGCAATGCTTCCGAAAGATGGTGATGCTGCCGATCGCCCGACCGGACCGGTCGGCACTGTCCGGATTGTCTTGCGTATCGAAGGAACGGCCGCCCATATCGCGGTTGTCGACGATGGGATCGGTCTGCCTGAAGAAGACAGGCAGCGACTGACCGAGCCCTATGTGACCCACAAGCCGAAGGGAACCGGGCTGGGGCTGGCGATCGTCAAGAAAATTCTGGAAGATCACGGGGGAAGCATCCGTCTGGAAGACAGGCAGGATGGACGGGGAGCTGTTTCGGTCTTGATACTGCCAGTAAAGGACGAGCATGGCGCATGAAATCCTGATCGTTGATGACGAACCGGATATCCGGCTGCTCATCGAGGGCATTCTTCGGGATGAGGGCTATGAGACCCGGCTGGCGGGAGATTCGGATTCCGCGATCAGCGCGTTCAGGGCGCGCAGGCCGTCGCTGGTGATCCTGGATGTCTGGCTCCAGGGGTCGCGCCTGGACGGGCTGGGCATCCTGCAGGCGATCCAGGGCGAGGAACCGGTTGTCCCGACCATCATGATTTCCGGCCATGGCACCATCGAGACGGCTGTGGCCGCGCTGCAGCATGGCGCCTACGATTTTATCGAAAAGCCTTTCCAGTCCGATCGGCTGCTGCTGGTCGTCAGGCGTGCGCTCGAGGCCTCGCGCCTGGCGCGGGAGAATGCGGAACTGCGCCTGCGCGCGGGACCGGACGCCATGCTGTTCGGCGACAGCCCGGCCATTGCCGCCGTGCGCAACCAGATCGAGCGCGTGGCCCCCAGCGGGTCGCGGGTGCTGATTTCCGGCGCCGCCGGCGCGGGCAAGGAGGTTGCGGCGCGGATGATCCATGCCCGGTCGCGCCGTGCCGAAGGGCCGTTCGTCGCCCTGAACTGCGCCACGCTGGCGCCGGGCCGGTTCGAGGAGGAGCTGTTCGGCATCGAGGGCGCCGCGGATGGCAGCGGGCGGCGCACCGGCGTGCTGGAGCGCGCCCATGGGGGCACGCTGCTGCTGGACGAAGTGGCGGACATGCCGATCGAGACCCAGGGCAAGATCGTCCGCGCGTTGCAGGACCAGAGTTTCGAGCGTGTGGGGGGCGCCACGCGGGTAAAGGTCGATGTCCGCGTGCTGGCGGCGACCAACCGCGACCTGCAGGAGGCGATCGCCGCCGGGCGCTTCCGCGAGGATCTGTATTACCGGCTGGCGGTGGTGCCGCTGCGCGTGCCCAGCCTGCGGGAACGGCGGGAGGATATTCCTGGCCTGGCGCGGATGTTTTTGCACCGGGCGGCGGAGAATGCCGGCCTGCCGTTGCGCGACCTGTCGGGCGACGCGATCGCGGCCCTGCAGAGCTATGACTGGCCCGGCAATTCGCGCGAGCTGCGCAACCTGATGGAACGGCTGCTGATCATGATGCCGGGGAACGGCACTGATCCGATCCGCGCCGAGATGCTGCCGCCGTCGGTGGGGCAGGGAGCGCCGACCCTGCTGAAGTTCGACCCCGCCGCCGATGTGATGGGTCTGCCGCTGCGCGAGGCGCGCGACCTGTTCGAGACCCAGTATCTGCAGGCGCAATTGCTGCGATTCGGCGGCAATATCAGCCGCACCGCCGGCTTTGTGGGCATGGAGCGCAGTGCGCTGCACCGCAAGCTGAAGCAGTTGGGCGTGACGTCCGACGAGCGGGGAGCGGGATGAGGTTTTGCCCCTCGGGGAAGGGCCTGCTAGAGAGAGCCAACCGAATTATTGGCGGGGAACGGAGCAGCTTGCGCGGCGTTCGTCTTCGCCGACAGAGCAAGTAAGGCCCAACCGTGGCAAAAGACCCTACGCAGAACGTTCAGGATGTTTTTCTCAACCATGTCAGGCGCTCCAAGACGCCGGTCACGGTGTTTCTGGTCAATGGTGTCAAGTTGCAGGGCATCATCACCTGGTTCGACAATTTTTCCGTGCTCCTGCGCCGTGATGGGCACACGCAGCTTGTCTACAAGCACGCCATCAGCACCGTGATGCCGGCGACGCCGGTGGTGCTGTTCGACCCCTCGCGCCCCGAGGGCGCCTCGGCGGAGCCGTCGGACAAGGATCTGGCGGGGGATTCCGATCTCGTCTGAGGTTTCCGTGGCGCAGTCGCCCACGCGGGCGGCCGTCATCCTGCCATGGGAGCGGCCGGACCGTCAGGACGAGGTTCGCGCCGCTGAAGCCCGGCTGGAAGAAGCCGTGGGCCTGGCGGCGTCGATCGGGCTGGTGATCGTGCGGCAGGCCGTGCTTCTGCTGCGCGCCCGCCGGCCGGCCACGCTGCTGGGAAGCGGGCAGGTGGAATCGCTGCGCCAGGCGGTGCAGGAGGATCGTGTTGCCGTTGTGGTGGTGGATACGCGCCTGACGCCCGTGCAGCAGCGGAATCTGGAAAAGGCCCTGGGCTGCAAGGTCATCGACCGTACGGCCCTGATCCTGGATATTTTCGGCGAGCGCGCCGCCACCAAGGAGGGTTCGCTCCAGGTCGAACTCGCGCATCTGGAATATCAGCGCAGCCGTCTGGTCCGGACCTGGACCCATCTGGAGCGGCAGCGCGGCGGCTTCGGCTTCCTCGGCGGGCCGGGTGAGACCCAGATCGAGGCCGATCGCCGCATGATCGGCGACCGCATCGTGCGGTTGAAGCGCGAGCTGGAGCAGGTGCGGCGCACGCGCGGACTGCATCGTGCGGCGCGGCGGCGGGTGCCGTTTCCCGTCGTGGCGCTGGTCGGCTATACCAATGCCGGAAAATCGACCCTTTTCAATGCCCTGACCGGGGCAACCGTTTATGCGCAGGACCAGCTGTTCGCGACGCTGGACCCGACGATGCGCGGCATTCGCCTACCATCGGGCCGGCGGATCATCCTGTCCGACACGGTGGGCTTCATCAGCGACCTGCCGACGGAACTGATTGCCGCCTTCCGCGCCACGCTGGAGGAGGTTGCCGAGGCCGACATCATCCTGCATGTGCGCGATATCTCCCACCCCGACACTACGGCGCAGCGCGCCGATGTCGAGGAGGTGCTGGAGGGCATGGCGACCAGCGGAACGCTGGAGAGCGACTGGCGCCGGCGGGTGATCGAGGTGCAGAACAAGGCCGACCTGCTGGGCGGCCGCGATGCGGTGCCGCCCCGGGCGGGCAGTGTCGCGATTTCGGCGATTACCGGCGACGGGCTGCCCGAATTGCTGGCGGCGATCGACCAGCGCCTGACCGAGGCGATGGAGATTGTCCAGTACACCATTCCGGTGAAGGACGGCGCGCTGCTGGCGTGGCTGTATGCTCATGGCGAAGTGACGTCGCGCGATGATGGCGAGCAGGCTATCGTGGTGACGGTGCGGCTGTTGCCGGCCGATCGCGCGCGGTTCGAACAGCAACTGGCCAGTCGCGAGCGGTAGGCGCCCGCCCGCGCCGGATGGGCGGGAAGGGAGAATGATGTCATGACGGTCGCGGTTTCGCGCGCGCATATGCGTACGGTTCTGGACATCATGCGGCAGGCGGCGGCGGATCGGATCATGCCATCCTTCCGCCGGCTGGATGCGGACGCCATCCGGTGCAAGACCAGCAAGCTGGACGTGGTGACCGTGGCCGACGAAGCGGCCGAGCATGACATGACCGAGGCCTTCCTGCGTCTTTCGCCCGGCGCGGTGGTGATCGGCGAGGAAGCCGTCTGTGCCCGGCCCGGCCTGCTGGACGCGATCGAGAGTGCGGACCTCGCCTATGTCATCGATCCGATCGACGGTACGGCGAATTATGCGGCGGGTGTGCCGCTGTTCGGCGTCATGGTCGCGATCCTGCGTCGGGGCGAGGTTGTGGGGGCGGCGATTCTCGACCCGATCTGCAATGTCGCGGCGCTGGCGGTGCGGGGCGAGGGGGCATGGCAGGTCGGGCCAGACGATGCCGAGCGCCCGCTATGTTGCGCGCGGCCCGTGCCAGCGGCCGAAATGACCGGTAATGCCTCGTGGCGCTACCTGCCCCCGCCGATTCGCGACCTGGTGGCCCGCAATCTGCCGCGCGTGATGGGATCGTGGGATTTTCGCTGTGCCGCGCATGAATATCTGATGCTGGTGGACGGGAAATGCCATTTCCTGCTCTTCAACCGCACCATGCCGTGGGACCATCTGGCCGGCTGGCTGATCCATCACGAGACCGGCGGTTATTGCGCCCATTTCGACGGAGAGCCCTATCGGTTGACCGATCGCGCCGGGGGGCTGCTCTACGCCCCCGACCGGGCGAGCTGGCAGGATCTGCGTGACCTGCTGCTGGACCCGGGCTGAGAGGCTGCTTCAGGAGCTCCGCTGGTGGCGGCCTGACGGCGGTTTCCTGCGCTTCGGTGCTCTCGGCCATCAAGGCCGCTCCGCTCCGATGCTCAAAAACCACCGCCAGACGCATGGCTGACGCCACGCTTCCACGCACCATCGGAGCTTCTGAAACAGCCTCTGCGTCTCGCTTATGCGTCGTCGTCGCGTTCCTGCCGTTTGACCGCCTGCCAGGCGGCTTCCATGTCCGCCAGCGTGCTGTCGGCCGGTGTCAGGCCGCGTTCGGCCAGATGGTGTTCGACCCCGGTGAAGCGGCGGGTGAATTTGGCGTTGGCCTGGCGCAGGCAGGCTTCGGGGTCCAGATCCAGCTTGCGGGCCAGGGTGGCGAGCGTGAACAGCACGTCGCCCAGTTCGTCGGCGATTCGTTCGCGGTCGCCCGTTTCCAGTTCGACCTTCAGTTCCGCGATTTCCTCATCCACTTTTTCGGCGACGTCCCTGGCATCGGGCCAGTCGAAGCCGACGCGGGCGGCGCGGGCCGACAATTTGCGTGCGCGCAGCAGGGCGGGCAATGCGGTGGGGATGCCGGCCAGGGTGCCGCTCTCGCGCCGGGCGAGGCGTTCCCGCTCCTTGCCGTCCTCCCACTGGCCGGGGGCCGGTGCGGCGTCGCCGAAGACATGGGGATGGCGGCGGACCATCTTGTCGCCGATCATGCCGGCGACGGTCGCGAAATCGAACCAGCCGGCCTCTTCGCCCATGCGGGCGTGATAGACGACCTGGAGTAGCAGGTCGCCCAGCTCGTCGGGGAGGGCGGCCCAGTCCTGCCGGGCGATCGTGTCCTCGACCTCGTAGGCTTCCTCGATCGCATAGGGAGCGATGGAGGCGAAATCCTGCTCGCGGTCCCAGGGGCAGCCGCTGACGGGGTCGCGCAAGCGGGCCATGATGTCGAGAAGGCGCGAGAGGGCCTGGGCGGCGTCTTGCATCCGGGGGGGGCTCCGTGCATGGGGCGGCGGGATCGCCCCATGTCTGCACCGGCGCCGCGGGCTCGTCCAGCGTGGCGCGATGTGCGGATGCTCTGGGAGGCTATTTCAAAAGTTCCGATGGTGAGTGGAAGCGTGGCGCCAGCCATGCGTCTGGCGGTAGTTTCTGAGCATCGGAGTGGAGCGGCCTTGATGGCCGTGAGCACCGAAGCGCAGGAAACCGCCGTCAGGCCGCCGCCAGCGGGGCTTTTGAAACAGCCTCTCTGGATGGCGGGTCGGACAGGGATTATAGTCCCGCGCCCAGGACCAGGGGGTACCATGAGCGAACAGGCGACGGTTTTCATTGACGGCGAGGCTGGCACGACGGGGCTGGGCATTCGTCAGCGCCTGGATGCGCTGCCGGTGACGGTGCGTTCGATCGCGTCGGAACACCGCAAGGATGCCGCTGCCCGCCGCGCGATGATGGAATCGGTCGATCTGGTGGTGCTGTGCCTGCCCGATGCGGCGTCGCGCGAGGCGGCGTCGATGGCGGCGGAGATCGCGGCTGCCGGTGGCCGGGCGCCCCGGCTTCTGGACGCCAGCACGGCTTTTCGCGTCGATCCGGACTGGGTTTACGGTTTTCCGGAAATGGGGGACGGATTCGCGGCGCAGGTCGCGGCGGCGGCGCGGGTTTCGAACCCTGGCTGCTATCCGACCGGGGCGATCGCGCTGCTGCGGCCGCTGGTTCAGGCCGGGCTGCTCGCGCCGGATGCGCCGCTGACGATCAACGCGGTCAGTGGCTATAGCGGCGGCGGCCGCGCGATGATCGAGGCGCACGAGCGGGAAGGCGGGCCGGCCTTCGAACTGTACGGGCTGGGGCTGGAACACAAGCATCTGCCCGAGATCACCCGCTATGCGGGGCTGACGCGTCCGCCTGTCTTCGTGCCCTCGGTCGGGCATTTCCCGCAGGGCATGATCGTCTCGGTGCCGCTGCATCTGGACCTGCTGGCCCGGCCGGCGACGGGGGGCGATCTGCGGGCGGTGCTGGCCGATTTCTATGCCGGTTCTGACCGGATCAGTGTGGCCGATTCCGTGCCGGGCCTGTCCGCCGAAACGCTGGCGGGGACCGACCTGATGGAATTGCGGGTCCATGCCAACGAATCGCGGCGACAGGCGGTGCTGACCGCGCGGCTGGACAATCTGGGGAAGGGCGCCTCGGGCGCCGCGATCCAGAATATCGCCCTGATGCTGGGCCTGGCACCGCCGGCACCGCGGGCCGGATGATCGTCGGGTTCCGGTTGTGCGATTGCCTCTCGGCCCGTTTTGCTGATAAGCAGGCCCGCAGGCGAGAGTGACGGAACGGTAGACGTAGTCGGCTCAAAATCGACCGCCGCAAGGCATAGGGGTTCGAGTCCCCTCTCTCGTACCATTTCTCCGGACAGGATGATGTCTGCTCTCTCTCCCGACGCGATCGCGAAGCCGGGCGTGCGCCCCGCCAATCCCTGTTTTTCCTCCGGCCCTTGCGCCAAGCGTCCGGGATGGTCGCTGGACGTGCTGTCCGGCGCGCTGCTGGGTCGCTCGCATCGCGCGCCCGAAGGGCGGGCCCGGCTGAACGAGGTCATTACCCGCTCGCGTGCCATCCTGGGCCTGCCCGAAGACTGGAAGCTGGGGATCGTGCCGGCGTCGGATACCGGCGCGGTGGAGATGGTGTTGTGGTCGCTGGTCGGCGAACGCCCGGTCGACGTGCTGGCGTTCGAGAGTTTTTCGGCGACCTGGGCCGACGATATCGTCAACCAGTTGCACGCGCCGGCCGCGCGGGTGCTGAAGGCCGATTATGGCTGTCTGCCGGACCTGGCGCAGGTCGACTGGGCGCATGACGTGGTGCTGGCGTGGAATGGCACGACGTCGGGCGTGCGCATTCCCGACGGGGCAGCGATCCCCACGGAGCGCGACGGGCTGGTGATCTGCGACGCGACCTCGGCTGCGTTCGCGATGGATCTGCCCTGGGATCGGCTGGATGTCGTGACCTGGTCCTGGCAGAAGGTGCTGGGCGGCGAGGCCGCGCACGGCATGCTGGCCCTGTCGCCGCGTGCGGTGCGCCGGCTGGAAGAGGCATCGGCGCCGCGCGCGCTGCCGAAGATCTTTCGCCTGACGGCGAAGGGGCGACTGATCGAGGGTATTTTCAAGGGCGATACGATCAACACGCCCTCCATGCTCTGTGTCGAGGACGCGCTGGACGGGTTGCGCTGGGCCGAGGCGATCGGTGGCCTGCCGGCCCTGATTGCCCGCAGCCAGGCCAATCTGGCGGTGGTGGCCGACTGGGTGGCGCGCTCCGGCTGGGCTGCGTTCCTGGCCGCCGATCCGGCCGAACGGTCCAGCACCGCGATCTGCCTGACCATCGTGGCGCCCTGGTTCGTGGCGCTGGATGCGGCGACGCAGGCCAAGGCGGCCAAGCGGATCGTCAGTCTGCTGGAGGCGGAGGGCGTGGCGCTGGATATCGGTAGCTATCGCGATGCGCCGCCGGGCCTGCGGCTGTGGGGTGGTGCGACAGTGGAGGCGGATGATCTGCGCGCGCTGACGCCGTGGCTGGACTGGGCCGAATCCGAAGTGCGCGCGGAGTTCGCCTGATACGTTCCTGCCCGCGCGTGGGCTGACGAATGACCGCAAGGATGGTATAGGCGCGCGCATGACGGACGATCCGCCTCCCAATCCCGCCCTGCTGCCCGCAGGCTTTGTCGATCTGCTGCCTTCCGATGCCGAGGCCGAGGCCGCCGGCATGGAAAGCCTGATGCGGGTCTTCGCCTCGCACGGCTACAGCCGGGTGAAGCCGCCCTTGCTGGAATTCGAGGACACGCTGCTGAGCGGGTCCGGGGCGGCGGTGGCCGAGCAGGCGTTCCGTCTGATGGACCCGGACACGCGGCGCATGATGGCGCTGCGCCCCGATATCACGCCGCAGATCGCCCGCATTGCCGCGACCCGGCTGGCCGACGCGCCGCGCCCGCTGCGCCTGTCCTATACCGGGCTGTGCGTGCAGGCGAGTGGCGGGGCGCGGGAGAGCGACCGGCAGATTTCCCAGGCCGGTATCGAGCTGATCGGTCCCGACACGCCCGAAGCCGATGCCGAAGTGGTGGCGCTGGGTGCCGAGGCGCTGGCGGTGCTTGGGGTGCCCGGTGTGTCGTTCGACCTGACGATGCCGCCGCTGGCGCCGGCGCTGATTGCGGAGGTCGGCTTTACCCCGGCCGAGCGGCAGGCGCTGATGCGCGCGCTGGACCGCAAGGATGCGGCGGCGGTGGCGAAGCTGGCCGGCGGGCTGGCGCCCGTGCTGACCGAATTGCTGCATGCGGCCGGACCGGCCGAGCGTGCACTCTCGGTCCTGGGCGGGCTGGTCCTGCCCGAACCGGTGCGGGTGCTGAGCGAACGTCTGGCCGCCACCTTTGCCGCGATCAAGGCGCGGGTGCCGGACATTCGCGTGACCATCGATCCGGTCGAATTCCGGGGCCTGCACTATCATACCGGCGTCTGCGTGACAGTGTATGCCCGTGGCCAGCATGAAGAGCTGGGCCGTGGCGGGCGCTATGTGTCCAATAATGACGAGCCGGCCTGCGGCTTGACCCTGCGCCCCGAGGCCCTGCTGCGTGCGGCGCCTGCCAGGGCAGGGCGTGTGCGCGTGTTCCTGCCCGTGGGCAGTGATCCCGCACTGGGCAGACGGCTGCGGACCGAGGGATATGCGACCGTCGATGGGCTGGCGCCCGTTGCGGACAGCGTGGCTGAGGCAAGGCGCCTGGAATGCGATATGATCGTAGCCGGCGATGGAGTGGTGGCGCTGAACTGACGCGCCTGTTAAGCCGGGCGGCTGGGCGGCCAGTGTCGCCCCTTTTGTGCTGCGTTCCGGCCGGACCGTTTTTCTGAGGAGCTTCTGATGTCCAACGTCACCGTGATCGGCGCCCAGTGGGGTGACGAGGGAAAGGGCAAGATCGTCGACTGGCTTGCCAGCCGCGCGGATATCGTCGTCCGTTTCCAGGGTGGGCACAATGCCGGCCATACGCTGGTGGTCGGTAACCAGACCTACAAGCTGTCGCTGCTGCCCTCCGGCCTGGTCCGTGGCAAGATGGGCGTGATCGGCAATGGCGTCGTCGTCGATCCCGAAGCCCTGCTGAAGGAAATCGACCGCGTGACGGCGCAGGGGCTGGAGGTGACGCCGAAGACCCTGCGGATTGCCGAGAACGTGCCGCTGATCCTGCCGGTGCATGGTGCGATCGACCGCGCCCGCGAGGAAGCCCGCGGCGACCGCAAGATCGGCACCACCGGCCGTGGCATCGGCCCGGCCTACGAGGACAAGGTGGCCCGCCGGGCCATCCGCCTGTGCGATCTGGCCGAGCCCGAAACGCTGGACTGGAAGCTGGACGAGCTGCTGCTGCACCATAACACGCTGCTGGCCGGCCTGGGCGCGCCGACCTTCACCAAGGCGGAGCTGCTGGAGCATATGAACGCGCTGGCCCCGCGCGTGCTGCCCTATATGGACACGGTGTGGGACCTGCTGGACGACGCGCGCCGGGCCGGGCGCCGCATCCTGTTCGAAGGTGCGCAGGCCGTCATGCTGGATGTCGATCACGGGACCTATCCGTTCGTGACCAGCTCCAACACCATCGCGGCCAATGCGGCGACCGGCAGCGGTGTCGGGCCGGGCACCGTCGGTTTCGTGCTGGGCATTGCCAAGGCCTATTCGACCCGCGTGGGCGAGGGGCCGTTCCCCAGCGAGCTGCATGACGAGATGGGGCGTACTTTGGGCACGCGCGGGCATGAATTCGGCACGGTGACGGGGCGTCCGCGCCGTTGCGGCTGGTTCGATGCCATGCTGGTGCGCCGTGCGGTGCGCGTTGGCGGCATCAACGGTCTGGCGCTGACTAAGCTGGACGTGCTGGACGGGCTGCCCGAGATCAAGGTCTGCGTCGGCTATGAACTGGACGGCAAGGAAATCCGCAGCTTTCCGTCGGCCCCGGCGGCACAGGCCCGTGTCAGGCCGGTCTATGAGACGATGGAAGGCTGGACCGACAGCACCCGAGGCGCGCGCTCGTGGGCCGACCTGCCGGCGCAGGCGATCAAATATGTCCGTCGGATCGAGGAACTGGTCGAGGCGCCGGTGACGTTGCTCTCCACCAGCCCCGAGCGCGACGACACCATCCTGATGCGCGACCCGTTCGAGGGCTGAGGTCCATATGAAAAGGGCCGGACCTGATGGTCCGGCCCTTTTTTCGTTGGGTCGTATGGCCGGTCAGTCGGCCATGCTGGCACCGCGATGCGCCTCGACTTCGGCCTTCATCGCGGCCTGGACCTTCTCGAAGGCCCGGACCTCGATCTGTCGCACCCGCTCGCGCGAGATGTTGTAGGTGTGCGACAGATCTTCCAGCGTCGAGGGTTCGTCCTTCAGCCGGCGTTCGGTCAGGATGTGGCGCTCGCGCTCGTTCAGTGTCTTCAGCGCGTTGTCCAGCAGGGCCTTGCGGCCGCTGAATTCCTCGCTTTCCGCCAGCGTTTCTTCCTGGTTGTCGTGCTCGTCCACCAGCCAGTCCTGCCATTCGCCTTCGCTGTCGGCGCGGAGCGGGGCGTTCAGGCTGTGATCGGGCGCCGACAGGCGGCGGTTCATGTTGATGACGTCCTGTTCCGGCACGCCCAGCGACTTGGCGATCTGGTTCACCTGTTCGGGCTGCAGGTCGCCATCATCGATGGCCTGCATCTGGCCTTTCAGGCGCCGCAGGTTGAAGAACAGCTTCTTCTGGGCGGCGGTGGTGCCCATCTTCACCAGCGACCAGCTATGCAGGATATATTCCTGGATAGCGGCGCGAATCCACCACATCGCATAGGTTGCCAGCCGGAAGCCGCGATCGGGGTCGAAGCGGCGGACCGCCTGCATCATCCCAATATTGCCCTCGCTGATCAATTCGCCCAGCGGCAGGCCATAGCCGCGATATCCCATCGCGATCTTGGCGACCAGCCGCAGGTGCGACGTGACCAGCGCATGCGCGGCCTTGCTGTCGCCCTTGTCCCGCCAGCTCCGCGACAAACGCTGCTCGTCTTCCGGCGAGAGCATCGGAAACTTGCGGATATCCTGGAGGTACCTTGAAAGGTTGGTCTCAGGACCAACATTGAGAACGGAAGAGACCATTGGTCGGACTCCTTTTCCCTGAGGGAGGCCATGCCCCGCTGATGTCCTAAAGGCACATCTGGTGAGAGGGTTGCATGGGCTGCCCGTATGACGCGTGGATGGACTTCACGTCCCCGCGGGGCACCCCCTCAGAGGGCTGCGCCACCACGGGACGTCCATTCCGGCGGTAGCGTCACCCGCTGGAGTATTGTTCGAGCCTATCGGTCAGGTCTGGGAGCGTCAAGGAAGCTCCACGATTATTGCCTTAAAACTAAGCAATCTTTGCCAGAAGCGCCTTGAAATCGTCAGGCGGGGCGGTTTCGAAGAGCATCGCTTCGCCCGTGCCCGGGTGGGTGAAGCCCAGCCGCGCAGCATGCAGGGCCTGGCGCGGGAAATCCAGCGCGGCGCGCCGTGCGTCGTCCGGCAGGGTGCGCGCGGCTGCGGGGATGCGGCGCAGATAGACCGGATCGCCGACCAGCGGGTGGCCGCCATGGGAGAAATGCACGCGGATCTGATGTGTGCGGCCGGTCGCCAGCCGGCATTCCACCAGGCTGAGGCCGCCATGATGGGTGGCGAGGGTGCGGTAATGTGTCAGCGCCGCCTTGCCGCCATGTGTCACCACGGCCATGCGCTTGCGGTCGCGCTTGTCACGGCCGATCGCGCCTTCGAACCCGCCGCTGGCAGGGGTCATCAATCCCCATGCCAGGGCAAGATAGGTGCGGTCGATATTGCGCGTCGCGAAGGCGTCGGACAGTGCCGTGTGGGCCTGTTCGGTCTTGGCGACGACCATGACCCCCGACGTGTCCTTGTCCAGTCGGTGCACGATGCCCGGCCGCCGTTCACCGCCGATTCCCGTCAGGCTGTCGCCGCAATGGGCCAGCAGGGCGTTGACCAGCGTGCCATCCTCGTTGCCAGGTGCCGGATGGACCACCAGCCCGGCGGGTTTGTCGAGCACGATCAGGTGGGCATCCTCGTACAGGATGGTGAAGGGAATGCTCTGGGCCTGGGGTGTGGCGGGGATTGCCGGGGGCACCCTGATTTCATAACACAGGCCGGGCCGCACCGGATCGGCGGGCTCGCGCAGGATCTGGCCGTCGCGCAGAACGTGGCCGGCCTCCATCAGGGCCTTGACGCGCGAACGTGACAGCGTATCGAGCGCGTCGGCAAGGAAGCGGTCGGTCCGCTGGCCGGCATGCTCTTCGGTCGCGGTGAGGCGGATGGGGGGCGTGTCGTCGGTCATGTACGGCTCTTAACGGAAATCGCCCGGTCGGAACATCATGCCGGGCCAGGATGGATCAGGACAATCATGAATGGACAGGGCGTGAGGGAGACGGGATCTGCTCCGACGGTCTCCAGAGGGCTGTTGGCGGCCGTGATCGGCATGGGCGTGCTGCTGGCGGCGGGCTCGCTGGTGCTGGTCGGTGTGCTGGTCCATCGAATCGCGCATCCGCGGCCGGCGGCGATTGCACGGCCTGCCGCCGAGCCGGTGGCGTTGCCGGCGGGCGATTATGGCGAACTGGAGCTGGGCGAGCCTGCCGGCACGCATGTTACCGGCATGGTTCGGCAGGATGGGGGGCTGCTGGCAGTCGCGCTGGCCGGGGGCGGTCCGGACCGGGTGCTGCTGTGGGACGTCCAGCATCGGCGAATCATCGCGCGCCTGGTCCTGAATGCGGCCGCCGGGCAGGGCGCGCCCGCTCCGTAATCGCCTGAAAAGCTTCGATCTTGGAAAAAAAGCACCGCAAGCCAATTTTCATGTATCGGGTGGGTTGCGTCCCCTCTCGCGATGTCATAGAAGCTGCCTCGTCCAACGTCCCGTTCGTCTAGAGGCCTAGGACACCGCCCTTTCACGGCGGTAACACGGGTTCGAATCCCGTACGGGACGCCATTCTCATGGCAAAGAAATAAGATCGGGCTGCTGGCCGGCTCCGGTCCTATTGTTGGATATTTGTAATATCCTTGATAAATACAGTCTCACGCTCATGGTGCGAATGTGCACTTCAGGATACTGCCAGTCTTTTCCGCTCTCTTTCCTGTAGATCGTCGACGGGACGTCGATGGGCTACGTGGGCTGGCTGTTTTGCTGGTGGTCCTGTTTCATGCGGGATGGCTGCGCGGCGGTTTTGTCGGCGTTGACGTTTTTATCGTAATTTCTGGATATTTCATGGGGCGTTCAGCCCTGTTTCAGGTGCCCTTTCGGCCTGTCGATTTTATTTGCCGGCGTGTCTATCGCCTGTTGCCCGCTCTGCTTGGTATGATTGTTGTGGTTTCTGCAGCAATGTTGTGGTGGGTTCTGCCTAGCGATCGTGCTGACATTGCGCTCAATGGCGCTTATGCGCTTGTATATTTGTCAAATATTTTTGCGGCCAGGCATGTTGGGTATTTTGAGGGGCAGAGTATTGCTTACCCGTTCCTGCATACCTGGTCTTTGTCGCTGGAGATGCAGTTTTACGCCATTATATTTCTGATGGCGCTTTTCCTGCCATATGTAAGGCATCGTGGCTGGGCAATCGTGGGTATTTTTATTCTGTCCCTCATTTTTGACGTGGCTGAGCATCTGCATGGGGGCGGAACGGCATATTATAATATTTTCGACCGGATGTGGCAGTTCCTGCTTGGAACGATGATCTGGCTTTTGCCGCCGTTGCGTTTGTCTTCCCTTGTCGCAAATCTGGTCGCTGCCGCGGCTTGCCTGACGATCGTTCTGGCGGGGATATTCTATTCCATCAGCTTTGCTTGCCCATCTCCTCTGTCGATATTGCCCTGTGTGGCGACCGCGGCGTTAATCGTCATGCCTCAGACCTTGGTCTCGCGTCATGCCTTGCCAATTCTATCTCCGCTCGGTGTGATGTCCTATTCCGTCTATCTATGGCATTGGCCGGTTATTGTTTTGGCTAATTATGTAACGGCTTTTTATGTGCATGGATGGGTGATGGCCGGTGTGCTGATCCTGTCGCTGGTTGCAAGTTTTTTCAGTTATGTCTGTATCGAGCGCGTAGGGCTGGTATATGAGAAGCGCGCCTCTCCCGAAACGAGGCTGCGTAAGCTCGTAATGTTGGTGGGAAATAGTGTGCTTATTGCTTTCGGACTGTTCATCGTATCGGCGGTTTCACGTATTCGGTGAGATCGTTTGGCCGCTGGCGGTGTTTTTTATCATTATTTGAATGGTGTGCAGGCGGCCCGGGCGCGCGGGAAATTTTCTTTTATGGCGTGGACTGTAAAATCTCTTTCAGGGTTGGGTAGGCACTGCCGAGGTTTGTATATAGCTTAACCGTGTCATTCTGCGATCATATGGCCTCAAAACATGACCCTTTCCCTCGTCCGGCGCCGCTTGTTTCAGACGATTGCCGGTGGGCTGAGTCTTCCTCTCGGCAGTGCGGGCCGGGCAGCGACGCCGGATGACTGGTCGTTGTATTGTCAGCGCTTTGTTGCATCGGACGGCCGGGTTACTGACAATGGCAATGGTATGCAGTCCCACAGCGAAGGGCAGGGATATGGACTGCTGTTCGCTCAGGCCTTTGACGACCGTGCCACTTTCGACCGTATGTTCGTGTGGACTGAGCAGACTTTGAAGCGTCCGGATGATGCATTGCATGCATGGCATTATCTGCCTGATGCTTCGCCTCATGTTCCGGACCAGAACAATGCCACGGATGGTGATCTGCTGATCGCCCTGGCACTGGTGTTGGCGGGCCGGCGTTGGGGGCGTTCCGACCTGATCGAATCCGCTCGAGCGATCTATGCTGCGCTGCGGGCGCAGGTCGTGGTCACGGTCGGGCATCGCATGCTGCTTCTGCCCGGGCTTTATGGATTTTCGTCGTCGAATCATGTGGTTATAAACCCTTCTTATTATATCATGCCCTCGTTGATGGCTGCGTCGGATCTGGATGATCATGATATCTGGCAGCGGGTTATCCATGATGGGCTGGATCTGCTTCGGCAGGGGCGGTTTGGGCGCTGGAACCTGCCGCCGGATTGGATGCAGGTGACGAGTGAAGTCGTCACGATTGCCCGCGGTCATCCGGCGCGTTTCTCCTATGATGCAGTGCGTGTGCCGCTTTATTTGCAATGGGCCGGATTATTGGACGCGGATTTAAGAAGCGGGTTTATGCGCTACTGGAATGCCTGGGGGGAGGGGGGAATGCCGGCCTGGGTGGATCTGCGTAGTGGTATGACTGCGCCCTATAATGCGCCACTAGGTTTCTATGCGGTTGGAATCGCTAGTGGTCTTTTGGATATGCCCGGTGCCGGAAATGTGCCTTTCCCTGCCTTGGCTGCGAGTTCGAACTACTATTCGGCTTCGCTGACGCTGTTATCTTCGCTGATTTTGGGCGGCTTGGCATATGGTGTCGTTCAGCAGAAGGGCGCGTTCTGAAGGGGGTGTCGGGAAATGCGGATCGCCGCCTGCGCGCATTTGCAAACAGGCTCTGAGCGATTTTCAGCGACGGGTATTCAAAATCTGTGATCGTTATGAGGGTAGGGTCAAGCGCGGTTTACCTTTCTCACATGGCGTATCCTCTGTTTGTTCTGAAATATTTTGTAGCAGACCGAGGTGATCCGGGCGGACAGCCTGTCGGCTGAAGCATGCGGGCATTCAGCTTTCTCGGGTACGGTTGCCAATCTTCGTGCCATGCTGGCGAACAATTTTTTTGTTGCATTCAAAACGGATAATTTTTTTGCGTTTTCTGTGAAGCGTCTGCTTCGGCTTTATTGTCTAATTCTTTCTTTTTTGATGAATTTTGGTGCGCGCCATTTGATTTTCTTGGTATAGAAATGTCTTGATCGGCGACGTGACGAAATTTCATAAGCATGAGATAGTCGGGTTTGCCCCATTGTAGCGAAGCTGGGAGAGGGTGGGATGACTAGTGACGCAGGGCCTGAATTCCCTCTGATTGCCGATGCCATGCCCAAGGTTCGGGAGGGGCATAGGGATGACGGTGTCGATATTCCCGGGTTGCGGGCCGCAGTCGATTCACCGGGGCTGCCATATTGGTCGTTTGATAATATGGATCGGATTCCCGGCCGTTCGATGGCCTCCGGTGTGACTGACAAGGTTGTGTCGGAAGAGCAAGGCGCGCCCATGGCCTTTTCCCCGGCCAGCCGTGTTGCCGTCGATGGTCTTTCCGGACGGTCCGCGCCTCGGCCATCTTCCGCGCCATTCTCGTTGTTTGGCGGCGCTTTCACGACGCCTTCGCCCTCTGCTGCGCCGATGGACTCAGGTAAAGTGCCTTCGGCCGCCCGGCAGGAATCTGGTGATGATTTTGCAGCCTTTCGTGCGGCCCCGCAGGTGGGTATAGCGTCTGTTCCCATGTCGGCATCGGAGGCGCGTCGTATGCGATTGGCCGACATGTTTAGGGTGCTTGGCGGCGTAGCCACGGGCCGTCAGGCAGGATCGGGCCTGCATGATATATTCCGCTGACAGATAATTCGGGACAGATAGATTTTTTCATGATCGGCCATGCTGTGACTGACGCCTTTCGATGCCCCTGATCTGTTGCGTTTCGCCGAAGGGCGGCGTGGGTAAAAGCACGATAGCCGCCAATCTGGCGGTTAATTTGGCTCGTCTGCGCTCCCATCGCATCATCGCGGTGGATTTGGATCCCCAGAATATGCTCCGGCTTCATTTGGGTGTGCCGCTGGGAGAGGGGCGGGGTTTCATGCAGATGCTGCGTCAGCCGCAATTGTGGCAGCATGCTCTGCAGGACACGGCAGAGGGCGTCATGGTGCTGCCATACGGCACAATGGATATGGCGACTTCGCTTCATGCCTCGGCGGAACTGGAGAATTTTCCGGAGCTGTTGGCTGAGCCCCTGCGCCAGATCGCAGCCGATCCTCACGCTCTGGTTATTGTTGATACGGAACCGGGCCCTTCTGCTGCATTGCGGGCGCTTCTGCCGCGCATTGACCTGCTGTTGACGGTGCTGGCGGCGGACGCGGCTTCGATGGCGCTATTTACAGACATCGAGTCCGGCAGAGCGTACGGGCTGGGGCACGGTGGGCGCCAATGTTTTGTTATCAACCAATTCGATCCGATGACCCGCCTGGGGCCGACGATCGTGCGCAATCTAAGTGCACGGATGGGTAACCGGCTGGTGGGGGTGGTACATCGGGATGAGCATGTCGGCGAGGCGCTGGCTGCACAGAAGTCACTGGCCGCTTATGCCCCGCGGTCGCAGGCCAATCATGATCTGACCTTGATCTCGCATCGTCTGACCGCCCTGGTGAGGAGTTGATAAGCATGGTGAGCGGCATTCTTTCGGGTGCTCGCGCGCGGATGGATGCGATCGGCCGGGCCTGTCAACCTGTCATAGAAGGACGATATAGCCACGCCATTCTTGGTAGCTTCGTGGTGCTGGGCGGGGCTTGTCTGGCAATGGCCAGCATGGCACTGCTGTCCGACGACGCGCAATTGATTGTCGCGGTGGCGGGCATTGCGTTGTTCTTCTTGGTCAGTCGTTTTCCGGGCCGCGAGGCGACGCTGTTTTTGCAGGTCATGTCGCTCGTCGTCTCCGCGCGCTATCTCACATGGAGACTGACGGAAACGCTCGCATTCAGTTCTCTGTTCCAGATGATTCTGGTTCTGACTCTGTGCGGCGCGGAACTTTACGCTCTGATGATGCTGCTGCTCAGTTATTTCCAGACGATACGGCCGCTCAACCGCAAGCCGGTACCGATGCCTGCCGATTTGGCATGCTGGCCCATAGTCGATGTCTATGTTCCGACATATAATGAGGATCTGGATATCGTCCGTGCTACCGTACTGGCCTGTATAGGAATGGATTGGCCGGCGGACAAATTGAACGTGTACATCCTGGATGATGGACATCGTGACAATTTTCTTGAATTCGCGCGCGAGGTCGGGGTGGGCTATATTTCCCGACCCAATAATATACATGCCAAGGCCGGCAACCTGAATTATGCGATGACGCAGACAAGTGGTGAATATATTGCCATCTTCGATTGCGACCATGTACCTGTGCGGGCGTTTCTGCAGGCGACGATAGGATGGCTTATAGTCGATCCGACCCTGGCCATGATGCAGACGCCGCATCATTTCTATTCCCCGGATCCGTTCCAGCGGAATCTCGCCAACGGACAGAACGTGCCGCCTGAAGGCAACATATTTTATGGTCTGTTGCAGAATGGAAATGATTTTTGGAATGCAACTTTTTTTTGTGGATCCTGTGCCGTGCTGCGGCGCACCGCGTTGGAGCAGATTGGCGGGATCGCGACTGAAACGGTAACCGAGGATTGCCATACGGCGCTGAAACTACAGCGCCGGGGATGGTCCACGGCATTTCTGACCATGCCACTTGCCGCGGGTCTGGCAACCGAACGGCTCATTCTGCATATCGGCCAGCGCATGCGGTGGGCGCGTGGAATGTTGCAGATTCTGCGGCTGGATAATCCATTGTTCGGACCCGGTCTGAAGATTGCTCAACGGCTATGTTATTTTTCTGCCATGGCTGGATTTCTGTTCGCTATTCCGCGTCTGATCTTTCTGGTCTCCCCGCTCGCCTATCTGCTGTTCAACCAGACCCTGATCGCTGCATCACCCGAGGCGTTTCTGGCCTATGCTTTCCCGCATTTTTTTCATTCGATCGGGACGTCGGCGCGCGTGCAGAAGAACTGGCGCTATTCGTTCTGGAGCGAGATTTACGAAACGGTGCTTGCGCTCTTTCTCGTGCGAGTGACCATTATTACCTTGCTGTTTCCCAGGCACGGTAAGTTCAATGTGACCGAGAAGGGTGGAACGCTCCAGAGTGCATATACGGATTGGCGGGCGCTTTACCCGAATATCCTCCTTTGTACGGCCCTGGTGGCCGGTCTGGCATGGGGACTCCTACGCTTGGTCCTGATGCATAATGACACCATAACGTTCAATGCATTGTGGATGAACGAACTGTGGATTTCAGTCAGTACGATAATCGTGCTTGCTGCTATCACCGTGGGGCATGAGACGCGCCAGTTACGCCGCAACGCGCGCATTCATGCCGTGCTCCCCGTGACGATAGGCGGTGATGACGGGCGGCTTGTCAGGGGGATGACGGTTGATCTCTCGCGCGGAGGATGCCGAGTGCATCTGGATCCTGCGGATGTGAAGTCGTTTAGAACTGGTGCAGAACTAAAAGTGCACGTCGAATTACATGAGGGGCCTATTCCAGCCCGGGTTGCGACAGTGCGCGACGGAGTGATGAGCTTGGAATGGCAACCCGCTACGCTTCGTGATGAAGCACGGAGCATCCGCTTCGCCTTCGGACGCGCCGATGCATGGGTTAACTGGTCCGACTATCCCCCCGACCGTCCGCTCCGTAGTCTGTGGCTTGCAGTCAGTTCCATTCGCAACCTGAGCGTTCGACGTGACAAGCCGGCGAGCGCCCAGCGCCATAGGGAAGCGATTGCGGCGCGCCTGCGCGCCAGCCAGGCCGTGGGCAGAAGTGAGCGGCGCGCCGTAAGCCTGAGACCGCGTAAGACTAACATTACGATGATCGGCTTGCTCGCCCTTGGTTTAAGCATCAGCGGGGCTCAGGCTTCTCCTCCGTCTTTGGACGCGCCTGCGACGGGAGGTGGAGACGACACGCTGCCCTTGCCGAATGCGGGAGAGCATGCCGCAAGTCCTTCGGCTGGTGGGGCTCCGCTGATCATGGGTAACCCCGGACCGACTGCCACAGCGTCCACTGCCGTCGGAAATGTGGAACTTCCCGGCACGTCTACGCGGACATGGACCCTGCAGGAACTGGGCGCTCCCGCGTCCCTGCGCATGACGCCTTTTGCCTCGATCCAGGGCCTCGATTTCGGCCTGCCGCCCAGCCAGCTTGTGACCGACGCTCATGTCACGTTCAGCGGTTCTTTGTCGCCTTCCTTGCTGCCGCAGAGTAGCAGTATTACGATCCGACTAAATGATCAGTATGTTGGAACGATTCCTGTCAATCGCGATCATCCGGAATTCGGGCCGCTGACTTTTGCGGTTAATCCGGCCTTTTTCATGGGCAAGAATACGCTCAACTTTACCTTTGCAGGCCAGTATTCGGAAACGTGCGGTAACGAAATCAGCCCTGCTCTATGGGGTGAGATTTCGGGGCAGTCTACCATCAGCATTACGACAGCTCCTTTGCCCGCGCGGCGCATCCTGTCCGCTCTGCCTGCGCCGTTTCTCGATACGGCGATGAACGAGCGCGCCGTTGTTCCTGTCATCATGCCCGCAAAGCTCGATACGTCGTCGCAGCAGGACATTGCGGTGTTGAAAGCGGCATCCGTGGTTTCGTCCTGGTTCGGCAGGATCGTGGACTTCCATCATGTCACCTTTCCGGTTTCGGAGGAGGTTCCGCTGGGGGGAAATGCGGTGGCGATCGGTGTGCTCAACCGCCTGCCGCCCGTAATAGCCAAAGCCGTAAATGTTGTTGGCCCCACGGTGGCGGAAATTGCCAATCCGAGCGACCCGTTCGGTACAATCCTGGTGGTGAGCGGAAGGAATGAAGCAGAACTGCTGACCGCGGCGCGCGGGCTTGCCTTCATGTCCAACACATTTGGCGATGTATCGAGCCTGACGGTTGCCCCTGTCACCTTGTCCCATCGGAAACCATACGACGCGCCAGCTTTCCTGCCGACTGATCGGTTGGTCCGGTTTGGCGAGCTGGTCAACCTTGGCAACCTGCAGGGCCATGGTTATGTTCCGGGTACGCTGGCGATACCTTTCCGGATCTCCCCGGATCTCTATACATGGCGCGGCAGATCCTTCGAGGCCGATTTCCAGATTCGGACGCCGCTGGGCAGCATAATCGACATGGCCCAGTCCCGAGTGGATGTAAGCCTGAACGACGTTTATCTGCGCAGCTATTCCTGGGCTTTGCCGGATCGTCTGCCGAGCTGGATCAGCCGGTTTCTGCCACATGCTTCACAGATCCATAGGGATAAGGTGAACCTGCCGCTGTGGAGCGTTTATGGCCAGAATCAGTTGAAGTTCTATTTTGACGGACGCCCGTTGGCGCGGCGGGACTGCAGTGCGATTCCGCAAGATCTGACCGTTGGAATCGATCCGGATTCAACTCTGGATTTCCGGCGGGCCTATCATTTGGCGACGATGCCCAATCTGGCCTATTTCGCGAATAGTGGCTTTCCCTTTACCCGCATGGCCGATCTATCGCAGACAGCGATCGTATTGCCTTCCCGGCCTGGGACCGCATTCCTGACCGCCTATCTGGACTTGATGGGCATGTTCGGTTCCTTCACCTGGTATCCGACCGAAGGGATAACGATCGTGGGACCGAATGGCCTGGAGGCGGTGCAGGATGACGATCTGATCGTCATGGCTACGCTGCCGGGCAGCGATATTGTGTCATCCATTTTGGCGGGTACACCATATCGGCTCGAAAACGGCCAGCTACGCCTTGCGGAACGTTCTCTCCTGGACGGCATTCGCTATGCTTTTCCCGAAAGCAAATCGTCCCAGCCCGATACGGCGGCGCTGGAGGGATCAGCATCATTGGGCGGAGGTGGCGCGCTGATCGGCGCCCAGTCGCCCTTTGCGGCCAATCGGTCTGTCGTAATGATGCTGGGTGGTACGCCGCAAGGGTTGGAGGACCTGATTCATACGATACGGGATACCACCCTGCAAAAAGGGGTGCAGGGTGACCTTACCGTCGTCAATGGGCAAAAGATCATCGCTTCACGCAGTGGCAAGACCTACACGATCGGTTCATTGCCCTGGTGGCTATGGTCCGACTGGTTCCTGCGCGAGCACCCTTTGCGCGTGATCCTTCTCTCTATCGCGGGTTCGCTGGTCGTCGGTCTGTCACTGCATAAGGGATTATCGTTGCGCGCGGCGCGGCGGCAGGCCTATCTGGATGCAAGTGGCAGCGGGAAGAATGCATGACGGTTAGCGGTCGTCTAACTGTTCGCCTGGGGCTGCTGCTGATAGGCGGCGGGACGGTTGTGTCCGTGCCGGTTCACGCCCAGGCTCAGAATGCGGGGCAAGGGGGCGAGCTCCCGCCGCCGCCGGCCGCAAGCTCGGCCGCTGCAGGCGCTTCCGCCGGGTCGTTGGTGCCGTTGCTGATCCAGCGGGCGCAATATTGGTATGATCAGGGGCGTTACGGCAACGCGCAGGATGCGCTGAGCCAGGTCAAGCAAATCGCCCCCAATGATCCTCGCGTTCTGGCGTTGACCGGCCAGTGGGCTCTACGGCAGGGGGATCTTGGCGGGGCGCTACGCGTCGCGGCTTCCCTTCGGACATTGGCTCCGGACGCGCCGGAAACCATACGGCTCGATCAGGCGCTCCATTTGCAAGATACGTCGCAGGGTGAATTACCCGCGATCCGTGCCCTGGCACAGGCAGGACGAACGGCTGCGGCTGCGGCTGGCTACCGGCGCCTGTTTCCTAACGGGCCGCCTCCGCAATATGCCGTGGAATATTATCAGACCCTCGCTGGAGCCGTGGGGTATCGTGATCGGGGGCGCGAGGGGCTTCGTGCGCTGGTTGCGGCCAACCCGAACGATATGGCTGCCCAACTCGCCTATGCGCAGGCTTTGACATGGCTCCCCGCCACCCGTCAGGACGGGCTGACGCGCTTAACGAAGCTGGCATCGATATCCAGTCTCTCCGCGGATGATCTCGCGGCCGTGCGGCGAGACTGGCGGGAGGCGTTGCATTGGCTGCCCGAGGTGCCGGAAAGCACCCCTTATTTCGATGCTTGGCTGAAGGTGAATCCCAGCGATAATGAAATCAGCCGTCTGCGGCAGCGGGCATCGGCTGCCGAATCCGAACATGCGGTGCTGGAGCGCACTCAAGCCTATCAGGACCTGTCCACCAGTGAAATCACGGACGCCGACAAGCATTTCAGCAATGCTCTAGCCCAGGCGCCGAACGATGCTGATGCTTTGGGCGGACTGGGATTGGTGCGTATGCGCCAGGGGCAGATGGCGCAAGCCCGGGATCTGCTGGAAAAGGCAATGCAAGCCGATCCCTCTTCGGCGGCAAGGTGGCAAAGCGCGCTGAATGCCACAAAGGTTTCCGGCTCATACGAGCAGGTGCGCCGCCTGATGGAGCAGGGGCAGTATGATGCCGCAGGCCGGGCAGTCGACGCCGCCCTGCAAGTCGATCCATCACAAACCATGCTGGTGGCGCTGCGAGGCGAAATCGCACGGCGGCGCGGCCGGACGGCAGAGGCTGAAGCGTCATATCGTCAGGCGATACGCACCGAGCCTGACAACGTGGTGGCGCTGGAAGGTTTATACCAGATCCTGCGCGAATCCGGCCGCACGCAGGAAGCCGATATGCTGATCGCCCGGATACGGCGTCTGTCACCGGCATTCGAACAGCAGATGGCGGGGAACGAGCTGATCGCGCAGGCGGAACGGGCGACGACGCTTGACGACCGTATTTCCCTGTTGCGGCAGGGGCTGGAGGACCGGGGGAATGATCCCTGGCTGCGCCTCCGCTTGGCGCAGGCTCTTCTGCAGGCCGACCAGCGGACCGAAGCGCGAGAGGTGATGGCTCCGCTCTTGTCGCTAGGTAGAGCGGCGTCCGTGGCGGAATTGCAGGCCGGGATCTATTTTGCCAACCAGGCGAATGACTTTTCTGCCGCGCGACAATTGCTGCAGCGGCTGCCGCGCGGGAGCCGTACGCCCGATATTCGGCGCATCGCGGACAGGGTTGAGGAACTGCAACTGGTCCAGGACGCGCCACCGGATGCGGAAGAGGCCCGATTGTATTTCATGCAGATCGCGCGCCGCGGCAATGATCCTGATGGCGAGCGAGGCCGGATGATCGCCACTGCTCTGCTGGATCGCGACGATCCAAAAGGAGCGAGCGCTGTCTTGCAGACTTTCATGAACGCAGGTTCGCTGACAGTCCGCCAGCGGATTGCCTATGCTGGTTTGTTCATGCGCATGCAGGAACCGGAGCGCGCGCGCTATCTCCTTGAAAGGATAGAAGGTTCCAGCCTGACCTCGGATGACAGCGTTGCGCTGCGGAATATCCAGGCAGGGCTTGCGATCATGACGGCCGATCGCCTGAATGCCGAAGGGCGCCGTGCCGATGCGTATGACGCGTTGGCACCGGCCCTGACGACCGACCAGCCTGATCCGGCGGCGCGGCTGGCGTTGGCGCGCCTCTATCAGTCGGCGAACCAGACGCGTAAGGCGCTGTCGATCGCCCGTGCGGTCATCACGCGATATCCTAACGATCTGGATGCCCGGCTGGCAGTGGTGCGGCTGGCGTTGCAGAACGATGACTTCGCATTGGCTGAAGAGCAGCTTCGCTTCATGACGGAGGAGGCGCCCGCCGATCCGCGTACCTGGCTGGCTTCAGCGACGCTTCATCGTGCGGGCGGTAACTGGACTGCCAGCCTCAGCGACCTTGCCAGAGCCCGTGATCTGAGAATGCAGCAAATCGGCAATCAGGAGCGGGCGGGAGGCGGACGCGATGGCGGCGTGTTGATCGACGGCGAGAGTGCCCGGATCAATCCCTTCCGCAACACGGCACAGGCCAAGACAGATGGCGGAGTCGGAACGCAGGATCCAATCCTGCGTAACATTGATAGCGATATCGCGAGCACAACGCAGGAATTCGCTCCCTTCGTTGATGCTGGACCGATCTTTCGGGGACGTTCCGGCACGGGCCTGAACCAGTTGACCGAGGGTGATCTGCCGATCACAGGCTCCTTTGCGCTTGGCACAGGGCGGATGTCGCTGAATGTGACGCCGACCGTTCTGGCATCGGGTGTTGGCAGCATGGATTACGTGGAGGGGCTGCGTGAAATCGGGACTGCGGCGCTAACGAAGGAATATGGCGCCGTGGCCAACCGCTTCCACGCTGTCGGCGTGGGAACAAATCTGGCCTATGCATGGAAATGGCTGAAGGTGGACGTTGGATCGTCTCCCCTGGGTTTCCGTGAGACGAATGTACTGGCCGGGGTGGAGGTCAGCCCGCAGATCACTAACCAGCTGCGTATTCGGGTTGCCGCCGACCGGCGGGCAGTGACCGATAGCGTGCTGGCCTATGCCGGCCTGCATGATGGTTTGACGGGCAGCAATTGGGGAGGGGTGGTCCGCAATCGTTTGAACGGGCAATTGGAATACGGGGATCCGCTGCTCAATTTCTATGTTCGTGGAGGCTTCGCCTATATCCAGGGGCATAACGTCCAGGACAATGAGGAATATGAATCTGGCGCCGGTGGCAGCGTTTCGGTTTTCAAGGATACGACAAACGAGGTTCGGCTGGGCGTGGACCTGACCTGGTTTAAATATAACAACAACCAGTATCTGTTCAGTCTCGGCAATGGTGGATATTTCTCTCCACAGTCTTATTTCGCGCTGCTGGTGCCGGTGCGCTATTCGGGCCACTCCGGAAATTGGCTGTGGAATGTTAATGGTTCGATCGGTTATCAGTCCTATAGTTCGCGTTCCTCGTTGTTCTATCCGACCAGACCTGAGTTGCAGGAGCAGTTGGATATTGCTGATCCGACTGCGGCCGTAGCAGGGGGCGCATCCGATTCCGGTTTGGTCGGCGGTGCGAGCGGTCACCTGTCTTATCAGGTGACGTCGGCGCTGCGCGTTTCCGGCGATTTTCAGTATCAGAAGGCGGGGCCGTGGAACGAGACGACCGCCGGCCTTTCGCTTCATTACTCTCTGCTTGGGACGCCATGATGTTTTCTGACGTGTTATTTCTTCGGACATTTGCGGGTAGTTTCGACGAGCAGGTGGGGGAGGCGGCGCGTGACCGCTTCCTGCGTGTTGTCGGTACCCGGATGGCCGAACGGCTGTTGCTTCCCCCCTGCGCGACGATCGAGGCATTGGAACTTGAGTTGAACGCCGCGTTAGCGCTGATACAGTGGGGCACGGCCTCGCTGCACATGGATCGGGACAGTCGGCGGCTGCTGATCCGTCATGTAGGGCTGCCCAAGGTTGGTGGATTGGGTGCGCCCGCCGGGACCTGGCTTCTGGCGTGCCTTGCCGGGCTATATGAAACATGGATTGGACGACAGCCCGATGCAACGCCTGGTTGCGTGATTTCGTGGGATGCCGGTCAGGATTGCAGCGACGGAACTATTGTTCTCGAATATGGAATGGCGCAAAAATAATCCTTCGCAGTACGGTGACGGCTGCGCCATAAGATATGGAAACGGATCGGTGCGCCCACCTTTCTGTCATTGACCTTGTGAAGGAAAGTTTCTTTGGCGCCGCTTCTTCTTGGTTTGACCATTCTGCTGGTTGGCGATAGCCACGTGACGTTTAAAAACACGCTTCTGGCCACGCTTCCGGACGAACTGACGCGCCAGGGGGCCAAGGTCATCAGCTATGGCCTCTGTTCTTCGAAGCCGGAGGACTGGGTGGATGAAAAACCGACCAACACGTGTGGATCCACCATGCGGGTTGGCGTCGAGCCCATTACCCTGTCGATGCAGCCCGGGGATGTGCCGCCCAATATTCCGGCCCTGCTGGAAAAATGGCATCCCAATGCGGTGATCGTCGTCTTTGGCGACGCGATGGCCGGGTATGGGCAGAAGGATATGCCGACCAATTGGATTGACGATCAGGTCCATGCATTGGTCGATCAGGTCGGTTCAACCAACTGCATATGGGTCGGGCCGACTTGGGGGGCGTATAACCCCCGTTACGGCAAGACCGACGAGCGGACGCTTCAATTGGCTGCTCTTTTGAAAAAAGACGTTCAGCCTTGTCATTACATTGATTCGACAACCCTGATGTCTCGCGGGCACGTTGAAACTGAAGACGGTATCCATCTGACAACCGCCGAATATCAGAAATGGAGCGCCGCCCTGTCAGCCCAGATCATACCGCTATTAGTTCATAAATCCTGATCCAGCCCCCGCCATGCCACGAGGCCTTGCAGATAGTGCAAGGCCTCGTGGCATTTCGTTGCGATCCGTTGTTCACACCGAACGGTAATCACTCGGAGCGTCTTCCCTGGGGCGGCCCATTACGTGCTCCACGCGGGCATAAGATAACATTGTATTCTTGATATCCGGCCAGCCCGTTGCCCAAGAACGATAACGCGGCGGTGGCGGCTATTTCGCCCTCCCATGACACCGGATGGCGACGATCAGTCTATCTGAGGCGTTATCTGACGTCATATCAAGACCTTAGCATTCGTCTGCTGAAAATCATGACGATGAACTTGTCGGGTGGAGGTCCGGGCGGGAATCGAACCCACATACGCGGATTTGCAGTCCGCTGCATCACCATTCTGCCACCGGACCCGACATGGTGCGTTGGCTATATCCACGCTCTTGCGGTGTTGGTCAAGCCGTTGTGTGCAGGGGGCCTGCTAGGCAGATGGCGCACGGGGACATAAAACGGGCTCAGGCTAGGGAAATGCCCCAGGGAACCACCGAAGATGGGGCCCGTGCCGTGGGTTACGTTGCGAAGGGAACGCCATGAACCAGTCCGCGCCTGGAGATGCCATCCTCGATTACGATGCCGCGCGGCAGCGGATGGTGGATGCCCAGATCCGTCCCGTGCAGATCAATGATCCGCGAATCGTCGCCGCCATGCGTGTGCTGCCGCGCGAATCCTGTGTCCCGGCTTCGCTGCGGACCATCGCCTATGCCGACCAGAGCCTGGAGTTGGGCCACGGCCGGGTGCTGACCGAGCCGCGCATTGCCGGCCGCATGGTCCAGATCGCCGAGCCCGTGGCCGGGCAGCGCGCGCTGGTGGTGGGGGCGGGGACCGGATACATCGCGGCCCTGCTGGCGCGTCTGGGCCTGAAGGTCGTGGCGCTGGAGTCGGATGCGGCCCTGAGCGCGATCGGTAAAGCATTCTGTGCTGCCGAGGCGCCGGACGTGGTGTGGCGGGACGGCAAGCTGGCGGCGGGCGCGGCGGGCGATTCGCCGTTCGACCTGATCCTGATCGACGGTGCCGTGCGTGCGGTGCCATCGGCCCTGGTAGATCAGCTTGCGCCGCATGGCAGGATTGTCTGTGTGATCTGGCCCGAAGGTGGCGTGGCGGCGGCCAGCATCGGGGAAGCCTCCGCGACCGGGCTGGCGACGCGGCCTGTGTTCGATGTCGCGCTGCCGCTGCTGCCCGAACTGGAACCGGCGCCGGCCTTTGCGTTCTGAAGCCTGATACCGTTTGATATATTCTTTACCTGGAAATGCGATACCCAACCCCGGGTAGCATTTCCGGGGAGAGACGAATGAAGCGCGGGTGCGGAATTGGGGCTGGGATGGCTGCCCTATTGTGCAGTTCGGCCGCGTGGGCGCAGCGCTATGACGGCAGCGGGTCGCCGACCTTCGTCCCTCATACATTGCAGGAGGCCCTGGCCGCGGCCTACCTGACCAACCCCACCTTGCAGAAGGAGCGCGCGACCCTGCGCGCGACCGACGAGCAGGTGCCCACTGCGTTGGCCGGCTGGCGGCCCACCGTGACCAGCAATGCCGGCATGACCTATTTTTCCGGCGTCAGCACCATGGCCGCGCAGAACGGCTATGCCGGTTACAGCCGCAAATATGATGTCCCCGGCTATACGGCCGGGGTCACGATCTCGCAGCCGCTCTATTCCGGCGGGCGGACCACGGCCAGCACCCATAAGGCGGTCAATGCCGTGATGGCCGAGCGGGCGCAACTGATCGCGACCGAACAGCAGGTCTTCAGCGACGTGGTCAGCGCCTATGTCGGCGTGATCGAGAATGAGCAGCTGCTGCAGCTCAATATCAATAACGAAAAAGTGCTGCAGGAACAGCTGCGTGCGACCTCGGAGCGATTCCGGGTCGGCGAGATTACGCGGACCGATGTGGCCCAGGCCGAGGCCGCGCTGGCCAGCGCCCGCGCCTCCCGCCAGGAGGCCGAAGGCACGTTGCAGACGGCCCAGGCGACCTATGCCCAGGTCATCGGCATGTCGCCGCCGCCCAATCTGGTACCGCCGCAGCCACTGGTGCTGCCGGCGCATTCGCAGAACGAGGCGATCGCCCAGGCGGTGCAGAACAATCCGAACGTCATCGGTGCCCTGTTTACCGAGGCATCGCAGAAGGACGCGGTCGGCGTGGCCATGGCCGCGATCATGCCCCAGATCTCGGCCGAGGCGAGCTACGAGCACGGGCTCAACCAGAGCAGTGGCCGCTCTCTGATGGACGACAAATATGCGACGGTGAACATCCAGTTCCCGCTCTATCAGGGCGGGTCGGAATATGCCGCCGTGCGGCAGGCGCGCCAGCAGGTATCCGAGGCGCATCGCGCGGTGGATATCGCGCGCCGCGCGGCGATGCAGCTTGCCTCGTCGAACTGGCAGCAGCTGGTGGCCTATACGGCGGCGATCAAGAGCAACCGGATCGCCATTGAATCGAACATCGTCGCCCTGGATGGTGTCGAACGCCAGGCGATCGTCGGCACCAGCACGACGCTGGAAGTGTTGCAGCAGCAGCAGACCCTGCTTCAGGCACAGGTGGCGCTGGTGCAGAGCCTGAGCAACCTTGTGACCGCATCCTATGGGGTGGCGGCCGCCATCGGCCGGCTGACGGCGCAGGATCTGAAGCTGGATGTGCCGCGCTATGACGAGACCGCCTATTACAAGGCGGTCAAGGACCGGCTATGGGGGATCAGCGACCAGGCGGAGAACCAGCCGGGGCGCTGATGTCATTCCGGCCACTGCCGGGCAACGGTGACCAGGGGGCGAAATGGCCAGGATGGCGTGCCGAAGCATGGTCTTGCTGGTGCTCGTGATGCCGGCGGCCCCAAGTGCGGTTGCCGCGCGGCCCGCCCATCGTCCCTTCGATACCAATATCTATGTCGCCATTCCGTCGCAGGCCGTGCCGGCTTCATCGTCCGTTACGGCCACGACGTTGCCGGATGGCGGGGGAGAACGGCTGGACGTCGTGGGCAAGCGGACGGTTTACGCAGCGGCGCCGGTGCCGGACCATCGGGTCCGCAAGCCGGCGGGGGACGATGGTTTCGACATTCCGCTCGGTCCGCTGGGCAAATTCCGTCTGGGGGGCGGTGGGGGGCCAGACCCGCATCATGATCCGGTAACGGGGACCTACCTGGCGCCGTTCGGCGAGGCGTATGAAGGATCGAGTCCCCTGATGACCCGCTGAGGCCATTCCCGCCGGCCCGGCGTTTCTTTCGGGACGAAGTTCGCTATAAGCGGCGGACCGGAGGGGTTTGCCCTGTCCGGCCGATTTTCCTTCATGCTCAGGTCTGGTTTTGCGATGCTGAACAAGTCTTTCTCGCCCGGCGAGATCGAACCCGCCCTCTATGCGGAATGGGAGCGTGAAGGCGCGTTCTCGGCCGTGCCGGGCAGCAGCGCGCAGCCTTATACGATCATGATTCCGCCGCCCAACGTCACTGGCACGCTGCATGTGGGCCATGCGCTGACCATGACGTTGCAGGACACGCTGATCCGCTGGCGGCGGATGCAGGGCCGTGACACGCTGTGGCAGCCGGGCACCGACCATGCCGGCATCGCCACCCAGATGGTGGTGGAGCGCACCTTGCAGAAGGAGGGCACCAGCCGGCAGGCGCTGGGGCGCGAGGCCTTCGAACAGCGTGTGTGGCAGTGGAAGGGCGAATCCGGCGGTGGCATTACCACCCAGCTTCGTCGCCTGGGCGCGTCGCTCGACTGGCCGCGCGAGCGCTTCACCATGGATGAGGGTCTCTCCAAGGCGGTGCTGGAGGTGTTCGTCACCCTGTATCGCGAGGGGCTGATCTATCGCGACCGGCGGCTGGTGAACTGGGACCCGGCCTTCCGTTCGGCGATTTCGGACCTCGAAGTCGATAACCGCGAGATGCAGGGTAACCTGTGGTATATCCGCTATCCGGTCGCCGACGATGCGGAAGGGCGGACCATTACGGTTGCGACCACGCGCCCCGAGACGCTGCTGGGTGACATGGCGGTGGCCGTGCATCCGGAGGATGAACGCTATACCGACCTGATTGGCCGGTCGGTCGTCCTGCCGCTGACCGGGCGGCGGATTCCCATCGTCGCCGATAGCTATTCCGACCCCGAGAAGGGCAGCGGCGCGGTCAAGATCACGCCTGCGCATGATTTCAACGATTTCGAGGTCGGGCGCCGGCACAGCCTGGCGATGCCCAGCGTGCTGGACGAGGACGCGCGGGTGACGCTGGCGGAGATTGCCGACGATCTGCACGCGGTGGAGGGGCTGGCGGACCCGGCCTTCACGCGCGGGCTGGAAGGCCTGGGCCGTGACGAGGCGCGCAAGGCCGTAGTGGCGGAGCTGGAGCGGCTGGGCTGGCTGGAGAAGATCGAGCCGCACCGCAACCAGGTGCCGCATGCCGAGCGCAGCGGCGCGGTGGTCGAGCCGCGCCTGACCACCCAATGGTATTGCGATGCCGCGACCCTGGCCGGACCGGCCATCGCGGCGGTGGAGACGGGGCAGGTGCGCTTCGTGCCGCAGCAGTGGGAGAACACGTTCTTCGCCTGGATGCGCGATATCCAGCCCTGGTGCATCAGCCGCCAGCTCTGGTGGGGGCATCGCATTCCGGCCTGGTACGGGCCGGATGGGCATGTCTTCGTGGCGCATGACGAGGTTCAGGCCCAGGCCGAGGCCCGCGCGCATTACGGGCAGGACGAGGTGCTGACCCGCGACGAGGATGTGCTGGATACCTGGTTCTCGTCCGCGCTATGGCCGTTCTCGACGCTTGGCTGGCCGGAGAAGACGGCGGATCTGGCGCGCTACTACCCGACCGACGTGCTGGTGACGGGCTTCGACATCATCTTCTTCTGGGTGGCCCGGATGATGATGATGGGCCTGCATTTCATGAAGGATGTGCCGTTCCGCACCGTGTTCATCCATGGGCTGGTGCGCGATGAGCGCGGCCAGAAAATGTCCAAGAGCAAGGGCAATGGCATCGATCCGCTCGACATGATCGAGCAGTACGGTGCCGATGCCATGCGCTTTACCGTGTGCGCGCTGACCGGGCTGGGGCGTGACGTCAAGCTGGGCCAGAAGCGGATCGAGGAATACCGGTCGTTCGTGACCAAGATCTGGAATGCCGCGCGCTTCTGCGAGATGAATGGCGTGGCCCCGGTTGCGGATTTCCGGCCCGAGAGCGTGACCTCGCCGCTGGGCCGCTGGCTGCTGGATGAAGCCGCCCGTGCGGCGGCCGATGCCGATGCGGCGCTGGAGGCCTATCGTTTCGACGAATATGCCGCCGTCTGCTACCGGTTCGTCTGGAACTGCTTCTGCGACTGGTTCCTGGAATTCGCCAAGCCGGTCTTCACCGGCGCGGATGAGGCCCTGGCGGCCGAGATCCGTGCGGTGGCGGCGCATGTTCTGGGGCTGATCCTGCGCCTGTTGCAGCCGGTGATGCCCTTTGTGACCGACGAATTGTGGGTGCAGTTCGGCTTCGGTGCGCGTGGCAGCCTGATGACGGCGCCCTGGCCGGTGCCCGAGCGCCCGGCGGATGCGGCCGAGGCGGTGGCGGAACTGGACTGGGTGATCCGCTTCATCTCCGCGATCCGGACCGTGCGGGCGGAAATGAACGTGCCGCCCTCGCGCCTGGCGCCGGTGCTGCTGCGCGATGCCGATGCCCGGACTATCGAGCGGGCGACCCGCTGGGCGGAGGCGATCGGCCGCATGGCGCGCGTATCGGCGGTCGAGCCGCTGACCGGCGAGATGCCGCGTGGCGCCGCCCAGCTTGTGGTGGACGAGGCGACGCTGGTGATTCCGCTGGCGGGCATCATCGATCTGGATCAGGAGCGGCAGCGGCTGGAGAAGGAGCGCGGCCGGCTGGATGGGGAGATCGTGAAGGTCGAGCGCAAGCTGGGTAATGCGGATTTCGTCGCCCGTGCCAAGCCTGAGGTTGTCGAGGAAAATCGCGAGCGGCTGGCGCAGTTCCGGGATGAGCGCGTGCGTGTGGAGGCGGCGCTGGGATACCTCGCCTGAGGGGCAGACCGAAACACGCGTCGGATTGGCGTCCGGCGTGCATGTTCGGTCAGGCTCCGCGGGTGGTCACGTTCCCTCCATCACGATCGCTTCTCTTTCAATCCCTGTCGGAGCATCACATCTTCGAACGGTGCGGTGCGAATCCGCGGCAGGAGAGATGAGATGACGAACGGAACGAAGGGGCGTGACCCATCCTGGCAGACCGCCTATCTGGCGGGTGGCTGCTTCTGGTGTACCGAAGCCGCCTTGCGCGAACTGGCGGGGATCGAGGACGTGATGCCCGGCTATGCCGGTGGTGATGTCGCGAACCCGAGCTACGAGCAGGTATGCACCGGCCGGACCGGTCATGCCGAACTTGTCAGCGTGACGTTTGACCCGAACGTGCTGTCCTATGCCGATCTGTTGCGGATCTTCTTCACGATACACGATCCGACGACCCTGAATCGGCAGGGGGAGGATGTCGGCACGCAATATCGCTCGGTCATCTTCTACGCGACGCCGGAGCAGGAGCGGGTGGCGCGTGAGGTGCGGGACGAGATCACGGCGGCGCAAGTGTGGCCCGATCCGATCGTGACCGAGATCCAGAAGCTGACGCAGTTCTACGAGGCTGAGGCCTATCACCACGATTATTTCGCCAAGCACCCGGAGCGCGGCTATTGCGCGGCGGTGATCGCGCCCAAGGTGGCGAAGGTGCGGCGGGTTTTCTATGACCGGCTGGCGCTGGCCCGCCAGTAACGGGGGATCATTCGGTCTCGTCGTCCAGAAAGAGCTGGTCCGCTTCCTCGTCGTAATCGAACAGTTCGGCGTAGCGGGCCCAGCCGATCAGGGTTTGCAGGGTCTGCTTGGCATAGTCGGGCGACATGCTGTCTTCCAGTTCCTCGCGGAACCGCTCGGCACTGGCGCGGTGGTTCGGCCGTTCGTCCAGCACCGAGCGGATCACACGCACCAGCGGGACGTTGTGCAGCAGGCTGTGCCAGAGGATCTGCCGCCGTTCGTCGTGGCTGCTCTGGACGAAGCGGGCGCCTTCGGTCGTCAGCAGGATGTCGCCATCCTCCAGTTCGGCGAATTCCAGCAATTGCAGCGATTCACCCAGTGGGAACAGATCGTCAAGCGCCAGTTGCAGGCGTGAAGCGAGGAGCGGCAGGTCGGCGCGCCCGTCCAGCGGATCGGCGGCCAGGGTTTCCATCATCCCCACCATCGTATTCATCGGCAGTTCGGGCAGGGCGACCTGGACCGGGGCCGCCGCCTGTGGCGCGGCCTCGCCAAGGGGGAGTTCGGCCTCGGACACGATCGGCGCCCGGCGGGTCATCAGCGCGTAGATCTGGTCGACCAGTTGACGGAAGGCCGGGTCCTCGCGGTTGCGGGGGTGGGCGAAGGGAACGGCGAGTTCGTGCGCCACGCGGCCCGGATTGGAGGAAAAGACCAGGATGCGGTCGCACATCAGCACCGCTTCCTCGATATTGTGGGTGACCAGCAGCATGGATTTGACCGGCAGCTTGCGCTCGGCCCACAGCTCGATCAGGTCGGTGCGGAGGTTTTCCGCCGTCAGCACGTCCAGCGCCGAGAAGGGCTCGTCCATCAGCAGCAGGTCGGGCTGGACCACCAGCGCCCGCGCCAGCCCCACGCGCTGGCGCATGCCGCCCGACAATTCCTTGGGATAGGCGTTTTCGTAGCCGCCCAGGCCGATCAGGTCGATCGCATCCTCGGCCAGACGGTCGCGCTCGGCGGCGGCGATGCCCTTGGCCTCCAGCCCCAGTTCCACATTCTTCTGCACGCTCAGCCAGGGGAACAGGGCGAAGGACTGGAATACCATCGCAATGCCGGGCACCGGTCCCGAGACCGGGTTGCCCTTCCACAGGATGCTGCCCTCGGTGGGGGGCAGCAGGCCGGCCACGATGCGCAGCAGCGTCGATTTGCCCGACCCCGACCGGCCCAGCAGGCCGACGATCTCGCCCGAGCGCAGGGTCAGGTTCACGTCGTCCAGCACCACCAGGTCGGCGGCGGCGCCCTTGTGGTAGGCCTGGCGGCAGCCGGTGACGCGGATCAGCTCTTCCTGATCTTCGATCTGGGAGGAAGGCGAGAGGGTCATGGCGCGGTCCCGAGCGGTGATCAGACGAAGGCGAAGTGGCGGCGGGCGTAATCGGCCAGCGGGCGCCACACCGCGCGATTGAACAGCAGAACGGACGTCGCCATGACCGTCATGCCCAGCCCGACATGGGCGGTGTCGCCCGCGACCGTGGCGCGGGCGATATAGGCGCCCAGCCCGTGGGCGGCCAGATGGTCGTCGCCCCAGCTTGCGACCTCGGCGGCGATGGCGGCGTTCCAGGCGCCGCCGGAGGCGGTGATGGCCCCCGTGATGTAGTGCGGCAGGATGCCCGGCAGGGCGACCCGCAGCCACCAGAGCGGGCCGCGCACCTGCAGGCTGCGCGCGACCTCCAGCAGGTCGGCGGGAAAGGAGGATGCGGCGGCCACGACGTTGAACAGGATATACCACTGGGTGCCCAGGATCATCAGCGGGGTCAGCCAGAGATCGCTGCTGAGGCGGAAATGGACGATCAGCACCACGAAGATCGGGAAGAAGAGATTGGCCGGGAATGCGGCCATGAACTGGGCGACGAACTGCGTGCGCCGGGCGCGGGTGGGATCGAGCCCCAGCCAGATGCCCGCCGGTACCCAGACCAGCGAGGCCAGCAGCACCATGGCGACCACCCGCAGCAGCGTCAGCCCGCCCAGCCCGACGACATGCAGCAGTTCGGGCAGCGAGAAAGTGGCGCGGGCGTAGATCCATACCTGCCACAGGGCGAGCAGGCTCAGCCCGGCGAGCAGGGCGCTCCATCCCAGATCGAGCAGGCGAGACGGCACGACGATACCGCGCCGTGCCTCGTGCGGGCGGCGGCCGAGGGGCAGGCCGCCGATGGCGGTCAGGCCCTCGCCGATGGCATCGGTCATGCGGCGTAGCAGGGCCGTGCGGCGCAGCAGCACCAGCATCCAGGGATCGGACGTGGGCGCGCTATCGGACGATGCGGTGCCGAAGCGCGCGGACCAGGCGACCAGCGGCCGGAAGAGCAGTTGGTCATAGGCCAGGATCACCACCAGCATCGTCAGGATGGCGTAGAGAACCGCCCACAGATCGCGCTGCGCGATGGCGGTGCCGACATAGGAGCCGATGCCGGGAAGCAGGATATCGGTGTTTCCGACTGTGATCGTCTCGGAATAGACCACCATGAACCAGCCGCCGGACATCGAGACCATGGCGTTCCACACCAGGCCGGGCACGGCGAAGGGCACGTCCAGCCGCCAGAATTTCTGCCATGCCGTCAGGCCGAAGCCGCGCGCGACCTCTTCCAGGTCCGGCGGCACGGCGCGCAGCGACTGGTACATGCTGAAGGCCATGTTCCAGGCCTGGCTGGTGAAGATGGTGAAGATCGCCGCCAGTTCGGCCCCCAGGATGCGCCCGGGGAACAGGCCCATGAAGAAGACGACCGTGAAGGTGAGGAACCCCAGGATCGGCACCGATTGCAGCACGTCCAGCACCGGCACCAGGATCAGCGCGGCGCGGCGGCTCTTGGCGGCCCAGACCGCATAGGTGAAGGTGAACAGCAGCGACGCGCCCAGGGCCGCGAACATGCGCATGGTCGTGCGCACGGCGTAGCCGGGCAGCCATGCGGGATCGAGATGGATCGCGGCGGCATTCGGCGCCGTGATGGGCGCCAGCATGTGGCGCCCGGCCGTGGCCAGCAGCACGGCCAGCCCCAGCATGCACAGCAGGGCGGCCAGATCGAACAGGTTGGGCCGGCTGTCGCGGGATAAAAAGGCGGGAAGCCAACGCGCCGTCATGACCCTCTTTCCTGTCTGCCCAATGCCTCCGGCCCGTCAGGCGGTGCCGGTGCTGCCGAAGCCGCCTGACGCGCGGGTGGTCTCGTCCAGGCTCTCGGCCTCCTGCCACGCGACGCGGACCACCGGGGCCAGCACGGCCTGGGCGATGCGCATGCCACGCGTGATCGCCAGCGGGGCGTCACCCGTGTTCAGCAGGATGATTCCGATTTCGCCGCGATAATCCTCGTCGATCGTGCCGGGCGTGTTGGGCAGGGTGATGCCGTGCTTCAGCGCCAGGCCGGAGCGGGGGCGGATCTGCAATTCATAACCGGGGGGCAGGGCGACGCACAGGCCGGTGGGCACCAGCATGCGGGCGCCGGGTGCCAGTTCGACCGGTTCCTTTACCGCCGCCAGCAGGTCCATGCCGGCGGCGCCCGCGGTGGCGTAGCCGGGCAGGGGCAGGTCGGCCGCGTGGGGCAGGCGGCGGACGGCGACGGAAACGATGGGGGCGGTCATGAAATACTCCGGCCAGAAGAGAAATCGGGGGTGAAGAAGGCGGCGATGCGCTCGGCCAGATGGGTGGCCACGTCCTGCTTGCCCATGCGGGGCCACTGTTCGGCGCCGTCGCCGGTGATCAGGATGATCTCGTTTTCCATGCCGCCCATGATGCCGGTTTCCGGCCGCACGTCATTGGCGACGATCCAGTCGCAGCCCTTGGCAAGTCGCTTGGCCGCCGCGTGCTGCTCGACCGTATCGGTTTCGGCGGCGAAGCCGACCACCAGTGCCGGGCGGTTGGGGCCGGGGGTGGACAGGTCGGCCAGGATATCGGGGTTGGGCACCAGCGTCAGTGCCGGGGGCAGGGCGCCGGCCGTCTTCTTGATCTTGCGCGTCGCTTCCGCCGCCACGTGCCAGTCGGCGACGGCGGCGGCGCAGACGGCGATGTCGCAGGGCAGGGCGTCGCGGCAGGCCGCCAGCATCTGCCTGGCCGTTTCGACCCGGTGCAGGGTGACGCCTGTGGGCGGAGGCAGGTCGACCGGTCCGCTGACCAGGGTGACGCGCGCGCCGAGGGCGGCGAGCGCCTGGGCGACTTCGTAACCCTGGCGGCCGGAGGAGCGGTTGGCGAGGTAGCGCACCGGGTCGATCGGCTCGTGGGTCGGGCCGGCGGTGACCAGCGCGTGGCGGCCGGCGAGCGGGCCAGGGATGGCCGGTTCGGCGAGGTGGCGGAAAATCGCCTCGGCAATGGCGGGTGGTTCGGCCAGGCGGCCGGGGCCGGTCTCGTTGCAGGCCATCAGCCCGATTTCGGGGCCGACCACCATGACGCCGCGCGCGCGCAGGGTGGCCAGATTGGCCTGGGTGGCGGCGTGGTCCCACATGCGGACATTCATCGCGGGGGCGATCAGGACCGGCTTGTCGGTGGCCAGCAGCAGCGTGCTGGCCAGGTCGTCGGCCAGTCCGGCGGCCATGCGGGCCATGATGTCGGCCGTGGCCGGGCAGACCACCAGCAGGTCGCCGGAGCGCGAGAGCGCGATATGGCCCATCTCGTTCTCGTCGGTCAGCGAGAACAGGTCTTCATACACTTTCTCGCCGGTCAGGGCCTGGAGGCTGAGCGGGGTGACGAACTGTTTGCCTGCCGCCGTCAGCACCGTGCGGACACGCAGGCCCGCCCTCGTGAGCAGGCGGATGAGTTCGAGCGTCTTGTAGGCGGCGATTCCCCCGCAGACGATCAGCAGGACCGTGCGGCCGCCGACCGGGGTGGGGGCGGCTTGCATCGTCAGATCCGCCAGCCGGAATGGATGGCCGCGATGCCGCCCGAGAGGTTGCGGACCGTCACATGTTCCAGTCCGGCATTGCGCATCATAGTGGCCAGGGTCTCCTGGTCGGGGAACATGCGGATGCTCTCGGCCAGATACTGGTAGCTCTCGCGGTCGCCGGCGATGGCCGCGCCCATGCGCGGCAGGACATGGAATGACCAGGCGTCATAGATCGGCGACAGGGCCGCGACCTGCACGCGGGAGAATTCGAGGCACAGGAAACGCCCGCCGGGACGCAGCACGCGCCGTGCCTCGCGCAGGACGGCGTCCTTGTCGGTGCAGTTGCGCAGGCCGAAGGCGATCGACACCCGGTCGACCGAGCGGTCGGGCAGGGGAATGGCCTCGGCATCCATCACCGCGAAATTCAGGCTGGAAATCAGCCCGCGCTCCAGCGCCCGTCCGCGCCCGACGGACAGCATGCTGGCATTGATGTCGGACAGGATGGCCCGGCCGCCGCCGGCGCGCAGCCAGCCGAACGAGATGTCGCCCGTGCCGCCCGCCAGGTCCAGCAGCGTGAGGTCCGGATGGGCGCCCAGTTCGGTCACGAAGATTTTCTTCCAGGCCCGGTGGATGCCCAGCGACATCACGTCGTTCATGATGTCGTAGCGGGTGGCGACACTGTCGAACACGGCGCGCACCATCGGCTTCTTCTCGGCCAGGGGCACGTCGCGGAAGCCGAAATCGGTCGTCTCCGCGCCGGAGGGGGGGGCGACGGCGGCGGCGTCGATGGCGGAGGGCGTGGTATTGTCGGTCATGGTTCAGGGATATAACCTCAGATCCACTCATGCCGGAACTCCCTGAAGTCGAAACAGTGATGCGTGGGATGCGGTTGCATCTCGACGGAAAGACGATCGCCCGGGTGGCGGTGCGTCGGGACGGTATGCGCACGCCCTTTCCGGCCGACCTGGCCAGCCGGCTGAAAGGCGCGCGGATCAGCGGTTTTGCCCGCCGTGGGAAATATATCCTGATGCGGCTGGACCGGGGTGAGACCATGCTGCTGCATCTGGGCATGTCCGGGCGGGTGCTGCTGTCGCTGCCCGGCCAGGCGCCGAAGCCCGACCGGCATGAGCATCTGTCGTTCGAAACCACGGACGGCACGCATTTCGGCCTGATCGACCCCAGGCGCTTCGGTACCGTGGACCTGATGCCCACAGTGGATGAGGAAAAGCACCGCCTGCTGGCCCGACTCGGTCCCGAGCCGCTGGGGAACGGATTTTCGCAGGACTGGCTGCATCATGCCCTCGCGCGGCGGCGGACCTCGATCAAGGCGGCGCTGATGGATCAGTCGGTGGTGGCGGGGATTGGTAACATCTACGCGTCCGAGGCCCTGTTCCGTGCCGCGATCCATCCGGCCCGGATGGCCTGCGGGCTGGATGGGCCCGAGGAGGCGCGCCTGGTCGAGGCGATCCGCGCGGTGCTGGAGGAAGCGATCGCGGCCGGTGGATCAAGCCTGCGCGACTATGCCCAGCCGGATGGGGAACTGGGCTATTTCCAGCATGCCTGGCGTGTCTATGGCCGTGCGGGGCAGGGGTGCCCGGATTGCCCCGGCGGCAAGGCCTGCGGCGGCGTGGTGCGGATCGAGCAGGCGGGGCGCTCGACCTTCTTCTGCCCTCTGCGCCAGGTCCTTCCGGCCGGCGCGCCGACGGCGGCCGGTTGATCGGCATGGCGGTATTTCCAGCCGTGCGGAAGAGTTGTCTTGACGGGGGTGGAAGGCTTGGACTAGATCGCCACCCTGATCTGGATGTCCGAGGCCTGCTGGCGACGGACCTCGTAACCATATTTTTTTGAACTGAGAACCATGGCGAACACTGCTTCCGCGCGTAAGCGCATCCGTCAGAACGAGCGCCGCAACGCGCGCAACACGGCGCGCGTCTCGCGCATGCGCACCTTCGTGAAGAAGGTCGAGGCGGCGATTGCCTCGGGCAACAAGGAAGAGGCGACCAGCGCCCTGCGCGCGGCCCAGCCGGAAATGCAGCGCGCCTCGGGCAAGGGTGTGATTCACGCCAACACCGTTTCCCGCAAGATTTCGCGTCTGTCGGCCCGCATCAAGGCCCTCGTCGCCGCCTGACCGGCCGGCGCCGGCCGGTATTGCTTCAAGGCCGGCAAATAGACGTACAGAACTAGGCAGAAGGTCGTTTCTCTCGTTCAAGGAGAGGGGCGGCCTTTGCTTTTATTGTGCGGGTTCCGCCTGACTGCTTCAGGTTGTGGTGACTGGTCGTGTTGCGCTTGGCGCCGGATTTTCCCGCCTCGCCGCCCCAGTTTTCCGTTGCCTCGGTCGGGTCGGTGACCTATCTTCGGCTTCTTCATTTCGTGACGACTGAGCAGGACACAGTGGCCGCGCCTTTTTCGGTGTCGGGCAAGGGGAGGCGTGTTCTCCTTGCGTGACGGCTGGTGGCGGGTGGATTGCGCGGGCGTTCGGTATGAGGGGGGCGGAAAACGTAGGGATGGATCTTTCCGCATCGCGGGGAGGTTACCGTCTCCAGGGGGGCCGGGATTGAGCATGACGGGCGAACTGAGTGGATATGATGCCGTCGCGGAAGCCCGCTCGGTCCGGAACGTTCTGGACATCCACTGGTCGCGGATCTGTTCACGCCTGCAGGCCGAGGTTGGCGAGGTCGAGTATCGTACCTGGCTGAAACAGATCAGCATCGGCCCGGTCGATGGCGACGAGATCACGCTCAATCTGCCCACACGTTTCCTGCGCGACTGGGTGCGCACGCAGTATGGCGACCGGCTGAGCGCGCTGTGGAATGCCGAGCTGCCGTCGATCCGCCGCGTGGAATTGCAGGTGGGGCGGCCCGATCCGGTCGCCGAGCCCGAGGGTGCGGCGGGTGACGAGGTCGGTTCGGCCGATGCCGCGCCCGCCGCCGGCGCGGTGGACGAGCGGGTGGCCGAGGCGCGGAGCGAACTGAGCCGTCACGACCTGGCCGCGCCGTTGGACCCGCGCTTCACCTTCGATACGTTCGTGGTCGGCAAGCCCAACGAATTTGCCTATGCCTGCGCCCGCCGGGTGGCGGAGCGGCCCTCCAGCCCCGGCTTCAATCCGCTGTTCCTGTACGGTGGCGTGGGCCTGGGCAAGACGCATCTGATGCATGCCATCGGCTCGGAACTGACGCGGGGCGGCAAGGTCTCGGTCGCCTATATGTCGGCCGAGAAGTTCATGTACCGTTTCATCGCCGCGATCCGCTCGCAATCCACGATGGAGTTCAAGGAGCAGTTGCGGTCGGTCGATGTGCTGATGATCGACGATCTGCAGTTCCTGATCGGCAAGGACAACACGCAGGAAGAATTCTTCCATACGTTCAATGCGCTGGTCGACGCCGGGCGGCAGATCGTCGTGTCTGCCGACAAGTCGCCGTCCGACCTGTCGGGGCTGGAAGACCGGCTGCGTACGCGTCTGGGCTGCGGCATGGTGGCCGATATCCATGCCACGACCTTCGAATTGCGGATCTCGATCCTGGAATCCAAGGCGGCGGCGTCGGGTGTGCCGGTGCCGGCCAAGGTGCTGGAATTCCTGGCGCACAAGATCACGTCGAATGTGCGTGAGCTGGAAGGCGCGCTGAACCGCCTGATCGCCCATGCCAACCTGTTCGGCCGTCCGGTGACGCTGGAAGCGACGCAGGACGTTCTGCACGATATCCTCAAGGCGCATGACCGGCGGGTGACGATCGAGGAAATTCAGCGCAAGGTGGCCGAGCATTGGAATATCCGGCTGACCGATATGTCCTCGGCCCGGCGTGCGCGCGCGGTGGCGCGCCCCCGGCAGGTCGCCATGTATCTGGCCAAGCAGCTGACCAGCCGGTCCCTGCCGGAGATCGGGCGCAAGTTCGGCAACCGCGATCATACGACCGTCATGCATGCCGTGGCGCGGGTCACCGAACTGATGGAGCGGGACAGCGCGTTTGCCGAAGACGTTGAACTGCTGCGCCGCATGCTGGAAAGCTGAGGGGCGGGTTTCAAACCGGCCTGTATGCCGTTGCAGCCCAGTGGGCCTTTGCGCCCCCTGCGCGGGCTGCTAGAATCACGGGACCGAAGGTCATATCTGGCGGTCCGGGCGTATGGCCGGGGCGGCCATGATCCCGGTGGCGAACGCCGGGCAAGGAGAGTCTGTACCTATGAAGCTGAAGGCTGACCGCGCGACGTTGCTGAAGGCTCTGGCGCATATCCAGAGCGTCGCCGAGAAGCGGAACACCATTCCGATTCTCGCCAACGTCCTGATCAATGTCGCGGATGGTCGGCTGACGCTGACGGCGACCGACATGGAAATCGCGGTGGTCGAGGAAATCGGCGCCGAGACCGCCCGCAATGGTGCGGTGACCGCGCCCGCCGCCGTGCTGCACGAGATCGTCCGCAAGCTGCCCGACGGGGTGGCGGTCGAGCTGGATCACGCGGGTGGCGATGCGCCGCTGGCCCTGCGGGCGGGGCGCTATACCACCAGCCTGAATGTGCTGGATGTGGACGATTTCCCGTCGATGACGGCGGGCACGCTGCCCAACCATTTCACGGTGCCGGCGGCCGTGCTGCGCGGGCTGATCGACCGCACGCGTTTCGCGATCTCGACCGAGGAGACGCGCTACTACCTCAACGGCATCTATCTGCATGTCGCGGCTGGGGATACCGGGCCGATGCTGCGCGCGGTGGCGACCGACGGCCACCGTCTGGCGCGGGTCGAGACCGAGGTTCCGTCGGGGGCCGAAGAGATGCCGGGCGTGATCGTGCCGCGCAAGACCATCGCCGAGTTGCGCAAGCTGCTCGACGAGGGGGCGGAAGACGTGGTGGTGGGCCTGTCCGATACCCGCATCCAGTTCTCGGTCGGGCCTGTCACGCTGACTTCGAAGCTGATCGACGGCACCTTCCCGGAATATGATCGCGTCATCCCGCGCGGCAACGACCGTATCCTGCGTGTGGGCAAGAAGGATTTCTCCGATGCCGTGGCGCGTGTCGCCGCGATCAGCCAGGAACGCTCGCGCCCCGTCAAGCTGTCGATCGGCCGCAACCTCCTGACGCTTTCGGCCGTCAGCCCCGACCAGGGAACGGCGAAGGAGGAACTGGACGAAAACCACGTGACCTACGACGCCGAACCGATGGAGATCGGCTTTCAGGCCCGCTATCTGAACGACATCACCGATCAGATCGAGCGCGACGTGGAATTCGCCTTTTCCGACAGTTCCGCCCCGACCATCGTGCGTGATGTCGCCAGCCCGTCGGCGCTTTACGTGCTGATGCCGATGCGGGTCTGATCGCGGAGGCGCTGGCCGCATCATGGCGCGCCTCGAGCGGCTGGCGCTGACGGATTTCAGGAACTATGCGCGTCTGGTCTGGCGGCCGGACGCGCCGGTCAATGTCATCACCGGCGAGAATGGTACCGGCAAGACCAATCTGCTGGAAGCGCTGTCCCTTCTGGTGCCGGGACGGGGGCTGCGCGGTGCGCGCGGCGCCGAGATGGCGCGGTACGGGACGCAATTATGGGGTGTGGCCGCACGCTTCATCGCTCCGGATGGCATGCCGTCCGACCTGTCCACCGGCAGTGACCCGACGCGGCCCGAGCGCCGGGCTTTCCGGCGCGATGGCGAGGCCGTGCGCGGCCGGGGGGCGCTGGCCGATTCCCTCTCCGCCGTCTGGCTGACGCCGCAGATGGACCGGCTGTTCCAAGACGGGCTGCCCGGGCGCAGGCGGTTTCTGGATCGGCTGGTGCTGGCGCTGGAGCCTGGACATGCGCGGGAGCTGGCGGCCCATGACCAGTCGGTGACCCAGCGCAACCGGCTGCTGGCCGGCGGGCGTGCCGATGCGGGGTGGCTGGCGGCGCTTGAGGATTCGATGGCGCGGCATGCCGTCGCGGCCACGGCGGCGCGGCTGGTGCTGACGGACCGGCTGAATGACGAGGGGGCGATGGGGGCGCCCGAGGGTTTTCCCTCCGCGCGGCTCGAACTCTTGTGCCCGATTGCGGAGCATCTGCGCACCCGCCCGGCACTGGCGGTGGAGGATTGGCTGCGCGACCGGCTGGCGGCAGGGCGGGCGGCGGATGCGGCGCGCGGCGGTGCGGGCATGGGCGCGCATCGGGCCGACATGGCGCTGTCGGACCGGGTCAGCGGCCGGCCGGCGGCGCAGGCCAGCACCGGCCAGCAGAAGGCGCTGCTGCTGGGCGTGGTGCTGGCCCATGCGGCGCTGATGACGCGGCATCGGGGCGAGGCGCCGGTGATCCTGTTGGACGAACCGCTGGTGCATCTGGACGAGCGGCGGCGGGAGGCGCTGTTTCGCAGTCTTGAGGGATTTGACGGCACGGTGCTGATGACCGGCACCGATGCCGACCTGTTTCACCCGCTGCGCGATCGCGCGGCGTTCTGCACGCTGTCGGACGGAATGCTTCGGCCCAGTGGGGGAATTCCCCTGGCCGATGCTGGTTCGATGGACCCGAAGCCTGTATGATCGCGGCGTTCGACCACGATCCCTGTCTGGAGCATCTGCCCGGTATGTCCGATCAATCCAATCCCGTTCAGAAATCCGATGCGGACATGAGCGGGACCTTGCCCGACGATTCGGACTATGACGCCGCTTCCATTTCCGTCCTGAAGGGACTGGATGCCGTCCGCAAGCGGCCTGGCATGTATATCGGCGATACCGATGACGGGTCCGGCCTGCATCATATGGCCTTCGAGATCATCGACAACGCGGTCGATGAGGCACAGGCCGGATTCGCCACCAACTGCATCGTGACGCTGAATGGCGATGGCAGCGTGACAGTGCGCGACAACGGACGCGGCATTCCGACCGATATGCATATCGAGGAAGGGATCAGCGCGGCCGAAGTGGTGCTGACCAAGCTGCATGCCGGCGGCAAGTTCAACCAGAATTCCTACAAGGTGTCGGGCGGCCTGCACGGCGTGGGCGCCGCGGTGGTGAACGCCCTGTCCGAGTGGATGGATGTACGGATCTGGCGCAACGGGCAGGAGCACATGATCCGCTTCCAGCATGGCGAGCGCGATGCCCCGCTGGCCATCATCGGGCCGAGTGCCGAGCCGCGCGGCACCCAGGTCACGTTCAAGCCCAGCGTCGGGACCTTCAAGATCACCGAGTTCGATTTCGCCATCCTGGAACGGCGGATGCGCGAACTCGCCTTCCTCAATTCCGGCCTTGAGATCATCCTGCGCGACGAGCGGCATACGCCGACGCGCGAGGAGAATTTCCATTATGAGGGCGGTCTGGCCGCCTTCGTGTCGTGGCTGGATCGGGGCAAGACCTCGATTGTCGATCCGCCGATCACGGGCAGCCTGCAGAACGAAGAGAACGGTATCAAGGTCGAATTCGCCCTGTCGTGGAACGACAGTTTCCACGAGACCATGCTGTGCTTCACCAACAATATCCCGCAGCGCGATGGCGGCTCGCATCTCGCCGGTTTCCGGCAGGCGCTGACCCGCGTGGTGGGCAAATATGCCGAGAGCAACGCCAGCAAGAAGGACAGCCAGTCGCTGGTGGGCGAGGACATGCGCGAAGGCATGACGGCCGTGCTGTCGGTCAAGGTGCCGGACCCGAAATTCTCGTCGCAGACCAAGGACAAGCTGGTTTCCTCCGAAGTGCAGCCGGTGGTGCATGCGGCGGCGGCCGACATGATCGCCCACTGGTTCGAGACCCATCCGAAAGAAGCCCGTGGCATCGTTGCGAAGGTGATGGACGCGGCGGCGGCGCGCGAGGCGGCGCGGCGCGCGCGCGAGCTGACGCGGCGCAAGGGCGTGCTGGATGTGTCGTCGCTGCCGGGCAAGCTGGCGGATTGCCAGGAGCGCGATCCGGCAAAGTCGGAACTGTTCATCGTCGAGGGTGACTCGGCGGGTGGCACCGCCAAGCAGGGACGTGACCGGCGCTTCCAGGCGATCCTGCCGCTGAAGGGCAAGATCCTGAACGTGGAGCGTGCGCGCTTCGACCGCATGCTGGGTTCGGCCGAAGTCGGCACGCTGATCACTGCGCTGGGCACCGGCATCGGTCGCGGCGAAGTCGATCAGGGCGGGTTCTCGATCAACAAGCTGCGCTATCACCGCGTCGTCATCATGACCGACGCCGATGTCGACGGCTCGCATATCCGCACGCTGTTGCTGACCTTCTTCTTCCGCCAGATGCCCGAACTGATCGAGCGCGGGCACCTGTATATCGCCCAGCCGCCGCTCTATCGCGCCAAGCGGGGCAATGACGAACGCTATCTGAAGGACGATGCGGCGCTGGAGCAGTATCTGCTGGACAAGGCGCTGGCCAACGCATCGATGCGCTATGCCGACGGGCGCGTGCTCCAGGGCGAGGCGCTGGCGGCCGAGGTGATGTTCATCCGCGATGTGACGCGTGCGATTCAGCGCCTGTCGGTTCGTGCGCCGATCTGGATTCTGGAACAGGCGGCGGTGACCGGTGCGCTGAGTGCCGACACGCAGGTGGTGCAGGGCCGGGTTGCCGATCTGCAGGCACGTCTCGACACGGTGTCGCAGCCGAACGAGCGGGGCTGGAAGGTTGCAGCCGCGGCCGAATCCGGGCTGGAGATGGCGCGTAGCGTCCGGGGCGTGGGCGAGGTCTATCGTCTGGACCCGGCGGCGCTGCGCAGTGCGGAGGTCCGCTGGCTGGCCGATCGCGCGGAGCGGCTGGGGGGCGATTTCGCAGCCCCGGTCGAGCTGACCCTGGATGGGACGATGCGTCCCGCCGCCGGCCCGGCCTCGTTGTACGAACGGATTCTGGCCCAGGGCCGTCGCGGCCTGTCGATCAACCGCTTCAAGGGACTGGGCGAGATGAACGATGCCCAGCTCTGGGAGACGACGCTGGACCCGGCCATGCGCACGCTGCTGCAGGTGAAGGTCGGGGATGTCGAGAATGCCGAGCAGGTGTTCTCGACCCTGATGGGCGATGTCGTCGAGCCGCGCCGCGATTTCATCGTCGGCAATGCGCTCAAGGTTGCGAACCTGGACGTCTGAGAACCTGGCTGGAATGGGGGTTGGCGGCGGGTTCGCTCGCCAGCCCACGTTCAGTCAGGCTCCACGGCCATCGGCCGGCTTCCCTTTTCCTCGTTTCGTGGAGAGCAGTGATGCGTCTGTCACGTCGATTCCCGGCATTGGGATTTCCCGCGCTGGTGCTGGCGGCCATGCTTGGCGTGTGGGCGCCCGCGGCGCGGGCGGCGAACGATCCCGCACAGATCGTGCATGTCTATGGCGTCTATAATCACGGGTTCCGCGCGCTGACGATTGCCGCGCGCTATGCGGTGACGCCGGACGGTTATGCCGTGCGGTCGACGATCCGCAGCGGGGGCCTGCTGGGGCTGCTGGTGCGCATGAACATCACGTCCCAGGCGACGGGGCAGTTCGTGCCCGATGGGGTGCGGCCGCTGACCTATGACAGCGCGGGCTATTCGCGCGGGGCGGACCGGCATGTCGTGCTCGATTACACTGGCGGGCAAACGCACATCGCCCTCCAGACTCCACCGGAGCCCAGTCGTGACCCGATTCCCGCCACCGATCTGGCGCCGGCGATGGATTCGCTCAGTGCGCTGATGCGGCTGCAGCAGACGGTGCGGAGCCATCATCAATGTGACGGATCGGCCACCGTGTTCGACGGGGCGCGCCTGCTGCGGATGGATGCCCACACGGTCGGCACGCAGGACATGGCGAGCGATTCCCATCAGCCCTATCGGGGGGCGGCCTTGCGCTGTGATTTCAGCGACGTGCAGATCGCCGGGTTCCGCAAGACCGATGGGCCGGATTCGGCGGCACGCAAGCCGATCAACGGCTCGGTCTGGTTTCAGGACGTGCCGGGCGACGGGCTGACGATCGTACGCATCGCCTTCGACCATCCGAAGCTCGGGCACCTGACGGTGCTGCTGCTGCCGGATACCGCGTAGGGCTAAGCTGCACTCCGGAACCTGGCCGGAAGCGCGCGTCGGCTCGCCGCCAGCGCGCATTTACGGACAGGTTCTCATGCCGGGATAAGCTGGTCGGCCAGATGCGGGATTTCGGTGATCGAATCGCCTCCCGCCGTCGCGCCGGCTTCCATGTCCGGGCGGCCATAGCCCCAGCGGGCGAAGATCGCGCGGACGCCGGCCCCTTCGGCCGCCGCGATATCATTGTGATGATCGCCGACCATGACGGCGCGCATGGGCGTTCCATGTGCCTGCTGGATGGTGCCGAGCAGGTGGATGGGGTTGGGCTTGCGGGCGGGGAAACTGTCTCCACCGCCGATCGTATCGAAGATGCCCGCCAGCCCCAGCGCGTCGATGATGCGCGTGGCGGCGGCGACCGGCTTGTTGGTGCAGATCGCCAGCCGCCAGCCCTGCGCCCGCAGCGTGTTCAGCGCGTAATCCGTGCCGGGGAAAAGACGGGACTGCTCGGTGGAACGGGGCGTGTAATCGGCCATGTAGCGCTCCACGGCCTGATGTGTGTCGATCGCGGACGCCTCGGGGCCGGCATGCGCCAGCAGGCGGCGCACCAGCGCGGCCACGCCGTCGCCCACCATGGCGCGCACCAGTTCCGGCGCGATGCCGGGCAGGCCGTAGCCTTTCAGCAGCCGGTCGGCGCTGGCGGCGAGGTCCGGCAGGCTGTCCAGCAGCGTGCCGTCCATGTCGAAAATGGCGAGGCGGGGGAGGGTCTCAGATGGCATGGGCTTCTCCTGGAAGCGGTCCTGTCGGCCTGGATGCAGTAATTCGTAAACCTAAGTGATGGCCTGCGATCACCCCTTCATTTGACAGGGCCGATGCCCGCCCGCTACCCGCATGGCATGAATGCCCAGCCTCAGTCCGCGACGCCAGCGGACCCCGCCGCCCGTCGTCCCGCCACGGCCGTCATCCTGGCGGCGGGGATGGGAACGCGCATGAAATCCGACCAGCCGAAGGTGATGCACCCGCTCGCCGGCCGGCCGATGCTGCGCTACCTGCTGGATCACGCGGCCATGGTGTTCGACCGGATCGTGGTCGTCGTCGGGCCGGGCATGGAGCAGGTCGCGGCCCTTGCCGCGCCGCATCAGGTCGTCGTGCAGGCCGACCGGCTGGGCACCGCCCATGCCGCGGCCCAGGCGGCCGATCTGTTCGGCGACGGCGATGTCGCGGTGCTGTATGGCGACAATCCGCTGATCACGCCCGAGAGCATGCGCAACCTGGTGGCCTGCCGGGCAACCCCCGGCGTCGGGCTGGCGCTGATGGCGATGCGGCCCCGTGACCCGGGCCGTTACGGCCGGATCGTCAGCGAGGACGGGCTGGTGCGGCGGATCGTGGAATGGGCGGACGCGAGCGAGCAGGAACGGGCGATCGGCTTGTGCAATGCCGGCGTGCTGTGCGCCGAGGCCGGCAGCTTCCGGCGCTGGCTGTCCATGGTGCGCAACGACAATGCGCAGGGCGAATATTATCTGGGCGACGTGGTGGCCCTGGCCGTGGCCGAAGGGCAGCAGGTCCGCACGGTGGAGGCCCCTGAGGACGAGTTGCGCGGCATCAATTCCCGCGCCGAACTGGCCGAGGCCGAAGCCTGCGTCCAGAAGCGGCTGCGCGCGGCGGCGATGGATGCCGGTGTGACGCTGGTGACGCCGGAGACGGTCTTTCTCTCGGTCGATACGGTTTTCGAGACCGATGTGCTGGTTCAGCCCCATGTGGTGTTCGGGCCGGGGGTGCGCGTGCTTCGTGGGGCGGAAATCCGTGCCTTCAGCCATCTGGAAGGCTGCGTGGTCGGGCCGGGGGCGCTGATCGGGCCCTATGCGCGGCTGCGGCCGGGCAGCGATGTCGGGGCGGCGGCCCATGTGGGCAATTTCGTCGAGCTGAAGGGCACGACCCTTGGTGCCGGGGCGAAGGCCAACCATCTGGCCTATCTGGGGGATGCGGCGATCGGCGCCGGCACCAATGTCGGGGCCGGAACGATCACCTGCAATTATGACGGTGTGTTCAAGCATCGTACCGAGATCGGCGCGGATTGCTTCATCGGGTCGGACGCGATCCTGGTTGCGCCGGTGGCGATCGGCGATGGGGCACTGATCGCGGCGGGCAGCGTTATTACCGAGAATGTGGAGGCCGGCGCGCTGGCATTCGGGCGCGCGCGGCAGGAAAACAAGGACGGACGGGGGGCGGCGCTGCGCGACGCCCTGCGCAGGAAGAAGGAGCAGGGGTGATGTGTGGCATAGTCGGCGTCGTCGGCGGCAGGGACGCTACACCGATCATCTTCGACGCCCTGCGGCGGCTGGAATATCGCGGATATGATTCCGCCGGCATCGCGACGCTCGTGGATGGGCGGATCGAACGGCGCCGGGCGGCCGGTAAGCTGGACAATCTGGCGTCCGTGCTGGCACGCGCGCCGCTGGCCGGGGTGACGGGCATTGGCCATACGCGCTGGGCCACCCATGGCGCGCCGACCGAGAACAATGCCCATCCGCACGGCACGCCGCGCGTGTCGGTGGTGCATAACGGCATCATCGAGAATTTCGAGGCGTTGCGGCGGGAGCTGGAGCAGGCGGGCCACGTCTTCGTGACCGAGACCGACAGCGAGACCGTGGCGCAACTGGTCGATTTCCATCTGTCGCGCGGCCTCTCGCCGCGCGAGGCGGCGTTCGCCACGCTACGCCGGCTGGAAGGGGCCTATGCGCTGGCGATGATCTTCGCCGGGCATGACGACCTGCTGATCGGCGCGCGGCATGGGGCGCCGCTGGTGGTGGGCTACGGCGAGAACGAGATGTTCCTCGGTTCCGACAGCCTGGCCCTTGCGCCGCTGACGCGCCGCATCGCCTATCTGGACGATGGCGACTGGGTGATGGTGACGCCGGAGGGCGCGGAATTCTTCGATGCCTCGGGCGAGCGGGTGGAACGCGCGGTGCGCACCACGGCGCTGATCGCCGGTTCGGTCGGCAAGGATGGCTATCGCCACTATATGGACAAGGAACTGCACGAGCACCCGGTGGTGATCGGGCAGACCTTGCAGCGGCTGATCGACCCGGCAACGCGGCAGGTTGTGATGCCGGACCTGCCGTTCGACCTGGCGTCGCTGCCCCGTGCGGCGGTGACGGCCTGCGGTTCGGCCTTCTATGCCGGGCTGATCGGCCGTTACTGGCTGGAGGCAGTGGCGGGCCTGCCGGTCGATATCGATGTGGCCAGTGAGCTGCGTTATCGCGATCCGCCGCTGACGCCGGGCGGGCTTGGCCTGCTGATCTCGCAGTCGGGCGAGACGGCGGATACGCTGGCCGCGTTGCGCGGCATGCGGGCGCGCGGGCAGCATATCCTGTCGGTCCTGAACGTCGAGCAGAGCACGATGGCGCGCGAGAGCGATGTCGTGCTGGGCACTGTCGCCGGGCCTGAAATCTCCGTGGCCAGCACCAAGGCCTTCACCGCGCAGCTTTCGGTGCTGGCGTGCCTGACGATCGCGATCGGGCGGGCACGCGGCACGCTGTCGCTGGCGCAGGAGCAGGAACTGGTGGCCGAACTGCTGGACCTGCCCAGCCGTGCGAACGAGGTGTTCGACCAGGCGCCCGCCATCCGCGCGATGGCGGCGGTCGTCGCCGAGGCCCGCGACGTGCTGTATCTGGGGCGTGGATCGGCCTTTCCGGTGGCCATGGAAGGGGCGCTGAAGCTGAAGGAGGTCTCGTATATCCATGCCGAGGCCTATGCGGCGGGCGAGATGAAGCATGGCCCCATCTCGCTGATCGACAGCACGGTGCCGATCGTGGCCACGCTGCCCTCGGGCCGGCTGTTCGAGAAGACGCTCTCCAACCTGCAGGAAGCGCGTGCGCGGGGTGGCCGTCTGCTGGTCTTCACCGACACGCAGGGGGCGCCGCGCCTGCGCGGTCTGGCCGAAATCGTGGTTGCGCTGCCGACGGTGGGCGAATTCACCGCCCCGGTGCTGCAGACCATTCCGGTGCAGATGCTGGCCTATGAAGTGGCCCTGCTGAAGGGGACGGATGTGGACCAGCCGCGCAACCTGGCCAAGTCGGTCACCGTCGAATAGTCGATTGCCCCGGGGGGGGCGGCTCTGGCCTGTCCCCCCGGGGTGTTGTCTTCGGTCGCTGGAGGCAACATCCTCTCGCCGGCTATACGCCGGGCCTGCCCGGTGGTGGGAAGGGAGCGATGTCCATGACGAAGGTGGCAACCGGTGCGCGGCCGCGGGTTCTGGTGCGGGGGGCCGGCGTTGCGGGCCTGACCAGCGCGGTGACGCTGGCCGAACGTGGCGCCGACGTGGTGTTGCTGGAGATCGGCGGACGCGAGGGGGCTGGGGCATCGTGGATGGCGGGCGGCATGCTCGCGCCGTGGTGCGAGGCCGAATCCGCGCCGCCCGAGGTGACGCGCGATTCGATCGAATCGGTCGAGTGGTGGGCCGCCCATGTGCCGGACGTGGCGCGCAATGGCACGCTGGTCCTGGCGCCGCCGCGCGACGTTGCTGATATTACGAGATTTTCCCGGCGGACCAGCCATTTCGATCTGGTGGATGGCGATCGTATCGCCGAACTGGAACCTGATCTGGCCGGCCGGTTCGACAAGGGGCTGTTCTTTCCCGAGGAGGGGCATCTCGACCCCCGCAAGGCCCTGGCGGCGTTGCGCGAGCGGTTGATTGCGCTGGGGGGCACGGTTCAGCTCAACGCGCCGGCCGATCGCATGGCCGGTGATCCGTGGCATGGGGCGCGGCCCGACTGGGTGGTGGATTGCACCGGGATCGCCGCCGAAAAGCGGTTGACCGGACTGCGCGGCGTGCGGGGCGAAATGGTGCTGCTGCGCTGCCACGAGGTGACGCTGCATCGCCCCGTCCGCATGCTGCATCCGCGTATTCCGGTTTACATCGTGCCACGGGCGGACCATCTGTTCATGGTGGGGGCGACGATGGTCGAGAGTGAAAGTCTCGCCAGCATGACCCTGCGCTCGATGGTGGAACTGCTGACTGCAGCCTATGTGCTGCATCCGGCCTTCGGGGAAGCCGAAATCGTCGAGACCGGGGTTGGCGTGCGGCCCGCCTATCCGGACAATGTGCCGGCCGTGACCGTCGAGGGGCGCACGGTCTATGTGAACGGCATGTATCGCCATGGTTTCCTGCTGTCGCCCTCGCGGGCGCGGCGGGTGGGCGACATCGTGTTCGGTGCCTCTGCCGCCTGACGTTCCGGACGGAGCGATGTGCGTTATGCGGGGGCAGGGAGGAATGACATGAGGATACTGGTGAACGAGGAGCCTCGCGATATCGAGACGGCGACCCTGGCCGGCCTGCTGGACGAACTGGGCTATGGCGACGCCAGGGTGGCGACGGCGGTGAATGGTGCGTTCGTGCCGGCATCGCGGCGCGGTTCATTGACGCTGGACGAGGGGGCGCGGGTCGAGATCCTGGCGCCGATGCAGGGGGGATAGACCCATGCTGTTCTATGGTAGCGAACTGTCATCCCGGCTGATGCTGGGCACTGCCCAGTATCCGTCGCCCGAAATCCTGGCCGATTCCGTGCGGGCCGCCCGGGCGGGGGTGGTAACGGTGTCGCTGCGGCGCGAGTCGGTCGGAAGCCGCGCCGGACAGGCCTTCTGGTCGCTGATTCGTGACCTCGGCGTGCCCGTGCTGCCCAATACGGCCGGCTGCCATACGGTGAAGGAGGCGGTGACGACCGCCCACATGGCGCGCGAGGTCTTCGAGACCGACTGGATCAAGCTGGAGGTCATCGGGGAATCGGACACGCTGCAGCCCGACATGTTCGCGCTGGTCGAGGCGGCCCGAATCCTGAGCGAGGACGGGTTCAAGGTCTTTCCCTACATGACCGAGGATCTGGTCGGGGCCGAGCGGCTGTTGCGGGCGGGCTGCCAGGTGCTGATGCCCTGGGGGGCCCCGATCGGGTCCGGCAAGGGGCTGAACAATGTGTTCGGCCTGCGGGCATTGCGGGCGCATTTTCCCGATGTGCCGCTGGTGGTGGATGCCGGGATCGGCCTGCCGTCCCACGCGGCGCAGGCGATGGAACTGGGCTATGACGCGGTGCTGATCAATACCGCCGTGGCGCAGGCGGGCGATCCGGCCCGGATGGCGACGGCGTTTCGCCTGGCGGTCGAGGCCGGGCTGATCGCCCGCACCGCCGACCCGATGGAACAGCGCGACATGGCCGTGCCATCCACCCCCGTCCTCGGCCGGGCGGTGCTGGCATGACCCTGCCGTCGCGGATCTATCCGGTCGTCGACCGGGCGGAATGGGTCGATCGGCTGGGTGGGGCCGGGGCACGGCTGATCCAGCTGCGGGTCAAGGACCTGGAGGGCGCTGCCCTGCTGGCCGAAATCCGCACCGCCCGAGCATATGCCACGCGCCACGGCGTGTGCCTGGTGCTGAACGATTACTGGCGGCTGGCGCTGGATGAGGGGATCGGTTTCATCCATCTGGGCCAGGAGGATCTGGATGACGCCGATCTGGCGGCTATCCGGGCCGGTGGGTTGCGGCTGGGGGTGAGTACCCATTCTACCGGAGAACTCGACCGGGCCCTGTCGGTCGGACCCGATTATGTCGCCCTTGGCCCGGTCTGGCCGACGAAGCTGAAGCAGATGCCCTGGGTGCCGCAGGGCGTCGAGCGGCTGGGGGAATGGAAGCGGCTGGTCGGGTCGGTGCCCCTGGTGGCCATCGGCGGGATCACGCTGGCGCGCGCCGCGTCCTGTATCGCGGCGGGGGCGGACTGCGTTTCCGCCGTGTCCGACTTCATCGCCCAGCCGGACCCGGAAGGCCGGGTCCGGGCATGGCTGGCGGCCACCGCGGATGGTGCCGTGTTTCAGAACGGCAGCATAACGTGACCAGCCGGAGCCGTTGCCGCTAGCCAGCCGGTATGCTTTTTCGGGACAGTGGCACGGGCGGGGGAGAGTTGCCGCGTCGCGGGGCCACGGCCATCGGAAGGTCATACTCTCATGCCATGCCCGGCATGGGATGACAGAGAGGTGTTGACGGATGGCGGTGACAGGTCTGGCAGCGGTTCTTCTGGCGATCGCCGCACTTCTGGTGGTCGTCAGCGCGGTGCAGCCGGTCGCCCGACGCCTGGAGATCTCGGAGACGGTGCTGCTGGCGCTGGCGGGAATCGTGCTGGGCGGCAGTGCCGACCTGGTGCTGCGCTCGTCCTATACCGAACTGTTCAACGGCGCCGCCGAGACCCTGCTGGACTTTCCGCTGAACAGCGAAGCCTTTCTGCTGATCTTTCTGCCGGCGCTGGTGTTCCAGGGGGCGCTGGCCATCGATGTCCGCCGCCTGGCGCATGAGACGGCGACCGTGCTGCTGCTGGCGGTGGTTGCGGTGGTGGTCTCGACCGCGACCATCGGGCTTGCCCTGTTTCCCTTCGCCGGCCTGCCGCTGTCGGTCTGCCTGCTGCTGGGGGCGATCGTGGCGACCACCGATCCGTCGGCAGTGGCGGGAATCTTCCGCGATATCGGGGCCAGCAGCCGGCTGACCCGCCTGGTCGAGGGCGAGGCGCTGCTGAACGATGCGGCGGCGATCTCGATCTTCTCGCTGCTGCTGGCGGCGGTGACATCGCATCACCGCATTGCGCCGGGCAGCGCGCTGCTGGAGTTCCTGGTCTCGTTCACCGGTGCCATCGTCATGGGGGTACTGTTCGGGCGGCTGACGCTGCTGATGATCACCACCATCGGTGCGGCACCGGCGGCCGAGATCACGCTGACCGTGGCGCTGCCCTATATCGTCTATATCCTGTGTGATGAATTCCTGGGCTTCTCCGGCGTGGTTGCCGCCGCGTCGGCGGGGCTGACCATGTCGGTCTACGGGCCGTCGACCTTCCGGCCCCAGACGTGGCGCTTTCTCAATGAATTGTGGCAGCAACTGGTGTTCTGGGCCGGGTCGCTGGTGTTCGTGCTGGCGTCGATGCTGGTGCCGCGGCTGCTGGTGGGCATGACGCGCTGGGATTGCGTTCTGATCCTGCTGGCGACGGGGGCGGGGTTGCTGGCGCGCGGCGCGGTCGTGTTCGGCCTGCTGCCGCTGCTGGCGGCCACGCGCCTGTCGCCGCCGGTGCCCACGCCCTTCAAGGTGACGATGGTCTGGGGCGGACTGCGGGGGGCGATCACGCTGGCGCTGGCGCTGGCAGTGACCGAGAACCAGCATGTCTCGACCCCGGTGGCGCATTTCATCGGCATCATTGCCACCGGGTTCGTTCTGATCACGCTGTTCGTCAACGGCACCACGCTGCGTTATCTGGTGCTGTTCCTGAAGCTCGACCAGCTTTCGCCGATCGATCAGGCCCTGCGGCACCAGGTGCTGGGCATCGGGCTGGGCGAGGTGCGCGACCGCACCAGCGAGGTGGCCGAGGAACTGGGTTTCTCCCGTGCCGTGTCGGACACCGTCATCAGCCAGCTGGGCCGGCAGGTAGAGGAGGAGGAGCAGGCCAATACCTTCGACACCGCGCTGGGCGACCGGCAGAGGGTGACGCTGGCGCTGATCGTGATCGCGAACCGCGAACGATCGATCCTGCTGGACCTGTTCCGCATCCAGGGCCTGTCGCGGCCGGTGATGGAGACGCTGCTGCGTTCGGCCGAGGCGATGGTTGACGGTGCCCGGCTGGAAGGCCGCTTCGGCTATGTGCGCGCCCTGCGCCGGCGGCTGCGGCCGTCGCTGCGTTTCCGGCTGGCGCAGGGGATCCATCATCGCTTTCATTTCGACCAGCCGCTGATGTCCTGCATGAGCGAGCGGTTCGAGATGCTGATGATCAGCTATTTCGTCTCGCTGTCACTGATCCGCTTCATGCGCACCCGCATGGAGCCGACGCTGGGCAGTCGCATCGGCGAGATCGTCGGCGAGGTGCTGGAACGGCAGCGCAAGCTGCTGAACGAGGCGCTGCAGACGCTGCGGCTGCATTACCAGGGCTATTCGGAGGCGCTGGAAATGCGCCTGCTGCAGCAGGTCTCGCTGCGGCTGGAAGGCGAGGAATATGATTCCCTGCTGTCGGAATCGCTGATCAGCGACGAACTGCATCGGGAACTTCATCGCGATGTCGAACGGCGGCGCGGGCATCTGGGCGCTCCCCTGACATTCAATATCAAGGCCGGGATCGAGGCGCGGATGCGTGCGCTGCCGGTCTTCCGGGGCCTGTCGGACGAGGTTCTGCATACGCTCGCCCCGCAATTGTCGATCCATTTCACCTCGCCGGGCGAGCGGCTGTACCGGCGTGGGCATAGGGTCCGGGCCGTCTATTTCATCAGCGCGGGCCTGGCCGAGACCCATTACCCCGAACATGACGTCCGGTTCGGTTCCGGTGACGTGATCGGTGCGGAGGAGGCCCTGTCGCGCATGCCGGCGCGGGCGGTCACGCGGTCGTTGCAGTTCGGCCAGTTCCTGAGCATGAGCCCGCGGCGTTTCCGCCGGCTGGTGGCGGATTATCCGGAAATCCTGGCCAATCTCGATGAGTTGACCCGGGTGCGGCAGATGTCGGAACGGTCCGGGGTGACGCTGTTGCCGGGCGAAAGTGCGGTTCTGACGCCATCCGATGAGGCAATTGCGCTGGCGACGGCCGATCTGTCGGATGCGCTTCCCGTATCGGCCGACGAACAGGAGCACCGGCCGGTGCCCCCACCCTGAACGAAGGGGTTGGCGGCGGAGCATGGTCGGTTCGATACTGTTCTGATATCGGTACCGTGGGCTGGCGGTTGACTGCCTGCCCGCGACCCGATTTGTCTGGTCCGGAGGATTTGTATGCTGACATTGCAGGTAAACGGCGCGGCGCATCAGGTGGATGTTCCCGATGACATGCCGCTGCTGTGGGTCCTGCGGGATGTCCTGGGGCTGCCGGGCACGAAATTCGGCTGCGGTATCGGCGAATGCGGGGCCTGCACCGTCCATGTCGATGGCAAGGCCGTGCGGGCCTGTTCGCTGCCGGCCTCGCTGGTGGGCGACCGGCCGGTCACGACGATCGAGGGACTGGCCGAGGACGAGGTGGCGACGGAGGTCACGAAGGCCTGGCTGGATATCGATGTGGTGCAGTGCGGCTATTGCCAGCCCGGCCAGATCATGGCGGCCATCGCGCTGCTGAAGAGCAACCTGCATCCCTCGGATGACGAAATCGACCAGGCGATGTCGGGCAATATCTGTCGTTGCGGCACCTATCGCCGGATCCGCGCGGCTATCCGTAACGTGGCCGGAGCGGTCTGATGCCTGTCGGAACGATTGCGATTTCGCGCCGCCGCGCCTTGCTCGGGGCCGGCGGCCTGCTGATGGCGGCGATGGTGCCGCAGGGGTCGTTGCGGGCGACGACGCGGATCGTCGAGGACCAGACTGGTCCGTTCGCCCCCAACGCCTTCGTGCGGATCGCGCCGGATGGCAGCATCACGCTGATCCTGCCGAATGTCGAAATGGGGCAGGGGATCTATACGGGTGAGGCAATGCTGATCGCCGAGGAACTGGACGTGGGGCTGGACCAGATCCAGATCGAAGCGGCGCCGCCGGACGATGCCTATATCACCAAGGCGCTGGGGACGGAGGCCACCGGCGGATCGACCTCGACGATCGCGACCTGGACCAGCCTGCGCGAGGCCGGCGCCGTGGCCCGCACCTTGCTGGTCCGCGCGGCGGCCAACCGCTGGATGGTCGATCCGGCATCGTGCCAGACCGAGGCCGGGATGGTGCGCCATGGGCCCACCGGGCGCACCCTGACCTATGGCGAGCTGGCGGTCGAGGCCGCTGCCCTGCCGGTTCCGACCAGCCCGGTCGCCTTGCGCGATCCGTCGACCTTCCGACTGATCGGACATGCCCAGCATCGGCTGGACGGGCCGGCCAAGGTCGCCGGCACGGCGACCTTCGGCATCGACATCCGGCAACCGGACATGAAATTCGGCACCGTTGCGGCGTGCCCGGTGATGGGCGGCGTGCTGCTGCATGTCGATGACAGTGCCGCGCGGAAGATTCCCGGCGTGCGGGAGGTGCTGACGATCGGCAACGCGGTCTGTGTGGTGGGTGACCATTTCTGGGCCGCGCGCAAGGGGCTGGAAGCCCTGGAGATCACCTGGGACGAGGGGGTCAATTCCACCGTCTCCACGGAGACGGTCTATCGCGGACTGCATGAGGCCCTGCAGGGGCCGGCCATCGTCGCCCACACCAAGGGCGATGCCAAGGGGGCCATTGCCGGGGCCGCGACGCGGGTGGAGGCGGTCTATCAGCAGCCGCTGCTGGCACATGCGCCTATGGAGCCGATCAACTGCACCGTGCATGTGACGGCCGAACGATGCGATATCTGGGTGGGCACCCAAGTGCCGATGCGGGCCCGCGATGCGGCGGCCGAGGTGACGGGCCTGCCGAAGGACAAGGTCTTTCTGCACAACCAGTATATCGGCGGCGGCTTCGGACGGCGGCTGGAGCATGAATATGTCACGCAGGCGGTGCAGTTTGCCCGCCAGGTGGCCTATCCGCTCAAGATCGTCTGGAGCCGCGAGGAGGACCTGGCGCTGGACCGGTACCGCCCAGCCTATGTCGACCATCTGGTGGGCGGGCTGGACGCGCATGGCAAGCTGGTCGGGTTGTCGCACCGCATCGTCGGGCCGGCGGTGGTTGCGCGCTGGGCGCCCGAGGCGCTGCTGCCGAATGGTGTCGATGACGACCTGCTGGCCGCGACGGTCGAGACGCCTTATGCGATCCCCGCGATGTTCCTGGATTATGCGCGGCGCGAGGCGCCGGGGGTCGTGACCGCCTGGTGGCGAGGGGTGGGCGGGACGCGCGGGGTCTTCGTCATCGAGAGCTTTATCGACGAGCTGGCGGCCAGCGCGAAGGTCGATCCGGTGGAGTTCCGCCGTCGCATGACGGGCGACCATCCCCGCGCCCGTGCGGTGCTGGACCTGGCGGCCGAGAAGGCGGAGTGGGGCAGCAAGCTGCCGGAGGGCGTCGGGCGCGGCGTGGCGCTGCAATATGTCTTCGGCTCGTACCTCGCCACCGTGATGGAGGTCGAGCTCTCCCAGATGGGGACGGTGCGCGTCCGCCGTGCCGTCGTGGCCGTGGATTGCGGACGGGTGGTCAATCCCGACCAGGTCGTGTCGCAGATCGAGGGGGGGCTGATCTTCGGCCTGAGCGCCGCCCTGTTCAACGAGGTTACGCTGGAGAAGGGGCGGGTGCAGGAAAAGAATTTCAATACCTACAGGGTCCTGCGCATGAACGAATCCCCGGCCATCGAAGTGCATCTGATCGACAGCACCGAGGACCCGGGCGGCATCGGCGAGACCGGGACGGCCGCCGCCGCCGCCGCCGCGGCCAATGCGATGGCCGCCGCCACAGGCCGGCGCTATCGCCGGTTGCCTCTGACGGGAGTGCAGGCATGAGCCGCCCATCCATAATGCGCCTCGGGCGCCGGGCCGCCGGCATGGCCGTTCTGGCCGGGATGGTGCTGACCTGCGTTGCTGCGCGGGCGCAGGATGCCGATCTGGCGCGGCGCGGCGCCTATCTGGAACAGGCGGCGGATTGCGAGGTCTGCCACACGAAGCCGGGTGGTATCCCCTTCGCCGGGGGGCGCGCGTTCGATCTGCCGGGGATCGGCACCATCTATGCGCCCAATATCACTCCGGATCGTGAAACCGGGATCGGGCGCTATACCGATGCGCAGTTCGATGCGGCTGTTCGTCGCGGCGTGGCGCCCGGCTGGCGGCATCTCTATCCCGTTATGCCCTACGCGTCCTACGCCAGGATGACGGAGGGGGATGTTCGCGCCATTCGCGCCTATCTGATGACCCTGCGGCCGGTCCATGCGCCGGCACCGGCCAATCAGGTGCGCTTTCCCTATAATATCCGGTTCGCGATGATCGGGTGGAACCTGCTTTATCGCCCGTCGGGGCCTCTGGCGGACGATCCGGGGCGCTCGGCGGCGTGGAACCGGGGGCGCTATCTGGTCGATGCCGCGGGCCATTGCGGCGAATGCCATTCGCCCCGGAACATGCTCCAGGCGCTGTCGGTGACGAAATCCTATGCCGGGGCGCCGATCGATGGCTGGCTGGCCTATAATATCTCGTCGGATGTCGATAGCGGCATTGGCGCGTGGAGCGACCCGCAACTGGCGGCCTACCTCTCCACCGGGCACGCCGACGGGCGCGGTACCGCCGTGGGGCCGATGGCGGAGGTGGTCAGCCACAGCCTGCGCTATCTGACGCCGGAGGATATCGCGGCGATGGTGACCTATCTGCGCAGCCTGCCCGCGCGGCGCTCGGAGGAAACCGTTGGCGTCGTGTCACCGGAGACCCTTGCCCAGGCGGGCCCGAATCATAGCAATGGCGGGCGGCTGTTCGCCGGTGCCTGTGCCGGATGCCATCTGACGGACGGGCATGGCCGGCAGGTCGATTTTGCGGCCCTGTGGGGCGCGCGCAGCCTGGGTGAGATCGACGGGCGGAATCTGGTCCGGACCATGGTTGAGGGCGTAACGCTGCAAAGCGCGCATGGGGCGATGATCATGCCGGCATTCGGGCCCGAATATCGCAACCAGGATCTGGCCGACATCGCGAACTATGCCATCGGTCATTTCGGGAATCGGGTCGGCCATGTGACGGCCGAGGACGTCGCCGCCGCCCGGGCAGGCGTCCCGCCATCCTGAGCGGGACGAACTCACGATGACGGCTCAGGGCCCGCCATGTGCGGGCCTGACCGGATTGTCTGTATAGAGTGAAAAGACCGACCGATGGTAGCGGCGGACGGATTTGAACCGCCGACCAAGGGATTATGATTCCCCTGCTCTACCGCTGAGCTACGCCGCCATCATGTCGGTGAGGTGGGAGATATCGCCCCGTCCGGGTAAAGTCAACCCACGGATCGTGTTTGAAGTGAGGGCTCTCATCATGGTTAAAGAAGCGCCTCGTCCCCATTGATATGACGCCATTCATGCCGTCGGCATTCCGCGTTGCCCCTACGGAAAGAGTGAACCCGGATTCGTGAAAAGCGCCTTCATCGACCTCCTGACCCAGATTCGCGAGTCCTTCGACTGGCTCCCCGCCACCATGGCCTCGGTACTGATGCTGTGCGCGGCGGTGCTGATGGCCGAGATCTGTAGCCGGATCATGACCAAGCTGGTCCTGCGCATTCCGGGACAGAAGAGGGGGGCGTTCGTCCGGTCGTTCACGACGGCGATGCAGCGTCCGGCGCGGGTGATGCTGGCGATTATCTTCGTTGGGACCGCGCTACCGGTTTCAGACTTTTCCTATCGCACGATGCAATGGGCCGGCCATGGGCTGCTGGTGCTGTTCGTGCTGATGGTGGGCTATGCCGCGATCGTGGCCATGCGCATCCTGTCCGATGCCTATCTGGCGCGGATCACCGGCAAGGATGACCGCGACGATATCCTGCTGCGCACTCACATGACCCAGGTCCGCGTGCTGCGGCGCATGGCGGATATTCTGGTCGGGCTGCTGACGGTCGGATCGGCGCTGATGACGTTCGAATCGGTGCGGGAATATGGGCTGAGCCTGTTTGCGTCGGCGGGCGCGGCCTCCGTGGTGGTGGGCCTGGCGGCCCGTCCGCTGCTGACCAATCTGATCGCGGGCATGCAGATCGCCATGACGCAGCCGATTCGCATGGAAGATCTGATCATCATCAATGGCGACTGGGCGTGGGTGGAGGAAATCACCGCCACCTATGTCGTGCTGCGGGTCTGGGACTGGCGGCGGCATATCGTGCCGATCTCCTGGTTCCTGGAAAATCCGTTCCAGAACTGGACCCATAATTCGGCGGCGCTGATCGGCGTGGTGTTCCTGTATGTCGATTTCCATGCGCCCATGGACCGTATCCGCGTGCGCCTGCGTGAGATCGTGCATGCCAGCCCGCTGTGGGATGGCAAGGTGTTCGATGTGCAGGTGGCCGATTGCAGCGCCCAGGTCATGACCGTGCGAATCATCGCCAGCGCGCGCTCGGCGATGGTGAGCTGGGATCTGCGGTGCGAGATTCGGGAAAAGATCATCGTCTTTCTGCGGGACGAGTGCCCCGAGGCCCTGCCGCGCGAGCGGCTGGCCCATGTCTCGTCCCTGGCGGGGCAGGAGGCCCTGATGGTGGCGCCCCTGATCGATCGGCCCCCGCCGGGGGCCTATACCGGCCCCTCCGGCCCGTAAGCGCCAGCCCATGCATAGTGCGGGCGGCTTTATCGGCCGCCCGCTATTCATCCAAAGCCTGACTGGAAATGTGGGCTGGTGAGCGAGAGCGGCCCGAAGGGTCGCGCCCGTCGTGTGTTTCCGAGCATCGCAGCGGAGCGGCCTTGCTGGCCGTGAGCCGCGAAGCACAGGAAACGCGTGTCGGATCGCCACCAGCGCGCATTTCCGGTCAGGCTTTTAAACGATTGCCGTGCTGTCTTCCCGGCCCAGGCGCGAGTGGGAGTGGCCGTAGAGTATGTAGCTGAGGATGCCCAGTATCACATAGGTGCCCAGCAGGATCATCGGCAGCGGGTTGCCGTTGAACAATGCGCGGACCATGTCCACGAACAGCGGACCGGCCATGATCAGGCAGAACAGGATGCCCAGCGCCGGCACCACGCCGATCCACACGCCGCCGATCCGGATGCCCCCGAGGGGCACGCTGAAGGGACGCGGAAGATCGGGCCGTGCGTTGCGCTGCCAGATGACCGTGAAGCAGACGATGCCGAAGGCGGCGGCGGTGCCCAGGCTGACCAGGTCGCTGATGATGTCGATCGGCAGTGTTGCGGTGGCGACCGCCACGATCGCGCCCAGTACCATGGTCCCGACCCAGGGCGTGCGGAAGGTGGGATGCAGGCGGCAGAAGATCGGCGGCAGCAGCCCGTCGCGGGCGATGGTGAAGAAGACGCGGGTCTGGCCATAGAGCAGGCCCAGGATCACCGAGCAGAGGCCGACCACGGCGCCGACCTTGATCATCAGCGCCAGCCAGGGCTGGCCGATCGCGTCGACGGCGATGGCCAGCGGGTCGGCCACGCCCAGCTGGCGGAAGGGAACGACCCCGATCAGCACCGTTGCAACGCACATATAGACCAGCGTGCAGAACACCAGCGAGCCGATGATGCCCAGCGGCACGTCCCGCTTCGGGTTGCGGGCTTCGGCCGAGGCGGTCGACACGGTCTCGAACCCCACATAGGCGAAGAAGATCACCGAGGCGGCGCGAAAGATGCCGGGCACCCCGAAATGAAACCCGCCTTCGCTGGGCGGAATGAAGGGCAGCAGGTTGCGGGGATGGACGTAGCGGATGCCGAAGACCAGGAAGAGCATCAGCACGCCGACCTTCACGAACACGATCAGCGTGTTGATCCGTGCCGATTCCTCGATGCCGAGAACCAGCAGCCCCGTGACCACGACCACCGACAGGGCGCCCACCAGATCGAGCCTGGGGGCCACCAGCAGGCTGGCGCCGTGGGCCGTGGGCAAGGTCTGGACCAGGGTGGTACTCAGGAACGTGGGCACATGGACGCCCAGATCGTGGAGCAGGCTGGTGGCGTATCCGGAAAAGCCTGCCGCTACGCCGGCGCAGGACACGCCATATTCCAGCAGCAGCAGCCAGCCGACCGCCCAGGCCGCACCCTCGCCCATCGAGACATAGGCATAGCTGTAGGCCGAACCGGAAACCGGCATCGTGGAGGCCAGTTCGCCGTACGACAGCGCGGTGAACAGGCATGCCAGGCCGGCGACGAGGAACGAGAGCAGGATGGCCGGGCCCGCGTAATTGGCGGCGGCGGTGCCCGTCATGACGTAAATTCCGGCGCCGATGGTCGAGCCGATACCCAGCATCATCAGCTGGATGGGACCAAGGGTGCGCCGTAACCCGTGGTTCTGGCTCTCGGATTCGATTTGCTGGATGGTTTTGCGAAGCCGCAGGCGGCTGGTAGAAGCTGGCGGGAGAGACATAAAATTCACAATATCAGATCGGGGAAAGCCTGTATCGTTGCAAAAGCTGTTCCTGTGCAAGATGGCAGGCAACGCGCGCCGGATTGCCGCCGGCGCGCATGTGTAGCCAGGCCGCTTAGTGGCGGTGGTCGCCCAGGATCGTGGCCACGGTCGGCTCGATGATCCGTGCGATGTCCTGTTGTGCAGCCGCCGTCGGGTGGAGCGGCGGGTCGGGCGGGGTCAGGTGCGGGTCCAGGAAGCGTGACGGGTCGGGCGCGCCGTTTGCTTCCACGGCCGCTCCGGCATCCTGCAGGTGCAGCCACGGGCGGCCCCGGCGGATATCCGCCGCCAGCATGCTGTTCAGCTGCCGGGTGTTCGCGCTGACCCAGGCCGAGCGGATCGAGGGCAGGACCTCCAGCAGCAGGATTTGCGTGGTCGGGAAGCGGGCATGGATCGCATCGGCGATGCGGGTGATGCCGGGATAGGTATGGGCCGCGTCGGTATGGACATGGCCGAAATTATTGGCGCCGATCACGACCACGAACAGGCGTGGCGGGGTGCGGAAATCCAGCTCGCCATGGGCCAGCCGCCACAGGACATGGCAGGTGCTGTCGCCCTTGAAGCCCAGATTGATGGCGTGCCGGTCGCCGTAATAATGCTGCCAGACCGGTGCGAAATCGCGCCAGGGTTCCGGCCCGTTGCGCTCCCAGTTCTGGGTGATGGAATCCCCCAGCCACACCAGATCGTAACGGCCGCTGGTGATTTCCGCCTGCTTGTCGGCGAAGCGCTGGTGCCACCACGGCGTATCCATGCGCGAGACCTGTTCGACGGCCAGATTGGCGGTTGCGGCCGGCGCGGCGGCCGGTGCGGCGAGGGCGAGCAGGGCGGTGATCGCCAGCAGGGGGCGAAGGGAGCGTGTCATGATATCCGGAATGCTATGAGGCCGTTTGAAACGTGTCGATGCCGGGCAGGAGCGGGCCGGCACGCGCGGTAAGCAGCGAAGTGCCACAAACGCGCGTCGGATTGGCGGCGCGGCAGCACTTTGCAAACGGCCTCTTAATGGCCGAGGACGAAATAGGCGATGGCACCGGCAATGATGCAGTAATAGCCGAACGGGCGCAGCGCCCACTGCTCGTGCTGGCGGAAATAGCGCATCAGGAAGGCGGTGCTGGCCAGGGCGGTCACGGCCGCCACCACCGCGGCCACGGTGGCCAACTGCATCTGTCCGGGTGCGAGGGTGACGTGGCGCATGTGCGCGGCCTCGCGTACCGCGGCACCGATGATGACCGGCTGGGCCATCAGGAACGAGAAATGCGCGGCGCCTTCATGGTTGAGCCTGCGGAACAGGCCGCCGACCATGGTGGCCCCCGAGCGGGAGATGCCGGGGAAGAAGGCGAGGCACTGCCACAGGCCGATGATCAGGGCATCGGCATAGGTGAGCGATGCGATGGGGCGCCCGAGCTGGATGGCGCGGCTGCCGCGCAGCCGGTCGGCGATCAGCAGCAGGAAGCCGTTGAGGACGAGGAAGATGGCGGCATAGCGGGCGCTCCCGAACAGTGCGCGCAGCCAATGTTCCAGCAGCCCGCCGATGATGACGGCGGGAATGGTCGCCACGATCAGCAGGGCGAGGATGTGGATGCTCTCGGCCTGTCGCTGGCTGCCGCTGCGGCCGGTGATGCCCTGGAAGATGGCCACCCAGTCGCTACGGAAGAAATACAGCAGCGCGACGGCCGTCCCCAGATGCAGCATGACCAGGAAGGGGAGGAAGATTTCCCCCTGCGGGTCGAACACCCAGCCGAGCAGGGCGGGGACAATGACGGCGTGGCCCAGGCTGCTGACCGGAAAGAGTTCGGTCGCCCCCTGGAGGATCGCGATCATGATGGCTTGGAAAACTGTCATTGTCCGGCTGTCCATGGCGATTTAGACTGGCGTGGTGCCCATTTTTTATCAGTTCGGCAAGCACTTGCCGGAGAGTGTGGCGAATTGTGGGTCAACGGGAAGAGGAGAGGGGCATTTGGTGCGGGAAAAAGGAAGCGCGATCGTCTTCAGCAGCCTGGTCCTGCTGGTGGCGGCCGTATTCTACGTCTACGCCCGGGCCTCGCAGACCGACCTGAGTCATGATCGCTATCCGCTGACGGCGCGGTTCATTTCGGCCAATGGGCTGCATGTGGGGGCGGATGTCCAGTTGGCCGGCGTGCCCGTGGGGCGTGTGACCGACATTGTCCTGGATCCTGTGATGGCGGTGGCGAATGTGCGCTTTACGGTGGATCGGGCGCTGTCCCTGCCGGCCGACAGCGGGGTGATGATCGGCAGCGCGACCATGACCAGCGACGATTCGCTGATGATCCAGCCCGGCACGGCGAAGGAGCGGCTGGCTCCCGGCGCGGTGATTACCAACGCGCAGGAAGCTGTCAGCCTGGAGCAGCAGGTCAGTAATTATATCTTCGGGAATGGCGGCCTGTCCTCCGATTCGACGCCGTAGCGCGCGCCGGATTGCCCGGTGCGGCGCTGCTGAACCGGCTCTCAGTCATTAAGCGGATAGGAGGCCAGGAGTTTCTTCTGGCGACGCCAGTAACGCAGCATCGTGAAGGCCCCGGCCGATCGCCAGCCGGCCTTCTTCTTCTTTGCGCCGATGCGAAACGTTTCGCGGTAATGCATGAACTGCGCGGCATAGGCCTCGCGCAATGTGGTGCGCGAATCCCAGATATGGGTTGCCTCGGATCCCACACCGTTGATTTCGATGATCTCGAACCCATGGCCGAGTCGGAGTGCGGCTACCGATTCGAATTTCAGGTCGATTCGCCCGAAATGGAAATCCGGTATGTCGCGCATGATCCGGTCGATCTGTTCCGTCAGGGCCGGGGTGACGTCGTCGGCGCCGTTGCGGAAGATCGAGCCCTTGCAATGATTGCCGGCGAAGACCAGGCGCATCGTCTCGCCCGCCGGCAGGATGTCATGCACCCGCGTACCGAGCCGGGGCAGGTAGAGATGCGGCACCAGGCGGGTGCGGGCATCGGCGTCGATCAGCTGGCGGACGGTCGAGCGGCCATCCCCGACCAGAACTGGTGCTTCCTTGTAGGTCATCGACGTGATCCGGCCCCGCTCTTCGTCCGGATGGCGGATGTAGAAGATGCCGGCCTCGTGCTCGTAGGGGATCAGGCGCTGCATCACCAGCCGGATTCCGGCGGGGAACAGGGCCAGGGCCGTGGCCAGTTCCCGGGGAGTCGTGACCAGCTTCACGCCCGTGCCGTTGCATCCGATATCCGGCTTCAGGACCACCGGCAGCGTCAGCCCGGCCCGTGCCAGGGCCGCGGTCGCCGCGGCCTCGTCGTCGGTCGAGCCGGTGGCGACGGTGGTGTAAGGTGCGATCCACTGGCGCGCGACGTCGCCGGCCATGTCCAGAATGTCGGTCTTGCTTTCGCCGCACAGCCCGCCGGTTTCGATCCGTGGATTTGCGGCGGTGGGCAGGCTGAGGTCGCCATGCCGCAGCCCCATCAGAATCCAGTAGAGGACGATGGGGGTGTAGAAGGCCCAGCCCGGCCAGAATTCGAACATCGACAGCGGAGAGGGTGGCCGGGATGCGCCGGCCTGGGGCGTGGCTGCGGTGGAGGCATGGGTCATCGGGACGGACTCCGCACATTGGCCACGATCCGGCCGACGAGAAGGATGGTCAGGGCGAATCCTCCCATTCCGGCCCATTTCCATGCACCCAGATGCGTGATCAGGAAATGGCCGACCTGTAGCGATACCGCGAAGAGCAATGTTGTCCAGATCAGGGTTGCCAGGATGGCCGCCAGGGCGAAGCGACGCACCGATGCGCCGAAAAACCCGCACGCCGTATAGAGCGGCAACCGGGCGCCGGGGATGAAGCGGCTGATGAACACGATGCGGAACACGTTCCGGCCGAACCAGTTTCCGCCATTCTCGTCCTGGGGGACCTTGACCCACCGCCGGGCCGCCGGCCACAGGGCCGCGAGCCTGCCCAAGCCGTACAGGCCCAGGTCGCCGGCCACGATCCCGACATAAAGCGCGAGTAAGGCAACGGGCAGGGCGACCTGGCCGGTCTGGACCTCCATGGCGGTCAGGATGGTCGCGGCGTCTTCGAGGATGAACGTGCCGATGATGATGACCAGCGCCTGGATTGCGGGCGCGGCACCGGCTTTGGCGAACAGGGCGGAGAGTGAGGGAAACATGACCGTGGCGCCGCCGTTCAATCCCGGAACGGCAGAAAGAAGCGGGTCGGAATCCTCACGTCGTGAACCTCTTGCCCATGGAATCCGTTCCGCGCGGCCGCCGGACGGGCCGGCCGGGGCGGTGCCCGGATTGGGGACCTTGTGGCATGCTTCGCCACCACCGACAAATCGCCTGCCGACAGCGGCGAGGATTGAAAGCCCCCGGCGGATTGTGGCACAGCTTTCCTCATGATCGGACGCCGTGATTTCCTGCTGTCGGCCTCGGCCGCTTTCGCCGCCGGCGTGCCCACGGCGCGCGCGGCGGAGCAATCTTATGCCGCGTTTCTGGCCGGCGTACGGGCCGAGGCGGTGGGGCATGGATTGTCGGCCGCGATCATCGACCGGGCCCTGGCCTTGCAGGCGCCCAATGCGCGAGTCCTGGAACTGGACCGCCACCAACCTGAATTCACCCTGACCTGGGCCCAGTATCGCCAGAAGGTGCTGACACCGAAGAAAATTGCCGATGGGCGTGCGGCGGCGGGTAGCCGGGCCACATTGCTGGCGGAGGTCAGCGGGCGGTACAGCGTCGATCGCCAGCCGCTGGTGGGGATCTGGGGACTGGAATCGGCTTACGGCACGCGGATGGGGACGTTCCATGTCGCGGACGCGCTGGCCACGCTGGCCTATGACGGGCGGCGGGCGTCGTTCTTTCGGTCAGAGCTGATGAATGCGCTGCGCATTCTGGACCATGGGGATGTCGAACCCGATTCGATGCTGGGCAGCTATGCCGGCGCGATGGGGCAGCCCCAGTTCATGCCCAGTGCCTATCTGCGTTACGCGGTCGATTTCACCGGCACCGGCCGCCGCGACATCTGGAACAGCGAACCGGACGTCATGGCGTCGATCGCCAATTATCTGGCCCGTTGCGGCTGGGTGGCGGGCGAGCCCTGGGGGCAGGAGGTCACGGTGCCCGCGACGGTGGCGCAGGCCGAACTGGGGCGCGGCAATGTGCGCACCCTGGAAGAATGGATGGCGCAGGGCGTGCGCAGGGCGGATGGACACGCGTTTTCGCGCACCGATATTCGCGGGGCGGTGATCCGCCCGGATGGGCCGGGGGGCGAGGCCTTTATGGTCTATCGCAATTTTTCGGTGATCCGCCGCTACAACCCGTCGGATTTCTACGCGCTGGCCGTTGGCCTGCTGGGCCGCGACGTCACGTGACGCGCCGTGCCTTTCCGGTGATGCTGGCCGTGCTTGGGCTGGCGGGCTGTCATCGGGCCGAACCGCCATTGCCGCCAGCCGATCCGCATTACGTCCTGGGCGCACCCTACCAGATGGACGGGGTGTGGCAGTATCCGCGCGAGGATTTCGGCTATCGGCAGACCGGGCTGGCAGTCGCCGACCCCGACCAGACGCCCTATGTCACCACGGACGGCGAGCATTACGATCCGCAATCCCTGACCGGCCGCCATGCCACCCTGCAACTGCCGGCGATCGTGACTGTGCGCAATCTGGAGAACGGGCGGGAGCTGACCATCCGCCTGAACGATCGGGGGCCGGAAGCGCGCGGACGGCTGATCGGCCTGACGCCCCGTGTGGCCGCCCTGCTGGGGATCGGCGCCAATCCGGTGCAGGTCGAGATCATCGGGCATGAGGCCGAGAACGAGCAACTGGCCGAGGCCCTGCCGGGCGGCCAGCATCTGGATGTCTCGGCAGCGCCGGTCGGCCAGATCCGCACGGAATCGCTGGATCGTCCGGGCACCGGCGGGACGATCGTTTCGGTGCCGGCCAGCACGGTCGGGGCGGCCGATGTTTCGGCGCTGATGCGCGACCTGCCGCCTGAGGTGCGGCAGGGATATGTCCAGGGCGGAATGTTGTGGGTGGATGCGGGAACGTTTTCCACCCTGCGCTATGCCCAGGTGGCCGCCGCGCGGACCGGTGGCCGGGTGATACCGGTGCAGGATCATGGCCGGGCGGCCTGGAGGGTCCATGTCGGGCCCTTTATGAATGTCGCCGGGGCGGATCGGGCGCTGGACCAGCTTTTGGGCGACGGAATGACCGGCGCCCGGATCGTCGTCGAATAGGGATGAACGTGCAAACCCGAAGGTTTCTTCTGGCCGGGACGGCCTTGCTGGCCGCCACCGGTTCTCTGGCGGATGCCGCGCCGCGCCGGCGCCATGCCCATGGCGCCGCCAGCGCCCCGGCCGCCGCGCAATCGGATGACGAATCCGGCGCGGACCAGGCCCCGGCTCCGGCCGGGCCGCCGGCTGCCAGCCTGATCGGGCCGGTCGACACGCTCGCCCGCTGGGCGTGCATCGTGGATGTCACGACTGGCACGGTGCTGTTGGAAAAAGCAGCGGATGAGCGCATGCCGCCCTCGTCGCTGACCAAGATGATGACGGCCTATATCGTCTTCAGCATGCTGAAATCGGGCCGCCTGAAGCTGGACCAGGCGCTGCCGGTCAGCGAGAAGGCGTGGCGCATGCAGGGGTCGAAGATGTTCGTGCCCTTGGGCGAGAGCATCCCGGTGCAGGACCTGATCCAGGGCATGGTCATCCAGTCCGGCAATGATGCGTGCATCGTGCTGGCCGAAGGCATTTCCGGGTCCGAAGAGCAGTTCGTCGGCCAGATGAACGAGGTGGGCGGAAAGATCGGGCTGATCAATTCGCATTTCATGAATGCCACCGGCTGGCCGGGCGACAACCACTATATGTGCGCCCGCGACGTGGCGACCGTGGCGGTGCGCCTGATCCGCGATTTCCCGGAATATTATCACTTCTTCTCGGAGAAGGATTTCCGCTTCAACAAGATCTCGCAGGGTAACCGCAACGTCCTGGTGGACAAGGGGCTGGCCGACGGGCTGAAGACCGGCCACACCGATGCCGGCGGGTTCGGGCTGTGTGCCAGCGCCGATCGGGGCGGCAACCGCGTGGTGCTGGCGCTGAATGGCATGCCGTCGAGCAATGCCCGCGCGCATGAGGGCGAGCGGCTTCTGGAATGGACGTTCGCGAATTTCGAGAACGCGACCCTGTTCCACAAGGGTGATGTGGTGGATCAGGCGCCTGTCTGGCTGGGCACCCAGCCGACGGTGCCGCTAGTTGCGACACGGGACGTGGTGATGACGCTGCCGCATGGATGGCGCACGCGCGTCCATATCGGGGTGGATTATCAGGCGCCCGTCGCGGCGCCGGTGGCGGCGGGGCAGGCGCTGGGTGATCTGGTGCTGACCAATCCGGGTCTGCCCGATATCCGCATGCAGCTGGTGGCGGGGCAGGCCGTGCCGCGGCTGGGGCTGCTGGCGCGGGCCTCGACGGTGCTGGGCCAGAAACTGGGCCGGCACTGAAGCCGGTGCCGGGTCTGTTCATCACCTTCGAAGGCGGCGAGGGCGCCGGCAAATCCACCCAGGTCGCGCTGCTGGAGGCGCATCTGCGTGCCGGTGGGCACGACGTGGTGCGCACGCGCGAGCCGGGTGGGACACCCGGAGCGGAGGCGCTGCGCGACTTTCTGCTGTTCGGCGGACATGACCTGTCGCTGCGGGCCGAGATCCTGGCCCATTTCGCCGCGCGGTGCGACCATGTGGACCGGCTGATCCGGCCGGCGCTGGCGCGCGGCGCGGTGGTGATCTGCGACCGGTTTGCCGATTCCACCATGGCCTATCAGGGCTACGGGATCGGGCAGGGCGATCCTGCGACGATCGGGCTGATCGACGCGTTGACCGCGCAGGTCGGGCTGGTGCCCGACCTGACGCTGGTTCTGGCGCTGGACCGTGCGCGGGCCCGGCAGCGCCTGGATGCGCGCGGTGGCCGGTCGGATCGCTACGAGGCGGCGGACGAGGCGTTCCATGCCCGGGTGGCCGAGGGATTCGAGACGATTGCCCGGACCCATGCCGGGCGGTGCGTGCGCGTATCCGCCGACCAGCCGGTCGAGGCGATCGCGCGGGATGTCGCGCAACGGGTCGATGCGCGGCTGACGGGACCCGCCTGAATGGCGGGCACCACACCGCGCGACGGCCAGGAGCCGGTGGGGCATGACGATGCCCGCCGCGCCTTCGAGGAGGCATGGGGTGCCGGGCGGCTGCATCATGCCTGGCTGCTGACCGGCCCCGAGGGGATCGGCAAGGCGAGCTTTGCCTTCTGGATGGCGCGGGTGCTGCTGAAGGCGACCGCGCCCGACAGCACTGCCGCGCGGCGGATCGCGGCCGGCAGCCATGCCGATCTGCTCTATATCGCGCGCGGCATGGACGAGAAGCGCCAGCGGATGCGGGCCGAGATCGTGGCCGACGATGTACGCCCGATCGGCCAGTTCCTGCATCGGACGGCGGCCGAGGATGGGTGGCGCGTCGTGATTGTGGACGGTGCGGATTTCATGAATCGCAGCGCCGCCAACGCGATCCTCAAGATCCTGGAGGAGCCGCCGCCGCGTGCGATCCTGATCCTGACCTGTGCCGCGCCTGGCCGCCTGTTGCCGACCATTCGCAGCCGGTGCCGCACGCTGCGGCTGGAGCCGTTGCAGCCGGGGCAGATGCAGAACGTGCTGGCCCGGGTGGCGGCGGATGTGTCCCCCGAGGATATCGCGCGGGTGGCGCCGCTGGCCCATGGTTCGCCCGGCCGCGCGCTGGCCCTGCTGGCGGGCGATGGCGCGGCACTGGGCGCGCTGGTGGCGCGCGTGCTTGAGAACCCGCCGGATGCGGGGGCGATGTACGAGATTGCCGAGAGCGTGCTGAAGCGGGAAAATGGCTTCCCGGTCTTCTTCGATCTGTTGTGTGATGCCATATCGAAGCACGCGCGTGCCCTCGCCATGCAAGACGGGCGAGGCCGAGAAAGCGTGGACGGATCGTTGTCGGCGCATCGCATGGCGGAACTGTGGCGTCGCCTGACCGACCTTCGGGTCGAGACGGAGCGGTTCAATCTGGATAAACAACAGGCCCTGCTGAGTGGCCTGACTTTGGTGAGTGGAAGATGACAGGGCGCTATTACGTCACGACACCGATCTATTATGTGAACGGGGCGCCGCATATCGGTCATGCCTACACCTCCGTCGCCGCCGACGTCATGGCGCGCTTCAAGCGGCTGGCGGGGCATGATGTCTTCTTCCTGACCGGCACCGACGAACATGGGCAGAAGGTCGAGCAGGCCGCCCAGGCCGCCGGTGTGGCGCCGATTGCCTTCGCCGACCAGGTTTCGGCCGATTTCCGCGCGATGTACGACGTGATGAACGTTTCGTACGACGATTTCATCCGCACGACGGAGCCACGGCACATTGCCGGCGCGACCGCGCTGTGGGAACGGATCGCGGCGAACGGGCATATCTATCTGGGCGCGTATGAGGGCTGGTACGCGCTGCGTGACGAGAGCTTCTACAATGAAGACGAACTCGTCACCCGCCCCGACGGCACGAAGGTGGCGCCGACCGGCGCGCCGGTCGAATGGGTGCGCGAACCGTCCTATTTCTTCCGCCTGTCGGCTTTCGCCGATCGGCTGCTGGAGCTGTACGAGACCCGGCCCGGCTTCATCGAACCCGCGTCGCGGCGCAACGAGGTTGCCAGCTTCGTGCGCCAGGGCCTGCGCGATCTGTCGATCAGCCGCACCAGCTTCCGCTGGGGCATCCCGGTGCCGGGCGATCCGGACCATGTGATGTATGTGTGGGTGGATGCGCTGGCCAATTACCTGTCGGCCACCGGCTTCCCCGATGCGGACAATCCCCGTGCCGGATTCTGGCCCGCCAACCTGCATCTGGTCGGCAAGGATATCGTCCGCTTTCATGCCGTCTACTGGCCCGCGCTGCTGATGGCCGCCGGGCTGGAGCTGCCGGAATGCGTGTTCTCGCATGGGTGGTGGACCATCGAGGGCGAGAAGATGAGCAAGTCGCTGGGCAATGTCGTCGATCCGCGCGACCTGGTGGCGCAGTTCGGTGTCGATCCGCTGCGCTTCTTCCTGCTGCGTGAAATGCCGTTCGGCGGTGACAGCGACCTCAGCCGCCGGGCCATCATCAACCGGCTGAATGTCGAACTGGCGAACGATCTGGGCAACCTCGCCCAGCGTACCCTGACGCAGGTGGCGCGCAATTGCGGCGGCGTGCTGCCGGCGCAGGGCGTGCGGACCGAGGCCGATGACGCCCTGCTGGCGCAGGCATCGCTGCTGCCCACGCTGATGCACGGGCATATCGACCGCCATGCGCTGACCGACGCGCTGGAGGATGTGTGGCGCGTGATACGGGCCTGCAACGCCTATATCGACCATCAGGCCCCGTGGGCGCTGCGCAAGACCGACCCCGAGCGGATGGCGGTGGTGCTGCGGGTGCTGGTGGATGCGCTGCGTGTGATCGGAACCATGCTTCAGCCCTACATGCCCGGCAGCATGGACGCGCTGCTGACCCAGTTGGGCGTGTCGCAGGAGGAGCGCGATTTCGCCGCGCTGGAGCGCCCGCTGCCCGAGGGCCGCGCCCTGCCGGCGCCGCAGGGGATCTTTCCGCGTTATGTGGAGGAAGCGGCGCAATGAGTGCGCTGATCGACTCCCACTGCCATCTCGACCATTTCACCGACGACGAGATCCCGGACCTGCTGGACCGGGCGTGCGCGGCGGGGGTCGGCGGCATGGTGACGATCGGCACCCGCCTGTCGCGCGCGCAGCAGCAGAAGGATCTGACCCGTTTCGACCGGCCGGAGGTGCGGGTGTGGTGTACGGTCGGCACCCATCCCGATCATGTCGAGGAATGCGAGATCGCCGATGCCGAGGGCATCATCGCCCTGGCTGACGATGCGCGGGTGGTGGGGATCGGCGAGAGCGGGTTGGATTATTTCCATGGCGCCGAAGCCGTGCGCCCGTTGCAGCAGGCGCGCTTCCGCGCCCATATCGCGGCGGCGCGACGGATGGACCTGCCGCTGGTCATCCATGCGCGCGAGGCCGATTCGGACGTTGCCGCGATTCTGCGCGACGAGGTCGAGACAAACGGGCCGTTCCGTTTCCTGCTGCATTGCTTCGCATCCGGGCCTGATCTGGCGCGGGCGGGGCTGGAGCTGGGGGGATATATCAGCTTCTCGGGAATCCTGACCTTTCCGCGCTCCGACGCGCTGCGCGCGATCGCGCGGGACATCTCCGGGGACCGGCTGCTGGTCGAAACCGATTCGCCGTACTTGGCCCCCGTGCCACGGCGCGGCAAGCGCAACGAGCCGGCGCTGGTCGCCCATACGGCGCTGCGCCTGGCCGAAGAGCGCGGCATGGGCCCGGAGCAATTGGCGGACCTCACCACCGCCAATTTCCACCGTCTGTTCAGCCGGGCGGCCTGAGCGATGGAACTGCTCGTCCTGGGATGCGGCGGCTCGGCCGGTGTGCCGATGATCGGCGGGCCGGATGGGCGGGGCGACTGGGGGATCTGCGATCCGGCGGAACCCCGCAACTGCCGGACTCGGGCATCAGTTCTGCTGCGGGGCGATGACGGGCAGGCGGTGCTGATCGATACCGGCCCGGACCTGCGCGCGCAGTTGCTGGCGCAGGGGATCGACCGGTTCGATGCGATTCTCTACACCCACGCCCATTCCGACCATATCGCGGGGTTGGACGAGGTCCGGGCGATCAACCGGGTGATCGACCGGCCCCTGCCGGTGCTGGCCACGCCGCCCGTGCTGGCGGATCTGGAGGCGCGGTTCAACTATGCCTTCCGCCCGTGGTCGCCGCCCGGCTTCTATCGCCCCGTCGTGGTGCCGCGGGAGGTGCATGCCGGCCAGACGGTCGACATCGCCGGGTTGCGCCTGACGCTGTTCGAGCAGATCCACGGCCGCACGCTGTCGCTGGGCGTGCGATGCGGGACGATTGCCTATTCCACCGACGTCGTCGACCTGCCCGAGGAGGCGTTCGCCGCCCTGGCGGGGGTCGAGACGTGGCTGGTGGATTGCTTCCAGCGGTCCTCGCCCCATAATGCCCATGCGTGGCTGGACCGGGTGCTGGAATGGCGCGCCCGCCTGATGCCGCGCCGGGTGATCCTGACGCATATGGGCACCGACATGGATTGGACCTGGATGCGCGACAACCTGCCGGAGGGCGTGGAAGCCGCCTTCGACGGCCTGCGCGTGCTTTTTCGCTGATCCGCGATTGCGGGGAAGGGCACCCGGTCGTTCCGAAAACCCCTGCTATCCGGGTGTGTGTTTCCGGAGCGCACGCGATTTAGGTTGAATCCCGAACGCGGGGAGCGATAGCCTCGGCGTTGACGGCCCGGGATCTCGCAGCGCGATACCTGACTGCGATTCCACCATATGCCAGTCGCCCTTGTCTGGGGCGGTAGCGTGCCTATCTGCCTCTAATTGGGCCAGACAGCAAGGGGGAATGTGTATTGGACACCCGATTGCAGAGTCGACAGGACTGACGGTTTTTCCGGCTCCGGGGGCCGCTCCCCGGAGGAGATGCGTATCCATGGTGCATGGTCGTCCAGAAGAATGACGGATTCTGGCGCCGGTTCGGAGACTTCCCAGGATGGTTTCTGATTTTAATGTGTTTTCTCTGGCCACTGCGATGCGCGATCAGCGTCGCGAAATCGAGATGAGCCTGTCCGACTATCTTGAAGCCTGCCGAACCGATCCGTCGTGCTATGCAACCGCGGCGGAGCGCATGCTGAAGGCGATAGGCGAACCGAGGAGCGTCGATACCTCGCGCGATCCACGCCTGTCGCGCATCTTCATGAACCGTACCCTGCGGATCTATCCGGCCTTCTCCGATTTCTACGGCATGGAAGAGACGATCGAGCAGATCGTGGGTTTCTTCCGGCATGCGGCCCAGGGGCTCGAGGAGCGCAAGCAGATCCTTTATCTGCTCGGCCCGGTGGGCGGCGGCAAATCGTCCCTGGGCGAACGGCTGAAGGCCCTGATGGAGAAGGAGCCGATCTATGTGCTGAAGGCCGGGCGGCATGTCAGCCCCGTCTTTGAAAGCCCGCTGGGCCTGTTCGACCCCGACCGGATGGGCGATGCCCTGCAGGAGCGGTACGGCATTCCGGGCCGGCTGCTGGGCGGCGTCGCCAGCCCGTGGGCGCTGAAGCGGCTGGAGGAGTTCGACGGCGACCTGTCGCGCTTTTCCGTCATCAAGGTCCATCCGTCCCGGCTGCGCCAGATCGCGATCGCGAAGACCGAACCCGGCGATGACAACAACCAGGACGTATCGGCGCTGGTGGGCAAGGTCGATATCCGGCAGCTGGAGCATTTCAGCCAGAACGACCCCGATGCCTACAGCTTCTCGGGCGGCCTGAACCGCGCGAACCAGGGGCTGCTGGAGTTCGTCGAGATGTTCAAGGCGCCGATCAAGATGCTGCACCCGCTGCTGACGGCGACGCAGGAGGGCAACTATGTCGGGACCGAGAATATCGGCAGCATTCCGTTCACCGGCGTGATCCTGGCCCATTCGAACGAGGCCGAGTGGCAGACCTTCCGCAATAATCGCACCAACGAAGCTTTTCTGGACCGCGTCTGCGTCATCAAGGTGCCCTATTGCCTGCGGGTGGCGGAGGAAACCAAGATCTATGAGAAGCTGGTGCAGTCCTCCAGCCTGGCGAATGCGCCCTGCGCGCCCAACACGCTGGAAATGCTGGCCCGTTTCGCGGTCCTGTCGCGGTTGAAGCCGCATCCGAACTCCACCCAGTTCGCCAAGATGCGCGTCTATGACGGCGAGAATATCCGCGAGACCGACCCCAAGGCCCGCACGATGCAGGAATATCGCGACGCCGCCGGGGTGGATGAGGGGATGGACGGTATTTCCACCCGCTTTGCGTACAAGGTGCTGTCTGCGACCTTCAACCATGATTCTTCCGAGATTTCCGCCGATCCGGTGCATCTGATGTACGTGCTGGAACAGGCGGTGCGGCGGGAGCAGTTCCCGACGGATGTCGAGGCGAACTATCTGGCGACGCTGAAGTCGGAACTGGCCGGGCGCTATGCCGAATTCCTGGGGCACGAGATCCAGAAGGCCTATCTGGAGAGCTATAACGATTACGGCCAGAACCTGTTCGACCGCTATCTGGACTATGCCGACGCCTGGATCGAGGACCAGGATTTCAAGGACCCCGACACCGGGCAGATGCTCAATCGCGAGTTGCTGAACGCCGAACTGACCAAGATCGAGAAGCCCGCGGGGATCGCCAACCCCAAGGATTTCCGCAACGAGGTGGTGAAGTTCTCGCTCCGCGCGAGGGCGGGTAATGGCGGGCGCAACCCGTCCTGGACGTCCTATGAGAAGATCCGCGACGTGATCGAGAAGCGGATGTTCAGCCAGGTCGAGGATCTGCTGCCCGTCATCAGCTTCGGTTCCAAGAAGGACGGCGAGACCGAGCGCAAGCATGACGAGTTCGTCGAGCGGATGGTCTCGCGCGGTTATACGGAACGCCAGGTCCGCCGGCTCGTTGAGTGGTACATGCGGGTGAAGCAATCCGCCTGAGGCGCTGTTGCCAAGGCGCCGCTACAGGCGAGTCTTGGGCGTGTTTTTCGCGCCTCGCGGTGACCGGCCGGCAAGGCCGCTCCGCTTCGATGCGCGAAAACCTTCTCCGGACGCGATCTGTGGCGGCCCGCTCCTGACGCAGCATCAGCAGTTTTGAAACCGCCTCTGAACGGAATGGTGCCGGCCAGTGGATATCATTGACAGACGTCCCAATCCCCATGGGAAAAACCTCGAAAACCGGCGGCGCGTGCTGCAGCGGGCCCGCTCGGCCGTGCAGACGGCGGTACGGGACGCGGTGGCGCGCGGCAGGATCCGGGAGGTGGGGCAGGGTAACGCGGTCTCGGTCCCGTCGGATTCGCTGCATGAACCCTCGCTGCATCGCGTCTTTTCCGAGGGCGTGCGCGAGATCGTGCTGACCGGTAACCGCGAATTCTCGCGCGGAGACCGGCTGCAACGGCCGCCGGCTGGGGCTGGCGGGCAGGGCTCCGGGGCCGGGCAGGCCGGCGAGAGTGGCGGGGGAGAGGATTCCTTTCGCTTCGTGCTGAGCCGGGACGAATTCCTGGACCTGTTCTTCGACGACCTGGAATTGCCGGACCTGCTGAAGCGCGAGATCTCCACCACCGAAAACGGGGTGCCCGCCCGTTCCGGCCTCAGCAACGAGGGTGCGCCGTCGCATCTGGATCTGGGGCGGACGATGCGGCGCTCGATCGCGCGGCGCCTGGGGCTGGGCCGGCCCAAGCCGGCGGAATTGCAGGAGGTCGAGGAACGTATCGCCGAACTGGAGGCCCTCCGTCCGGCCTCGGCGGAGGATCTGGAGGAACTGGAGGGGCTGCGCGAGCGGCGCGGCACGCTGCGCCAGCGGCTGGCGCGGATTCCATGGGTCGATCCGGTCGATCTGCGCTTCCGGCGCTATACCATCATGCCGCAGCCGGCGACGCGGGCGGTGATGTTCTGCATCATGGATGTCTCGGGTTCGATGACCGAGCGGATGAAGGATCTGGCGAAGCAGTTCTTCCTGCTGCTGCATGTGTTTCTGGAGCGGCGGTACAAGAAGGTCGAAATCGTTTTCATCCGCCATGCCGAAAGCGCCGAGGAAGTGGATGAGGATGCGTTCTTCCACGATCCGCGCACGGGCGGCACCATCGTCTCGTCGGCGCTGGAACTGATGCATACCATCCAGCGGGAGCGTTTTCCGTCGGCCAACTGGAATATCTATGTCGCCCAGGCATCGGACGGCGACAACGCGTCGTCCGACACCGCGCGCACCGCCAGCCTGTTGCGGGACGATATCCTGCCGGCGGTGCAATATTATGCCTATATCGAAATCACGGGATCGGGGGCGGTGATCCGCGGCGAGACGGATCTGTGGCGCAGCTATCGCGCCATCGCCGATGAGAACGATCATCTGGCGATCCGCCAGGTCGGCGACCGCAAGGAGATTTTCCCGGTCTTCCGCGACCTGTTTTCCCGTCAGCATCATTCGGCGGAGGCTTGATGGACCAGATCGTATCAGGGGGCGGCTCTCCGGCCCGGTCCGGGGGGCTGCTCTATTCCGGCAATGACTGGAATTTCCAGATCATCCGTGATTGCTATGACGCGATCGAAGAGATTGCGAGCCACGAACTGGGGCTGGAGATCTACACCAACCGGGTGGAGATCATCACCTCCGAGCAGATGCTGGATGTCTACACCGCGCATGGCATGCCGGTGGGCTACAAGCACTGGTCGTTCGGCAAGCGCTTTATCGGGCATGAGAACGCCTATCGGCGTGGGCTGATGGGGCTGGCCTATGAGGTCGTCATCAATTCCGATCCCTGCATCAGCTATCTGATGGAAGAAAATTCGGCGACGATGCAGGCGCTGGTGATTGCGCATGCCGCGTTCGGCCATAACCATTTCTTCCGCAATAACAGGCTCTTCCGGGAATGGACGGACCCGTCGGACATTCTGGACTATCTGGAATTTGCCCGTGGCTACATCGCCCGATGCGAGGAACGGCATGGATTGCAGGCTGTGGAGCGCGTGCTGGATGCGGCCCATGCCCTGCAGAACCAGGGGGTCAACCGGCATTCGGGTGCCCGCAAGCTGGACCTAAAAGCCGAGCAGCAGCGCGCGAAAGAGCGGCGGGCGTATGAGGACAGCGTCTTCAACGATCTGTGGCGCACCCTGCCCACTGAGGCCGGCGATGCGGCGGGGACGGCGGAAGGGGCCCACGCGCGTCGGCTTCTGGGGCTGCCCGAGGAAAACCTGCTGTATTTCCTGGAGAAGAATGCGCCGCGTCTGGCCCCATGGGAGCGGGAGATCATTCGCATCGTGCGGATGATCGCGCAATATTTCTATCCGCAGCCCCAGGTGAAGATGATGAACGAGGGCTGCGCCACCTGGGTGCATGTCTACATCATGCGGCGCCTGCATGAACTGGGGCGGATCGACGACGCGGCCTATCTGGAGGTCATTCATTCGACGTCGAACGTGATCAACCAGCCGGGCTTCGACGCGGGGGGAGGGGCGTCGTTCAATCCCTATGCGCTGGGCTATGCCATGATGACCGATATCGTGCGGATCTGCACCGAGCCGACCGCCGAGGACCGGGAATGGTTTCCCGATATCGCGGGCAATGGGGATGCGATCGGCACGCTGCGCCATGCCTGGGCCGAATACCGGGACGAGAGCTTCATCCAGCAATTCCTCTCGCCCAAGGTGATCCGCGATTTCCGCATGTTCCGCCTCAGCGACGATACCGCCCAGCCTTATCTGCTGGTCGACGCCATTCATGATGAGGCCGGGTATCGCGATATCCGCCGCAGCCTGGCGCGCGTCTATGACCCCGGTACGTTCTATACCGAGATCGAGATCGTCGATGTGGACCTGCTGGGCGACCGCACGCTGAAGCTGGAGCATCGCACCCGGGCCGGCCAGTTGCTCAAGGCCGGCGATGCGCGCCAGACGCTGGATTACCTTTCCTCGCTATGGGGCTATGGCGTCATTCTGAACGAGGTGGATGCGCAGACAGGCATCGTGCTGGCGACCCACAGCGCGGGACCGTCGCAATAAGATATGGTCGATTATCGGGTGAGTGGAAATGCGCGCGGGGGTGTGTCCCGCGCGCATTTTCTGTCCAATTTGTGCCTTTTTCTATAATATTATTTTGTCAGTATCGAAATTCATGAAATTCACTTGCGATTTTTCCAAAGCGGAAGGCTAGCCTTCCTGCCCGAAAATTTGTATCGAAAGAACATCAAACTGGATGGCAGGCGGTATCCGCTTCGCCGCCGGACTTCCGAATCGCGGTTCGGATGTGGTGTGGCGAGCAACAGGGTTGGCTGGATGAACATGATATTTCCTTCGTGGGTCCGACGGTCGCATGCTGGCTGATCGGCGGTCTCGCGCGGCCCGGCGCGTTTCGCGCGCCCTGGCGGCCGCTTCTGTTGTGACGGCGCTCGCGGTGCAGGGGCCCGCGCGCGCCGCCGAGCCGATCCTGCAGACCGAGGAAAGTGACGTCGTCACCCTGCCGCCCGGCGGCCCGCACCGGGTCCTGGTCGAAGATGGGGTCTATCGCCACAGCAAGGACGGGCGGGTCTATGTCGTGGACCTCGACACCGGCCGGCTGCTGGGCATGGTGCAGGCCGCCTATAACGCCAACATGGTGGCCGATCCGGCGGGCAAGGCGTTCTATGTCGCCGAGACGACGTGGGAACGGGGCAATCGCGGCAAGCGCCACGATATGCTGGCGGCGTATGATCCGCGCACGCTGGAGCAGATAGCGGATATCGACCTGCCGGGCCGCGCGCTGATCACGCCGAAGAAGCCCGACATGGCGATCGGTGCCGACGGGCACTATGTCTATGTCTACGATTCCAGCCCCACCAATGCGGTCCATGTCTATGACACGGGTCTGAAATCGGTTGTGCGGACGGTGGACGTGCCGGGCTGCGCGCTGATCTACCCTTGGGGCAATGCCGGTTTTTCCTCGATCTGTGGCGACGGGTCGCTGGCCAATGTGCAGATGGATGCCAAGGGCACGCCGGCCCTGACGCGGACCCCGCCGTTTTTCGTGCCGGATCGCGATCCGGTCTTCGAACATAGTCCGGAGATCGCGGCGAGCGGCCATGTCTGGTTCATTTCCTATAGCGGCCTGATCTACGAGGCGACGCTGGGCGCGCAAGCCAGCATCGCCAAGCCCTGGTCGATCCAGGAAGCGGCCGGCCTGAAAGCGGCGTCGGATGCCCGTGCCCCGTTCGAGGTAACGTGGCGGCCGGGCGGATGGCAGCTCGCGGCGCTGCGGGCGCGCGATTCGCATCTGTTCGTGCTGATGCACAAGGGCACCTTCTGGACGCATAAGGATGCCGGCTCCGAACTGTGGGAGCTGGACCTGAAGACGCACCGGCTGGTGCGGCGCATTCCGCTGGCGGCCCGCAGCATGATGGTGGGCGTGACCCAGGATGCGCAGTCGCGCATCATGCTGACGGATGAAGCCGGTGACCTGATGGTTCTGGACGGCGCCGACGGCAAGCCTGTGCGCAAGATCGGGGCGCTGGGCGATGCGCTGATCTTTACGGCCGCTCCCGGAGAATGAGCCCCCGGAATGATCCCCGCGTGACGGAGAAACGATATGCCCAATCCTGAAGACAGGGGGGCCGTCGGCGCGACGCGGAGCGGCCTCGACACCGTGGCCGAACGGCTTGCCCGCTATCTGGCCGGCCGTTCCTCGCGTCGCAGTGCGCTCGCGCGGCTGGGCGGGTGGGCTGCCGCCGTTCCGACCTTTCCGCTGCTGCCGGTCTGGCGGGGTGACGCACGGGCCGCTGCGCCTGCCGCGCCATCGCCCTTTGCAGCGAAGGCGCAGGCCAAGGACGACACGAAGTGCGATTACTGGCGCTATTGCGCCATTGACGGCAATCTGTGCACCACCTGTGGCGGTGGCGTTCATAGCTGCCCGCCGGGGACGCATCCGTCGCCGACCTCGTGGATCGGCACATGTTTCAACCCGCAGGACCGCCGCTCGTACCTGATCGCCTATCGCGATTGCTGCGGGCAGGATGCCTGCAACGAGCAGAACTGCCTGGGCTCCGATGGTGACCTGCCGACCTATCGTCCGCAGGCCAACAACGACATCATCTGGTGTTTCGGGACCGGTTCGCTTCTCTATAATTGTTCGACCGCTGTGATTGTAGGAACCGCCGAATGAAGAAGATCCTTACCCTGGCCCTGTGTCTGGGCGCCGCGACCCCGGCTTTTGCCGCGCCGGATGGCCAGGCGCTCTATGGTGCCAATTGCGGCATCTGCCATCAGGGCGGTGGCGTCGGCGCGCCGGGCCAGTTCCCGCCGCTGGCGAACCGGATCGACAAGATCGCCTCGACCCCCGAAGGCAAGAAATATGTCACCGCCGTACTGATGAACGGCCTGGCCGGTTCGATCGACGCTGCCGGCGCGACCTATGTCGGGTTCATGCCCAGCTTCAAGAGCCTGTCGGATGACGATGTGGCGGCGATCCTGACCTATCTTTCGTCGCTGGGCAGCACCAAGCAGGCGCCGGTCATCACGCCGGCCGATGTGGCGGCCGCGCGCGCCGCGCCGATGCCGTCCTCGGGTGTCGCAGCGGCCCGGAAGGCCCTGAATGCAGCGCATCCTCTTCCCTGAGAACCTGACGGAAAATGCGCGCTGGTGGCGAGCCGGCGCGCGTTTCACCCGCGCGACCGGGGCGGCCGTGGCGATTGGCGTCATGGCCGGCGTGATGATGTCGGGGCAGGGCGCGCTGGCGTTGGACCGGACACGCACCACCTATCTGGAAAAATGCGGTGGCTGCCACGGGATCGAGGGGCAGTCGGGGCAGACCTATATTCCGACCCTGCGCGACCGGATCGGCACGCTGAGCTGTACGCCGGAAGGGCGGGCCTATCTGCTGACGGTGCCCGGTGTTTCGATGTCGCTGATCCGCGATGACGCGCTGATGGCGCAGGTGATGAATTTCGTCCTGTTCGATCTCGGCGGCCACAGCGCCCCGCCGGGTACGACGCCCTTCACGGCGGAAGAGGTCCATGCCCAGCGCGGCCACGCGCTGAGCACCACCGACCTGCCGGCCGTGCGGGCCCAGGTATGGGCGCGGGCCATCGCCTGCGCCACAAATCGCCGGTAACGGCGCGCCGTCCGCGTATTCAGGGCAGGCGACGCGCCATGTCGGCGGCTGCGAGGGCGAAGGCCTGGTAGAAATCGTCATGCACGGCGACCATGCCGCCGGACAGGCGGATGAAGCCCTCGGTCATGCCGTTCTGCACCATGCCGTCTGAATGGGCCAGGATGCCGTCCGAATCCTCCATCGCACCCGATCCGACCGGTGCGTCCGGGGTGGTGCGCGGACGCAGCGTGTCGTTCCACGCCGCCTTGCGGTAGGCGGCGACCTTCTCGGGGTAGGGGCGGCCGTCGGTCGTATAGCCGGCAAGGGGTTTGCCCTGCGCCATCATGTAGCCGATTTCCACCGCCGTGCCGGGGTCCATGTCCGCGGCACGGCGGAAGGGATCGAGGCAGAAGATGCCGCCGGCGCATCGGTCCATCAGGTCGCGGTCGGCGGTCACGATCTTCAGGATCGTGTCCAGCCCCGGAGGCAGCGATTCGATGCCGGCCTGGCCGTCGAAAGGGGCGAGGCCCTCCAGCCCCACCTGCCGGCACAGCGCGCGCAGCCGGTCGAAAATCGCGATCGCGCCGGGGCGAAAGACCAGATCGCCGGCCAGATAGACGGTTCTGTTCGCTCTCATGCCGTTCCTGCTCTCCTTTTTCTTGCCACGATCCGATTCGCATCTTATGTGGAAGCGCCAACGGTCGGGTACCCGAGGCACTGGGACCCCTGCAACGGTAGATGAGGTTCCAGCACGATGTCTTCCCCCAGCCATCCGCTTTCCGTGTCCCGTGTCGAGGAGCGCATTCGCGAGGCCCTGGCATTCGACGACGTCCTGGTTGTTCCCGCGGAATCGCGGGTGCTGCCCGGACAGACATCCACCACCAGCCGCCTGACGCGCCGCATCGGCCTGAACATTCCGCTGATCTCGGCGGCGATGGACACGGTGACCGAGGACGCGATGGCCATCGCCATGGCCCAGCAGGGCGGCATGGGCGTGATCCATAAGAATCTTTCGGTCGAAGAGCAGGCTGAGCATGTCCGGCGCGTCAAGCGCTACGAATCGGGCATGGTGGTCAATCCGGTGACGGTATGGCCCGACCAGACCCTGGCTGACGTCAATGCCATCATGACGCGCCACGGTATCAGCGGCCTGCCGGTAATCGAGCGCGACACCAAGCGGCTGGTGGGCGTTCTGACCAATCGCGACGTGCGCTTCGCCACCGACCCGAACCAGCGCGTCGACGAGCTGATGACGCGCGACAATCTGGTGACTGTGCGCGCCGATGTCGGCCGGGAAGAGGCGCGCCAGCTTCTCCACCGTCGCCGGATCGAGAAGCTGCTGGTGGTCGATGACGAAAATCGCTGCATCGGGCTGATCACCGTCAAGGACATGGAAAAGGCGGTTCTCTACCCGCTGGCCAACAAGGACGAGATGGGACGCCTGCGCTGCGCCGCCGCGACCGGTGTGGGCGAGGACGGCTTCAAGCGTGCCCGTGCGCTGATCGAGGCCGGGGTGGACGTCGTGGTCGTCGACACTGCCCATGGCCACTCGGCCGGAGTGATGGAGGCCGTGGCGCGGGTCAAGGCGTTCGACGACCGGATTCAGGTGGTTGCCGGTAACGTTGCGACGCCGGAAGCTGCCATCGCCCTGATCGAGGCCGGCGCCGATTGCGTGAAGGTAGGTATCGGTCCGGGTTCGATCTGCACCACCCGCGTCGTCGCCGGCGTAGGCGTGCCGCAGTTCACCGCGGTAATGGAAACGGCGGCGGCCTGTCATGAGCGCGATATTCCGGTGATCGCCGATGGCGGCATCCGCACCTCGGGCGATATCGTCAAGGCGATCGGTGCCGGGGCCGATGTCGTGATGGTCGGTTCGCTGCTGGCCGGCACTGCCGAGGCACCGGGCGAGGTGTTTCTGTACGAAGGACGCTCGTACAAATCCTATCGCGGCATGGGCAGCCTGGGCGCCATGGCGCGGGGTTCGGCCGACCGTTATTTCCAGCAGGAAATCAAGGAAACCCACAAGATGGTCCCCGAGGGGATTGAAGGGCGCGTTGCCTTCAAGGGCGGCATGGATGCCGTGGTGCATCAGCTGGTCGGGGGGCTGCGGGCCGGCATGGGTTATACCGGCTCGGCGACGGTGGCCGACCTTCAGGTGCGTGCGCGCTTCCGCCGGATTACCGGGGCGGGCCTGCGCGAGAGCCATGTCCATGATGTGGCGATCACGCGTGAAGCGCCGAACTATCGGCGCGACTGATCCCATCGATCGCCATCTTCGACTGACAGGACGACTATGACGCCCAGCGCGCGGCTTGCTGCCGCCATCGATCTGCTGTCGGAGATGGAGGCGACGCCGCGTCGCCCCGCCGACGCCGTTGCCAACGCCTTCTTTCGGGAGCGCCGCTATATCGGCGGCGGGGACCGCCGTGCCGTGTCCGAGCGGGTCTGGGCCGTGCTGCGGCACTGGCGCCATATCGGCTGGTGGCTGGAACAGGCAGGCGCGCCGGCCACCCCGCGCACACGGTTGATCGCCGCCATGCAGTTGATCCCCCGGCCCGGCGAAGCGCCGGGGGCCCTGTTTTCGGGCGACCGGTATGGGCCGGCACCGCTGACGCCTGCGGAGCAGGATCTGGCGGCCCGGCTGCGCGGTCAGGCACTGGCCGACCCCGGGATGCCTCAGGCGGTCCGGCTGGAAGTGCCGGATTGGCTGCTGCCGCGGCTGGCCGAAACGTTCGGTTCCGCGCTGGAGGCCGAGGTCTCCGCGCTGGCGGGCGAAGCGACGCTGGATCTGCGGGTCAATCTGCTGAAGACGACACGCGGGGAGGCGGCACGGCTGCTGGCGGAAGAAGGCATCCACGCCGAGGAGACGGACCTTTCCCCCTGGGGGCTGCGTGTGCCGGGGCGGCAGCCGATCACGGCGACGGCGGCCTTCAAGGCCGGCCTGGTGGAAATCCAGGACGAAGGCAGCCAGATCGTGGTGGCGGCGGCCGATGCACGGCCGGGCATGCGCGTGCTGGATTACTGCGCGGGTGCCGCCGGCAAGACGCTGGGCATGGCCATGACCATGCAGAATCGCGGCCATATCGTTGCCTGCGATGTTTCGGAGCCCCGACTGGAGGGCGCGGTGCGCCGCTTGCGCCGGGCAGGGGTCCATAATGCGGAACGGCATCTGCTGGTGCCGGGTGACCGCTGGGCGCGGCGCCGGGCCGGAAGTTTCGACCGGGTGCTAGTCGATGCACCCTGCACCGGAACTGGCACATGGCGCCGCAATCCGGATGCGCGGCTGCGCCTGACCGAACGGGATCTGGAGGAACTGACGGCCAAGCAGGCTGACATTCTCTCGACGGCCGCAACGTTGGTTCGGCCGGGCGGGCGGCTGATCTATGCCACCTGTTCGGTGCTGCGCGAGGAAAATCAGGATCGGATTGCGTCGTTTCTGGCGGCGTCGCCGCACTTCCGTCGCGCGGGGCCCGAGCCCGATTGCGGCCTGCCGGCCGATCTGATGCAGGATGGCATGATCGCGCTGTCGCCGCTGCGCCACGGCACGGATGGTTTCTTCGCGGCCGTTCTGGAACGGTTGGACTGATTTTCTGCCAGGTGTCGGGGCGGCGTTCTATCGCCCTGACATCGCTGGACGTATTCTGGTACCTTGCGGCTCTTCGAGCCACCAGTCCGGGATAGGTGCATGCAGGAAAATCTGGCCATTGGGATCTTGTGTGTGCTGGGCGGCGGCATTGGCGCCCAGTGGCTTGCCTGGCGCTTTCGGTTGCCTGCCATCGTCCTGCTGTTCGCGTTAGGTCTGATCTATGGTCCTGGGCTGAATCTGCTGCATCCGTCGGCCGCGATCGGGCGTTATTTCCACCCGATGGTCTCGCTGGCTGTGGCCTTCATCGTGTTCGAGGGGGGGCTGGGGCTGGATTTCCGCCAGTGGCGTGCCGCCGGCGAGGGGGTGCTGCGCCTGACGGTGGTGGCCCTGCCGATCAATCTGGTCCTGGGGACGCTTGCGGCCCATTTTGTCGGGCATCTGCATTGGGGCGCCTCCTGGCTGTTCGGCGCCATCATCGTGGTCACCGGGCCCACGGTGGTCCTGCCGTTGCTGCGTCATACCAAGCTGCGCCCAAGGGTGGCGGCCTTCCTGCGGTGGGAGGCGATCCTGAACGACCCGGTCGGTGCCATTCTGGCGACGCTGGTCCTGGAATTCCTGATGATCCTGGGCAACCGGCATTCGGGTATGTTCGTGGCGGAAATCGTGCCGCATCTGCTGTTTGCCACCATGATGGGGGTGGGCTGCGGCATTTTCCCGGCGGTGCTGGTGCGATTCCTGTCCCGCCGAGATCTCATCCCTGAAATTCTGCGGATCCCCATCATCCTGACCTTGGCGATGAGCGTTTTCGCCATCTGCAATTTCTTCATGGAGGGCGCGGGTCTGATGGCGGCCACCGTCTTCGGCATGGCGCTGGCGAACCTGCATGTGCTGGGCATGAGCGAGCTGCGCCGCATCAAGGAATCGCTGGGCGTTCTGGTCGTGTCCTGCCTGTTCGTCATGCTGACGGCCGACCTGCATCGCGAGGTACTGGCCCGCCTGTCCCTGCCGATCGTGGCCATGACGCTGACGGTGCTGTTTGTGGTGCGCCCTGTCGGCATCTTTCTGTCTACGGTGCGCTCGGGCCTGTCATGGCAGGAGCGGCTGTTCGTTGGGTGGATCGCGCCGCGCGGTATCGTCGCCGCCGCCGTGGCGGGGGCGGCGGGCCTGCAACTGAGCGATGCCGGTTATCCCAGCGCGGATCTGGTGATGCCGGGCGTATTCGCCCTGATCGCGACGACCATGATCCTGCATGGCTTTTCCCTTCGCCCGGTCGCCCGGGCCCTGCGCCTGACCCTGTCGGACGACCCTGCGCTGGCGATCGTCGGCGCCAGCGCCTGGTCTACCGATCTGGCGGGGGTGGTGCATCGGCTCGGCTGCCCGGTCGTGCTGGTGGATACCTATGCCGGCGCGCTGACGGCGGCGACGCGTGCGGGCATTCCCACTTTGCGGACGGAACTGCTGTCCGACGAGGGGATGGAGAGCCTGGAGGAACGCCCGGCCGACTATCTGATCGCCGCTACGCCCGACGCGATCTATAACGGGCTGGTCTGTGCCCGGCTGGCCCCCGATTTCGGGCGCCAGCGCGTGTTTCAGGTCAGTCCGGGCGTGGCCCGGCTGGATCTGTATCGTGGATTGAGCCGCGATTCGCGCGGAAGGGTATTGGGGGAGCCGGCGTGGAATTTCACGCTGTTCGAAACGCTGTTCGAACGCGGATGGCGTTTTCGTGCCATGCCGCCGGTAGCGGCCCCGTCGGGTGGGGCGCCGGCGATGTCGTCGGGTTCAGCCGACGGCAACCGGCTGATGATCCTGACTGTTCGCAAGGGGACTGCGATCTGGATCTGTTCGGCCGAGGATGCGACGCCGGTGGAACCGATGGCCGGCGACATCGATGTGGTTATGGAACCACCGGCGCCGCCGGAACAGACCGGGCTGGCCTGAACGCCTGACTTGACTGCGGGCTAGAGGGCTCTGTGCCTCAGCCGGGCGGCGGGACGTCGATTTCCGACAGGCCGGCCGACAGCAGGCGGCGCAGGTCCGACTCGCGCAGGGCGATGCAGCCTTCGGTGGGACGCTGGTCGGGGGATTGCAGGTGCAGGAAGATTGCCGACCCTCGGTCGGGCACCGGCGGGGAGTCATTGTAGCCCAGGACGATCACGATATTGTAAACATCATCATCGCGCCACATGCGCTCGTGGCGGGCGGGGTGTGGCAGCGTGACCGGGCGGTTGTAATCGGCATGGGTGGGGTCGTCGCACCAGCCGTCATTCGGTGCCAGCGGTTCGATCGGAAGATGGCTGGCAGGCGCGCCGACCCGATCCGCGCGATACAGGACCCGCCGCAGCTTCAGCACGCCGGCCGGGGTCGCATGGTCGCCTTCCTGCTTATGGACGCGGACTCCGGCGGCGCCGATGATGGCCGGGATTTCCTCGCCCATGCAATGCAGGCGTGCGTCGGGCCCTGTATTTGTTTTTAGCAACGCGCGTATCATGAATCGCTCCAGCTGGATCGCTTTTTGCCCTGAATCGGTTTTAAACTGTCGGGCCTGAGGTCTGGATAGGGCAACGTGACCGGGATGGTGAGTGAGGTATCGTGTCGGCTGGCCCGGATGCTGCCGTTTCCGTCCCGGGAATGATATAGGATAAAGATGCCGACCCCGCGTGAATGGGGCCCGGTCAAGATAAAGAGGGTTCGATGGCAGGTGCGCGTCCCATTCTGATAGTGGATGACGATCAGACGTTACGTCATATGCTCGTCGAACAATTGCAGCTGGAAGGAGAGTTCCAGGCGATCGAGGCCGAATCGGTTGCCGATGCCTGGGAGAAGCTCAATGCGGCGGGCGCCCGGTTCGACGCGATCATCCTGGATGTGACGCTGCCCGACGGTGACGGCCGGGATTTCTGCGCCGAACTGCGGCGGCAGGGGAAGCGGATTCCGATCATCATCCTGACCGGTTCGGACGAAGAGACGGACGTGGTGCGGGGGCTGGATGCCGGCGCGAACGACTATGTCGCCAAGCCCTTCCGCATCGCCGAGCTGCTGGCGCGGCTGCGCGCCCAGATGCGCATCTTCGAGAACAGCGAGGATGCCGTCTTCTCGATCGGGCCGTATGTGTTCCGTCCTTCGGCCAAGCTGTTGCAGGAACCCGCGCGCAATCGCCGCATCCGCCTGACGGAGAAGGAAGCGGCGATCCTGAAGTTCCTCTACCGGGCCGGGACGCGGCCGGTGCCGCGCCAGGTGCTGCTGAACGAGGTGTGGGGCTATAACGCTGCCGTCACCACCCATACGCTGGAAACCCATATCTACCGCCTGCGGCAGAAGATCGAGCCCGATCCGACCAATGCCTCGCTGCTGGTGACCGAGGGCGGCGGTTACCGTCTCGATCCGGAAGGGGGCGTGCGGGCGTCCTGAAGCCCCGTTTATGGGCGTGCTGTGGCGCGAATCCTTCCGCGATTGGGTGGCCCATCCAGTCGCGGGGTGATGCAGCCAGACGGTGAGAGATCGTCTGGCCGCCGGCCCGGCAGGATGGTTGGTTGTCGGATTTTTGGAATGTGGGTTCGATAATCATATCCGGATTAGGGAACTACGTGGTCCATCCGCTTTTGCCGTCTAATGGATGAGAATCGGCAACCGGCACATTATCTTCGAGGCGCTGAGTTCATCAGCTTTTTCACCCGGGTATGTGGCGATGCTATGTTATGGCTGATTGCCAGCGCCGAACCTCTTCGCAAGTCTGAAGTGCAGGCACGGAGTGGCCGCTTGAACGCGCTCGCGAGGCGGACAAGGGGTATTGGCAGATCGGCGACAGGTGTCGAACCGCGTTCGATTTCCCGGAGGCGAGGAGGCTGAGGCTTCACGCGGAAATGAGCATGGGGTGAGGCAGGCTGTGATGCGATCCGGTGCGGCAGGCTGTTTGTTGGCATATGCCTATGGAACTGATTATACTCATGTTGGCTTTTGGTTGTATGTAATATTGAGAAAAATAATTCTATAATAAATGAGGCGGAGATTTTTAAATTTCTATGATTTCGAAAATAAAATACCGTATTAAAATAAAAAAATCTGCCGGTGTTCCTGTCTCTTTGCCCGTTTTCAAACTGATTTCGAGTGCCAACAAGGCGCGTGATAAGCAGAACTGGAAAGAGGCGGCGAATGATTACGGCAACGCGCTGCAATTGGCTCCTGACCTTGCGCATATATGGGTCCAGCTTGGACATATGCGCAAGGAGCAGGGGGACTTCACCGGAGCAAGCTGTGCCTATGCGGAGGCCGTCTTGGTCGGAGGTGGCGATTCAGATGCCCTGGCCTGGCTGCATCGCCTGTTTTCCCATCTGCCAGCTCCACAACGTCGGGACATTCTCTCCTTCCTGAAAAAGACCATTCCCGAGGGTTTTTCGGACGAAACGCCAGTCCTTTCGCAAGATGGGACGGTCGTTTTCGATATTTCGGACTTGGTCAGCTATTTCGGTCATGCGCGCCTGCCGACCGGCATCCAGCGCGTGCAGATCGAGACCATTCTTGGTGCCATTCGGGATAACGAGGCCGCCGTCCGGATTTGCTGTGCGATCGAAGGGCGCGAAAGATGGTTGCCGGTGCCAAACCGTCTGTTCATCAAACTTTGCGAACTGGCGGTCGTCAGCGGCGATTCCAGAAGCCGGGACTGGCTGGATGCGGTCAATGCCTTGCATTTGACGCTCATGTTCTCCGAGCCGTTCGTTTTTCCTGATGGCGCCGTTCTGATCAATCTCGGTACGTCCTGGTGGCTCAGGAATTATTTTCTCTATGTTCGGGAAGCCAAGCATAGATCGAATATACGATATGTCCCCTTCGTGCATGACCTGATACCGGTCATGACGCCGGAACACTGTATTCGCAAACTGACCCAGGATTTCATAGAGTGGATCATTGGCGTTTTCGCACATGCCGATGCATTTTTGGTCAATTCGGAATCTACGAAAAAAGACTTGATCCTCGTTGCCGCCCGACTGGGGCATGTCGTACGGGAAAACCAGATAACGGTTGTGCCGCTGGGGGCCGATTTCAGGAAGCCGGGGGTAGATAGCCTGCCGCATGGCGATCTGGAAAAATGGCACATCGCCCCGGAGTCTTATGTGTTGTTTGTTTCCACCATCGAAAGCCGCAAGGGACATGATCTGGCCCTGGCGGTGTGGGAGCGGCTGTACAGGAAATATGGTCCTCGAACGCCGAAGCTGGTGTGTGTGGGGAACAGGGGGTGGAAGAACGAGGCTTTCTTCCAAAAAATCGAGAGCGATGAGACGCTGAAACGTTTCGTTCTCATCCTCCACGGTATTTCCGACAGTGAAATGTCGCTATTGTACAGGAACTGTCAGTTTACCCTTTATCCCAGCCGTTATGAAGGATGGGGGCTGCCGATCACGGAATCACTCTGCTACGGCAAGGCCGTCATCACGTCGGACAATTCCTCGCTGCCGGAAGCAGGCGGCGTATTTGCTATCTATTTCAAGACGGACTCGGTCGAAGAACTGGAGAGCGCAGTCGAGAAACTGGCGTTCGATGCATCTGCCCGCGCTGCGATCGAGGAGAGGATCGCACGCGCCTTCAAGCCGATGTCCTGGCGCGATATTGCGCACAGAATCAACGAGACTGCCAGGCAAATCGCTGTACGCCCCGTTTCGGCCAGGTTGGACGGGCAAGTGGCCGTTCCGGTACGCTCCGGGGCCTGGTATCCGCTGACAGCCAACCACGAGGTCAAAATCTGGAAAAACATGGCATCGGCTGAGATATATCGCCTTGGCCTGGGATGGGCGTGGCCGGATGACAGCGGATGTTGGACGCGCGCGCCGGGCGGTGATCTGCTGATGACCCCTCCGGCGCAGGCTGGAATGCGGTTGTGGCTTGCCGTGCGTAGCGGAAAACATGCCACGAACTGGACTGTGAGCAATCTGGGCGATACGGCCGTTCATCCCCAGGTCCTGTCTGGCATCATGGTGGCGCAGGAACGGCGCTGGGTTCCTCTCGATGTCGATTCCTGGCGTCGGGCAGGAGTTCTGAAGTTGCGTGTTCATGGCACACGGCAGGATGGGTCGCTGGAAGAGACGCCCGACCTGATCGCTGTGGAAGGTTTCTTTCTATGCGATCAGACGGAAGAGGGACGGAAGATTTTCCTGGAATCTGCGTCTCTTGGCTGCCTTGATCAGGTCCATGCCTATAAAATGGATGAGGCGCCGGAGGTGGCCTGCTCTTGATCGCTTTGAGTGATATCGGGCGAGCAGGGGATGTGTCGCCGTAGCCCTGTTATCTGTGGTATCGGGCAGCAGGAAAATCTGGTGCTGCTTGGGTTGCGTTTGGCAGTGGCTTTTTATCCCGGTCTACCCCGTTGAACCGAAGCAGCTTGATGATTGACTCTAGGCATGGGCAGGTATTCAGGCAAATGATCGAAGCTTTCGATTTTGGACGGATTGCCGTTATTGGCGATCTTTTGCTTGATTGCTATATTTCAGGTTCGGTCAGTCGTATCTCGCCCGAAGCGCCGGTGCCGGTTCTGTTGCGTGCGATGCACAGCGCGGTGCCAGGGGGAGCAGCGAACGTCGCCATGAACGCGGCGGCCCTGGGTTGTGGCGTTGAGTTGGTAGGGCTTCTGGGGGTGGACAACTCGGCGGAAAGGTTGCGGGCCGCGTTGGCGCCTCACGCCATGATCGATCTGTCGGGTCTGGTGGTCGACCCAAAATGGACGACGATCACCAAGACGCGCGTGTTGAGCGGCCGTCAGCAGATCGTACGGATCGATGACGAGCGGCTGGATGTCGTGAGTGAAGAGACACGGTCGCGCCTGATCGATGCCGCATGTGCGGCGATCGCACGGGCTGATGTCGTAGTCTGTTCGGATTATGCCAAGGGCGTCCTGTCGGACGAGGTGCTGGAGGCAATCATGGCCTTTGCCGCCGCGCGCGGCGTTCCGGTGATTGTCGATCCCAAGCGCAGGACGTTCGGTGCCTATCGCGGCGCCTGGCTGGTGACGCCCAATCGTGGCGAACTGGCTGCTGCTACCGGCCTATCTCTGGGTACAGACGATGACATCGCACATGCGGCAGCTAGCGTCTCCGAACAATTTGGCGGCCATGTGCTGGTGACACGTTCGGAAGAGGGGATGACCCTTTTTCGGACGGACGGCCCGGTGCTGCATGCGCGCGCGCGCAAGTCGGAGGTGTATGATGTATGCGGCGCGGGAGATACCGTGGTCGCGACTATTGCCTGCGTCGTTTCCGCTGGCCAGGATCTGGAAACAGCCGTGGTGATCGCCAATTGCGCTGCCTCGATCGTGGTCGGCAAATTGGGTACGGCCACGGTTTCGCGGGCCGAATTAAGCTCGGCGCTCAGGGCCGAAATCCGCGAAGAGGGCGCCACCGTGCCTCTCGTGCGCGCGCGGGATATCGTGGAAGAATGGCGGAGGCACGGTGCGCGCGTCGTTTTTACCAACGGATGTTTCGATCTGGTGCATCCGGGCCATATCATGCTGATCAAGGCTGCGGCTCAGCAGGGCGACAAGTTGATTGTCGCGCTGAACAGCGACGCGTCGGTACGACGGTTGAAGGGGGAGAGTCGTCCAGTGCAGGACGAACAGGCGCGTGCGACCGTGATCGGTGCATTGCGGGATGTCGACCTGGTTGTTCTCTTCGATGAGGACACGCCGCTGGACACGATCCGGGCCCTGCGTCCCGATGTTGTCGTCAAGGGCGCGGATTACCAGGAACACCAGGTTGTGGGCGGGGATTTCGTCAAATCCTATGGCGGAAGGGTCGCGCTGGTCGATCTCGTCGCGGGGCGTTCGACGAGCGCGCTTGTCACGAAGATGCGCCAGCCTCAGGCCCCGGCCGTTGAATCCGATGGCTCTTCGTGACCAGCCTGGCGGGTACAGGCGCGCACTGGCGTGAATGGCTTATGCGTCATGCGCTGCCATTGTGGAGCGAACAGGGGTTCAATTCCGCGCAAGGGCTGTATCATGAACGGCTGACATGGGATGGCACGCCTGTCTCTCTGCCGCAGCGTCGGTTGATGGTCCAGGCGCGGCAGATTGCCACCTATTGCCGGGCAGGGTTGGATGGATTGTACGATACGTCGGCTCCGGAGCTTGCCAAGGGCTTGCGGTGTCTGGAAACTGTCGAGCGGCTTTACTGGCGCGCTGATGATGGAGCGGGCTGGATCTTTTCGCTGGCGCCGGATGGAACGCCTGCCAGCCCCGTGCGTGATCTTTACGCCCATGCCTTCATCCTGTTTGCCTATGCTTGGGCTTATCGCCTGACCGGCGCCCCGCGCTACCGGCGTGTTGCCCGCGAAACGGCGGAGGAAACCTGGCAATTATTCGCCCTGGAGGGCGAGGGGTTCCGCGACCGCGTGCCTCAGGCGAATACGGTGCGTCGCCAGAACCCCCACATGCATCTGCTGGAAGCCTGTCTGGCCCTGTTCGAGGCGACAAACGAGGCCTTTTATCTGGACCAGGCGGAGCGGCTGGTTGCCCTGGCATCTCGCCGGTTTATGGGCCCCCGTTCTGGAGCATTGCTTGAGGAATTCGATGCTGCCTGGGTACCATTGGCACCACCGGGGCACAATCGCGTCGAACCTGGGCATCTGTTCGAATGGGCGTGGCTGCTGGGGGAATATCGCAGGCTGGCACCTGAGGCAGAGAAGGGGGGGCACCTGTGTGCCATGGCTGAACGGCTGTTCGTCTTCGGAAGCACAGAAGGGTGCGCGCCGGATACGGGTCTTGTCTATGACGCCATGACCGAGGATGGCGTGGTGTTCGAGCACTCAACACGCATCTGGCCGCAAACCGAACTTCTGCGCCTGCTCTGCCGGCGCCGTAAGGATGCCGGGGAAGGGGGGGACGCGTTGCTGTCTTCCATCAGCACGCTGTTTTTCACGCGCTATGCGCCGGCCAGGCTTGCTGGCGGATGGATTGATCGGCTGGATGAAGGGCTCGCCCCGATGGTGGATCATATGCCGGCCAGTTCGCTCTACCATATCTATGGTGCGGCGAGAGAGATTATCTGTACATGATAGTGTGCAGAAAGAGAGCGGTCTGAATATTTTTTGACAATAAACAACTTTATGTAGATTTAATCGTCTCATTCATGAGATTTTGTGAGGCAATATTGGTTCGAGATTTCCCCCTTCATGTCGGTGTAGATGGGTTCAATCTGGCGCTCCCCCGTGGAACAGGTATTGCAACTTACGCACGCACATTGACGCATTGCCTCAAGGCGATGGGATGTACCGTCGATGTCGTCTACGGCATGGATATTTCCCCCGCTATGTCAGCCGAGCTGCGTGAAGTCATGTTTTTCGACATCCTGGGGCAGACCGCCGATAAGAAGGCTGCAAAATCCATCTTCCCGCGTTGGTTACGGAACTTTGTTGCCGATACGGTTATGAGCGCGCCTAAGGCGGTCGAGGTGCCCATCAGTGGTCGGGTCGAGGCACGTGGTTTCGCCCAAAGGCTGCCGACATTCGACCGGGTGTTGAACGTGCAGAATCTCTATCAGGCCGCTGGGCGGCATTTTCGCTCTACAGGTCGTTTCATGACGATCTGCATCCCTGATCCACCGGCAATCATGCATTGGACCTATCCTTTGCCCATCAGGGTCAAAGGCGCACGAAATATCTATACCATTCATGATCTTGTGCCGCTGAGACTGCCTCAGACGACACTCGACAACAAAAAATTCCATTTCAAATTAATTAGCAAGGTGGTGCAGAGTGCAGACGCGATCTGCACTGTGTCTGAAGCCTCCAGAAAGGAAATTCTATCGTTTTTTCCAGAGGTGGAGGAACGACTGCACAATACATACCAGTCATTCGAGCCGAATACGTCGATTGATGTCTCGCGGGAAGAGGGCATCAATCAGGAAATCAGGGAATTGTTCGGTCTGCAGCCCGGGGGATTTTTTCTGTTTTTTGGCTCGCTGGAACCGAAAAAGAATATTGGTCGCCTGATCGAAGCGTTCCTCATGGCACGGACGGACCGCACGCTGGTCATTGTAGGAGCCATGAGTTGGAAAACGGATGACGAGCTTCGCTTTTTGGAGCGTGGCATTGCAGCCGGACGCATTCAGAAGCTGGAATATCTGCCTGCCCCGCTTCTGGCTGCGTTGATTCGTGGGGCACGCGCGGTTCTTTTTCCGTCGCTCTCTGAAGGCTTTGGGCTACCCGTGCTGGAAGCATTGTCCTGGGGTACGCCGGTGATGACCTCGCGTGAAGGCGCGTTGCCGGAAGTCGCCGGAGAGGCGGCCCTGTTTGTCGATGCGTATGATCCGTCCTCTATGAGCGCGGGGATCGAGGAACTGGACAGCAATGATGCGCTTTGTGCCAGCCTGAGAGAACTGGGGCCAAGACAGGCCGCATGCTTTGATATGAGAAAATACGAAGACCGGTTACGGGAAATGTACCAATCTGTCCTCTCTCTTAAAAAGAGCCGGCGCTGACGCCTGTGCCCGGCGGGGGCCGTGATCCATGCCGGATCGGCCTATAGAGTGGACAGCTCTGGCATTGCCTGGCGATGGAATGCGACCGGTGTCAAAGCACCGACTGTATACATCTCTTTGGCTATCTTTACGGTCTGTTCTCTGGAAACAGGCGTTATGTGCATGGAATGGACCTAATCGGCCGTATGCCGCATCGTTGATGCGGCCCGGCCGATAGGCCCGTATCCAGTCAGACGGTGTTATGCCCTGGCATAAACATCTTCGATGCGCACGATATCGTCTTCACCCAGATAGGGGCCGGACTGAACCTCGATCAGTGTCAACGGAATCCGGCCCGGGTTTTCCAGGCGATGGACGGCACCGAGCGGCAGATAGACGCTTTCATTCTCGCGCACCATAATCTGGTCGGCGTCACGTGTAACCACGGCGGTGCCGGCGACCACAACCCAATGCTCGGCCCGGTGGAAATGCTTTTGGAGCGACAGCTTCTGGCCGGGATCGACCGAGATGCGTTTGACCTGGAAACGATCGCCCTGGATCAGGCTTTCATAGAAACCCCAGGGCCGATAAACCCGATTATGGCTGAGTGCCTCGGGGCGTCCTTCTGCCGTCAGGCGGGCGACCATTTTCTTGACGTCCTGGGCCCGGTCGCGATGCGATACCATGACGGCGTCCTTCGTCACCACGACGATCAGATCTTCGACCCCCGTGACCGTGGCGACGATGCCGTCGGACCGGACATAGCAATTCTTCGCGCCATCGAGAAAAACATCTCCCGAAGTCGCATTGCCGTCAGCGTCTTTCGGGGTCAGTTCCCACAGCGCATCCCAGCTGCCAATATCCGACCAGCCGAAATCCCCAGGCACGACCGCAGCCTTTTTGGTGCGTTCGGCGACGGCATAGTCAATTGAAATGTCGGGAGATTGGGCAAAATGCTCCACGGAAAGACGTTCGAAGTCCGAATCGCATGTACGGTCCTGGACCGCATTCCTGACCGAGGAATAAACCAGGGGCTCGAAGGCCTCGATTTCGCTGAGCAGCGTGCTGGCGCGGGCCACGAACATGCCGGAATTCCACAGATAACGTTCGTCACGGATAAATTCCGCCGCCTGTTCTCTATCCGGCTTTTCCAGGAACTTCGCGACACGGTAAGCGCCAGGCACGTCGGCGAATTCACTACCGCGCTCGATATAGCCGTAACCGGTTTCCGGTTTGGTGGGCTTCATGCCGAAAGTAACGATATAATCCTGACGGGCGGCGTCGACAGCCACGGCGAGCGCCGCATTCAAGGCCGACGGGTCCTTGATCGCGGCATCGGCCGCCATGACCCACATGACCGCATCGGGGTTTTCCTCGGCGATCAGCAGCGCAGCAGCGGCGATCGCGGGGGCGGAATTTCGACCCATCGGCTCCAGCACGATGCGGGCATTGGTGATGCCTACTTCGCGTAGCTGCTCCGCGATGAGAAAACGATGATCGGCGTTGCAGACGACGACGGGGCGGCCAAATCCAGGCTGCTCGCCGCGAAGGGCCGTTTCCTGCAATAGCGTTTTATCTGAAAGTAACGGCCAAAACTGTTTCGGAAAACTTCCACGCGATACCGGCCAAAGGCGGCTGCCAGACCCGCCGGACAGGATAACCGGGACGACTGTTCGAGTGTTTATTGCCGCATTAGGTGTATAATCAGACGGTTTCATTTGCGGGCACGTGCTCCGATTAGACATAATTGTTTGATCTCCTAATCAAAAGAGATTGCCTTGAACAGGCATAAAATCGTGTGAATGCCGATTTTCAAAGGTCTATCTTGCTTGAGTGTTGTAACTATGCGGCCTTATATTCGCAAATAGCTATCTATCCGGTCGACCGTCAGGTGCAGAGAAGTCCTGCCATATTTGGGCTTGAAGCGTGAGACGGGTCAAGGGTCATGTCCGAACATGAGACCTAAAGATCATCAGAGCCCGTTTGGAAATGTCGGGTGGTGAACGAGGGCGACCAGCGAGAGCCGCGTCCGTCGTGTGCATGCCGAAGCCCAGCGGCCCTGATGGCCATTGCTACCGAGGCGCAGGAAATGCGCGTCGCATCGCTTTCCTCTTAATCTTCCTGATAAATTCGTGCCTCTTTCGAGCCGGGCAGCTTATCAGTCTGTTCCATTTTTCAAGATCGTAGTCTGCAATGGCGGGCTTCGGTGACGTGAAAAAATCAGGAGTGACATGGACGTGCCATCTTTTATTCGTGATAATGGGGAAAGCAGAGAGGCAGGTATCGAGATCAGGATCGGCGGTGGCAGGGACGAGAGAAAGCTATGATCCAGGTTTACCTCGGCGCTGACATCTCCATCATCTTTCCTGCAGATTGAATTGAGTGGAAAACGATATCGTGGGTAGTGACGTGAAGAAATTTCAAAGAAAAATTTGGTTCGATGTCTCTGATCTTCTTGGTTATTTTCCTGATAATCGGACTCCTACAGGGATCCAGCGGGTTCAGATCAGCATTATCCAGTCGATTCTTTCAGGAAGCGAAAGCGAGGAAATAGCGCTTTGTCAATTTCTCGAGGACGAGAATGGGTGGTTTTTGGTCGATCCCGACCGCTTTGTGAAGGTATCTACGCTCAGTTTGATGGGCTCAGATGCGCGGGATCTGGTGTGGCGCCGGGAGGTATCGACGCTACGGCAGGAAGCGATGGCAGAAAGGATCGACGCTTTTCCGCTGAGGTCTGTTCTGATCAATATCGGTACATCGTGGTGGCTTCCCAATTATTTCATGCATATCCGTGAGGCAAAAAAGAAGAGCGACATTTATTATATTCCTTTCATTCATGACGTAATTCCCGCTGTTGTGCCACGTTTTTGTGCGCATGAACTTGTGCATGAATTCATTGATTGGTTCATGGGCGTCGTACAGCATTCGGACCGATATTTCGCCGTCTCGGAAGCAAGCAAAAAGGATTTTCTGGCGCTTGCAACGGAATTGAATGCGGGCATTCCCTCCGCTGATGTGCGCGTCGTGCATCTTGCCGCCGAAAAGAAAACTGTTTCCGTGCCAACCGCTGCGGCGACGAGCCTTTTCAGGCGAGAGGGAATTGAACCTGGGAAATTCGTTTTCTTTATTTCGACCGTTGAATCGCGCAAGAATCAGGCCGGAGCACTGGATGCCTGGCAAAACCTGATTCGTAACAACCCGAAGCTGCCTATTCCCAAACTGGTCATCGTTGGCAAACGCGGTTTCGAGAGCCATTTTTTCCTGGAAAAACTCGCCACATTTATCGAGGCTGAAAAACATATCGTCTATATTGAGAGTGTCAGTGACGAGGAGCTTGCAGCGCTCTATTCATCCTGCCTCTTTACGATCTACCCGAGCTATTATGAGGGTTGGGGGCTGCCAATCACGGAATCGCTCGGTTATGGGAAGGTTTGTGTTACTGCGGACAACTCCTCGCTACCGGAAGCGGGGCAAGGATTGACTGTCACTTATCGCACCGGATCAAATCACGATTTCGAAGAAAAGCTTCTTTCTTTGATCAAGGACAGGGGCCATCTATCCGCGTTGGAACAACACATTGCGGAGAATTTCCAGGCTCGTCACTGGGAAACGATCGCTCAGGAAGTCTTGGCATTCGCCCACGCCGTCCAGGAAGGGGCGGAGCAGACCAAGAAGATCGAGCCCGTGCTTGAGTCTGCCTATTATCCGCTCAATCGCAACAGGCAGTTAAAGATTTCAAGCGATCTCACCTCCGCAGAAGTGCTGCGTGATGGTTCGGGCTGGCATCGTCTTGAGGATTTCGGCAGCTGGACGCGGGGCACAGGGGCGCGGCTGACCTTCACCGTGGCGCAGCCATGCAACCGGATTGCGATCCAACTCAAGGGAATTCCATCGTCTCACTGCGAAGTAACGGTTTCAGCCAATCTGGCTGGATCCTCCACGAAGCTTCGCCTCAATCCAGATGAAGAAGCATGGTGTTTCCTCGACTTTGACGGGGATATTGCAGGGAAGAAGCTAAACATAGACGTTTATTCTCGTGAAGTGGAAACGACTACCAATCCAGAGACAGGTCATTCTCGTGTCATTTCGGTAGGCGTGTGTGGTGTGTACCTTTTTGACAAGACCAATGCCAACGCACGGACCGATTTTATCGAGGCAAAGCTTTTCGATCTTCTGAAATACAAAAAGATGAAAAAATTGCTTTGCACCCAATAAGTCTCACGAAAAAAAATAGAAGGGACGTAAATGTGGGATCGATACAAGGTTGGCGAGACATGAAAGAGATTAGGCGCGAAGAGATCGTAAGTACTTTGTTGCGATTTCGGGCAGGGAAATTCTACAAATCGGGCGGTGTCTGGGTATCCAAGGCTCTATCTCGGAAAATGAAGGGGGGAAATGCTGCGCGGGATAAGGCGGACTGGGACGCTGCGGCTCGGCATTTCAGGGAAGCTGTGGCGATCGATGGAACGATCCCGCATATCTGGATTCAGCTCGGGCATGCGTTGAGCGAACTCGGCGATCATGAGCAGGGGCTTGAGGCTTACCAAACAGCCCTCTTGCTCGATCCTTCAAAGGGCGAATGTTACCTGCACATTGGACGCCGACTGGCGGAGGATGGGGATTTCGAGAATGCGATAGAGGCCTATAAATCGGCCCTTCCGTTTGAAGATGTGTCGGCTTCCGCAGAACAGGAAATCACCGCTCTACGTCCATCTTTTGCCGCATTCCTGCGGCAGAAAGAGACAGTAAAGGCGATCGCAGCTGATATTCGTCCCAGCACGGTGGAAGGGCGAGACAAAATTGTCTCGGAGGAGGCGACACTCTGTTTTGACGTCAGTGATCTGATTGCGCATTTTCGACATAACAAGTTTCCGACCGGCATTCAGCGTGTTCAAATCGAGGTCGTGGCAGAAGCCGTGGCGACTTGTACCGATCGCGTTGAGATTTTTTTCTTCGTCGATGGCGTCGAGCATTTCATTGATCTCGATCACCCAACATTCACCTTGCTGGCAACGCTATGCAAAAATGATGATCAGGAGGCTTGGACGGCGGCACGAGACGGATTTTTTGCGCGTATTCCATTTTCACAGCCTTATTTGCCCCCACATGGCGCAATAGTAGTGAATCTTGGTACATCGTGGTGGATGTACAATTATTTTCTTGCGATCCGCAATCTCAAGCGCGAGCGCGATATTACTTTCGTTCCCTATGTTCATGATCTTATTCCCGCGATCAAACCTCAATATTGCGTAGAAGGCGTCACAATTGATTATAATACGTGGCTCGTCGGTGTATTTTTTCATGCTGACGCTTTTATTACCAATTCAACGTCGACGACACGCGATCTGACTTATGCCGCGCGTGTCATGGGCCATCCATTGAACGAGCGGAATGTCGCGACGATCCCTCTTAGCGCGAGTTTTTCCGGGGATGATGAGGGGCGCGTGCTTCCGAGTGAGGCGCTTATCAGAAGGTGGGGCCTGCAGGCTGAGGGTTATGTTCTATTCGTCTCGACGATCGAGGCGCGTAAGAACCACGAAGCTGCATTCCTGGCCTGGCAGGCGCTTCTGCAAAAGAATGGTGCGGACGCGGTTCCTCCGCTCGTGTGTGTCGGCAAGTTCGGCTGGCTAAATGACCGAGCTATGTCCGTCATTGCGGCTGACCCTTCGCTCAGCAGCAAGATCGTCTTTATTCAACGGGCGAGCGATCTCGAGCTTAAAAGCCTTTATAGATTGAGTCTTTTTACCGTCTATCCAAGTCATTACGAGGGGTGGGGGTTGCCGATTACGGAATCTCTCTCTTATGGGCGCGTGCCGCTGGTCGCGGATAACTCTTCCCTCGTGGAGGCTGCCGCCGGGTATGGCGTGGTATTTGAGAGCGGCAATGTCACCGATTTCGTTGAGAAGGCAGAGAAGTTGCTCTTCGATACGAAATTCCGGGCAGAGCGGGAACGGCAGATCACCGAGCATTATCATCTGACGACCTGGCGGACGATGACGCATGAGATCGTCGCTTTTTCGGATAGCGTAAAGACCAGTAAAGGGTCGCTTTACGAGGGCTTCCCCAAGACTCTTGGTGGGCGTTATGTCCCACTCAAATTGCATCGTGACCGCAGTATCTGGCGCGGCATTGCCAGCGGTGAGATGTATCGTGTGGGCGAGGCGTGGCTCTGGCCCGATCCGAGCGGCTGTCGCATCAAGCCCGGTTCGGCACAGCTTTGTATTCCGAATCTTGGATTCCCCATTGCGCGTATCTTTCTGCATGTGCGCGGACTGGATTCAAAGTCATCGACTTTTTCGATCCATACCCAATCGGGTCTTGTTTTCTCCAGCACGATGAATGGGGGGCAGGGTATGTGGGCAGTGTTCGATGTGGAGGTCGACAGGGAAGGCTGCGCATGTTTCGAGATTCGTTCCGCCGACTACGAAACTATTGTAATGGATCATGGTGGCAGCCCGAAGCACTATGCTGCCGGGATCTCTGTCTTGGGTTTCTGTGCCTCTGACAGAGACGATCATCGTGACAGGCTGGATTTCCTTGAGGCTGCGGCAAACAATACGCTGGAGAACGTCGGTGCCTTTGCGAAGAGCTACACACAGCACTGGGTTTGATACTGGATCCTTTGGGTTGTGAGGTGGCCAATTTGGGGAAGGCTTTTTATCTGAGCTGAGGAATCTTCCGCGAGACACAGTCAAGAAGGTCTCAGCCGAGATCCGGAAGCGTGACGTAGGGAGATGAAGGGGGCCGGCAAGAGAGGATGACGACGTTTATCAACGCTCATCGCGAGGGACTTGGATGCTGCCATCAAGTCCTCCTTTCACGAAATACACTGCTCGCCCTCCGACCCAGCAGGTATCTGCCTCATGCATCAGGCCCGTAATCACATGTGTTCATGCACACCCCTGGCGCGGGTGTATCCGGCTGTACAGGCCTAATCTCCGATATAGTTACCGGGCATCTCTCGTCTTTGACGGGGGGGGACGCCCGGTGATCGACGCCAGTTCAATATGGTTGCGGAGTGAAAGAATGAAAACAAAGGCTTTCAGGTATGCATTTGTATTGGTCGTGTTTTACGCTGGCCAACGGTGCGCACTGGGTGCATCCGGAACAATAGGAAAGCCGGCCGTAAATGCGATGTCCGGCGGCACGCTCACTTCGCAGGTAGACGACAAAACAGGCGGCCTGAAGAACTCTGGGCAGGCTACGATGCCGCTGGAAACTCGTAGGATGGAGGCGCTGCCCGTGCCGTACAGAGGTGCAAATCCTGCCTCGGCGCTAACGGCACTCTATCGGCACATCGTTCCTGACACTCTGAAGGTGGCCGCTGATGGCGACGACGACGCGCCGTCCATTCAGCGCGTTCTGAACATCCTCTCTTCCGATGGCCAATTGGGCGGCGAGATCGTGTTTCTTCCCAGAATATATAAACTGAACTCGCCGATCGTGCAGACCAATCAGGGAGTCTGGCGATGTGTACAGGGGCATATGTCCACCGGTGGCCTGGCTGCCGACCCAGCGCAGCGTTATGGGGGTACGTGGTTTCAGATTGGTGCGCGGTTCATTGGTTCCTCGAGCCGCCCGATCACGATTTCAAGCGGAACGGCTATCGGCGCGACCATAGATGGGTGCGCGTTTTTCGAGATCCAGCCGGCATCGCGTAAGCCTGCGGCCGGTAGCGTAACCGCTTCTTGGAAGCCTGCGGCCTATCCGTTCGTAATTGGCATCCAAGATGTGAAAGGAGAGGTGTTCATCACCAACACATTGTGGCGTGGTATTACGAAAGGAGTCTATTCGGATAACGCTGGCCGCCTTCAGGTGCGCAATGCGATGACGGATTTCTATACAACCGGCTTTGAAGTCCATCATGATTATGACGTGGATCGCTTCATCGGGATACACGAATGGGGTTTCAACGGCAGTGAATTGGATAAGCTCCATTACAAGACGCACAATGAAAATCTGATCCGTCTCTATCGTGCCGACACTCCGATACTGGATGATATTTTTGCGATCAACACCTTCTCGACCATCGACCTCGAACAGGATTCTGCCTCCGGACCATTAGCCGGAGGCGTCCCGACGAAGGTGAACGTCGGCATTTTGATCTGTGATGGCTCAGTGCATTGCATCCTGAACAATGCACCAGGAGCGACGGTTAAAGTTTCGATTCTCGACGAGCAGGGGCAGGATAGTACACGAGCGAGTTTTACGGCCTTTCGGGAAGGCAGCGCGATTGAAATGGCGGGATATGGCACGGTACAGGTGGGTAGCCTTTACGCACAGGCCATGGGGGAAGCGGTCATTCATCTGTTTGGTCGCAAATGCAGTTCCGTCAGCGTAGGCAGCTTGGTGCTTGATGAAGCTGTCGCCGCGGCGGGCGTGCGGGGCTATGTCGCCGATATGGCGGCCTGCACGCCATCACCCGTTGCCGCCATGAATACCATATCCTTGGCAATGCCTCCCGAACGGATCATGGCGTCACCGCCATCGACATACATGCCATCTATCGCTGTCGGATTGCTACTGTGGGCTGCACAAACGCCTCATCAATAATCGATATGAGGTCAATCATGAGCCTGATCGCGTCATGTTAAAGATGATCAGGTCCTGTCTGCGTTGATGAGTTCCCTTTTGGTTGACGTGACGGCATCGCGAGGAAGGTCTGTCGGTCCGCAAATGTGACGGCCGGAAACGGGCGATGGCGCGCACCGATCATGCTGCCCGGCGAGCCAATCAGTGGTGTAGCCTCGATTTCGTGTTGGACTTATACCAAAGGACCTAGCCACTGACTTGTGTGTGAAGTGACGAAAGGCGTTGGTTCTGATTCTCTTGATTTGGGGAGGATCTGGGTGATGACGAGGGCGGTGAAGCTACGGGATGACTATTCGGCTTCTGACCTGAGGGGACTTGCTGCGCGCCAGTGGACGGCGTTTCCACGTGCTGACGGTGATGGATGACAACACGTCTGAATGTCTGGCGCTGGTTGTAACCCCTCGTTGTCAGGTGCATGGCGTGATCGGGAACTCGACCGGATTACGGGGCATCGCGGCTGGCCATCGAAGATCGTCAGCGACAAGATGACTTCGAACGCCATCCCAGGGGGCAGGAAACGCGTGGGGGAGGGCCACGTCCCCCAAGGTCCTATTTTGAAATGGATAAAAGTCCCAGGGCAGATCAACCGGTGCCGGGCGGCCGGCTTCCTATATTATCTTGAACAATATAAGGAAAATTGGTAAAAATCCTGAGAAGTTGAGGGATTTTATCGATGCAGCAGCGTTGGTTGGTTATTTCAAATTGTCAAACCTACGGGCTTGCTCATTGCTTAAGCCTTTTGTGTGTCGACGCCCAAGTCTTTCCCATGGATATATGGGAATTCAGGAATAATATCCACGATGCTGCTAATATCATAGAAAAATATGACGTCGTCATCGTTTCGCAAGAAATAATATCCATACCAGACAACAAACTGGACTGCGCACGAAGGCTGGAAATTATACCAAGCATCGTATTCGGTGCATATCATCCTGATCTTTGTTATGCTCGCGCGGAAAATACCATACTTAATTCACCGCTTGATGCATATAATTCCATCATAGCCATTGCAGCTTACAATAATGGTCTCAGCGTTCAGGATGCTCTTCGGTTCTATAATGCAAATACATATCAAAAGGCTGGATATTTTGATATGTGGGGACCAAGTGTGCGTGGGATTGCCCAGGAATTCGAAGCATATGGATTTAACATAGGCCGACAAATCATAAATTGGAGTAGAACATCAGCATTTATGTATAGTATTAATCATCCAAAAATAAACTGTCTATTTGATATTGCGCGTGAATTTCTTCAAAAGATATGCGTTGCTGCGTATTCAACGCAATGTTTGCCCAGTGACAACCTTGCGACAGGCGCTATTTTTCCGGTTTATACAGAAATTGCTGAAAGATACGGCGTAAAGGGTGATTATACATTCAAAATATTCAACAAATACGAACTTATGAATTTGGAAAGTTATGTTCGGGCTTCTTATGCGTCCTATGATGAACAGAAGATCCATCATCGTTTGATCAATGTCACTGAAGAATTTCTGCCTCGTTACAATGCGGTCTCAAGTTTGATGACGAAAGGATGATCTGACATGAGTAATCCATACGCCAATCTGAAAGATTATCAATTTTGGCGGCGTTCGATTTCTCGGATGCCAGCGCACCTGATTGATCCAGTTATTAATACGCGATTTACAATCTCGCGCGACATGAAGATTGTAACTTCCGGAAGTTGTTTTGCACAACACATTTCACGCAGAATTTCCGAAATAGGTTTTAATTATTATGTGCCGGAGAGTGGTCTTGATTTGCCGGAAAGTGAACGCAAAAGGCGAAATTTTGGTGTTTTTTCAGCGAGGTATGGAAATATCTATACGCCGGCGCAGTTGAATCAGCTTTTTGACGAAATTTATTCGGAAAGAAAAAATATTAATACTGCCTGGATGCGTCCTGATCGACGCTTCATTGATCCCTATCGGCAGCAAATTGAACCCGATGCTTTTGAGACCGCAGAAGATGTCGTGTCCTCACGAGTCGAACATTTGCGTTACGTCAAAGATGCTTTTGAAAATTGTGACGTCTTTGTCTTTACCTTGGGCTTAACGGAAGCGTGGATTTCGCTTGTGGATAATGCCGTCTTCCCCTTGGCTCCTGGAGTTGTTGGCGGTACGTTTGACCCGGAAAAATTCAAATTTATCAATTTCAATGTCGAGCAGACGGCATTCGACATGGAAAGCTTTCTAAGTAAATTGAAGAGTGTCAATCCAAACGTTAAATGTATTCTGACAGTCTCTCCTGTCCCGTTGATTGCCACCTATGAGGACAAACACGTATTAACGTCAACGACATACAGTAAGTCTGTCTTGCGTGTAGTGGCAGAAATGATGACTCATAAATTTGATTGGGTCGACTATTTTCCGTCATATGAAATTATTACTGGCGGGTATAGTGCAGGAAATTACTATGAAGAAGATTTTCGAGAGATAAATTCAATTGGTGTTTCCCACGCAATGCGTTGCTTTCTTAAGAATTACATTGAAGGCGGTCAGACTGAAAATGAACATATTTTTGGAGCAGAAATCAAATACGGTGAAAGTATCGTCATCTGTGATGAGGCCGTTTTGGCTTCTGCCCGCCAGTAGTGGTTGCGGAGATGCGTAGTAGGAGATTTTCAAAACCCGTCATACGGATTGGGTTTTTAGCATGATTATGTGAGTGTCGGACCGAAAATGAGTTGAGTGATTTCAGCGGGTTATGATTCATGGGTTTTGCGAGACCCTGATGAGATCAAGATGGCCTGGACTGAAATCACCCGCGGAACGACCTTGAGTATGCAAGTGACCTTCGCGATGCGGAGTGGGCGCTGATTGCGCTGCTGATGCCCGCGAGGAAACGACTGGGGAGGCCACGACGTACGGATTTGCGCCGGGTCATGGAGGCGATCCTCCGACACGGGGGCTGCCAGTGGCGGCAATTGCCGCGTCACTTTCCCGCCTTCACGACAGTGCAGGGCTATTTCTACCGTTGGATCCGCGAGGGCCAATGGGAGGCCATGAACCATATTCTCGTGATCCTGTCGCGTGAACAGGACGGGCGAAACGCCACGCCCTCGGTGGGCATTATCGACAGCCAGTCGGTTAAAACCGCTGAAAACAAAAGCACGACCGACACGCCGAGTCATGTCGTAGCGGCTGTCGTGCATCCCGCCGACGTTCAGGATCGAGACGGCGCGTCGCTGGTAGCGACCAAGATACGCTCACTGTTCCCCTGGCTTCGCCATCTGATCGGTGACGGGGGATATGCTGGCGAGAAGTTGTGGGGTGCACTGGCTGAACTCGGCCGATGGACGATCGAGATCGCAGGTGCTGCGATCGGGCTGAAGGCTTCGTCGTCCTGCCGAAACGCTGGATCGTGGAGCGCAGCTTTGCATGGCTCGGACGCTGCCGCCGCCTTACGAAGGATGTCGAGGCAACAAACTCGTTATCCTGCGCGTGGCTGATGATCGTAACCGGCCGCTCATGGCCGCCTTATGATCGGATTGGGTGATTGGTAAGTTCACGTCGTTAACGACGTCGTTATTGACGTTGTTTGGGAGGTGAGGATGCGGCAGGAGATCCTGATTGGCGTGGAGCGTCGGCGACGCTGGTCCGATGAACAGAAGATGCGGGTTCTGTCGGAGGTTGGGGTGGACGGGGCGACGGGGGACTGTCAGGAATTTCGTGTGCGAGGCGTTGTTCACGTTGTTGATCAGACGGTGGCGCGTGCGAAGCGTTCACCGAAGAGAATGGCGAACTGGGCCTTTGCCATG
>NZ_JABEQL010000008.1 GCF_014174215.1 Gluconacetobacter tumulicola | reverse complement strand
CCGGTTCTCCGTCATGAACACGCGGCGATACAGCGCCATCGTCTCGTTCATGGTGCGCGTCATCTCCGGGTCGAACTGACCCAGCATGTCCGCCGACATCGCCCGCAGCACCCGCGGATGCACGTTCACCGGGCCAGGCCCCATCAACAGCCGATGCGGCGGGTCGATCTGTCCGAACACCTCTATCTCTCCTCTTCCGTCAGCGCCGGCCCGGCATCTGACCATGTGTGTTCGAAACGGGTGACGAACGCCGTCATCGCCTCCAGCGCGGTCTGGGCATCATCCACTTCCACCGCCTCGGCGGGATGGTGACTGACGCCGCCGCGACAGCGCAGGAACAGCATCGCGACCGGTGCCAGACGCGCCATTACCATCGCATCATGCCCCGCCCCACTGACCAGCACGCGCGGCTCGGCGCCAGTGACGTCCCGCACCGCTTCCGCCATCAACCGGCTCAATCCGCTGTCGCAAGGCGTCGCCGGCAGATCCTGCTGCAACGTCAGGTCCAGCCCCACGGTCCGACGGGCGGCGATATCCGCCAGCGCCACGCGGATTTCGTCCGCCGCACGGTCACGCACCGCGCCCACGCCGGCACGAACATCGATGCTGAATGTCACGGCACCGGGCACCACATTCGGCACCCCGGGCCCCACCTCCATCCGCCCGACTGTCGCCACCAGGTCCTCAGGACCCGCACCGCCGATCCGCTCCACCGCCAGCACCATCTCGGCGGCAGCAGCCAGCGCGTCACGGCGCAGGCGCATCGCCATGGTACCGGCATGGCCCGCCACACCCGTCACCACGGCACGAAAGCGATACTGGGCCGCGATGGCGCTGACGACGCCCAACGCATGACCCTCGGCCTCCAGCACCGGTCCCTGTTCGATATGGGCCTCGACATAGGCCAGAACATCTTCCCGATGCCGCGCGGCACCGGCGAAGCGCGCCAGTTCGAGCCCAAACCCATCCAGCGCCTCGGCCAGCCCAACGCCCGCCGCATCGGCCAGCGCCAGATCCTGGTCGCCCAGCACCCCGGCCACGGCACGACTGGTCAGCATCGAGACCGGGAAGCGCGATCCTTCCTCATCCCCGAACCCGATCACCTCGATCGCGAACGGAAAGCGATGGCCGCGTTCGGCAAACCACGCCACCGTTTCGATCCCCAGCATCACGCCCAGCATGCCGTCATAGCGCCCGCCATCACGCACGCTGTCGACATGCGATCCGATCAGCAGCACTGGCGCGTCGGAATGCCGCCCTTCATAGCGGCCGACAATATTGCCGGCGGCGTCGACCCGCGCCGTCATCCCCGCTTCGGTCATCCACGCGGCGATCCGGTCCAGCGTCGCCGCATGTCCCGCGCCGAGATAGGGGCGAAACAGATGGTCGTCGGCATCCGAATAGGGCGCGACGCCCAGATCATCGCACCGCGCAACCGCACGCAGGCCCGATGCCGTCTCGCGGGCAGACATCCTCACCATGCCGCCACCATCCCGTCGCTGCGCGGATCGGTCGCCCCCTCGATCAGGCCCGACGGGTGCAGCACCAGCGCGCCCGCATGCCCCATCGTCGAGGTAAAGGCCGGCATGGGTTCCAGCACATGCCCCGCCGCCGCCATCCGCGCGATCACTTCGGGCGCGAACCTGTCCTCATATTTCAGGCTGGTGCTGCTCTCGCCCCAGGTGCGGCCCAGCAGCCAGCGCGGAGCCGTCACCGCCTGCTGCAACGGCACGCCATAGCGCGCATAGCGCGTGAAGACAGCCGCCTGGGTCTGGGGCTGCCCCTCGCCCCCCATGGTGCCATAGACCATGGTGCGCCCGTCGGCGAAGCGCGCGCCGGCCGGATTGAGCGTATGAAACGGCTTGCGTCCCGGACGCAGCGCATTCCAGCCGTCTTCGGCCAGCCGGAAGCTGGCGCCGCGATTCTGCCACACGATGCCGCTGCGCGGCAGGACGACGCCCGACCCATATTCGAAATAGACACTCTGGATCATGCTGACCGCGACACCGTCAGCATCGACCGCGCCCATCCACACCGTATCGCCGGCCTGCGACGGATGCGGCCAGGGGGCCGCAATCTCGGGGTCGATGTCCAGCGCCATGCGATCCAGCGCCAGCGCGTCGTCCAGAACTTCCTGGGCCGCCACCGACATGAAGGCCGGATCGCCCACATGCGTATCGCGATAACGGAAGGCCTGTTTCGTCGCTTCAACCAGCCCGTGGAAATAATCGAACCCGTCCACCTCCTCAGCCCGCAGCCGGTCGAACAGCGCCAGGATCAGCAGCGACGCAACACCCTGCGTCGGCGGCGCCATGTTGAACAGCCGCGCCCCCCCGATATCGACATGCAGCGGCGGCCGCGCCTGGGCATGGTGGGTATTCAGGTCCGCCAGATCCAGCGGGCTGCCCAACTGGCGCAGATCCTCGGCCAGATCCCGCGCCAGCGCCCCGCGATAGAACGAGTCCAGCCCATCCCCCGCCAGCCGGCGCAGCGTATGCGCCAGGGCCTGATTATGCAGGACATCGCCGGCACGCGGCGCATGGCCACCCGGCAGGAAAACCTGCCGGAAACCGGGGACCGCCGCCAGCTCGCCCATCTTGGCTGCCGTCAGCGCGGCACCGCCCTCGGTGATCGGCACACCCTGTTCGGCATAATAGATCGCATCGCGCAGCAGGCGATGCAGCCCCAGCCCCGGCTGCATCGCCTGGCTCCACTCCAGGGCAAGGTCCCAGCCGGAGATGGTACCGGCAACCGTATTGGCCGCCAGCGGCCCGCGCCAGGGAATCGTGTCGCACCCGGCGGCGCGATAGAATTCCAGGTCCGCGCGCCGCGCCGCCGCCCCGCACGCATCGATCGTCTCGGTCCTGCCGTCCGGCCACATCACCAGCCAGAACGCATCGCCGCCGATACCAGTCATGTGCGGATAGACGACGGCCAGCGCCGCCGCCGTCGCCACGACCGCCTCGATCGCCGTACCACCGTCGCGCAGCACGTCCAGCCCGGCCTGACTGGCCAGATGATGGGGGGATGTCACCATCCCGCGCAAGGAGCGGGGAGTGTTCAGCATGGCTTAACGTCCCTTCGATGCGGGCAGCGGCACCCTGCCGACCAGCCCCGCTTTCGCCAGCGCGCCGGCAAGGGCGAACAACGCGGCCTCGCGCCCCGGTGCCGCGATCAGTTGCAGTCCCAGCGGCAGGCCGCCCGTACCCAGCAAAGGCGCACTGAGGATCGGCACCCCCGCCAGGCTGAGCGGCTGCGTATAGAGGCCCAGATTCGCCCGGGCGGAGACGACCTGCCCATCCACCACGATCGTCGGCTGGTCGATCAGCGGCGCCTCGCCCACCGTCGCCGGAGCGATCAGCACATCCGCCGAACGGAACAGCGCATGGACCTGCTCGCGGAACCAGCTGCGGAAACGATGCGCCTGGACCAGCGTGGCGGATGGCAGCATCGCGCCGGCGATCAGCCGGTCGCGGGTCGCGGGATCATAGCGCAGCGCATGCCTGCGCAGGCGGGGCAGATGCAGGTTGCCACCCTCCGCCGCCGTGATCAGGAAGGAGGCCGCGCGGGCGCGCGCGATCTCGGGCAGTTCCACCGTTTCCACCCCGCCCAGATGCGCGGCCACCGCCTCGATGGCCCGCACCAGCGGTTCCGAGACGTTCGCACCGAACCAGCCGCCCAGCCGCACCACCCGCAGGTCGGATACCGCCGGCAGTTCCGGCATGGGGCCGCCCGCCATGACCTCGTACGCCACGCGCAGGTCGTCCAGCGTGCCGGCAAACGGCCCCACCACGTCCAGGCTGGCGGCAAAGGGATAGGCCCCCTCGCGCGGCACACTGCCAAAGGTGGGTTTCAGCCCCCATACCCCGCACAGCGAGGCCGGCACGCGGATCGAGCCGTTGGTGTCCGACCCCAGGGTCAGCGGCAACAGCCCCGCCGCCACGGCGGCGGCCGACCCGCCCGACGAGCCACCGGCCAACCGCGCCGGGTCATGCGGATTGCGGGTGATGCCGTAATGGGCATTGTCGGTGGCGAACCCGTACGCGAATTCGTCCATGTTCAGGCTGGCAACCGGGATCGCGCCCGCCGCCCGCAGGCGGGCGACAACCGTGGCATCGTGCGTCGCGGGCGGCGATTCCCGCAACACCACCGACCCCGCCGTCGTGACCTCGCCGGCTATGTCGAACAGATCCTTCACCCCGAACGGCACGCCGGCCAGCGGCCCCGGATCATCGCCGGCGGCAATGCGGCGGTCGATCCGTTCGGCCTCAGCCACCGCGCGCGGCCCGAAGATGCGGGTCACGCTGTTGATGGATGTGTCACGCACCTCGATCGCGGCGATCGTGGCCGTCATCACGGAAACGGCGCTTCGCCGCCCCTGGCGGATATCGGCGGCAATGGCCAGCGCGTCGGACGGATCGGTCATGGCAGGCACGGTCATGGACGGTATTCGAACGCCGGTTCGCATGTATCCGGCAGGGCAAAGCCATGGACCAGATCAGCATAGCGTCGCAGCAGCGACCGGTTGGTCACCACCCCCGGCAGGCAGGATCTGTCGACGGTCAGGCCGATATCACGGGCCGTCGCGATAATGATCGCCTCATCGGGCACCTCGTCCGGCACGCGCGGCGCGCTGTCGTCAGGATGTTCGCTCATGGGCTTGTCCTCTCTCCCTGGTCTGCCATGTCGCCACGCCGGCAGAGTCACGGGAGATCATGCATCCGGAGGATCGAGGCTGACCAGTTCCGGCGTGATATAATTCAGCAACTGATCGAGATGCCACGCGCCATCGGCCACAAACAGGTCGCGCCCCAGCCTCCGCGCCAGCCGCTCCACCCCAAAGCGCATGCCGCTGATCGACGCCCCCGACAGGCCCATGCTGGGAGTCGCGCTGAAGGTGAAATTATGGATGTTCGCCAGCATCGGCGCCAGCGGATCGGCCGCATCACGCGGCAGGAACTGGTAGGACTCGCCCAGATAGGGATGCGCCGCCAGCACCGCGCTGTCCTCGCCCTCGGGCGGGGTAAAGCGATCGCGCCACAGCGCCACCGATCCGGCGAAGGACGCGGTTTCCGGCCGCAGCGCCATGTCGACGGCAAAGCCGGTGCCGATGATCACGAAATCGAACCGCATCTCGCCGTCCGGAGTCTGAACGACGATTTCATCGCCCTCCATCCGCGCACCCGTCCAGCCGCAGCCGGTATGATAGCTGAAGGTGGGGTGGCGGCGGCAGCGCCAGAACGTGTCCTGCGGCGGCGGCTGGTTCAGTTCGTAGATATGGCGCATGAACCGCCAGCGCAGCGTGTCGGACAGCGCGGAGAAATGCGCCAGGAACCCGGCATTCTCCATCCAGCGATACGGATTGACCGAGGGAATGACCCGCCGGCGCAGGCAGAGCGCGACCGAGGCCACCCCTTCCTCCAGCGCCGTCGCCGCATTGTCGAAAGCCGAAGCCCCCGCCCCCAGCACGCCGATCCGCTTGCCGCGCAGCGCGGCGAAATCGATGGGCTCCGATGTATGCGCGTATCGCGCGCGCGGCAAAGCCTGGCGGATGAAATCGGGCACATGCCACCGGCCACCACCATCAATGCCGGTGGCCAGCACCAGCTTGCGCGCCAGATAGCGATATTCCCGCCCTTCGGCGTCCCGGAAGGTCAGCCGCAGCAGCCCGTCTTCCCACGCCACATGTTCGAACGACCGGTCATTCTCGACCGGCAGGTCGAGCACGGCACGATACCAGTCCAGATAGGCCTGCCAGTCGCCACGGGGGATCTTGTCCAGCCTCTCCCAGGCGCCCGCACCGTATCGGGCCTCGTACCAGGCGCGCGGCGTCAGGTTGGGAATCCCCAGATCGGGGCCGGTCACATATTTCGGCGTCCGCAGCGTGATCATGCGGGCGAACGTCACCCACGGCCCCTCGCCGCCGCGTGACGCGCGGTCGAAGATCCGGACATTGGTGATATTGCCGCGCTTGAGCGCGAAAGCCGTGGCCAGGCCGCCCTGGCCGGCGCCGATGATGGCCACATCCAGCACCGGTTCGCCGTCGCGCGTCAGGCGCGGCGTCCAGTCATGGCGCGGATAGTCGATAACGGTCAGATCCCGCCTGACCCGGGCGTCGAGCGCCGCAAGCCCGTCTTCCGGCGTTTCTCCCGGTCGATAATGATCGCTATCGGCGGCCATCCGCGCCTCCTTCGCTTCGCTGGTCCAACAGGTCCATCCCGGACGGCGTGGGTCCGTGTCCCCCGACACGGACCCGGGTTCCCCAACCCGCACCATCACGACACCGAAACTAACCGAACGAGGGGGTGTTCCGTCCAGTAGAATAAAATGATCAATCCGTTGCCAATTCAACAACAGACCGTATTCACACACCAAACATAGATATTAATATAATCTATTGTTTTTAAATAAATATCTACTTTACCGCCACAGGCTCACGCCCCCGAACGCGCGCCGCTTCTTCCTGTTCCCGCAATGCTTCGCGCACCTCGACAATCAGCCGTTCCAGCGCCGGCGGCAGCCAGCGCGCCTCGCGGACATAGACGCCCAGATCGGTCACGGCCCTGGGGTCGTCCAACGGCACATGCGCCAGCGTGCCCCGGCTGATATCGAATTCCAGCGCCAGGCGGGACTGAAAGGCCAGGCCCACACCGGCCGCGACCATGCGGTTCGTCAGTTCGATCGAACCCGTTTCCAGCACCACGTCCAGCCGGTCGCGCCAGGGATGCAGCATGGGTTCCATGACCTGATGCAGCGACAGCGATTCGCTCGGCAGGATCAGGCGATAGCCCAAGCACTCCTCGATCCGCACGCTCTGCCGGCCCGCCAGGGGATGATCGGCCGGCATCACCACCCCCACCGGAAAGCGCGCCACCGCGACCCGGCGCAGATCGTCCGGCGCATCCAGCGAGAAGGCGATGCCCAGATCGGTCGTGCCGCCGCTAAGCGCGGCCACGATCCGCGCGGGCGATCCGGTATCCGCCTGCAGGTCGATCCCCGGCCAGGTCCGCGTCATGCGCGTCAGCAGCCGCGCCATCAGGTCGCCGGCAATCCCCTCGACCGTCATCAGGCTGATGCGCCCGCCCCTCATGCCGGCCAGCGCCGCGATCTGCTCGTCGGTGCGTACGGCATCCTGCATGACGGTGACGATATGCCGGGCCACGATCTCGCCCACGGCGGTCAGCACCATGCCGCCGGGAAGGCGATCGAACAGCGGGGCGCCGATTTCGTCCTCCATCTGGGCAATCTGCCGCGTCAGCGCCGAGGGCGTAACGTTCAGTTGGCGCGCCGCCTCGCGGATCGAGCCATGGTCGCGCACCGCGTTGAAATACAGGATACAGCGCGCATGCAGTCTCATCATGTGCTGGCTTCGGACCGGTCCCCTCATTTCCTGTTCCTCATGCATGCCGCTCCGGCATCGCATCATCGCCGTGCAGCAGGCGTTCGACAATTTCCGCCGCCACCAGCGCCGCGATAATTTCCGGCCGCTTGTCGCGAATGCCGCGATCCCCGATCGGGCAAACCAGGGTCGCGATCCGGTCGGCCCCCAGCCCCACGGCGCGGAATCCAGCCTCGAACCCCCGCCGCTTCGTCTTCGATCCGATCAACCCGACATAGCGGAAATCCCCCCGCTCCAATGCGGCACCCACAATCAGCGCATCCAGCCTGTGGCTGGGGGTCAGCACCAGAATGCCGGAGCCCGCCGGCGCGGCGCCCAGCACGCTCTCCCAATCTTCGGTCATCCGCACCGCAACCCCTTCGGGCACCGATCCAAATTCCTCGGCGCGCGGATCGATCCAGAACAGGCGCACCGGCAGCGGCGCCAGCGCCCGGGCCAGCGCACGCCCGACATGCCCGGCCCCGAACAGCAGCAGATGCGGCTGCCCGGCCCGCGCGCGCTCCGTCTCCCCCACGATCGAATCCAGAAGCGCCTCGTCCGCGCGCTCGATCCGCACGCGCACCCGGCCGCCGCAGCACTGGCCGAGTTCCGGCCCCAGCGGAATCTCCAGTTCTCCGGCCTCCCCGGTGCCGGCCAACAGCGCCCGCGCCCGTGCCACGCAATCCCATTCCAGCCGCCCGCCCCCAATCGTGCCGACCAGCGCATCCGGCGCCACGAGCATGAAAGACCCTGCCTCGCGCGGGGTGGACCCCATGGCGGCACGAATGCTGACACGGACAACAGGCCAGCCGGCCCGCCGCCATTCCGCCAGCGCGGAGACGATGTCGTCCATGGCCTAGGCGACCGTCAGCCCACGGACGTCACGTCGGTCCGGGCGGCGGCGCGGGCGCGCATCCGCTCAGCCGCGCGCAGGATCGCCTCGGGCGTTGCCGGCGCATCCAGCCCGGGGCAGGACCGATAGCCATCCAGACTGGCCAGCGCGTCGGAGATCGCGTGCAACACCGCCACACCATGCACAAAGGGCGGCTCGCCCACCGCCTTGGAGCGGAAGATCGTCTCCTCGCGATTGGGCGCCCGCTCCAGCAGCGCGACATTGAAGATGCGCGGCCGATCGGAACAGGCCGGGATCTTGTAGGTGCTGGGGGCATGGGTACGCAGCCGACCCGCCTCGTCCCACACCAGTTCCTCGGTGGTCAGCCATCCGGCTCCCTGCACGAAGGCCCCTTCGACCTGCCCGATATCGATCGCCGGATTCAGCGATTGCCCGGCATCGTGCAGGATATCGACACACTCGATCCGCATCTCGCCGGTCAGCAGGTCGATGGCGATTTCGGCGCAGGCAGCGCCATAGGCGAAATAGAAGAACGGCCGCCCCCGTCCGGTCTCCGGGTTCCACGAGATCTTCGGCGTCTTGTAGAACCCGCTGGAGGACATCGACACGCGGGCGAAATAGGCCGCCTTCGTCAGGTCCGGAAAGGGCACGACCGTCTCGCCGACATGCACGCCGTCGGCCCTGAAATGGATATCGGCCGCCCCGACGCCCCAATGCGCGGCGGCAAAGGCGACCAGCCGCTCCTTGATCCGGCGCACCGCATCCAGCACCGCCATGCCGTTCAGATCCGCGCCGCTGGAGGCGGCGGTGGCCGAAGTATTGGGCACCTTGCCCGTGGTGGTGGCGGTGATGCGCACCCGGTCGGCCGTCAGGCCGAATTCCCGCATCGCGATCTGCACCATCTTGGTGTGCAGCCCCTGCCCCATCTCGGTGCCGCCATGGTTCACCTGCACCGACCCGTCAGTGTAGACATGCACCAGCGCGCCCGCCTGATTGTAATGGGTGGCGGTAAAGGAAATGCCGAATTTCACCGGTGTCAGCGCGATGCCGCGCCTGATATGCGGGCTGCCCTCATTGGCGGCGCGGATCGCGGCACGCCGCGCCCGATAGGCACAGCCTTCCGCCAGCTCCGTCATGATCTCCGCCGCAATCGAATCCTCGACCGTCATATGGTACGGGGTCAGGTCCCGCGTGCCGGTGCCGTAGACATTGCGCAGCCGCACATCCAGCGGGTCCAGCCCGGTGGCGAAGGCAATCTCCTCGATCACCCGTTCGGCCGCCACGATGCCCTGCGGCCCGCCGAAGCCGCGATAGGCGGTATTGGACTGGGTATTGGTCTTCAGCGGTTCGGACCGCAGCCGCACATCGGGATAATAATAAGCATTGTCGGCATGAAACAGCGCGCGATCGGTCACCGGGCCCGACAGGTCGGCCGACCAGCCGCACCGCGCCGCCAGCACCATGTCCACCGCCCGGATGCGGCCGTCATCGTCGAAGCCGACATCGTACTCCACGACGAAATCATGCCGCTTGCCCGTCATCATCATGTCGTCGTCGCGATCCAGCCGCATCTTGGCCGCACGCCCCGTCAGTTCGGCCGCCAGCGCCGCCAGGCAGGCCGGGCCATTGGCCTGGGTCTCCTTGCCGCCAAACCCGCCGCCCATGCGCCGGATCTCGGTCGTCACCAGATTGCTGGGCCGGTCCAGCACATGCGCCACCATGTGCTGGGTCTCGGTCGGATGCTGGGTCGAGGACCAGACCCGCATCTCCCCCTCCTCGCCCGGCTGCGCCAGCGCCGCCTGCCCTTCGAGGTAGAAATGCTCCTGCCCGCCCATCACGATGCGGCCCGACAGGCGACGCGGCGACGCCGCCAATCCCTGCTCCGCGTCCCCACGCCGCATCGTCAGCGGCCGCCAGACCAGCGCGCCGCCGGCGGCCCGGGCCTGGTCGATATCCAGCACCGCCGGCAGGTCCTCATAGACAATCCGCGCCAGACGCGCCGCCCGGCGCCCCTGCCCACGCGTTTCGGCGACCACGGCAAAGATCGGCTGGCCGTAGAAGGACACGATGTCCGACGCCAGCAGCGGCTCGTCCTCCTTCCCCACCGGGCTGATCTGGTTGTGGCCGGGAATGTCCGCCGCCGTCAGCACCCGCACCACGCCGGGCGCCGCCCGGACAGCGTCCAGGTCCATCGACACGATCCGGGCATGGGCCCGTGTGCTCAAACCCGGCACCACATGCAGCAAGTCCTTCGGCTCCGGCATGTCGTCGATATAGGCGGCTGAACCCGAGACATGCATCGCCGCACTCTCATGCCGCAGGCTCTGCGACGCCCCGCCGGCAACGACGGCATCCAGACCTGTCCCCAGCCCGGCGCCTCCGACTCCGGAGGCATCGCGGGCAAGCGGACGGTCCATGTGCGCATCGGTGATCGTCGGATCAGACATGGGCGGCCTCCATCCGGCCGGCCAGCCGGGTTTCGGGACGCGGGCCATCGGGGGCGGTTTCAGCGAACAGCCGGGTCAGCAGGTTCGCGGCCACCGTGCGGCGATACCAGTCACTGGCCCGCATGTCGGAAATCGGCTCGAAATCGGTCGCGATGGCCGCCCGCGCGGCCTCCAGCGCCATCTCGTCCCACACCCGCCCGATCAGGGCCGCCTCGGTCGCGTGCGCACGTTTCGGGATCGCCGCCATGCCGCCGAAGGCAATCCGCGCAGCGGTGATGACCCCATCGGCATCCAGCGTCAGCGCAAACGCCCCCAGCACCGCCGAAATATCCTGGTCGAACCGTTTGGAAATCTTGTAGGCCCGAAACAGCGTCCCCGCCGCCGGATGGGGAATGCTCACAGCCTCGACGAACTCGCCCGGCTGGCGGTCCTGCCTGCCATAGGCGATAAAATACGCCTCCAACGGAATGGCGCGTCTGATCCCGCCGCGCCGCAGGTGCAGCGTGGCCCCCGCCGCGATGAACACCGGCGGTCCATCGCCGATCGGCGAGCCGTTGGCGATATTGCCGCACACCGTTCCCGCATTGCGCACCTGCGTCGAGCCGATGCGCCGCACCACCTCCCCCGCATCGGGCAGCAGCTCCGTCAGGACGGCGCGGGCGTCCTCGTACGTCACGGCAGCGCCGATCCGCAATCCGTCCGGCGCGCGGTCCACGGTCCGCAGGTCGGCCACCCGGCCGATCGACACCACATGCGGCAGGGCGCGCAGCCCCTTGGTCACCCACAGCCCGACATCGGTGGCCCCCGCCACGATCGTCGCCTCCGGATCGGCCAGCAGGACGGCCGCCAGGGCATCGGCATCCGCCGGGATGGTCACCCGTCCTTCCGGCCCCGTGATCTGCACCGTCTCATGATCGCGCAGAGCAGCCAGGCGGTCGGCGATGTTCTGCGCCCGCGCGTCGAACACGTCGGGCCCCGCCGCCATCGCCTGCTTCATCGCCCGCACGATCGGGGCATAGCCCGTGCAGCGGCACAGATTACCCGCCAGCGCGTCATCGATCGGCCCGTCCTCGGCCACCGCCCCCACCGCCTTGCGATAGGCCACCATCGACATCACGAATCCCGGCGTGCAGAAGCCACATTGCGAGCCATGCAGGTCCACCATCGCCTGCTGCACCGGATGCAGCGTGCCGTCCGGCGCGCGCAGATCCTCCACCGTGAACAATTGCGCGCCGTCCAGCATCGCCACAAACTGGATACAGGCATTCACCGCCCGCCAGACCAGCGACGATCCTTCCAGCCGCACCACCAACACCGTGCAGGCGCCGCAATCGCCTTCGTTGCAGCCCTCCTTGGTGCCGGTCCGGCCGCAATGCTCCCGCAGCCAGTCCAGCACGGTCAGGGTCGGCGGGACAGCCGACAGTTCACACAGCGTATCACCCAGATAGAAGCGGATATGGTCGCGCATCGTTCGGTTCCGTCGAGCAAGTGACATGCCCCGGCAGGGGCGAATGTCCTGGCTGCCCACCCCCCACACAGGACAGACAACCGGAACGCGGGCCGGCCCACCTCCCCCGAGGCAATCCGATCCCGCTCAATTTATGACCCGAAACCTTCGGGGAAAGAAACGGGCGAGCGTCAGGCCCGCGCGTGATGACGCACGATACGCCGGCGCATCGTCCCTCTCTCCCACACTATCGGACCCAGGCATCATGCTGCCATGCATGGAGCATGCCAGTCGGCGGCCGGTTGGGGAATGGTGCAGCCTGTAACAATCCTCGTAACGTTTTCCGACTTGCGCGGCGCGCGCAAAGCCTAAAACCTTGCAGCATGACCCGCTCCAGCGCCCTTTCCCCTTCCCTGACCCAGACCACCGTCCGGGAACGGTCGGCCGGTGCCCCCCGCCGCGCCAGCACGGGGCAGATCCTGCGCGCCGCCGAACGCGAATTCGGCCGGGACGGCTACAAGGGGGCAAGCATGTCCGCCATTGCCGCCGCGGCTGGTCTGCCCAAGGCCAACATCCATTATTATTTCGGCACCAAGGAAGATCTCTACCGCGCGGTGCTGGAAAACATCCTGGACAACTGGCTGGGGGACGCAACGGTATGGATCCACGCCGGCGCCTCCCCCCGGGCAGCGCTGGAAGGCTATGTCCGCGCGAAAATCGCCTTCTCGCGCGACCGGCCCGATGCCTCACGCATCTTCGCGCACGAAGTCCTGCAGGGCGCACCGAATATCCAGACCTATTTCAACGGCGCGCTGCGCCAGCACGTCCAGACCCTGGAAGATGTCTTCCGCATCTGGCAGCGCAGCGGGCAGATGCGCCCGATCAACGGCTCGCACCTCATGTTCTGCATCTGGGCCATGACCCAGACCTATGCCGACATGAGCGCACAGATCGGCGCCGTGCTGGGCAAGGCCACGCTCGCATCGCAGGATTACGACGACGCCGCGTCCACCATCATCGCGCTCGTCCTGAACGGGATAGAAACGAATTAATATCAGCCATTTGCTTATGTCAGCTTCTGAACATCCGTAACGTCCCGCAACCGCATCGGCGGCAATATTCCGGCCATACGGTTATCTGACGACACGATCCGCCTGAAACCCGACACCCGGCAGATCCGGCCGAAGCACGATAACGAGGCGGAAAGCGCCGAACCGGCCGCTGTCGCCGCCGGGGCCAACATGCTGCTGCGCGCGGTGCTGGACGCCGACACCAAACTGGATGCCTGACACGCCGGCTCAGCGGGTCGCCGGGCAAAAAATCATCTAGCCCGGCGGCGCGACCTGTTCCATCCTCTGATGGTTGCGAAGCCGTGACGGTTACCCTTGGCCGGGCGGATACGCATCTTCGATCTCAGGAGCCTCGCGCGATGTCGCCTACCAATCACGACGCGTTCTGGATGCCGTTCACGGCCAACCGGCAATTCCGCCGGACGCCGCGCATGCTGGTCGCGGCCGATGGCATGTATTACACGTCCGAGGACGGGCGGAAGGTCATGGACGGCTGCGCCGGCCTGTGGTGCGTGAATGCGGGCCATAACCGCCCCCGCATCACCCAGGCGGTGCAGAAGACGATCGCGACGCTGGATTTCGCTCCGACCTTCCAGATGGGCCATCCGCTGGCCTTCCAGGCCGCCGACCGCATCGCAGCCCTGGCACCGGGCGACCTGAACCACGTCTTCTTCTGCAATTCCGGGTCCGAAGCCGCCGATACCGCGCTCAAGATCGCCATCGCCTATCACCGCGTGCGCGGCGAAGGCGCCCGCACCCGCCTGATCGGGCGCGAGCGCGGCTATCACGGCGTGGGCTTCGGCGGCATCTCGGTGGGCGGCATCTCCGGCAACCGCAAGCTGTACGGCTCGCTCCTGACCGGCGTCGACCACCTGCCGCATACGCTGGACCTCGAACGCAATGCCTTCAGCAAGGGCCTGCCGGCCTATGGCGCGGAACTGGCCGACAATCTGGAACGGATCGTCGCCCTGCACGATCCCTCGACCATCGCCGCCGTGATGGTCGAGCCCATGGCCGGGTCGACCGGCGTGCTGCCGCCCCCCGTCGGCTATCTGAAGCGCCTGCGCGAGATCTGCGACAAATACGGCATCCTGCTGATCTTCGACGAGGTCATCACCGGTTTCGGCCGCATGGGCGGCACACCCTTCGCGTCCGAGAAATTCGGCGTCCTGCCCGATATCCTGACCTGCGCCAAGGGCATCACCAACGGCACCATTCCGATGGGCGCCGCGATCGCGCGCGACCATGTCTACGAGGCCTTCATGAACGGCCCCGAAGCCGGGATCGAACTCCCGCACGGCTACACCTATTCCGGACATCCGGTGGCCTGCGCGGCCTCCCTCGCGACCCTCGACACCTATGCCGAGGAAAATCTGTTCGAGCGCGCGGGCGACATCGCACCCTATTTCGAGGAAGCAGCCCATGCCCTGCGCGGCCTGCCTCACGTCATCGACATCCGCAATGTCGGCCTGGTCGCGGGCATCGAACTGAGCTCCCGCCCCGGCGCGCCGGGCGCGCGCGCGTACGAGATCTTCGACCGCGCGTTCCACAAGGGCGTGCTGCTGCGCTACACCGGCGACGTGCTGGCCGTCTCGCCGCCGCTGATCATCCAGAAATCGGAGATCGACCAGCTGTTCGGCACGATCGCCGACATTCTCCGCACGGTCGATTAAGAGACGGTCCGCAAAAGCCGCCCAGCCGGGCGATCCGCCTCGCGCTCGCCCGGCAGAGCGGCTTTCAAACCCTCCCCAGGCCCGATGCAATCCGCCACTCCCGGCGATCCGCACGACACGGCACGGAGCACGCATGGCAGACACCACGCCCCCCGGATACGATCCCGGCCTGTATAATGCCGACCTGGCACCGGTCCCGCCCGCGCGGCGGGACTGGACGTGGCTGAACATGGCCACGGTATGGATGGGCATGGTCCACAATATCGTGGTCTACGAGGCCGCTGCGGGACTGATGGCCCTGGGGTTTTCGGCGTGGGAATGCCTGGACGTCGTGGCGGTCGCCTACATGGTCCTGTTCGTGGCCATGTGGTTCAACGCCCGGGCCGGGACGCGATACGGCATTCCGTTCTGTGTGCTGATCCGTTCCGCCTTCGGCCCGTCCGGCGCGCAGATTCCGGTGCTGCTGCGCGGATTCTGCGCGATCTTCTGGTTTTCGGTGCAATCCTACGCCGCCTCACAGGCCGTCGACGCCATCCTTTCCACCCTTATCAGCGGCTGGAGTTCGCTGAACGTCTCCCTCCTCGGAATGCGGGTGCATATGTGGCTGGCCATGGCGCTGATCTGGGTGCTGCATGCCTGGATCGCCGGCCACGGCGTGCATCGCATCCGTAATTTCGAACTGATCGCCGGCCCGCTGGTCATTGCCATCGGGGCGCTGGCCACCATCTGGGCGCTGCGGGTCGGGCACGGGCTAGGCCCGCTGTTCGCCCAACCCTCGCGGCTGCACGGCACCGCCTTCTGGTCCGCCTTCGCAATGGGCGTGACCGGCATGATCGGCATTTGGGCCACCTTCGCGGTCAATATCCCCGACCTGTCACGCTTCGTCAGGTCAGAGCGCGATCAGGTGATCGGCCAGGCGATCGGCCTGCCGGTCACGGCCCTGGTCTTCACCCCCATGGGCATCATCACAACCTCGGCCACCATGATCCTGTTCGGCCGGCCGATCTGGAACCCGGTCGAACTGCTGCTGACGCTCAATCACCCGGTGGTCACGGTTCTCGGCGGGGCAACGCTGGTCCTCGCCACGCTGTCGGTCAATGTCGTGGCCAACATCATGCCCGCCGCCTACGACCTGATGAACCTGATGCCGCGCCGGCTGAATTTCGACCGCGCCTCGTCCCTGGTCCTGGTCCTGGGCGTATTCTTCGTGCCCTGGCTGTGGTTCGACGATGCGGCAAGCATCTATCAGGTGCTGAACGTGGTCGGCGGCCTGCTGGGGCCCGTCACCGGAATCATGCTGGCCGATTTCTATCTGGTGCGTCGCCAGACGCTGGACGTGGCCGCCCTCTATCGTCGCGGCGCCCGCTACGATGGCCACGACGGATGGAATCCCCCCGCGCTGACGGCCTTCGCGGCCGGCGGCGTCATGGCATCGGCCGGCCAGTTTCTGCCTGCCCTGGCCGCGTTGAACACATTGTCCTGGTTTGTCGGCGTCGCAGCCGGCGCCGTTGTCTATCTGACGCTATCCCCCCGACAGGAAAATCCGCAGACCAGCGAGAGCGTATCGCCCTCCGGCGCCTGACTCCGGCGCCGGACCCTCACGGGGTATAAGACGAATCCCGGATCGCATGCCCAGGCTCGAAATGCGCGATCCGGCAGCTATGGTCCTGAAGTTCCTCGCCCGATGCGCGATCGCCCGACACCGGCTGGACCCTGTCGTCCAGCAGAATGAAGCCGGGACGGCCGCCGGGCCAGATCGTGCCCACCACGACGAGCGTATGCCCCCCCATCTCGCGCGCCGGATCGGCCAGGGAAGCCGCCAGGCGCCGAAACGGATAGGCACCGTCCAGATCCTGCCCGTCGATCCGGGTGGCACGATAGTGATGGCCCGCCAGATCCAGGGGTGTCCAGCCGGAGCCGATATGGGGGCGTGCCCAGTGCAGCGCCACGCGGATTTCGGGCGCCAGGCAATCGACGTGAATATGCAGTTGGTTCTGCGAGCGCCCCCGTTGCGAGTTGATCGCCAGCGCCATCGTCTCGCGCGGCATGGTATGGCCCAGCCGCGCCAGCGCACGGTCGACCTGATGCCAAGCCGCGCCGAAATAATCGGGCGCGTCGGGACGCAGGATCGACGGGTCTTCCATGCCGGTGACCCGATCGGTCGGAATCAGCAGATATTGCGCCGCCCCGTCGCGGTCCTTCAGCACCGCATAGCCCCGGCTGGGGTCCACCACGGCACAGGGCGCGGGTGAATTCTCGCCAAGCTGGTTCGGCACGCAGCGCCCATGGACAATGTTCCACAGCACGTTCGGATCATGATCGGGCCGGGGTGGACCATTCGCCCGGGCGGTCGCCAGCAACACGCCCGCCGCCATGGCGGCGGGGACAAGGCACGCCAGTACACGACGCCTCATGCCGTGCCGGCCTCCTCGATCCGTGCGGGCAGCGCAAAGGCTTCGGCCAGCCGGTCCAGCCGGCGCCGCACACTTTCGCCGCGCACCACGCCGCGCCCCCGCGCCAGATGCAGCGTCACCTCGTCGGGCGACAGCTTGATCCATGTCCCGTCGAGCAATTCCTCGGTGCTGCCGCAGACCGTATAGGCCAGCCGCAGCGCCAGCCCCAGGACGAGCGCCCGCTGGAAATCCTCGGCCGTCAGCAGCAGCCGCGACGGCTGCAGGAAATCATGGCCCAGTTCGGCTTCATAACGCACCGCCAGCGTCAGGGCGACGAAGGCGCGGGCCTGATGGTCGAACCCCACACCCTGCATGCGCAGCACCCGCAGATAAGTCTGCTCGGCCCGATATTCCGGATGATCGTAGGACCCGATATCGGACAGCAGGCACGCAGCCCGGCGCAACCGCCGCTGGGGCGTGCTCTCGCCGGGAAAGAGCGGGGCCGTCCAGTTCATCAATTGATCCGGCAGGGTCTCGCTGCGCCCCAGCCGGCGGCACATTTCCCGTGCCACCGCCTCCTGCGGGTCCAGCGCCGCGACCGACGCCGCGACCCGGCGCATATACCAGCCCTCGCGCAGCCCATCGACGCAGAAGATCACGCTGGACGGCTGCAGCCGCCGCAGCAGGCGGCGCAGTACGACGGCGGCAAACGGCACATCGTCCAGCCGCTTGCGCGGCGCGCCGGGCACCCGTTCCAGCGCACGGCGCGGCGTGTTGACCACCCACTCGGTCATGTCCCGCGCGCCCTCACCCGACAGGGTAAAGAGATGCACGATATTCAGCGGATAATTGGTCCGGGCAATCTGCAGGCGCGCCAGCGCACGGAAGGCCCCACCGACCAGATAGAGCGGCCGGCCCACCACATCGTCCAGCCAGCCGACCTGCCCGATATCGGCATCGGCGATGATCCGCGCCTTCTGCAAATCGCCCTCGGCGCGGTCGTTCAGCCGGATCACCCCCAGCCGCAGGGTGCAGGCATCCAGCTTGCTCCCCGCCGAAAGGCGGATCAGCTCCAGCGACCCGCCACCGATATCGGCAACCAGCCCATCAGCCTCGGGCAGGCCGCACAGCACGCCGGTCGCCGAATAATCAGCCTCTTCCTCGCCCGACAGAATGCGGATCGGCACGCCGGGCATACGTGCGCGCAGGGCGGCGACAAATTCCGGGCCGTTGGTGGCATCGCGCACGGCGGCGGTGGCCAGGATCTCGAACGGGTCGGCATCCATGCCCCGCGCGATGGCATGGAACCGGTCCATGACCTGTATCGCCAGGCCCACGCCTTCTTCATTCAGCCGCCCGGTGGCATTCAACCCTCGCCCCAGGCGCAGCACCGCCTTTTCATTGAAGATCGGAATCGGATTCCGCGAAATACCGTCGAACACGACCAGCCGAACGGAGTTCGACCCCAGATCGACAACGGCCGAACGGCGATGCGGAACCCGGATCATCGGGCCCGGCACATGCGAACGGCGACCGGCGGAAGCTGCGTCATGCTGTAACCTTCACTGAAACCCTCAATCATCGAGAATCCGGTCCTGATGTCGCGGCAACGGCGTGCTGACCCGAATGGCGCTGTCCTGCGCGGCCAGCCCCCGCCCGGACAGCGAAGGATTGGTCATGAAGTAATCATGGGCCGAAAACGGCCTGGCGCCGGGTTCAAGCCGCCGCCATACGCCGTTCTGCTGCAGGACCCATGATTGCAGATTATCCTTCAGGTCCGTGACCATGATCTGGTCCAGCACCTGCGCATGTACCGTGGGGTCGCGCATCGGTACCATGCTTTCCACCCGCCAGTCCATGTTCCGCACCATCCAGTCGGCCGACGAGATATAGATCTTCGCATAGCGCGAGGGCAGCCGGTGCCCATCGCCGAAGGCGAAGATCCGGGCATGTTCCAGAAACCGCCCCACGATCGACTTGACGCGGATATTCTCCGACAGCCCCACCACCCCCGGCCGCAGGCAGCAGATACCCCGCACCACGGCCATGATCCGCACCCCGGCGCACGATGCGCGATAGAGCCGATCGATCAGGTCCGGATCGACCAGCGAATTCATCTTCAGCCAGATCTGGCCCGGGCGCCCGGCCCGGACATGCTCGATCTCGGCCTGGATCAGCTCCTCCAACGTGCGGCGGATCGTCACCGGCGAAAAGGCGATGGCCTCCATCCGCGCCGGCATCGCGTAGCCGGTCATGTAGTTGAACAGCCGCGCCGAATCCCGCGCCAATTCCGGGTCGCAGGTAAAGAAGGACAGGTCGGTATAGATCCGCGCCGTGATCGGATGATAATTCCCGGTGCCGAAATGGGCGTAGGACCGCAGCGTCCCGCCCTCGCGCCGCACGACCAGGCTGAGCTTGGCATGGGTCTTCAGGTCGGCGAAGCCGAACACGACCTGCGCGCCGGCGGCCTCCAGCGCACGCGCCAGGCGGATATTGGCTTCCTCGTCGAACCGGGCGCGCAGTTCCACCATCGCGGTGACCGATTTCCCGGCCTCGGCTGCCTCGATCAGCGCCTTGACGATCGGACTGTCCCGCGAGGTCCGGTACAGCGTCTGCTTGATCGCCACCACCGCCGGGTCCTGGGCCGCCTGCCGCAGAAACTGCACCACCACGTCGAAACTCTCGAACGGATGATGGACGATCATGTCCTTCGCGCGGATGGCGGCGAAGCAATCCCCACCGAAATCAAGCACCCGTTCCGGAAAGCGCGGCGTGTAGGGCGGAAACAGCAGTTCGGGCCGGTCGTCCACGATCAGCTGCTTCAGGTCCACCACGCCGATCAGCCCGGGCTGGATCTCGATCTCATCGGGCGGCACGTTCAGGTCATTGGCCACCGCCTGCCCCAGATCGGGCGGCATGCGGGTATCGATATCCAGATGGATCACCACGCCCCGGCGCCGGCGCTTCAAGGCCGTCTCGTAGGAGCGGACCAGATCCTCGGCCTCATCCTCGAATTCCACGTCGGTGTCGCGGATCACCCGCAGCACGCCCCAATCGCCCGCCATCATGCCGGGGAACAGCCGATCGATGCACAGCGCGATCATGTTTTCCAGCATGATGAACCGGGCGACGCCGGGGGGCGACAGGCTGGCCGGCAGCCGGATGAACCGGTCGATCTGGGCCGGCAGCAGGATCATCGCGCTCATGACGAAACGCCCGGTGTCCTTGCTCATCAGCCGCAGCGATAGCGCCAGTCCCATATGCGGGATAAAGGGCAGAGGATGCGCGGGGTCGATCGCCAGCGGCGTCAGAACGGGAAAGACCCGGTCCATGAAGCAGCCATCCAGCCATTCGCGATCGGCCTCGGTAATGTGGTCCAGGCCGCAGACCACGATCCCGGCTTCGGCCAGCAACCCGCGCAGATCCTTCCAGATCCGCTGCTGCTCGCGCAGCAGGCGCGCCGTGCGGGTACGCACCGCCGCAAGCTGCTGCGCCGGGGTCAGCCCGTCGGGCGACATGCTCAGCAGCCCCTCGCGGACCTGCCCCACCAGACCGGCGACACGGACCGAATAGAACTCGTCGAGATTCCCCGCGCTGATCGACAGGAAACGCAGCCGCTCCAGCAGCGGGTTGCGCGGATTATCCGCTTCCTCGACCACGCGCTGGTTGAAATCGAGCCAGGAAAGCTCCCGGTTGATGAACCGGGCGGGGGAATGCATGTCGATCGGTGGTGGCGGCGGTGTCTGCGCGGGTGGCGCCAGCCTCCGCCGCGTCGCGGGCGCGGCAGCACGCTTGCCGGCTGTCCGTCCGGATGTCCGGCGCGAGGGCGTTTTCCCCGTCGGTCTGGTCAATCCAATCTCCTGCCACAAATCCGCCTTCGTTCGTCAAACTAGGCGGAAACACCCCGCAATGCCAACGCGTGGGGTTTAGGAAATGGGGCCTTCCCCCATCCGGTCGGGCGCCATCTCCTCATGGTCCAGCAGGTCATGCAGCGCCGCCACGGCCAGCGCGCGGGTCACGCGCCGTCCCGCCGCCAGCCCGGCCTGATCCAGCCGGATCGCGGCATCGCGAATGGCCGAGGCCGTGCGCGGCAGGCGGCGCAGCAGCCATTCGGTCACCGGCTGGCTGACCACGATCTGCCGGTCCGCCAGATGACGCAGCAGCAGGATCCGCAGCAGCGTATCCTCGGGCTGGCGCAGTTCGATGGCCATCGTCGCGCGCAGCCTGCTCGCCAGGTCCGGCAGCACCACCGGCCAGCGTGCGGGCGGCAGGCGGGCCGCCATCACCAGCGCAATCCGCTGCTCGCGGGCCGCGTTCAGCAGATGCAATATCGCCTGCTGGTCCTCCGCGCGGTCCGCATCGTCCACCGCCACGGCGCGGAACATATTCGCCGGGCCATCCAGCAATTCACCCAGTGTCGCCCGCGTGACATCCGCGCCGCGCAGCAGCACGGCTCCATGCTCCTGCGCCCAGATCTCCAGCAGGTGGGTCTTGCCGGCACCGGCCGCGCCCCACAGCGCCAGCCTGTGCTCGGGCCACGGGTTCGCCCCCAGCAGCCAGGCCCGTGCCGCGCCGTTCGACGCCGCCGCGACAAAATCGGTCCGGGCGAAACGGCTGCGATGCCCAAAGGGCAACGCAAGCTGGTCCGCCCCGCCTGCCGGCGCCTGTTCGCCCGGATTCTGCACCGCCTGTTCAACCACTGCTTTGCGTGCCGCCTTCGCCTGCCGTAAAGGAACCCTGAGCGTTTACCCTACCTCGCCCCATTCTTCGACCCCCGCCGTTACGACGGGGCGACGGACGGGGCGCGACGACGAAGGCCCCGCACATGACCTCCGCCCCCTCCTCTTCTTCGGCCCCGCCCGCCGCCGGCGCCACCTACCGCGACGCCGGCGTGGACATCGAAGCCGGCGACGCGCTGGTCGATGCCATCAAGCCGGCGGCCAAGGCGACGGATCGCCCCGGCACCATGGGGGGCCTGGGCGGATTCGGGGCCCTGTTCGACCTGAAGGCCGCGGGTTTCAGCGATCCGGTCCTGGTCTCCTGCACCGACGGCGTCGGCACCAAGCTGATGATCGCCATCGAAAGCGGGCTGCACGAAACCGTTGGCATCGACCTGGTGGCCATGTGCGTGAACGACCTGGTCGTCCAGGGCGCGGAGCCGCTCTTCTTCCTGGATTATTTCGCCACCGGCCGGCTGGCGGTCGAGGACGCGGCCAAGGTGGTGCGCGGCATCGCCCAGGGCTGCGCCGAATCGGGCTGCGCGCTGGTGGGTGGCGAAACCGCCGAGATGCCGGGCATGTACGCCCCCGGCCATTATGACCTGGCCGGCTTCTCCGTCGGCGCCGCCGAACGTTCGGCGCTGCTGCCCTCCGGCATCGCCGCCGGCGACACGCTGATCGGGCTCACGGCCAGCGGCGTGCATTCCAACGGCTTCTCGCTGGTCCGCTCCATCGTCACGCGCAGCGGCCTGGCATGGAACGCCCCCTGCCCCTTCGCCGAAGGCCAGACCCTGGCCGAGGCGCTGATGACGCCCACACGCCTCTACGTAAAGCCGGTCCTGGACCTGCATCGGCAGGGCCTGATCCAGGGCGCCGCGCACATCACCGGCGGCGGCCTGCCGGGTAATCTGCCGCGCGTGCTGCCGGCAGGCCTGACGGCGGTGGTCGACGGCGATTCCTGGCAGATCCCCCCGGTCTTCCGCTGGCTGGCGCAGACCGGCCAGGTCGATGCCGACGAGATGCTGAAAGTGTTCAATTGCGGCATCGGCATGGTGCTGGTCGCCCGCGACGCCGACGCCGCATTGACCGCCCTGCGCGCGGCGGGCGAAGCCCCGGTCGTGGTCGGCCAGCTGGAAGCCTCCGCTCCCGACGCCCCGGCCGGCCTGCGCTTCACCACCCGCCCCGATTTCACCGGCTGACCATCCGTGAGCGAAACCTCATCGGACGATCGCTGTCCGATCGCGATTCTGATCAGCGGGCGCGGCAGCAACATGCGCGCGCTGATCGATGCCTGCGCCGCGCCGGATTTCCCGGCACGCATCGTCATGGTCCTCAGCAACAAGCCCGATGCCCCCGGCCTGGATATCGCCCGCGCCGCGGGCCTGCGGGCCGAGGCCGTCGACCACCGCCCGTTCGGCAAGGATCGCGCGGCGCATGAACGCGCGGTCGACACCATGCTGCGCGAGGCCGGCGTGGAACTGGTCTGCCTGGCCGGCTACATGCGGCTGCTGACACCTTTCCTGACCGAATCCTGGGCCGGACGGATGCTCAACATCCACCCCAGCCTGCTGCCCGCCTTCCCCGGCCTGCACACGCATGAGCGCGCGCTGGAAGCCGGCGTGAAGCTGCATGGCTGCACGGTGCATCTGGTGACGGAAGTGATGGATGACGGCCCGATCCTGGGCCAGGCGGCCGTGCCGGTCCATGCCGGCGACACGCCCGAAGACCTTGCCGCACGCGTTCTGGAACAGGAACATCGCCTGTATCCGGCCGCCCTGCACAGGCTCCTGCGGCCCGAAACGTCGCCATCGGCCGAGGATGGCGGATCGTTGCTGGTCGTCTGACCAGCCGATGGCGGGCACCCGAGGGTGCCCGCCCACTGCCGATCAGGGCAGGATTTCGGTCTGCGCGAAGAAGAACGCGATCTCGTTGTTCGCGTTTTCCAGGCTGTCCGAACCATGGACCGAATTCGCTTCGATGCTCTCGGCGAACTCGGCGCGCACGGTGCCGGGGGCGGCCTTCTTCGGGTCGGTGGCACCCATGACGTCACGATGCTTCAGGACGGCGTTCTCGCCTTCCAGAACCTGCACCACGACCGGGCCGGAGATCATGAACGACACCAGGTCGTTGTAGAACGGACGCTCCTTGTGGACGGCGTAGAACGCGCCGGCGACCGCTTCGGTCAGCTGGACGCGCTTCTGTGCCACGATCCGCAGGCCGGCCTCTTCGAACACGGCATTGATCTTGCCGGTCAGGTTGCGCCGGGTCGCGTCCGGCTTGATGATCGACAGGGTACGTTCGGTCGCCATGGGATGGCTCCTCTTCTTGGTCGAATTGCATGACCGGGACCCCCTGCCCATCCGGACCGGCGCCCCTTACGCGCGCCATCTAGAGCATATTGGGCAGGACTGGTAGGTACAGCATCACGAATCCTGCCCGCCTCGCCGGGCAAGCCGCCAAATTTCCGGAGCCTGCCCCCGTGAGTCTGCTCGTCATCTCCGACCTGACCCTTCGCATCGCGGGGCGCACCCTCCTGGACGGGGCGTCGCTGAGCGTCGACCCGGGGCGCAAGATCGGCCTGGTCGGGCGCAACGGCGCCGGCAAATCCACCCTGCTGGCCGCCATCGCCGGCGACATCGCACCCGACGGCGGCACCATCACCCTGTCCTCGCGCGCCCGCATGGCCCGCATCCGGCAGGAAGCACCCTCCGGCGACGCCAACCTGCTGGACACCGTGCTGGCCGGCGATGTCGAACGCACAACCCTGCTGGCCGAATCCGAACGGACGACCGACCCGGCACGACTAGCTGACATTCATGAACGCCTGCGCGCCATCGGCGCCGACAGCGCCCCCTCACGCGCCGCCACCATCCTGTCGGGGCTGGGGTTCTACGCCGCCGCCCAGGCCCGCCCGGTCTCGGATTTCTCGGGGGGCTGGCGGATGCGCGTGGCGCTGGCCACCGCCCTGTTCCTCAACCCCGACCTGCTGCTGCTGGACGAACCGACCAACCATCTAGACCTGGAAGCCACGATCTGGCTTGAAAGCTGGCTGGCCCGCTTCTCCGGCGCGGCGCTGATCGTCAGCCACGATCGCGGGCTGCTGGACCGTTCAGTGGACGCCATCGCCCATCTCGACCAGCGCCGCCTGTCGCTGACCCCTGGCGGCTATGACGAGTTCGTCCGCATCCGCACCGAGCAGGCCCTGCAACAGGCCCGCGCCGCCGAGCGGATCGCCGCCCAGCGCGCCCACATGCAATCCTTCGTCGACCGCTTCCGCGCCAAGGCCACCAAGGCCCGGCAGGCCCAGGCCCGCGTGAAGGCGCTGGAAAAACTGCCGGTGATCGAAGCCGTAATCGAGGACACGCCCACCCGCTTCGCCTTCCCCGAACCCACTCCCCTGCCGCCGCCGATGCTGACGCTGGACCGCGTGTCGGTGGGCTATGACGGCAAGCCGATCCTCTCGAACCTGTCGCTGCGGCTGGACATGGAAGACCGGATCGCCCTGCTGGGGGCAAACGGCAACGGCAAATCGACCTTCGCCAAACTGATCGCCGGCCGCCTGCCCCCCCTGTCCGGGACGGCCAACCACAATCCGCGCCTGCGGGTAGGCTATTTTGCCCAGCACCAGGCCGAAGAGCTGGTGCCCGACGAAACACCCGTCACCCACATGGCCCGCGCCATGCCCAAGGCCCCGCCGACGGCCGTACGCGCCCAGCTTGCCCGCTTCGGGCTGGATGCCGACCGCGCGGACACCGTGACCCGCGACCTGTCAGGCGGCGAAAAGGCCCGGCTGCTGCTGGCGCTGGCCACCCGGGACGCCCCTCATCTGCTGATCCTGGACGAACCGACCAACCATCTGGACCTGGACGCCCGCGAGGCGCTGATCCGCGCCCTGGCCGAATTCGAAGGCGCAGTGCTGCTGATCAGCCATGATCCGCATCTGGTCGAACTGGTGGCCGACCGGCTGTGGCTGGTGGGCGACGGCACCGTCCGCCCCTTCGACGGCGACATGGCCGAATATCGCGTCTGGCTGTCCGAACGCGCCCGCGCGGCCAGCCGGCCGGCAACGACTGCCGCGGCACCGAAGCGCGAAGACCGTCGCGACCGCGCCGAAGCACGCAAGGCCGTAGCCCCCCTGCGGAAAAAGGCGCGCGACGCCGAAGCACGTATCGGCAAACTGACGGTGGAACGCACGCGGCTGGAAACCCGCCTGGCTGACCCGGCGCTCTACGCCACCGGCAGCGCGGAGGACGTGACGGCGATCAACACCCGCCTTGCCGCCATCGGGCGCGAAGAAGCGGCGGCCGAGGAGGAGTGGCTGCTGGCCGAGGCCGCGATCGAGGAAGCCTCCGCCCAGGACTGATCGGACACCAAACGCCCGACCGGGCCGTCCAGTCCCGTTTCTCCGGCGCGGCATCCCTCTGGTATCCTTTCATGCACGGGAACGTTGCTACTATGCCTTCTGTTCCGTAGGCGCGCGCCCTTGCGGCTTCCGCCGGCATCGACGCGAGCGGACGGATATGCGAACCAATCCTCTTGCCGACCACAAAGCGGAAACGCCATGCCCCCCATCGCCGTGACCGACCCCAAGCCAGCCGCCTCGATCGAGAAGCGCGAACCCCGGCACGAAACGCCTCCCACCGATCCGCGCGCCATCCAACTGGCCAAGATCCACGCCCTGCTCCAGAAGACGATCCTGCTGACGGCCGTGATCCTGTCGATCTGGCTGCTCGGTCCCGTGCTGATGGTCGTCTTCGCCGCGACATTGCTCGCGGTCATCCTTCACAACCTGGCGCTGCTGGCCCAGCGATGGATCAGATTGCCCTATTGGCTGGCGCTCACCCTGGTCGTCGTGATCCTGCTATCCGCCTTCGCCGGCCTGATCTGGAGCAGCGGCCCCACGATCGCCGAACAGGCGACACGCCTGCGCGTAGCGCTGACCACGCAGGCCTATGCCGTGCGGGCGCAACTGGGCACCAGCGAGTTCGGACGTACGCTGCTGGACTATCTGCCGCAGGCGCTGGGCGGCACCCAGACCGGCGGCAGCGGTGGCGAGGGCATGGGATCGCGCATCGCCGGGTCGATGACCGGCGTCCTCTCCTCGGCGTTCGGCGCCGTCGGCACGCTGGCGGTGATCCTGATCGCCGGCCTGTATTTCGCCCTTTCTCCCGCGCTGTACGTCAACGGCCTGCTGCGCCTGTTCCCCACGGCACACCGCCCGACGGCGCGGGAACTGCTGCTGGTGGCGGGGCGCACATTATGGGCCTGGACCGCCGGCCAGGCGCTGGACATGTTCGTCGTCGGCCTGCTGTCCGCGCTCGGCCTGTGGTTCATCGGCGTGCCGCTGGCGCTGGCGCTGGGCGTCGTCGCCGGCCTGGCAAATTTCATTCCCTATATCGGGGCGTTCATCGGCGCGATCCCCGCCATCCTGCTGGGCCTGTCGGTCGGCACGCGCGAGGGGCTGATGGTGCTGGGGCTCTATACCGCCATCCAGTTCTTCGAGGGCAATGTCATGGCACCGCTGATTCAGCGCCATGCGGTGCAGATGCCGCCCGGCGTGACCATCCTGTCGCAGACCGTGTTCGGCACCATTCTTGGCCTGCCGGGGCTGATCCTGGCCTCGCCGCTGACGGCGGCACTGCTGGCCGTAATGGACCGGGCCAGCCCGCCGCTCGACAAGTCCGACCGGGTCTGAACCCGGTCGGCACCATCACACTCGGTCGGTAGCGGGGCGGATATACGGGCGGATATCCACCCCCTGCATGCCGGCATGACCGGCCGCCGCCAGCCCCTCGGCGCTATCCTCCAGCACCAGGCAGCCATCGGGCGCGGCGCCGAGCCGGCGCGCGGCCTCCAGAAACAGGTCGGGGGCCGGCTTGGGGCGCGCCACATCGTCGATGGTCACGACCGTATCGAACAGGTCCAGCAATCCGGTACGGGTCAGCGACGCAAGCACGATCTCGCGCGATCCGCTGGACGCCACCGCCATCGGCAGCGTGCCCCGATACCGGCGGGCCAGATCCGCCACCACGGCGATTTCCCGCAGGTCGGCCATGGCCGACAGCACATTCCGCCGGGCGGCACGGACGACGGCGGCCCGATCCAGCGGCCGCCCCAGTTCCGCCTCCATCAGGTCCAGCACCATGTGTTCCGACAGCCCACCCCGGCCATGAAACCATTCCGGCGCCACCTCATGCGCCGCCTCCGACTGCAGCGCGGCCAGCCACGCCCGCAGATAGAGCGGCAACGTATCGACCAGCGTACCGTCGCAATCGAAGATCAGTGCCGTCGCATGCGCCGGGACGGCAATCACGGAAAGGCGGTCCGCTCGTAGGGATGCTGGTCCACAAGCTGACGCAGCGGCGCGAAATCGCCTTCGGAGAACTGATGAACGCGGATCACGACACCCGGCCGGTCCTCCAGGAACACCGTATCGTTCCAGTCGGCGGCGCTGATGCCGGTCCACAGCGTCATGCTGTAGGGGACGGGCTTGCCGTCCGGCCCAGCCGGCCGGTTTGCCGTCAGGGTGATGGTGGCATCGCCCGACGAAGGCGGCGTCTGTCCCAGCGGCCCCCAGACGGCGCGATGATGTTGCAGCCAGTCATTGAGCGTATGGATTTCCGCCGCCGACAGCGCACGCTGCTGGCGCATCGGCCCCACGCTGATCACCCCCGAACTCATCTCGGGAATGGCCAGCGGCTTGAAATTCGGCATCGCGAAGGACCACAGCACGGCCGTTGTCCCGACCGTGACCCCCAGGAATCCCAGAAGCAGCGCTGTTTCGCGTCTCATGCCAATGTCTTTCTCATTTATCCGCGAACAGCCGCGACAATGCGCGCGACCTCCGCATCCGTCAGTTCGGGGTGGATGGGCAGGGCAAGAATACGGCAAGCCAGATCTTCGGCAACAGGCAACGCCGTTCCGTCATGATGGCCCTGATATGCGGGCTGAAGGTGGAGCGGGCGCGGATAATAGATGGCCGAGGGCACGCCATGCGCCTTCAGCCGATCCTGCAAGGCCGCGCGGGCGGCCTCGCTTTCGGTCAGCACGGCATAGACCGCCCACGCGCTCTGCGCGTCCGCCACCCGTGCCGGCGTGACGATGGCCCCCTCCAGGCCCAGATCATAGGCCCGCGCGATCGCCTCGCGCCGCGCCAGCTCGTCGTCGAACCCTTCCAGCTTCGCCAGCAGGATCGCCGCCTGGATCGTATCGAGCCGCCCGTTCATGCCCGTACGCAGCACTTCGTACCGCGTCTTGCCTTCGCCATGGGTGCGCAGCGAGCGGTACAGCTCCGCCCGCTCCGGGTCGTCGGTCAGGATCGCGCCGCCATCGCCATAGCCGCCCAGCGGCTTGGACGGAAAGAAGGACAGGGTCGTCGCCGTGGCCTCGCGCCCCAGCTTGCGGCCCGACAGCGCCCCACCGAACGACTGGGCGCAATCATCCATCAGGAACAGCCCCTCGCGCTCCGCGATCGCACGCAACGCGGGCCAGGGCGCCGGCTGCCCGAACAGATCGACCCCCACGATCGCCCGCGGGCGCAACCGCCCGGCGGCGCGCACCTGCGCAATCCGCCGCTCCAGGCTGGCCGGGTCGATCTGGAAGGTTCGGGGATCGACATCGACGAACACCGGCGTCGCATTCAGCAACAGCGGCACCTCCGCCGTCGCCGTATAGGTAAAGGCCGGCAGGAAGACGGCATCCCCCGGCCCGATGCCCTCGGCCATCATCACGATCTGGATCGCATCGGTGCCGGAGGACACGCCGACGCATTCGCCCGCGCCGGCATAGGCCGCCAGGGCCTGCTCCAGTTCCGCCACCTCCGGCCCCATCACGAACCGGCAATGGGCCAATACCGTGTCGACCCGCTGCCGGATCGCATCGCCCAGCCGCGCCTGCTGCGCCGGCAGGTCGAGAAACGCGATGGGCGGAAGGCTGTCGGAAAACGGGGCAGTCATGGATGCATCGTCCTTTCGGCGTCGGTCGGTTCCGATGTCGGTTCCGCCATCGTATCGTGCAGATCGCCTGTCGGGTTATGGGCGAATTCGGGAACGAGACCCTTGATCAGCGCAAGGACCGAAGGCACATCGCCGCTGTGGCAGGTCGCCGCCAGCCGGTCGATGACCAGCCCCACCGCATGGCTGTCCACAATCCGCGGCGTCGCCATGCGCAGGCCCGGATGATCGGTCGGTGCCGGGGCCTCGCGCCCATGGAACAGTTCCTCGAACAGTTTTTCGCCGGGACGCAGGCCGGTGAAATGGATCGGCACGTCGATCTGCGGACGCAGCCCGGCCAGACGGATCATCTGCCGCGCCAGATCGACGATCTTGACCGGCTTGCCCATGTCCAGCACGAAAATCCCGCCATTGCGCAGCAGCGTGTCCGTCCCGCTTCCGGCCTGGTCGCGGATCGTGCCGCGCACGCTGGCCTGCAGGACCAGCCCCACGGCCTCGGACACCGTCATGAAATAACGCTGCATGTCCGGATGCGTAACGGTCAGCGGGCCACCGCGCTCCAACTGGCGGCGAAACAGCGGCACGACCGATCCCGTCGACCCCAGCACATTGCCGAAGCGCACGGTCACGCAGCGCATGGCGTTGCCGCCCCCGCTTCGGGCCTCGACATCCAGCGCCTGGCAATACATCTCGGCCGCGCGCTTGGAAGCCCCCATCAGGCTGGACGGGTTCACCGCCTTGTCGGTCGAGACCATGACCAGGGCCAACGCCCCGTTGCGCGCCGCCGCATCGGCCACCACGCGCGTTCCGATCACATTGGTCAGCACGCCCTCGCACGGATTGGCTTCCACCATCGGCACATGCTTCAGGGCCGCAGCGTGAAAGACCAGTTCCGGCCGATAGAGGGCACAGATTTCCTCCATCCGGTCGCGATCACGGATATCGGCCAGGATCGCCTCGCGCCGGATGGCGGGCGCCCGCTCGGACAGTTCGAGGTCGATTTGCCACAGGGCAAACTCCCCATGGTCCAGCAACAGCAGATGCCCGGGCGCATATCCCGCGATCTGCCGGGCCAGTTCCGACCCGATCGACCCGCCGGCCCCCGTCACCAGGATCGTGCGCCCGCCCAGCAGGGCCGCCATCCCCTCCCGGTCCAGATCCACCTGCGGCCGGTTCAGCAGGTCCTCGATCGCGATCGGCCGCAGTTCCAGGCGGGCGGCCGGGGTCAATTCGGTCAGGTCCGGCGCCCGCTGGACGGACAGGCCCCGCTGCTCGGCCGATGTCAGGACCCGCGCCAGTTCCTCACCCCGGAATTCGGCATCGGTCACAATCAGCAGGTCGGGCCAGCCCCTTCCACCACGGGCGCGGTCCAGGATATCGTCCATGGTCCGCACATGGCCCAGAATGGGCACGCCATGGATTCTACGCCCCGTCTGCCGCCGCCCCCCGGTCATGATGCCCGCAACCCGGAACGCCGAATGCGGCGCGCGCTCGATGGCGCGGATGAACAGGTCGGCAGACTGATCAGACCCGATCAGCACCACCTGGCAGGACGGATACCGCCGCGTCGCATGCCGGCAGGACAGGCGGTAGACGATCCGCAACCCGCCCAACGACACCAACAGCACCAAGGCATGGATGAACGGAAAGGCCGGGGTGGGAATCGGAAAGCCGGTGGCATAGAGGCCCAGCGAGAACAGGAGGGCGCTCGCCGCCGACGCCCCGGCGATCCCCAGCAGGTCATCCACCCCGGAAAAGCGCCAATATTGCTGCTGGACGCGGAATGGCAGGCTGCTGAGCACCAGCGTGATCGCGCCACCCGCGATGAACCACAGCGGATGCAGCAGGCCGCCACCAGGGTCGGCCAGCCAGCGGGCCAGCGGAGCCGAGAGCGCGGCAAGCCCTCCATCCAGCATCACGTTGACGGCGATTCGGTTGACCGGACGCCGCCAGTCGGCGGGCTCGTCGAGGTCAGGACGTTGCGGAGCCATTATCCCAACCATATAGCCCAGCCCATTCCATGCTAGAAGAAGCCATGACGACAAAACATCGCGGCAGCCGGCCGTGATCGCCCCCTTCCCGTTCCTGCTGTTCGCCACCTGGATCACCGCCGGCCTCGTCGTCGCGGCGACGATCCGCCTGGGCATCATGGACCATCCGGGACATCGCAGTTCCCACACAAGGCCCACGCCCAAGGGCGGGGGCATCGGCATCGTGGGGGCATTCATATTGGCGGTGCCCGTCGGGCGCATGCTCCATGGCATGACGCCGCTGGACCTGCCCGTCGCCGCCCTGCTGGCCGCGACACTCCTGCTGGGCGCGATTTCCTGGCTGGACGATGTCTATCAATGGCCCCCCCTCGTCAAACTGGGGGCGCAGATCGCGGCAGCTTTCCTGGTGGCCATGACATTGCCGATTCCCCCAGGCCTTCCCGCCATCCTGCCCACGCCCCTGGCCTTTCCAGCCTGGAGGGTCCTGGCGGTCTCGGCCCTGGTTTTCACGACCAATGCGGCCAACTTCATGGACGGGCTGAACGGGCTGGTATCGGGGTCCGCCATGCTGGCCTGCCTTGTCCTCGGTGCCCTGGCGGCAGGCACGCCCCTCGGGACCATGGCCCTTCTGCTGGCGGCGGCGCTGGCAGGCTTCCTGCCGTTCAATTTTCCATCGGCCCGCATATTCATGGGCGATGTCGGCAGCCAGCCCTGCGGGCTGCTGATGGGCGCGTTCGCGCTGACCTGCGCAAGCCACCCCGGCATGACCGCATGGTACGTGGTTCCCATGCTGCTGGGCGGATTGATCTACGATGTCCTGTATACGCTTGTCCGCCGCTGGCGGAACGGTGCCCGCCTGATGGAAGGCCATCGCGAACATCTCTACCAGCGTGCAGCGCAGAGCGGCCTCTCGCCGGTTGCCGTCACCCTTGTCCACTGGTCGTTCGTCCTGTGGGGAGGAATGGCGGCGTACGCCGTCCTGCACGGCATCATGGGGGTGGCGGCCGGCCTGATGGCCGTCCTGCTGCCGCAACTGCTCTGGAGCGCCTTCGTCGAACGACGCATGAGGCAGCCGACCCGCACCGCCTGAACGATGACCCGGATCGGCTGCCGCGGACCCGTCAGCGGGTCAGCGTCAGTTCCAGCCCCTGGGCGGCGCCGGCCAGCCGCGCACCCTGCGAGATCATGTCGATCTTGATCGTCACGCCATTGCCGTTATGCAGCAGGCTGCCACCCACACCGCTGCCCAGCGTAGCCTCGCCATTGCCGGCCACGTAGGTACCGTCGAAATCGTGCAGGTGCTTCAGGTTATAGACGGTACCGGTGCCTTCGACCTTCGAATATCCGACCGCGGCGATCGACCCGCCCTTGATGGTGAAATGATAGGTATGGTGGCCGTAGGTCAGCGTTCCCGTGCCCCACGTCCAGCCGACGCCGACATCGGCGGATTTGGCAACCAGCCGGATACGCCCGACAGGCGTACCCAATTCATCGGCGGCACGGGCAGTCACCGGGCCCGAAAGGGACGTCGTCAGAAACGGAACGGCGAGAGCGGCCACGGCAACGATACGCGATGCCATATGCATGATCTTTCTCCTTCGGTCTGTCCCGATCGGCTGAATCGACGTGCATGGGGAATCGGCCCCCCTATGGGCGCGCGCAGGCACGCCACGGGCGGACCATCGGTCACCCCTGGCTATCGGCCCGCTCGTCCGACCGGTCTGTCGTCTTCCAGAATGGAAATGACGGCTGCCCGGAGGGGCAGCCGTCCCGGCGAATTCAGCCGGCAGCGCGGCGCGGCGCGCGCTCTTCGCGCACGATCTTGGCCGTGCGCCCGGTCGCCGGCACGCCAGCGGCCTCACCCATGATCGAGCGCAGTTCACGCAGATAGGCCGAGCCCTTCAGCGTGCGCTGCACCAGCACCGAACGGCGATCCATCGGGTCCACCTTGCGGCGGGCCAGATCCAGTTCGCCGAGCCGGTCGAGGGCACGGGTGATGGCGGGCTTGGACACGTTCAGCGCCGCCGCGAGGCCACGGACAGTATGGGCCCCTTCCTCGAGATAGCAGGTGAGGAAGACGCCAAGCTGGCGGGCCGACAGATCGGGCCCGTCACGGCGCACCATGGCAACGATGGTGTCGCGCAGGGTGTTGACCAACTGGTCGGTGGTCGATGAGTTCTGAGCCATAGTGAAAAAGCCTTTCCCGAGGAGGTCGGCAACGCCCCCAAAAAGTTTCGCCGCCAGCGTTCCCGCTCAGGGCCGACGGTCATTCCAGAACCGTATATAGTTTCAGAATGCGGCAGATATAAGCCCAGGGAACGGGAATAGTTCGATCCTTGTCATTATTTCACGATTGCGATTTGTCCCTTGCATGAAGGATCGGCAACAAAGCTGCGTACACAGCCCGCAAAACCGGGATTTCCCCTCCTTCCGGCCGTCCGGAACGGTAATGATCGTTCCATGCATACAGATCGATATGTGCCCAGCGCACGCCTGTTTTGATGAATTTTTTTAAAAAGAGGGCCGCCGTAAGCGATCCGGCCATGGGTTTTGCCGACACATTGTTCATATCGGCCACCGGACTCCGCAGCCACGAGGCATAATCATCCCATAGCGGCAGGCGCCACAGCGGGTCGCCGCACCCCTCTCCGGCCTCCAGGATCGCCTGCGCGACCCGATCGTCATTGCTGAACAGCGCCGGCAGGTCCGGCCCCAGCGCCACCCGGGCCGCGCCCGTCAGGGTGGCGGCGTCGATCAGCAGATCCGGGTCCGCATCGCTGGCCTCGGTCAGCAGGTCGCACAGCACCAGCCGGCCTTCCGCATCCGTATTGCCGATCTCCACCGTCTGCCCGGATCGCGTGACCACGACATCCGACGGGCGCATGGCGGTGCCCGAGATGCTGTTTTCGACACATCCCAGGCGAAGCTCCAGGCGGATGGGCAGGTCCCGCACCATCACCAGCCGGGCCAGGGCCAGCATGACGGCAGCCCCGCCCATGTCCTTCTTCATGCGCAGCATCCCCGCCGCCGGCTTGATGTCATAGCCGCCGGTGTCGAAGCACACGCCCTTGCCGACCAGCGACAGCAACGGTGCCTTCGGGCCGGCCCGGCTGCCCTCCCAGCGGGCGACGACCACCTTCGGGTCGCGCGCCGACCCGGCCCCGACATGGGCCACAGTCGGATAGGCCCGCGCCAGCTTCCGCCCCTTCACGATCTCCAGCCGCGCGCCCAGCGGCTCCAGCATGCCGCGGGCAGCATCGGCCAGTTCGGCCGGCCCCATCAGGTTGGGGGGCGCATTGATCAGGTCCCGCCCAAGCCGGATCGCATGCGCGACCTCCGCCCCCGCCGCACCACCCGCCGGCACGACCAGGCGCGCAATGTCCCGGTCTGGCGGGGCCGCACGACCGAACGCGGGCATGCGATAGGCACCGAGGCAGAATCCCAGAACCGCCGTGTCCGGGGCTATGCCATCAGGCAGCGCGATCTTCCACGCCCCCGCCGGCAGGCTGCCCGCCAGCGTGCCGAACTGAAACGGGTCGGCCCCCGCCCGTACACCCAGCACCGCCGCGGCCACACCATCCTTGCCCGGCACCAGCCCCAGTTCCCCGATCCGCCCCCGAAACCCCGACTCGCGAAGGAAGGCAGCACCCGACTCACCGACTCGTTCCGCCAGGGTCCCGAGATCGGCCTGGGTGATCGCGTAGACTACACGGACGCCACTGCGTCGCCCCCGTATGGACGGTAACAGGCAGGGGAATTCTTCAATGGACATCAGCGGCCTCCGCGATCCGAACACCGCCAGCGTGCGTCCTGCGCGCGGGCAACGCAACCGGTCGGTAACTTATTCTACAATCGTGACGCGGGTTTTGCTTGCAATCCGCCCGGGGTCATCTGAGCATGGCACCATGATGGGTGCATCCCCGGGGGCCGGGTCCCCCAGTGCCGCGCGACACGCTCTCCATCCTGCGAATGCCAGGAGAATCAGGGCCGTCCTCGGCCCGACCAATACGGGCAAGACCCACCTGGCCATCGAGCGCCTGCTGGCCCATTCCAGCGGCATCATCGGCTTCCCCCTGCGCCTGCTGGCCCGCGAGAATTACGAGCGCATGGTCGCCGCGAAAGGTGCCGGCGCGGTCGCGCTGATCACGGGCGAGGAAAAGATCGTCCCGCCCAACGCCCGCTGGTTCTCCTGCACCGTCGAGGCCATGCCGCTGGACCAGCGCGCGGAATTCGTCGCAGTCGACGAAATCCAGCTCTGCGCCGATCCCGACCGGGGCCATATCTTTACCGACCGGCTGCTGCATGCCCGCGGCATGGTGGAAACCATGTTCCTGGGGGCGGAGACGATCCGCCCGCTGCTGCGCCGCCTGGTGCCGGGGATCGAGATCGACACCCGCCCCCGCCTCTCCAGCCTCACGCATCTGGGCGCCTGCAAGCTGACACGCCTGCCCCCCCGCTCCGCGATCGTCGCCTTCTCGGCAACCGAAGTCTATGCGATCGCCGAACTGATCCGGCGCCGGCGCGGGGGCTGCGCCGTCGTCATGGGGCAGCTCTCCCCGCGCACGCGCAACGCGCAGGTCGCGCTGTATCAGGAACGCGAGGTCGATTACCTGGTCGCGACCGACGCGATCGGCATGGGCCTGAACATGGACGTCAACCATGTCGCCTTCGCCGGCCTGTCGAAATTCGACGGCATGCGAGCCCGGCGGCTCTTCCCCGCCGAAATCGCCCAGATCGCCGGCCGGGCCGGACGCGGCATGCGCGACGGCACCTTCGGCACCGCCGGCACCTGCCCCCCTGTGTCGGAGGAAGTGGTCGAGGCAGTCGAAACCCACCGTTTCGATCCGATCGAGCGCCTGTTCTGGCGCAACAGCGATCTGGATTTTTCCAATCCCGAGGCCCTGCTGGCCAGCCTGAGCCGCCCCCCGCCCCTGGTGGGACTGACCGCCGGCAACGAGGCGACCGACGTGCTGACCCTCAGCAGCCTGGCGGCAGTGCCGGACATCCGCAACCTCGTCCGCTCGTCCCGCGCCACCCGGCTGCTGTGGGAGGCCTGCCAGATTCCCGATTTCCGCAAGCTGGGCGACGAGAGCCACACCAGGCTCTGCGCGCGGATCTTCACCCATGTCATGCGCGACCAGCATGTGCCCGAATCCTGGATGGAGGCGCAGATCGGGGGCTTCACCCGGATCGACGGCGATATCGATTCCCTCATGCACCGCCTCTCGGGCATCCGCGTCTGTGCCTATATCGCCGCCCGCCGGGACTGGGTGCGCAACGCCCCCCACTGGCAGGAACGCACCCGCGCGGTCGAGGACCAGTTGTCGGACGCGCTGCACGAGCGGCTGACCGCACGCTTCGTCGATCGCCGCGCCGCCTCCCTGATCCGCCGCCTTGACGAATCCGCCGAGGAAGATCTGCTATCCGCCGTCACCGCCCAGGGCGAGGTCGTGGTGGAAGGCCATCCGGTGGGCCGGGTGGCGGGCCTGGACCTGGTGGCGGATTCCGCCTCCGCCCTGCCCGACCAGCGCCTGCTGCTGCGCGCCGCCCGCCGCGCCCTGCGGACCGAGATCCCCCGACGCGTCCAGGCGCTCACGCAGGCGCCGGATGACGCCTTCGCGTTTTCGGCCGATGGACGGTTCGTCGAATGGGATGGCGGCATGATCGCGCGCCTGCGCGGCGGCGACCATCTGCTCCGGCCGCGTATCGACGTCATGGACAATTCCTTTCTCGACGGCGCGCAGAAGGAACGCATCCGGGCCCATCTGGCACAATGGCTGGACCGCCAGGTGCGCGAGGCGATGGCCCCCCTGTTCGCCGCCCGCGCCGCCGTGGAGGCGGACCCGACGCTGCGCGGCATCCTGCATCGGCTGGAAGAACAGGGCGGCGTGGTGGCCGACAGCCTGTCCGTGCCCCCTGCCCTCCGTGCCCGCCTCAAGGATCTGGGCGTGCGCATCGGCCGGCATGCGGTGCTGATGCCCGCCCTGCTGCGGCCCCATGCCATGCGCCTGCGCGCGATCCTGCTAGCCGCGCGCACCGGGCGAAAACTGCCCGACCTTCCGCCCCCCGGCGCGGTCTCGGTCCCCGCTGACGGCCCGCATGACGCCATCCTGGCGCAGCTGGGCTGGATCGCCGCCGGCCCGGTGCGCCTGCGCCTCGATATTGCCGAGAAACTGTCCGGCGAACTGCGCTGGCGGGCCCGCAACGGACCAGTGCCCCTGCCCGACGGATTGCCGTCGCGCCTGGGTGTCCGGCCGGAAATGGTGGCGGCGATCCTCAAGGCCCTGGATATTCCCGTCCGCGCCGCCCGCCCGCTGGGCGCCAGCGAATACGGCCCGGCCGCCCCGGCCATGCTGGCAGTGACGCAGGATGCACGACGCCGCCAACGGCACCGGACGGCTCCCGCCCCCCATGACGGCCCACCCCGCCCGTCCGGAAAGGCGAAGGGCCAGGCACCGATACCGACCCGCACCATCATCCCCCGGGCCCCGCATCCCGTCCCGGAGGGCCCGTTCGCGGCACTGGCCGTGCTGAAATCCCCGCGCCGATGAGCCGCGAGCGCACCGCACCGGATGACGTCGCGACACAGAGGCTCGATAGCTGGTTATGGTGCGCGCGCTTTGCCCGCAGCCGGCCCGACTGCGCCCGCATGGCCCAGGCCGGCCTGGTGCGGATCAACCGGCAGCGGACCGAAAAGGCCCATGCGCTGGTACGCCCGGGCGATATCCTGACCTTGCCACCCCCGACCGGCGACGGCGTGATGGTGCTGCGGATCGTGTCGCTGGCACAGCGGCGCGGCCCGGCAACGGTGGCCCGCCTGCTCTACGAGATCGTGCCGGAGCGGGCCCTGTCGCCCGTGGACTGACCGTCGCCGCCCTCCGACAGGCCGGCATGGCGTCTTTGACTTGCCATGGCTTCAAAAGACTTTCATACCAACGCCCATCATAGGCGAGGCTCCCGTTGGCGGCACCTCGCAGGCCCCAAGGCTGATGATGTCGTCGATCGACGTTATCGCAGCTACAGATAATCGGAGATGAACGATGACCTACGTGGTCACCGAAAACTGCATTCGCTGCAAGTTCATGGACTGTGTCGAGGTGTGCCCGGTCGATTGCTTCTATGCCGGCGAGAACTTCCTGGTCATCAACCCCGACGAGTGCATCGATTGCGGTGTGTGCGAACCGGAATGTCCGGCTGAAGCCATCGTTCCCGACAGCGACGACCGCGCTGCCGCCTGGGCCGAAATCAATGCCAGCTATTCCACCAAATGGCCCAACATCACGCGCAAGGGCACTCCCCCCGCCGATGCCGAGGAATGGAAGGACAAGCCCGGCAAGAAGGACCTGCTGTCGCCGGAGCCGCACAAGGATTGATATCAAGGATTATGGTCTCTGACCGGTAGAGATCAGACGGTATTGCGAGGCAGATTCAGCTTTTCGGCGACATCCCGTGCGGTGAAGAGCGAATTTGCCTCAAGATGCAGCTACTGGTCCTGCTCACGACCAATTCGACCGGCGCATCCACCCACCGCCCCATGCTGCATATCAGCAGGCGGTACTCGCGATTATTCTTGTCTCTCGCTGCGTGCGGCCGTGGAATGCGATGATCCGACCTCTGGGCCTCGTCACTATGATCGACAAGACCGACACATTGTACGATCTCGGATGCGAATAAAAAGCCCGTTCAGATGATCCCACCTGAACGGGCTGAATGTTAATCAGAACTGCAAAACAGAGCGACGCCCACAAACCAGGGTGCGTCGGATCATGGGCTAATGGAACCAGCCCGATTCCTTCTTCACGGCAGCCTGGCCCTCCAATTCGGCTTTGGCGCCGTTTTTCTCCATCAACACCTTCGCACCCTGCGAAACACTCCTGTTCGCATCAGCCTGGGATTGCGTCAGATCAGCCGCGGCGTCCTTCTGCTTCAGCGTGCTGTCGATGATGTCGTTCTCACGAGAGACATCCGTCTTTTTCGCCTGAAGATCCAGTTCCCGGCTCTGGAGGTCCAGTTCCCGCAGCTTGTCCGCGTAGGCCTCATCCTTGGCCTCACGCGCCTCCAACTTGGCGCGCCGAGCAGCCGCAACGGCTTCAGCCTGACGCCGAGCCTGCTGAGCCCTGGCGGCCTGCGCCTGCTCCTGGCGCCGCAATTCCGCCTGCTGTGCTGCCCATGCCTGACGTGCCGCCGCCTCATTTTGATCCTGTGCGGCAGAAACCGCATTAATCTGGTCGGTAAGGCTCTGCGCGAAACCGGAACACGGCAGGGCAAGAAACGCGAGTAAGGCAACCCGTTTCATTACATTTCCTCAGATCATGATTTCTGCGGCGGAGGGCACTCATGGTTGGGCTGAACGCGGGTTTCGGTTGGGCTCCCTTGAATCATGACAGCCTTGCCCGGCACGTATTCACACAAACGTCCGACTTGAGCGGAGCTGAAGGTCTGATTGCCGTCCTGATAGGTAATCGAAACGCCATCGACCAGAGTCTGCCCGGGAACGAGAGACCCGGCGGCCGCGCCGACACCGCCGCCACCGAGGCCGCCCAGCACCCCAGCTGTGGTCGAATGCGCTACACCCGCGCCGAGGCCGGCACCAAGACCGGCGCCCAATAGTCCCCCCACGATCTGCGCAGTGCGTTGGTTTTGCGCATTGCTGACCTGGACCCGGGCAGGCATTACAGCAAGAATATTGATCACATGAGCCAACTGCCGTTGGTTGACTTGAGCAGCATTGTAAGTGTCGGCTCTGTTCTCGTCACCAGGCGTCGCGCAAGCGGACAGGACCAATGGCGCCGCCAAAGCACAAGAAACCAAAATTCTTGAATTTTTCATATATATATCTCTCATCGCATCCGGGAATGCCGGCATTCGAAAGAAATCATTCCCAAATAGCGATTAAGCATTTTTGTTTCATTTTGTAAAGAAGGCAAAAGTAGGGCAAAATTGCGTCATAAACGTGCGCCCAAACAGAGAGTCATACGAAAAGAATAATCACTAAATCGTGCACGAAGTGACGAGCGGCATCGGTTCTGATCCTTTGTGATGCAAGAACCTCATAGATAATGGCCGCAGCGAAGTTTGCCGGACCGGATTGGTCCGCCGTTTATCCGCGCGGCCAGCATGCAACCGCTTCTCAGCGGGCAATCCCAGATTCGCTCGCGCCGCCACCCACTTGGCCTCATTCGAGCTGAATCCAACACTTCCGGCACGGACATGAAAAAAGGCCGGCGAGGTTTCCCTCCCCGGCCTTTTTCATGTCTGGCATCCAGCCGGTCCGGGGGCCTTGCGGCACCCGGGAAGGCGGATATCAGCGCGACATCATGTTGATCGAGGTGTCATGCATGATGAACAGCGTGCCAACGATCAGGATAAAGACCGTCAGGACGGTGAAGACAAACGCCATCACATTCCAGCGCTGCTCCGAAGACGTGTTCATATGCAGGAAGAACACCAGATGAACCACGATCTGCACCGCAGCCAGGATCGCAATGGCAGCAATCGTCCCGGAGGGCGAGAAGCTGTGTGCCATCACGACACCGAAGGCGGCAACCGTCAGCAGGACAGAGATGACGAACCCGGTAAGGTAAGACCCTACACTTCCGTGGCTCGCTCCCGAATGGTCCGTATGCGCGTCAGCCATCAGATCACACTCATCAGATAGACAAAGGTGAAGACACAGATCCAGACGATGTCCAGAAAGTGCCAGAACAGGCTGAGGCAGGTCAGCTTGTTCGTCATGCGCTCGGACAGGACGGTCTTCCCACCCGTCTGGACGATCAGAACCGCCATCCACAGCAGGCCGCAGGTCACATGCAGACCATGGGTCCCGACCAGGGTGAAGAAGGCCGACAGGAACGCGCTGCGATCCGGTCCGTTGCCTTCCGCAACCATGTGCGAGAACTCGCGGAGCTCCATGAACAGGAAGCCCAGGCCCAGGATGAAGGTCACCCCGAGCCAGCCCCGCAGCGCGCCCAGCTTGTTCTGGTGCGCGCTGATCATCCCGAAACCGTAGGTGATCGAGCTCAGCAGCAGCAGCGCCGTCTCGATCCCCACCCCGTTCAGATCGAAGATGTCCTTGCCGGTGGGACCACCGGCAAACTGGTTGCGCATCACAGCGAACACCGCGAACAGCGTTCCGAAGATGATGCAGTCGGTCATCAGATACAGCCAGAACCCGAACACCACGGGAGATTCGTGGTGTTCCTCGTGGGCGTGGGCCGCATCAGCAGTGATATCGTGCGCCATTATTCCGCCGCCTGTGCCGCCAGAAGGTTACGGGTATGCTCGTTCTCGATACGGGCAACCTCGGACGCCGGCACATAGTAGTCGACATCGTTGTTGCTGCTCCGCGCGATCACGGTCGCGATGACACCGATCAGGCCAACGGCCGCCAGCCACCAGATCCACCAGATCGCGGCGAAGCCGAGGATCAGGCTGAACATGCCGATGAAGAAGCCCGCGGCGGTGTTCTTCGGCATATGGATCGGCTGATAGTTCGAACCGGCGGCACGGGTATCGATGCCGGCCTCCTTGTCATGGGCGAACGCATCCAGGTCATGCACCACCGGAACAACCGCGAAGTTGTAGAACGGCGGGGGCGAGGAGGTCGACCATTCCAGCGTGCGCGCGTTCCACGGATCGCCCGTCAGATCGCGGTTTTCGGCCAGGTTGCGGTCACGGATCGAGACATAGAGCTGCGTCAGCTGGCAGACGATGCCCAGGGCGATCATCACGGCGCCGGCTTCGGCAACCAGCAGCCACGGATACCATTCCGGATTGTCGTAATGGTTCATACGACGGGTCATGCCCTCGAAGCCCAGGACATAGAGCGGCATGAACGCGAAGTAGAAGCCAACGAACCACAGCCAGAACGCCCGCTTGCCCCACGCTTCGTTCAGCTTGAAGCCGAATGCCTTGGGGAACCAGAAGTTCATCGCCGCGACGTAGCCGAAATACACACCGCCGATGATGACGTTGTGGAAGTGGGCGATAACGAACAGCGAGTTGTGCAGCACGAAGTCGGCAGCCGGGATGGCCAGCATGACGCCGGTCATGCCACCGATGGTGAAGGTGATCATGAAGCCGATCACCCAGTACATGGTCGCGTGGAACTCGACGCGGCCCTTATACATGGTGAACAGCCAGTTGAAGATCTTCACGCCCGTCGGGATCGCGATGATCATCGTCATGATGCCGAAGAACGTATTGACGTTGGCACCGGCACCCATGGTGAAGAAGTGATGGAGCCACACGACCATCGACAGGACCATGATCGAACAGGTCGCATAGACCATGGTGTTGTAGCCGAACAGCGGCTTGCGCGAGAAGGTCTGCGTGATTTCCGAGAACGCACCGAAGGCCGGCAGAACCAGAATATAGACTTCCGGATGCCCCCAACCCCAGATGACGCTCAGATACAGCATCTGGTTGCCGCCACCGTCATTGGTGAAGAAGTGCATGCCGAGGTAACGGTCCAGACCCAGCAGGCCCAGGGCCACGGTCAGGATCGGGAACGAGAGCATGATCAGCACGCTGGTGCAGAAGATGGTCCAGGTGAACACCGGCATCTTCATGAACGTCATGCCCGGAGCGCGCATCTTCACGATGGTGGTGAAGAAGTTCACACCGGTCAGCAGTGTGCCGACGCCCGAAAGCTGAACCGCCCAGATATAGTAGTCGACACCGACACCAGGACTGAACTGCTGCTCGGACAGCGGCGGATAGGCCAGCCAGCCGCACTGCGAGAACTCACCGATGAACAGCGACACGTTGATCAGCACGAAGCTGATGGTCGTCATCCAGAAGCTGAGCGAGTTCAGGAAGGGGAAAGCCACGTCGCGCGCGCCGATCTGCAGCGGCACGATCACGTTCATCAGCCCGGTCATGAACGCCATCGCCATGAAGAAGATCATGATGGTGCCGTGGGCCGAGAAGATCTGGTCGTAGTGATGCGGTGGCAGGTAGCCCGGGTTGCCGGCATAGGCCAGCGCGAGCTGCGAGCGCATCATGATGGCGTCCGCGAAGCCACGGAACAGGGCAACCAGCGCCAGCACGATATACATCACGCCCAGACGCTTATGGTCGACCGAGGTCAGCCACTCTTTCCAGAGATAGCCCCACTTGCCGTAATAGGTGATGAGCCCAAGCACCGCCAGACCGGCGATCGCGGCACCGGCAAAGGTACCAACAAGGATAGGCACATCGATCGGAATATCCGACCAGCTTAATTTTCCTAACATCGGTCCTATTCCTTCATATTCATGTCGGACATCGCGGACTGCACATGCAACATCTTGCCCGTGCTCTTATCCATGACCATGCCATTGTTGTACTTGGCCACGATCTGGTCGAACAGGCCGGGTTCGGCATGCGAGAAATACTCGACCGGATTCGCCTCGCTGGGCGCGGCCAGCTTGGGATAGTTCGAATTGTCGAGCTGCTCGGACGCTGCCTTCACCTTCTGGATCCAGGCGGCGTAGTCGTCGTTGCTCAGCGCCAGCGCGCGGAAGCGCATGTCGGAGAAGCCCCGGCCGCTGAAGTTCGCGGACTCGCCGAGATAGTTGCCGGCGGTATTGGCCACCAGATGCAACTGCGTCTGCATGCCGGCCATAGCATAGATCTGCGAGCCAAGCTGCGGAATGAAGAACGAGTTCATCACCGCGTCAGAGGTGATCCGGAAGTCGACCGGCGTATTCACCGGAAAGGCCACCTGGTTGACCGTGGCAATCCCCTCGTCGGGGTAGATGAACAGCCACTTCCAGTCCAGCGCGACGACCTCAACGTGAATCGGCTTCACATTGGCTTCTTCTTCGAGCGGACGGTAGGGGTCCAGAGAATGACAGGTCTGGTAGGTCAGCACTGCCAGGAAGAGAATGATCAGGGACGGAACCACCCAGATCACGACTTCGATCTTGTTCGAGTGCGACCATTTCGGCAGGTATTCGGCACTCGTGTTCGACTGGCGATACTGCCACGCGAACAGCAGCGTCAGAACGATGACCGGCACGACCACAAGCAGCATCGCGTAGGTCGAGGTCAGGATCAGGCTCTTCTCCTGGACACCCACGGTGCCCTTCGGATCGAACAGTGCCCAGTCACATCCCGCCAAGAGGAACGCTGAGGACAAACACAATAAACTCGATAATCTTGGCAAGATTTTTTTCTTCATCTCACGCCTCGTTGGTTTCGACATCACCCTTGCTCATATGCTCGCTTCGTTCACGGGCCCCCAAAGCAACAACGGCCATGTCTCACGTCTGCCGCGAATCCCGGTGCGGGTCTCTCGCCGTGTGTTACATCCGTTGATATCAAACCGCCGTCTACCTCCCTCTCGGAATAGGAGGCCTTCGCCGGATCGATCCCGTCATGATCAGCCGCCGGCTTCTTGGCCTTGATCTTGATCAAGGATCGGAACGGTCAAGCCTCTTTTCCATCCGCAGGGCCGAACTGGCACCTCATGTGCCGCCGCGTGCCTCGAGCGTCCTGTCTGCGCAGCTATCCTTTCGTTCATAGTTCTCTTACCGCCTTATCCGACTGGATGGACCTCACAAGCAAGACTTCACATAATGTTTCAGATTATTTCGAATACGCCGAGGTGTCCAAATTAAATCGTTTTATTTCAATATAGTAATCTGGCGTGCCTGACATCACATACACGTCATCACACTCTTTCCGTGGAAGAATAAGTCTTATTTTAGCCGAATTTCCACGCCGTTCGCGGGCCGGGTCCGTTTTTCTCCCACCTTCGACCACGAGATAAAAAAAAAGCCCCGCCGTGAGGCGGGGCCTGATTTCTGGCCAAGACATCAAAAGGCAGATTCGCGCGCCCTCAATTGTCCTGGTTGCTGCGCACACCCATGAACTGCAGCAGGAACTGGAAGAGGTTGATGAAGTTCAGATACAGCGCCAGGGCATCATAGACCGCGCGCTTGGCCGCACCATCCGGCCCGTCATAATAGGCAACCTGCTGATAGGTCATCTTGATCCGCTGGGTGTCGAAGGCGGTCAGGCCGATAAAGATGAACACGCCGACGATGCTGTACAGCATATAGACCATCGAACTGTGCAGGAACATGTTCACCAGCCCCGCGATCACCAGCCCGAACAGGCCCATGATCAGGAACGAGCCGAAGCGCGTCAGGTCGGTCTTCGTGACATATCCCCAGATCGACATCGCCGAGAACGTGCCGGCCGTGACGAAGAAGACGCGCACCACCGATACCCCGGTGAAGGTCAGCAGAATGCTCGACAGGCTGGCGCCCATCACGGCACAGAACGCCCAGAACAGCATCTGCACCGTCTGCCGCGACAGGCGATTCACCCCCAGCGACATGATCAGCACAAAGCCCAGCGGCGCGATCATCGCCAGCATGCCCAGTCCGGTCGGCCGCACGGCCACCCCGTTGGGCGTCATCACGGCGGCGAAGAACGCGGCGCGCAGGCTGGTATTGGCGACCAGATAGGCCACAAGCCCGGTCAGTACCAGGCCCGAAGCCATCCAGTTATAGACCCGGAGCATATAGGCCCGCAGCCCCTGGTCGATGACTCCAGCGCCGACCCCGGTGCCAGCGGGTCGGGACATTGTTCGAAAATCCGGGCTGAAAGCCATGACATCCTTCCTTTGTCCGGGCAATTCCGGACGTAACATGTCAGAGATGTGGGAGGAGCGGGCGATATTTCAAGGAAAATCATCTCGCTTCCGGATGACTTTTCTGCAAAAGAGCCGCTCCCACGACGACCAGTATATTATAAGGCAAAGGACGGAATCGCGAAAACCTTCCCGCACGAGGCACGACAGTGAGACTCTTCATCGCCCTCGACGTCGGATCGCCGCTCCGCGAAGCGATCGCGGCCATGCGTGGCAGCCTCGCCGGCGTCCGGTGGGTCGATCCCGCCACCTATCATGTCACGCTCCGCTTCATCGGCGAGGTCTCCGGCCGCGACCGGCTGGAGGATATCGACATGGCCCTGTCGGCGATCCGCGCCCCCGCCGTTCGCCTGCAGCCCACCGCGCCAGGCATTTTCGAGCGGGATGGCGGCCAGCAGACCCTGTGGATCGGGATCGAGCGCAGCGCGACACTGCTGCACCTGCATCGCAAGGTGGATACAGCCATGCGCCGCGCCGCCGGCCTGGCGGTCGAACGAAGGCGCTTTGTGCCCCATGTCACGATCGGCACGATCGCGACCCCATCGCCGGACATGCTGGCCCCCTGGCTGGCACGATGGTCCACCCTCCCCCTCCTCCAGCCGGTCGACACCCTGCACCTGACCCTCTTCCGGTCCCTGCGGGGTCCGGACGAGCCGATTTACGAGAATCTGGCCGAATACGATCTGGCGGGATGAGGGAAGTGCGAATCGTCTCTCCTCACAAAACTATGAACATAACCCATTCGCCCAGCGCATATATTTAATTACATTAATGCATATTAATGTTACGCCCACTGACCGAACATATATCACGCATACCTGATATGAGTGATAAAAAACGACATAAAATCAATATAATGAGCCATATCATGCTGTTGCATGACAGGGCCCACAATGGCCGATCGACCCCTCATGTATCAGTCCCCTTCCCCGAAGAACACAAAATCGTCAGAAGACTGAATTTTCAGCCTCAGTATGGTCGCATCGGGCCTGATTTTTCCCGGTCCGGGACCGGGGCCGTCAGGTTGTTTTTCTATTGTCACGAGGACATCGGACATGATGCGAGCTGCTTTCCGGAAAGGGCGTTCTCTGCGAGGAACGCTTGCCGCCGGAACGATATGCGCTGTCACTCTGTGCGGCTACGCCGCCGTTGCGGCTGACCCAGCTTCAAGCGATACCGGAGAGGCGATCATCCATGCCGATGACCATCCGGGCGATTGGATGACATACGGTCGTACCTATTCCGAGCAGCGCTACAGCCCGCTCGACCAGATCAACCGCTCCAACGTCGGCAACCTGAAGCTGGCCTGGTATTACGATCTGGACACCAATCGCGGCCAGGAAGGCACGCCGCTGGTTGTCGACGGCGTCATGTACGCGACGACGAACTGGAGCAAGATGAAGGCCCTCGATGCGGCCACGGGCAAGCTGCTGTGGGCCTATGACCCGCGCGTGCCCGGCAACATCGCCGACAAAGGCTGCTGCGACACCGTCAACCGCGGTGCGGCGTACTGGAACGGCAAGGTCTATTTCGGCACTTTCGACGGCCGCCTGATCGCGCTGGACGCCAAGACCGGCAAGCTGGTCTGGAGCGTCAACACCATCCCGACCGACGCGGCACTGGGTCACCAGCGCTCCTATACGGTCGACGGTGCGCCGCGCATCGCCAAGGGACGCGTCATCATCGGCAATGGTGGTGCGGAATTCGGGGCCCGTGGCTTCGTATCGGCCTTCGATGCCGAGACCGGCAAGCTCGACTGGCGCTTCTTCACCGTGCCCAATCCCGAGAACAAGCCGGACAACGCGGCCTCGGACAGCGTGCTGATGAACAAGGCCTACCAGACCTGGAGCCCGACCGGCGCATGGACCAAGCAGGGCGGCGGCGGCACCGTATGGGATTCGATCGTCTATGACCCGGTGACCGATCTGGTCTATCTGGGCGTGGGTAACGGCTCGCCGTGGAACTACAAGTTCCGCTCCGAGGGCAAGGGCGACAATTTCTTCCTGGGCAGCATCGTCGCGATCAAGCCTGAAACCGGCGAATATGTCTGGCATTTCCAGGAAACGCCGATGGACCAGTGGGATTATACGTCGGTCCAGCAGATCATGACCCTGGATCTGCCGATCAATGGCCAGATGCGTCACGTCATCGTCCACGCGCCCAAGAACGGCTTTTTCTACGTTCTCGACGCCAAGACCGGCGAATTCCTGTCGGGCAAGAACTATGTCTACGTGAACTGGGCCAGCGGCCTGGACCCGAAGACCGGCCGTCCGATCTATAATCCGGAAGCCCTGTGGACCCTGACCGGCAAGGATTGGTACGGCATCCCGGGCGACCTGGGCGGCCATAATTTCGCCGCGATGGCCTTCAGCCCCCGCACCGGCCTGGTCTACATCCCCGCACAGCAGGTTCCCTTCCTCTATTCGAACCAGGTCGGCGGCTTCAAGGCCCATCCCGACAGCTGGAATCTCGGCCTGGACATGAACAAGGTCGGCATTCTCGACAAGCAGGACGCCAAGGACGCCTTCATCAAGGACCTGAAGGGCTGGATCGTGGCGTGGGACCCGATCAAGCAGCAGGAAGCCTTCCGCGTCGATCATAAGGGTCCGTGGAACGGCGGCATCGTGGCCACAGGCGGCGACCTTCTGTTCCAGGGCCTGGCGAACGGCGAATTCCACGCCTATGACGCCACCAATGGCAACGACCTGTTCAGCTTCGCGGCACAGAGCGGCATCATCGCTCCGCCCGTCACCTACCTGGCGAACGGCAAGCAGTATGTCGCCGTCGAAGTGGGCTGGGGCGGCATCTATCCGTTCTTCCTGGGCGGCCTCGCGCGCACCAGCGGCTGGACCGTCAACCATTCGCGCGTCATCGCCTTCTCGCTGGACGGCAACGCCAAGCTGCCGCCGCAGAACGACAAGGGCTACCTGCCGGTCAAGCCGCCCGCCGAATTCGACGAGAAGCGGACGGATAACGGCTATTTCCAGTTCCAGACCTATTGCGCGGCCTGCCATGGCGACAATGGTGAAGCCGGCGGCGTTCTGCCCGATCTGCGCTGGTCCGGCGCGATCCGTCACCAGGATGCATTCTACAACGTGGTCGGCCGCGGTGCGCTGACGGCCTACGGCATGGACCGCTTCGACTCCTCGATGTCGCCCAAGGAAATCGAGGACATCCGGCAGTTCCTGCTGAAACGCGCCAACGAGACCTACCAGAGGGAGGTTGATGCCCGGAAGAACGCGGAAGGCATTCCCGCTCAATAAGCCCCTTCCCCTCGATCTTCCATTTTTTCCGCATCAACACGACGCATGGTGAACAGAATGCTCAACAGGCTTAAGGTTGCGATCGGCACGGCGGCGTTCAGCCTCCTTGCCACGGCCGCAATGGCTCAGGCGCCGGATCAGGCGCTGATCGACAAGGGTGCGTATGTCGCCCGCCTGGGTGACTGCGTGGCCTGCCATACCGCACTGCACGGGCAGGCCTATGCCGGCGGTCTTGAGATCAAGAGCCCGATCGGGACGATCTACTCGACCAACATCACGCCCGATTCCAACGGTATCGGCGGCTATAGTTTCGAGGAATTCGACCAGGCGGTCCGCCACGGCATCCGCAAGGACGGCTCGACGCTCTACCCGGCCATGCCCTATCCGGCCTTCGCGCGCATGACGCAGGACGACATGCGCGCGCTCTATGCGTATTTCATGCATGGCGTAAAGCCGGTGGCACAGCCCAACAAGGCCAACGAGATTTCGTGGCCCATGTCCATGCGCTGGCCGCTGGCGATCTGGCGGACCCTGTTCGCCCCGGCACCGGCCGATTTCAAGCCGGCTGCCGGCACCGATCCGGTGGTGGCACGCGGTGAATATCTGGTCACCGGTCCGGGCCATTGCGGCGCCTGCCATACACCGCGCGGCTTCGCGATGCAGGAAAAGGCGCTCGATGCCAGCGGCGGCGCGGCCTTCCTGGCCGGCGGCGCGCCGATCGACAACTGGGTGGCCCCCAGCCTGCGGAACGACCCGGTGGTCGGCATCGGCAGCTGGTCCGAGGACGATCTGTACTATTTCCTGAAGACGGGCCGTATCGACCATTCCGCCGTGTTCGGCGGCATGGCCGACGTGGTGGGCTGGAGCACCCAGTATTTCACCGACGACGATCTGCGCGCGATGGCGAAATACCTGAAGAGCCTGCCGCCGGTTCCGCCGTCGCAGGGCAGCTACACGTACGACGCGTCCACCGCGGACATGCTGAACGCAGGCAAGACCACCTCGTCGCCGGGCGCGGACGTCTATCTGCGTGAATGCGCCATCTGCCATCGCAATGACGGCGGCGGAGTGGCCCGCATGTTCCCGCCGCTGGCCGGCAACCCGGTGGTGGTGACGGAAAACCCGACCTCGCTGGTCAACGTGGTCGTCCATGGCGGCGTGCTGCCGCCGACCAACTGGGCACCGTCGGCCGTGGCCATGCCGGGCTATGGCAAGACCCTGTCGGCCCAGCAGATCGCGGATGTGGTCAACTTCATCCGTACCGGATGGGGCAACCACGCCCCGGCGAACGTGACGGCGGCCGATGTCGCCAAGCTGCGTGACACCGGTGCCGCGGTCGCCGGCGTAGGCTTCGGCGCGCCGAGCAGCAGTTGGCTGCTTCTGCACCCGCAGCCTTACGGCACAGGCTGGACCTTCGCCCCGCAGACCCACTCCGGGGTGGATCAGGCGCAGTAATCGCGCCCGACCAGCCAGCATTCCTTTCAGCCGCCGCGGGGCCTCCCCGCGGCGGTTTTCTTATGCGCTGCGATCGGGCATAGAAAAAGAATGACCCAGGCTCGTCCAGCAGAGCGCATCGTCGTCCTGACCGGCGCCGGCATCAGCCGGGAATCCGGCTTGGAGACGTTTCGCGATACCGACGGCCTGTGGAGTCGGCATGACATCAACGATGTCTGCACCCCGGAAGGGTTCCAGCGGGACCCGATGCTGGTCAGCCGCTTCTATAACGGGCGACGCGCGGAACTGGCGCATGTCGAACCCAACGCCGCCCATCGGGCGCTGGCGGAACTGGAACAGGCCGCACGCGACGGGCGCTGGGATGGCGAGATCCTGATCGTCACCCAGAACATCGACGACCTGCACGAACGCGCGGGCAGCCGCAATGTCGTGCATATGCATGGCGAATTGCGGCGGCTCCGCTGCATGTCCTGCGGCGCCACGCCCGAATGGCTGGACGGCTGCCTGCCCCAGACCCCATGCCCGGCCTGCCGCCGCCCCGCCCTGCGGCCCGATGTTGTCTGGTTCGGAGAAATTCCGCTGCACATGGAGCGTATCCAGGCGGCCCTGTCCGCCTGCGACCGCTTCGTGACCATCGGCACATCCGGCACCGTCTATCCGGCAGCCGGCTTCGTGGCCGAGGTCCGCGACCATGCCGACACGCTGGACATCAACTTGGAAGCCCCCGTCATCCCTGCCCTCTTCGATCGTACACTGGTAGGGCCGGCGACCCGGATGGTCCCCCAATGGGTGGCCGAAATCCTGAACTCATGACCGGGCAGAACAACGAAGCAGCAGAAGATCTGGCCTCCCTGGTTGCGCAGATACGGGCGTGCCGGGTCTGTGCCGACAGCCTGCCGCTGGGGCCACGGCCCGTGCTCCATGCCTCGACCACCGCCCGCCTGCTGATCGCCAGCCAGGCTCCAGGTACGCGGGTTCATGAAACCGGGATCTCGTTCAATGACGCGTCTGGCGACCGGCTGCGGGGCTGGCTGGGCATGGATCGCGAGACCTTCTACGATTCCAGCCGCATCGCTATCCTGCCGATGGGCCTGTGCTATCCGGGGCGCCTGCCCAAGGGCGGCGACCGGCCCCCTCGGCCGGAATGCGCCCCGCTGTGGCGGGCACGGCTGCTGGCCTGCATACCCGATATCACTCTGACCCTGCTGGTCGGGTCCTATGCCCAGGCGGCAGTTCTGGGGCCCGGCCGGGTGGAAGACCGGGTGCGCGATTTCCGCGCCTATCTTCCCCGCTATTTCCCGCTGCCGCATCCCTCGTGGCGTACCGGGGCCTGGGAACGCCGCACGCCATGGTTCGCGGCAGAGGTGCTACCCGCATTGCGTGCCGCCATCAGCCCCCTGCTGGCGGAACCCAAATAGCTCAAGACGCCGCCGCAGCGTGCATGATGGTGACAACCAGCCCCTCGATTCCGGCCGAGAGGATCTGCACGCCGATGCACAACAGGATCAGCGCGGCCAGGCGCGAGACGATCCGCGCACCGGTCACACCCAGCATCACGACCAGCCGTTCGGCATAGGCGTAGGCAAGCCAGACCGTGGCAGCCACCGCGATCGCGGCGACCGAAACAGCCAGGTAGAAGATGAGCCACGCCGGGGATGCCGGCCGCGAGGCGCTCAGGGCAATGGCAACCGCGATCGATCCGGGCCCCACCGTGAACGGCATGGTCATCGGGAAGAAGGCCATCTCCGTCCAGCTCGGAACGGCGACGGTTCGCCCGCCCTGCATGGCCTGCTTCTCCTTGCGGGCGGCCGCTTCCTCCGGTGCCTGGAGCAATGACCAGGCGCGAACGGCGACCACCAGCCCGCCGGCGATGCGCAGCGAATCCACCGTGATGCCGAAGAAGGCGAGGATCGCACTGCCGGCCCAGATCGAGGCGATCAGGAGCCCCGCCGAATAGAACGCGACCGTCCGGGCCAGCACCAGGGATTCGCTCCGCTCCCACCCTGCCGTCACCTGCGAGAAGATCAGGGAGGCACCAATCGGGTTGACGATCGAAAACAGGGCAGGAAACGCCAGCAGGAACGTATTGCTGAAGACCGACAGCACGTCCTTCCAGCCGAGGGAAGGAATGGCATGAAGAGCAGGGGACATCGGAACGCATTCCAGGGAGCGATCGTGCGGCAATGCCCGACCAGTCGCCGCCAGTCGAAAGCCGCCTATCGTCTTTCCCAGACCGGCCCGCCAGTCAAGCCCCGTCCAGCCGGAGTGCGGGTGCGGCACCAGCGGTCTGCATGACGGAAATGACATTCTGCACGCTCTGCGGCACGCAGCACAGATAGAGATCGTCCCCGGTCTCTTCCACCAGCGGCCAGGATGTCAGGCCCAGATCGTTGTAGACATCCAGCATCGAGGCCCCAACCTGCCAGAATGCCGGCTGCCGGCGCTCCTGTACCGCCAGGTCACGCAACCACCAGATGGCCGAGGCGCAATCGGCCGATGCGCCGGCGGGATCGCCCAGGCCAATCAGGAAATTCTCCGTCCGCAGGAACGGCAGCAGCGCCAGGCCGGACTCGCCGGGGATCAGCCCGGCTGGCTGGATCGGCCCCAGATCGTCCGCCGCATGGTCCAGCGCGCGATATTCGGCCTCGCCTGCGCTATCCCAGGGCAGCACCGCGATCCGGCCGGGGCGAACCAGCCGACCGATCATGACCAGACCGAGCACGACGGCCAGGCCCATGACCCATTGCGCGACGCCGCGAGAGGCCGTGAACAGCATCACTTCCCACCAGCTTCCCCCAACCTCGTCCTGCGGCCCGGAACAGACCAGCACCAGCACGCAGCCGATCAGCAGCAGCAGTGACAGTCCGGTACGAAACGACAGCGGTTCGCTCAGGATCCGCGCATGCCGATAGTAGGAACTGCGGAACGGTGCGATCAGGACCGCCACCAGACCCAGAATGCCCGGCACGGCCAGCGACGCCCCACGCAGCAGGGTCAGCGCGGCCGCCCCGACCAGCAGGCCCAATGTCAGTTTCCACGCCAGGGTCACGCGCTGCGACAGGCCCACGGCCAGGCCGATCAGCGCCACCCCGATCAGCGACAGAAGATAGTCGCCCGCCACGCCCACCAGATGATGCAGCCCGCCGGCATTGCTCCAGGATGCGGGATCGAGGATCGTCAGCGCGATCAGCAGCGCGCCGCAGATCGAGACCGCCCCCGTCGCCACGACCACCGAGAAATCGGCCTCGCTCTCGCGGATCACATGGCTGGGCCGGACCTCACGCGGCCCGCGCCGGGGCGCACGGGGCGCCGCCTTGCGCGCCAGGGCGGCATCGCCGCGCAGGAACAGCTCATGCCCCGCAAACATCAGCCCGGCGAGGAAGAGCGGGATGATGTAATAGAACAGCCGAAAGACCAGAATGGTGCTGACGATCTGCGACGGCGGCAGATAGGCCCCCAGCGCGAGCATCATCGCACCATCGAACACCCCCAGCCCACCCGGCACGCTAGCCACCAGCCCGGCGGTGTAGGAAGCGATATAGATGGCCAGGAACACGCCATAGCCCAGCCCGATCCCCGGCGGCAGGAAGATGTAGGCAATCCCGGCCGTAGCGGCGACCTCGGCGGCCGCGACCAGCATCTGGGCAAACGCCATCGCCGGCCGGGGCAGCACGATGGTCCAGCGGCAGATCCGCACCTGCGTCAGCCACAGCCCCAGCATGATATAGACCGCCACCCCCGCCCACAGCAGCAGCCCGATCCCCGACAGGACCAGATGCGGCAGATGCGCCCCGATGACGGGAACCGCGCCGGGCTCCAGCAGCAGCACCGCACCGATCAGCGCCCCCGCCCCCAGCAGATAGGTCGCGGAGCAGAAGGCAATGATCTGCGCGATATCGAACGACCCCAGCCCCCAATTGCCATACAGCCGAAAGCGCACCGCCGCCCCGGAAATCGCGGCAAAGCCCAGATTGTGCGAGAGGACATAAGAACAGAACGATGCGAAGGCCGCCCTGCGGAACGACAGCCGGCGACCGACCTGCAAGACCGCCAGGCAATCGTAAAAGGACAGGATGAAATAGGACAGGATCGTGCAGCCGATCCCCAGCATCATGGTCGTGGCCGGTATCGTCCCCAGGGCCGCGCGGATGTCATCCCAATGCAGGTCCCGCACCTCGTGCTGGACCACGACGATCGCGGCGATCATCAGGCCCAGCCCGACGACATGCGGCAGGTGCCGCAACAGGCGTCGCCAGCCCGGTGTCGGAGATGCCGGCTCCTCCGGCGGCAGGGAGCAATTCAGAACCATGAGAGAGCGAACCCGGCCATGGCGGAACTCATCGCCGGTGCGTCAACCGGCGACGACAGACGCGGTCGCCGCCGACGCCCGAAGCAGCGCCGCCTCGATCAGCGCCACGGTTTCCGCCACTCCGTACAGTCCGATGAAAATGCCGAATCGCGGCCCTTCCGTCTGGCCCAGCAGAACCTCGTACAGGCAGCCGAACCAGGTGCGCAGCGGTTCGAACCCATGGCGCTTGCCGATCTCGAAGACCAGGTTCTGCAGCGTATCGGGGTCTGCCGTCCCGGCATCCAGCCCGCGCAGCATCTCCGCCAGATCCGCCAGCGCCGCACGCTCCCGCGCGTCGGGCTCGCGATAGGTCTTCGAAGGACGCACGAAATCCGCGTAATAGACGATCGCGTGGTCCACCAGCCGCGCCAGCATCGGGCAGGTCTCGGGCGACGCCGCCTCGTCATAGCGGTGGATGAACTTCCACAGCACATCGGGCGTATCGGCATTCGCGGCGCTGGCCAGATTGAGCAGCATGGCTAAGGTCAACGAACTGCCCGCGCTGTCGTCGATCTTCCCGGCATGGATGAACCAGGCCGGATTGGACAGCAGCGCCGCATCATCCCCCTGCGTCCGGGCGCGTGCGACATTGGCCAGATATTCGTCCGCCGCCTTGGGAATGACGTCGAAGAACAGACGCTTCGCCCGCTGGGGCGCGTTGAACATATACTGGCCAAGGCTCTCCGAGGGGGCATAGCGCAGCCATTCCTCGACCGAGATGCCGTTGCCCTTGGACTTGGAGATCTTCTGGCCGTTCTCGTCCAGGAACAGTTCATAGGTCAGGCCGGCGGGCGGCTCGCCACCCAGGATGCGGCAGATCTTGCCCGACAGCTTCACACTGTCGATCAGGTCCTTGCCCGACATCTCGTAATCCACGCCCAGCGCGAACCAGCGCATGGCCCAGTCGGCCTTCCACTGCATCTTCGCATGGCCGCCGGTCACCGGGGTCTCGAACGTCTCGCCATCCTCGTCGGTCCAGCGCACCGTCCCGGCAACGGGGTCGATGCCGTCCATACGCACCTGCATCACCAGCCCGGTACGCGGATGAACCGGCAGAACGGGGGAGTAGGTCGCCCGGCGATCCGGGCCAAGGGTCGGGGCGATAACCGCGACGATCTCGTCATGCACCTCAAGCACCCGACGCAGCGCCGCATCGAACCGGCCGCTGGCATAATACTCGGTGGAGGACGCGAATTCATATTCAAAGCCGAATCCGTCCAGGAACGAGCGCAGCCGGGCGTTATTGTGCGCCGCGAACGATTCGTGCGTACCGAACGGATCGGGAATGCGCGACAGCGGCTTGCCCAGATGCTGGCGCAGCATGTCGCCATTCGGCACATTGTCCGGCACCTTGCGCAGCGCATCCATATCGTCGGAAAAGGCGAGCAGCCGCGTCGGCCGGCCCGTCAGGCGCGTATAGGCCTGCCGAACCCAGGAGGTCCGCGCGACCTCGCCGAAGGTGCCGATATGCGGCAGGCCCGAAGGCCCATAGCCGGTTTCCAGCAGGGCGGGCGCATCGGCCGGCAGGGCCTTGCGTTCGACATGGGCGGCCAGCTTGGCCGCCTCTTCGAACGGCCAGGCCTTGGGCAGGGAAGCGGGGTCGAGACGGTTCTGATCGGACATGATGCGCCGGAAGCTATGAACTGAAACCTGATGGGTCAATCCATACCATACATCATCTGTCTGCCAGATGGGCGACAGACGGCGATTTGTCCCCTATATGTTCCCCTGATGGCCACACCGCCCCCTTCCCCGGACCTCCCGCCCGCCCTGGTGGCGCGCCACGGCACCTGCTCGCTGCTGACCCCGGACGGCGAACTGCTGACTGTGCCGGGAGAGGAAGCCGCACGCCTGCTGCGCGACATGCCGCCGCCCCTGGTCGTGCATGCCCCCCTGACCGCGCGCCGGCTGGGCCTTCCACCCCTGCCCCAGCCCACACCATGGCTCGACCTGCTGGAACTGTTCCTGTTCGCCATGCCCGGCCGGACGGTCCCGCCCACGGCGCGTGGGCTGGCATTGGCCCTGGGACTGGACGATGCGCGGATCGGCGGGGCAGAGGCCGACCTGCTGCCCGATCTCGCCGATATCCTGCTCGACCACATCGCCGCCCGACAGCCGACCCCGGCCGGCGAGGAGATGGCTGCGCTGGCGGTGCGGATGGACCATGCCGGCTGGGCATGGGGCCCCAGCGTGCTGGCGGCCCTGCGCGCCGCCCACCCGCTCCCGGCGGAGGCCCTGCAGCCCGGCGATGCCATCCGCGTCTGGCGCCGCCTGCCGAAATGGGAGGAAACCGCCCCCCGCCCCGCCCCGTCCAGCCTGCCGGTGCCAATCGCCGATGCCCGCCGCCGGCTGGCCGAAATGCTGGGCGCGCAGGCGGAAACCCGTGCCGGCCAGGCCGATTTCGCCGGCGCGGCCAGCGCTGCCTTCGCCCCGCGCCTGACACGGGGCGATCCGCACATGGTGCTGGCCGAAGCGGGAACGGGCACCGGCAAGACCCTGGGCTACGTCGCCCCCGCCAGCCTGTGGGCCGAACGCAATGGCGGCTCCGTCTGGATCAGCACCTATACACGGCACCTGCAACGCCAGATCGAAGGCGAACTGACGCGGCTCTACCCCGACCCGGCCATCCGGCGACAGCATGTCGTCCTGCGCAAGGGACGGGAGAATTATCTGTGCCTGCTGAACATGGAAGAGGCCGTGAATGTCGCCGGCAACCGGGGCGGCCCGTCAGGCGGCATCGTCGCGCTGTCGCTGCTGGCCCGCTGGGCCGGGGTCACCGCCGACGGCGACCTGATGGGCGGCGACCTGCCCGGCTGGTTCGGCGACCTGTTCGGGCGCGGCACCATCGCTGGCGTGGCGGACCGTCGGGGCGAGTGCATCCATGGTGCCTGCCCGCACTATCAACGCTGTTTCGTCGAACATTCGATCCGGCGCGCGCGCCAGGCCGACCTGGTCATCGCCAATCATGCGCTGGTGATGACCCAGGCCGCATGGCACGCCATGGGCGGTGACGCCGCCTCGGACGAAGACAATATCCCCACCCGCTACGTGTTCGACGAAGGCCATCATGTGATGGACGCGGCCGATAGCGCCTTCTCCGTCGAACTGTCGGGACTGGAAGCGGCGGAACTGCGCCGCTGGCTTCTGGGGGCGGAAGGGGCACGCTCCCGCGCCCGTGGCCTGAAACGCCGCCTGGACGATCTGGTGGTGGGGGATGCCAGGCTGGAATCCCCACTGGATGCCGTCCTTCAGGCCGCCCACGCCCTGCCCGCGCCCGGCTGGTCGGGCCGTCTGGCCAACATGCTGCGCGCATCCACACCTGCACCACCCGCCGACGATCCGGCCACGACGGCAGCGCCCTCTCCCGACACCCTGCCCAATCCGTGCGAACAGTTCCTGCACCTGCTGGCCTGCCAGGTCCTCGCGCGCAGCCGCGCCGGCGACCCCGCCCAGTCGCCCGCCATGCAGCAGGGCTCCATCGAATGCGACCTGCACCCGCTGGCCGAGAACGTGTCGCCAGCCGCAACCACGCTGGCCCGGGCACTGGACCGGCTGTCGGTCGCCCTGCGCACCCTGGTCGATCGGCTGCTGGAGCGGCTGGATGACGAATCGGGCGAACTCGACCCCGCCACGCGCGAGCGGATCGAAGCCGCCGTGCGGACAATGCGCCGCCGTGCCCTGAGCCGTGTCGACGGATGGAGCGCGATGCTGCGCGCGATCGGCGAGACGCGTGACGACACACAGCTCGGCGCCCCGCAATATGTCGATTTCATCCGCATGGACCGGCGCGAGGGACAACGACCGGGCGAGCAGGATGTCGGACTGCACCGCCACTGGCTGGACCCGACCATTCCCTTCGCCACCGTGCTGGCGGCGCCGGCGCACGGGGTCCTGATCACCTCTGCGACCCTGCGCGACGAAAACGGAAGAGGCGACCCGGAGGAAGCCGAACGCGCCTGGGAGGCCGCCGAGGCCCGGACCGGCGCCAGCCACCTCCCCTCGCCCGCGCTGCGGGCATCGCTGGCCAGCCCGTTCGATTACCGGCACCAGAGCCGCGCCTTCATCGTGACCGACGTGGCCCATGACGATATCGGCGCACTCGCCGCAGCCTATCGTACATTGTTCCTGGCGGCCGGTGGCGGAGGCCTGGGCCTGTTTACGGCGATTTCCCGTCTGCGTGCCGTGCATCGAAGGCTGTCGCAACCGCTGGAGGAAGCGGGCATCCCGCTTTATGCCCAGCATGTCGACGGCATGGATAACGCCACACTGGTCGATATCTTCCGTTCGGAAGAAAATTCGTGCCTGCTGGGTACGGATGCGATGCGCGACGGGGTGGATGTGCCCGGCCGGTCGCTGCGTCTGGTGGTGTTCGAACGCGTGCCATGGCCCCGCCCCGACATCCTGCATCGCGAGCGCCGCACGCATCTGTCGCACGGGGCGCCGGGCGAATATGACGACCGGATCGCGCGCCTGCGCCTGCGCCAGGCCTTCGGCCGGCTGATCCGCAGCACCGGCGACCGGGGCGCGTTCGTCCTGCTCGATCGGCGGGCGCCATCACGGCTGATGTCGGCCTTCCCCGACGGCGTCGCCATCCGCCGGGCCGGCCTTGCCGAAACCGCGCGGGAACTGGAAGCGTTCCTGCGCGCCTCGGCGGACGGGGAGCACGCAGGGCCCCCCGCCCCGTAATCTTGCCGTCAGAGCGGCTTGAGGTTCGATGCCGCCGCCTTGCCGCGCTCGGTCACGACATCATAGCTGACGCGCTGGTTCTCATTCAGCCCCCGCAGGCCCGCCGCCTGGACGGCGGTGATGTGCACGAACACATCCTTGCCCCCGTCCTCGGGCATGATGAAGCCAAAACCCTTGGTTGCGTTGAACCACTTCACGGTACCCGTCGCCATAGTCACTTCGTCCCTTGTTGCCGGCATGATGCCGCTCGACCGATGTCTGCCCGACACGCGATACCCGACGGACTGCCCGCCGACGACCAGCATCGATCCAGATGGGTTATGGGCGCACGAACTCTGCCGCTTTGTCAAACCATGCCGATGACGCTCCGCAAAAAAACATGACCCTGTCGAAATGCCGTCACTAGGCCAGGCGCAGTACCCCGATCAGCGCGACAGCCAGCCCCGTCAGGGCCAGAAGCGACAGCACGACCGCCGCCATCACCCGTCTACCGGCCTTCATCACCGTCCGCAAATCGGCGCCTAGCCCCAGTGCCGCCATGGACAGCACGGTCAGAACCGCCGCCCCGGTTCCCAGCGGCCGGATGGCGCCGTCCGACACCAGCCCCAGCAGGCGACACGCCGCCAGCGCCAGAAAACCGACCAGGAACCACGGCACCAGCGGCGGCCGTTCCCTCCGCGTCGCCCGATTCTCCCGCCCGTCCGGGTGCGCCAGCACCGACAGCACCAGACAGACCGGTCCCAGCATCAGCACCCGCGCCAGCTTGACCAGCATGCCCATCTGTATCGCCACGGTTCCCATCGGCGCGGCCGCGGCCATGACCTGCGGCACGGCATAGACGGTCAGCCCCGCCAGCGCGCCATAGGCAACCCCTCCCATGCCAAGCAGGATACCCAGCAACGGCAATCCCAGCACGACCACCACACCGAATAGCGCGGTGAAAGCGATAGACGCCGCAATCTCGTCATCATCAGCCGCGATCACGGGCGCGATCGCGGCGATGGCCGAATTGCCGCAGATCGCGTTGCCGCAGGCAACCAGCAGCGCCATGCGCGCCGGCACCCCGCACAACCGGCCGATGCCAAATCCCAGCAGGATCGCCACCGCCACCACAGCCGCAATCCCGACCAGCAACGCCGGACCGGCGGCGCGGATCACCGTGTCGCTGACCGACGCCCCCAGAAGCAGGATGGCCAGTTCCAGCGGGTATTTTGCACAGAAGGCAATGCCGGGGCGCCATTTCCGGGCCGGCGTCCATCGGCTGCGCACCACCGTTCCGCACAGGATCGCCAGAACCAGCGCCTCCAGCCACGCCCGCCCGGTCCATGCGCGTTCCAGAGCTGCCAGCACATAGGCCACCCCCGTAACCAGCAGGCATAGCGCGATGCCGGGCGCCAGACGGACCTCATTCCGGCGGAAACAGGCGGACACTCCTGCGGTACGGGGTACGGAATTCATCATGGCGGCTTCCTTTCACCGCCCGTGTTACCGCCCGACCAACCATTCTATCCAACGCATCATTCTTGTGGTTTTAATCGTAAATTCAGATCAATCAGGATCTCACCCCCTTCCATGACCCTCGAACAGCTCCGCATCTTCATCGCCGTCGCCGAACGCGAGCACATGACGGCCGGGGCAAAGGCGCTCAACGTCACCCAGTCGGCCGCCTCCGCCGCCATCGCGGCCCTGGAGGAACGTCACGACGTCCGGCTCTTCCACCGGGTCGGTCGGGGCATCGCCCTCACCGAGGCCGGCCGTCTGTTCCTCACCGAAGCCCGCGCCGTTCTGGCCCGCACGGCCGCCGCCGAAAATGTGCTGGACGATCTGGGTGCACTCCGGCGCGGCACGCTGCGCGTAGTCGCCAGCCAGACTATCGCCGCCTATTGGCTGCCACCCCTGCTGGCAGATTTTCGCCGCCACTATCCGGCCCTGTCGATCGCCCTTGCCATCCGCAATACCGAACAGGCCGCCGCCCAGGTCCACACGGGCGAGGCCGAGATCGGAATCATCGAAGGCCAGGTCGACGATCCCACATTGACCCACTGGCCGATCGGCGAAGACAGACTATTGCTGGTACAGGCCGATCCGTTCGACGATACTCCTGTCGACGCCACCTGGCTGCAACGCGCCCGCTGGATCATGCGCGAGGACGGCTCGGGCACACGCTCGACGCTTGACCGGCATCTGCGCCGCCTCGGCATCGCGTCCGACTCTCTGGACGTGGCGCTGGTTCTGCCCTCCAACGAAAGCGTTCGCACCGCTGTCGAAGCCGGCGCCGGCATCGCCGCCCTGTCATCCCTGGTCGTCGCACCGTGCATCCGCGCCGGCACATTGCATGCGGCACCGCTTTCGTTCGGCCCCAGGGCCTTCTTCGGGCTGCGCCACAAGGAACGGTATCGCAGCATGGCGGCCCAAGCCCTGCTGGCCTTCATCACCGCCTCCACCCGGCAATAAGACAAAAAAAAGCCGCCCGCGAACGGACGGCTCTTTTCCTGCCGGATAAAGCAGCATCCAGCCCGGGCGCGAAGCCCGGACCGGCAGGCTGATGGATCTCAGAAATCCATGTCGCCCATGCCGCCCATGCCGCCACCGGGGGCCGGCGGGGCCTTCTTTTCCGGCTTCTCGGCCACCATCGCTTCGGTGGTGATCAGCAGGCCGGCAACCGACGCCGCATCCTGCAGCGCGGTACGGACGACCTTGGTCGGGTCGATGATACCGGCCGCGACCAGATCCTTGTAATCGCCGATCTGGGCGTCGAAGCCATAGTTGTAGTCGCTGACTTCCAGCACCTTGCCGGCGATCACCGCACCGTCTTCGCCCGCATTGTGGGCGATCTGGCGCAGCGGAGCCTGCAGGGCCTTGCGGATGATCTCCGCACCGACGCGCTGGTCGGCATTGTGGAACTCCAGATGGCTCAGCGCGGTCGACGCACGCGCCAGCGCCGTGCCACCACCCGGAACGATACCTTCCTCGACGGCGGCGCGGGTCGCATGCAGCGCGTCGTCGACGCGATCCTTGCGCTCCTTCACCTCGACCTCGGTCGAGCCGCCGACACGGATGACGGCAACGCCACCGGCCAGCTTCGCCAGACGCTCCTGCAGCTTCTCGCGATCGTAGTCCGAGGAGGTCTCCTCGATCTGCGCGCGGATCTGCGAGCAACGGCCCTTGATGTCGTCGGATGCGCCGGCACCCTCGACGATCGTGGTGTTTTCCTTCTCGATCCGGACCTTCTTCGCGCGGCCCAGCATCGCCAGGGTCACGGTCTCCAGCTTAATGCCCAGATCTTCGCTGATCACCTGGCCACCGGTCAGGATCGCGATGTCTTCCAGCATCGCCTTGCGACGATCACCGAAGCCCGGCGCCTTGACGGCGGCGATCTTCAGGCCGCCACGCAGCTTGTTGACGACCAGGGTCGCCAGCGCTTCGCCATCGACATCTTCCGCGAGGATCAGCAGCGGACGGCCGGACTGCACGACGCTCTCGAGCAGCGGCAGCATCGGCTGCAGCGACGACAGCTTCTTCTCGTGGATCAGGATGTAGGGGTTGTCCAGATCGGCAACCATCTTCTCCGCATTCGTGATGAAATACGGGGAGATATAGCCACGATCGAACTGCATGCCCTCGACGACGTCCAGCTCGGTGTGCAGGCCCTTGGCCTCTTCCACCGTGATGACGCCCTCGCTGCCGACCTTCTGCATGGCCTGCGAGATCATCTCGCCGATCTCATGCTCGCCGTTGGCGGAGATCGTGCCGACCTGCGCCGTCTCGGCCGGGGTCGTGATCTTCTTGGTGTTCTTCTTCAGCTCTTCGACGACGGCCTTGACGGCCTTGTCGATGCCGCGCTTCAGGTCCATCGGGTTCATGCCTGCGGCCACGGCCTTGGCACCCTCGCGGATGATGGCCTGCGCCAGCACGGTCGCGGTCGTCGTGCCGTCACCGGCGACGTCGTTGGTCTTCGAGGCCACTTCGCGCACCATCTGGGCGCCCATGTTCTCGAACTTGTCGGCCAGCTCGATTTCCTTGGCGACCGACACACCGTCCTTCGTGATGCGCGGCGCGCCGAAGCTCTTGTCGAGCACGACGTTTCGGCCCTTCGGGCCCAGGGTCACCTTCACCGCGTCGGCCAGAATGTCCACGCCCCGCAGCATGCGCTGGCGTGCGTCACCGCCGAACTTTACGTCCTTGGCTGCCATTTTAGAATTCTCCTGTGGGAAACTCGTCGATCAGAAAGGAAAGAGGAAGGACTTCAGGCGATCACGCCCATGATGTCGCTTTCCTTCATGATCAGCAGCTCCTCGCCATTGATCTTGACCTCGGTGCCCGACCACTTGCCGAACAGCACCTTGTCGCCCGCCTTCACGTCGAGGGCGACGATCTGTCCCTGCTCGTTCCGCGCGCCGGGGCCGACCGAGATGACCTCGCCCTCCATCGGCTTTTCCTTGGCGGTGTCGGGGATGATGATGCCGCCAGCCGTCTTCTCTTCGCCGGTCAGGCGACGGACGACCACACGGTCATGCAGGGGCCGAAAATTCGTCATTATGGATCGCTCCACATCAAAAAAGGTAACGCCCTTGAATAAGCAACGCCACCGGGTTGGCACGCGCGCCAGAGCCGCGTCGCTTTAGCACTCTCCTTGCGAGAGTGCCAACAAACAGGTAGGTGCCCACCCCGCCCATGTCAACGCTTTGGCAGCACTTTCTTTCGACGACTGCCAAGTTTCTGGGAATAAAGAATTTTTGTTGAAATACGCCCGGCCTATCCCGCAGGCTGACGATGTGTCCACAACCGTCGATCCCGCACCGAGGTGTCCATGTCCTTGCGGCTCCAGCTCAACGACTACCGCCTGACGACCGCCGAGATCCTCTATCGCCTTCCCGACCATCCAACCCTGCTCCAGACCTATATCTGGCAGGAACTCGATCTGGCGCCGTCCTATCCGCAGCTCCGCCGGTTTCTCGATTTCTGGACCCGTTCGCTGGAGGGCCAACTGCACTCGGTCAGGGTGGCGCAGCAGGCCCTGATCGGCCCTCCGGCACTGCGCCATGCCTCGGCCTGTCTCACATTACATTGACCGCCCAACATTGACAGCACAGGGCTGGCAGGCCGCCAGGGTCATGTCAGCCCTGCCCGTCCCGCTCGGTCCCGGAGGGCAGCCGCGCACCATCCAGCGTGCGTCGGGCCCGATCGGCCTCCTGCCGGTCGCGATCGCGCTCGGCGGCCGTCCTGCCGTGCAGGGCGCGGTTCGTCGCCGCCACGGCGGCCTGTTCCGCGCGGGCCTTACGCTTGCGCGCCTGCCGCAGGTTGACGATCTCAGCCATGGCGCCACTCTACCGGCCATCGTTGGCACAGAAAAGGACCCGCCCATGAGCCAGACCATCACCCTGACCGCCTCGGACGGTCACACGCTTTCCGCCTACAGTGCCGGCCCGGCCGATGCCTCCCGCGCGCTGGTGGTGGTGCAGGAGATTTTCGGCGTCAATCACCATATCCGCACGGTTGCCGACGCCTTCGCCGCCGAAGGATATCGCGTCATCGCCCCTGCCCTGTTCGACCGCGCCGAGCGGAATGTGGAACTGGCCTATGACCAGGCCGGGGTACAGAAGGGCCTTAAACTGCGCGCCGCAATCCCGCCCGAAGACACATTGCTCGATATCGTCGCCGCCGCACGGGCGCTGGGGCTGGAACCGGCCCATACCGGCATCATCGGCTATTGCTGGGGCGGCACGCTCGCCTGGCAGGCAGCCTGCCGGACCGACAGTTTCGGGGCGGCGGTCGGATGGTATGGCGCCGGCATCGCCGCCGAGCGGAACCTGCTCCCCCGCTGCCCGGTGGAACTGCATTTCGGCGAGACCGACGGATCGATCCCGCTTTCCGATATCGCTGCCATCCGTGCCGCCCATCCTGATCTGCCGATCCACATCTACCCCGATGCCGGGCATGGGTTCGGCTGTTCAGAACGCGCCAGCTTCAATGCTCCGGCGGCGGAACTGGCCCAGACCCGCAGCCTGGCCTTCTTCGACCGGCAGCTCTGAGCCTCCCAGCGGCAGCCGCCTCGCAGCCAGCATGATATCTGCAGAAATATCACGAATACGTGTTGGTCAGCCCTCATTGGGGGCATGACCTTCCGCTTCTCATCACAAGACCGTCCGGCGCAGATTACATCATCAGTCAAAATATTTGCATCGACGCGATATAACCGCCGGGCATGTCTCGCGTTCACGTAATTCCAGGGCAATGCGCCCTTGAACTGTTGATGAGCGAACCGAGGCAATAGGCGGATCATGCCAAATCTGGTGCTGGACGGGCGCAAGCCGACATCTGCGATGGGGCGGCGCTACGTGCGATCCTTACCACACACTGTTCCAACAGCGTGATGTATCTGGGGTACGAGGAAGCACGACATTTGCAAGACATCGACACGCGCTACGGGGCGTTCAGAATCCCCACGGCAGAAGATGACCTTATCGGCCGTTTTCTTGCCCATTATGGCGAATGGGCATGGGATGAAGTCTCCTTCGTCGCCTCCATAGTGCCGGAGAACGCACGGATTCTGGATATCGGCGCGTGCTTCGGTACCTTCGGCCTTGGCATCTCGTTGCTGCGCAAGATTTCCCATGTCTGTTTCGTAGACGCCAATCCGGCAGTCATTCCCTTCCTGACCCATAACGTCGCCAGCAACGCACGCATCCCCCATACCATCAAGGAGAATTTGATCGGGAGGGCGGGTATGAAGGTGGCCGCTGCCCATGGCGATCCAGGCAACATTGGGGCCACATCCTTTACCCCCGACGCGTCGGTCCAGACCTCGCAACCCACAGTGCCGGCAATCAAGGAGCTGTCCGATCTCTGGCAGGAGGAGGGACCGTTCGACTTGATCAAGATCGATGCGGAGGGAATGGAACTCAGCATCCTCGACAGCCATGCCCGCCTCCTCTCCCAAGGCCAGGTAACCCTCTGGCTGGAATGCAATGAGGATGCCCAGTCCCTCGCGCTCTGCGAACGATTATTATCCTGGGGTCTCGAGGTCTTCTACTTCGCCTTCCCCAGCCACAATCCGGAAAATTTCCGTCACGCGGCCACCCCGATCTTTCCCTTCGCCTTTGAAGCCGGCCTGCTGGCTGCCCCCCGCTTCCAGCCGGTCCTGGACGAAAAACTGCGCGCCCATAACTGCATCCTGCGCACGATCAGCAGCGTGGCGGACCTGCGGGAAGCATTATGGGAGACCCCCCGCTGGGGCATGCCGGAATGGGAGGGCAAGGACGTCCCGGCCGTCGCGGCTCGGGCCGGACATTACATGCGCGGCGAAGATTTCGAGACCTTCCTGGCGCCCGGCTGGCATAATGGCGAATTGATCGGAGACAGAATTACAGCACTGGAGCGTTCTGCGCGCGACGCCCTGCGCGAAGCTCATGAACAGAACACGATCCAACAGCAGGCGCTGAACGATTTTTCAGCACGCTACCAGGATCTGACAGACAGCTTCGTGCACGAGCAGACAGCCCATGCCGCGGCCCAGGCGCACAATCAGGAACTGGTTGACGCACTCGCGCATCGAGCCGGCGCACTCACGGCAGCACAGGCGCACAATCAGAAGCTGGTCGACGCACTCGCGCATCGCGCCCGCGCACTGACGGCAGCCGAGGCGCAAATCCAGCGCCTTGAGAGAGAACTTGCCGCCACGACGGCCAATATGCTCGATCCGATCGCCGAAGCCGGAAAATATCTGGAAAGCACGATCCGCGATGATCTGAGAGACAAGGAATTACAACTCGACCAAATGCAATCCCTGGTCGATTACCACTCCGGACAGGCCATTGTTCTACAAAGCTTATATCAACAGCTACAGAATCGAATCAGGGACATCGAGATCAGTACGATCTGGCGGGTGACATCACCGATGCGGCAGATTGCCGAAAGGCATCCAGCGATCCAGAAGGTGGCCCGAACAGGACGCCGCGTCGCGGCCAGCATTCGCAATAAATATTTCAAGAACTGAACGAAGCGCCAACCTGGGATCGGGCCATGAACGACCATATTGCGGCTCTCGAACATTTCTTCGACAGAACATTTTACCTTCGTTCCTACCCCGATGTGGCGGAACTGCGCATCGACCCGCTGGAACATTATTGCGCGACTGGCTGGCGAGAGGGCCGCAATCCCAGCATCTCCTTCGATACGGGCTTCTACCTGCAGCGAAATCCCGACGTCGCCAAAGCCGGGATAAACCCCCTTCATCACTATGTCTTCGCTGGCCGACATGAAGGACGAAAGGCCATTCCCCCTTTGCGAGACATGCGCGCACGCGTCCAGAACAGCTTCCGGGCAAAGTTGGATATAAACCCGGCACCCACGATACCAGACGAGGGCGTCCTGTCGGCGGAGCGCCTGTCGAGCCTGCTGCAAGCCGGATTCCTCGATGGACCGATCATCCTGTCGGTCAGTCATGACGACTACCGCAAGAATGTCGGTGGCGTACAGAAGCTGATTTCGGTCGAGCAGGCTACCTGCTCGGAGCTTTCATGGAATTATCTGCATCTGTCTCCTGCCTGCCCCCGACTGGGCTTGGCCGATCGGGTCCCCGGGCTGCCGGTCGCCTTGTCCGTTTGCCTGAATGGCACGAAACTGGGCAACGCCACGCCGGCCAGCCTGATCCAGGCACTTGTACACGCCCGGCCGAAAGGCCATCCGGTTCACGCCGTCATCCACCATCTCATGGGCCATGCTCCGGAAGATATCGGCAACATCATTCAGGCAGTGTGTCACGATCGCATTATTGTCTGGACCCACGATTTCTTCACCCTCTGCAGCAGTGTCCAACTGCTGCGTAACGATACCGTCTATTGCCATGCGCCGCCCTCCCATTCGATGGCCTGCGGAATCTGTAGCCATGGCGAGGATCGGCCCGCTTTCCTGGCCCGCATCGAGGCCTTTTTCACGCGCTTCACGCCATGTGTCATGGCGCCATCCGAAGCCGCGCTGGCCCTCTGGCTGAAGCATGCCTCCTTTTCTCATGCCGTTGCCCTGGCTCGTCCACTTGGTCGATTGCTGCTCAGTGACTCGCACATTCCTTTCGAAACGGGCAGCACCGGGCGTCCGATCAGGATCGCCTTCCTCGGTCAGCGGGCCTACCCGAAAGGATGGCCGATCTTCCAGAATCTGGCCGAGCATTTCCAGAACGATCCCCGCTATGAATTCCATCATATCGGACTGGCACATTCCGTTCCTGCGGCGGGGCACATTATCTATACAAAAGTCAATATTGCCCTTGACGGACCAGATGCCATGATCAGGGCCGTCGTCGCCCGAAACATCGACGTGGTCGTCAACTGGTCGCTTTGGCCCGAGACCTTCTGCTACGCAGCCTACGAGGCTCTGGCCGGCGGCGCCTTCCTGCTGGCACCCGACGGAGAAGGCAACGTTCCCGTCCTCCTGCGCCGCTCTGCCCCCGGACAGGGTCTTCTTCTGGAAAGCGAAGACGAATTGGTGGCACTTCTCGCCACAGGCAAATTATCGAACATTCTGAAGCTTTCCAGCCGCCAACGCGGCTATCTCCTGGCCGAGGAGGGTAGCATCGCCTGGCTCCGCGATCAGCGCGAACAAGAAATGACCAACCGTTCAGAGCTCTTGTCCGAGGTGCAGGATGACTAAGGTAAGATGCTTCACAAGTGCTTCGTTTTCCTATCTCGATCGCGTCCGCGTTCTGGGCGAGACCCTGCATCGCCATCATCCGGACTGGGAGTTCACGTTCTGCCTGTCGGATATCGAACCCGAAGGGTTCGTCTTCAACCTGGATGAAGAGCCGATCGACGCCCTCGTCCGCATCGGGGAACTCGGAATACCCAATCTCGATTCATGGATGTTCGAACATGACATCGTCGAACTCTGCACGGCCGTAAAGGGAAAGATGCTCTGCCGCCTGCTGGAACAGGGCGCTGAAAAAATCGTCTATATCGACCCCGACATCGCGATTTTTGCGGATCTGACGGATATCGAACGTGCATTGGATACCCATAACGTCATCCTGACGCCTCATCAGCTGCGGCCGGACACCAGCGAGATCGCCATTCGGGATAACGAAATCGGCTCCCTGAAATTCGGAATCTACAATCTTGGCTTCGTGGCCGTATCCGGGCGCCCCGAAGGTCGGCGTTTCGCCGAATGGTGGCGTGACCGGCTCCTTTCGTTCTGCTTTGACGACGTTCCCAACGGATTGTTTACCGATCAAAAATGGTGCGATCACGTTCCCGCATTCTTTGACGACGTGCTGATCCTGCGTGACCCGGGCTATAATGTTGCCAGCTGGAATCTCAGCCAGCGTCCGATCGCAATTGATTCCAACGGCGTCATTCGCGCCGCCGACAGCGTACTGCGCTTCTTTCACTTCACCAAGGTCACATGGGCCGGCGAAGTCATGCTGGAACGCTATTGCGGCAATCGTATCGAAGTCTTTGAACTGATGTATTGGTACCGGGACCAGTTGGCGCAAAGGGCACCCAAGGGCCTGCCGGAACGCTGGTGGGCCTTCGCCCGTTACGAGAGCGGAAACCCGATCCCTCCCCAGCACAGGCTGGCTTATCGACAGGATGGCGCTCTCCGGCGGCAATTCCCCCATCCGTTCTCCAGCGGCGCAAACTCATTCGAAAATTTCATGAAGGAACGGGAGGTACGCTGATATTGCGGCGTCAGAAGGAAACGGCGCATGCCATCCATGCCCTGACGCACGCGAGAAAATTTCTTACCCCTCGAAAGACCCGATTACGCGCCCGCGTCAGGAGAGAGCCGGCGTCCAAATCGCTGCATTATGGGTTTTTCAAAAAAATGCCATGACGCGGACGCAAACAGGATGGTCAGGATAAGGATCGCCGGCAAGGCCTGCGGACCGGAAAGCCAACCCAATCTCTTGAACGCCTCGATAATGGACAGATGCCATAAATATATCCCGTAGGATATCGTGCCCAGATATCTGAACGGCGCTGAAATCAGCAGCAGGGATTGCTGATTAACGGAACATGCCGACATCACAAGAAGACCACAAGAGACACAAAACAGCGTCTTGTAACTCACCACCATCCATTCCGAATCCCAATATATTGCATTATGCCAATATACGAGAAACGATATGCCTCCCATGAGTACGGTCGCCGCAGGGAATACCCATAACCGCGCAGGGTTGGTCGTTATAAAGCGCCCCCCTACCCGTGTGCGAACAAACCGTGCCAGCAGAATCCCACAGGCAAATTCATCCAGCATCCCCGGCAATTGAGTCGCATAGACAAAGCGGGGAAACACCCCGAGCGGTCCCGTGATATCCGTTACATGATAGATGAATAACCGCCACGTCCAGGCAATCGCAACGGCACCCACCCCGATGATCCAGGGTGGGCATTGGCGCAGCCAGACGGCCACGAACATCATCAGAACATAGAACTGCGCCTCATCACCCAAAGACCAATTGACACCGTTTATTCCACCCTGGTGCATCAAGAATAAATTGTGAATAAATAACGCATGCGTCGCGAATTGCTTCCATCCATCCAGACTGAAGAACATGAAAGGATATATATAGACTACAAACACGACACACGTCGCATAATGCAGCGGCACAATGCGTAATATCCTGTGCCGTGCAAAATGCGCCAGGAATTTTCTTCTATCCGCAGTCTTATCAAGGGTAGAAAAAGCGGAAAGGCTTATTACAAAACCCGAAATGACAAAGAAAAGATCGACCCCCATCCACCCCGTGCGAAACCACACCAGGGGACCCGAGGTCGGAAATCCAACCCAGTTAAAATGCATGATCACATGATAGACGACGACGCTTATCGCCGCGAAGCCGCGCAGCACGTCGATAAACGGAAAGACCATGGGACGTAGTGCCCCCCGCCAAGGAAGATACTACGTCCCATATCTTATAATTCTTTTCAACAGAATCGGCCAGAAAGCCGGCGCGGAAGGTTGTCCACCTTCATCACAGGACCGGAGCCGCCAGACAGATGCGCCGGGCACCCCCGGCGCATCCCGCCGAGACATCAGCCGCGCGACAGCACCCGGCCCGCAATGGTCTCCAGTTTCGCCAGCAGGACCGGGTCGCGCTTCTCAGGGGCGGTAATCAGCGCATGCTCCAGCGCCCGGTCGCACCCGGCCGGGCACAGGCCGCGCGAACGGCCCAGGGTCGGGATCACCGACTTGACCAGCGCCCGGGCCCGGTCAGCATTGGACAGCATGACCTTGACCACGGCATCGACCGTCACGCTGTCATGGTCCGGATGCCAGCAATCATAATCCGTCACCATCGCGACGGTCGCGTAACAGATCTCCGCCTCACGAGCCAGCTTGGCCTCCGGCATGTTGGTCATGCCGACGACCGAGCACCCCCAGGAGCGATAGAGATTGCTCTCGGCCTTGGTCGAGAATTGCGGGCCTTCCATCACCAGATAAGTGCCGCCGCGCGTCACATCCAGCTTCAGTTCGCGCGCCGCCTCTTCCAGCACGTCGCCGATACGCGGGCACAGCGGATCGGCCACCGATACATGGGCCACGCACCCGGTGTCGAAGAAGCTCTTTTCCCGCGCGAAGGAGCGGTCGATGAACTGGTCGATAATGACGAAATGCCCCGGCGGCAATTCCTCCTTCAGCGAGCCCACGGCCGACAGCGACACGATGTCGGTCACGCCCGACATCTTCAGCGCCGCGATGTTGGCGCGGTAGTTCAGACGCGACGGCGGGATCGGGTGCCCCCGTCCATGACGCGGCAGGAACACGCAGCGCACGCCGTCCAGCCGGCCGAACAGCAACTGATCGGACGGCAGCCCCCACGGGGTCTCAACCGTGCGCCACTCCTTCTCTTCCAACCCGTCGATATCATACAGGCCCGATCCGCCGATCAGGCCGATCACGGGTTCGACGGCGTCCTGCGCAGACGAAAGGGGGGCGGTTTCAGTGGACATCGGACCAGACTCTCCGTTTCAGAAGGAACACCAGGACGGCAAGGAACAGAAGATACAACACCACCTGCATACCCAGGCGATGGCGCGCCTCCAGGTGGGGCTGCGCCACCCACGCCAGGAAGGTGGTGACATCGCGCGCCTCCTGCGCCGTGGTGGCGGGCGTGCCGTCGGTATAGACAACCTGCCCGTCACGCAATGGCGGCGGCATCGCGATTTCCCGACCGCTTGCATAGGGATTGTATACCGCGCCGGCATGGCTGGGGCGATAGGCCGCCGGAGCCTCCCGATAGCCGGTCAGCACCGCATAGATCCGGTCCGCCCCCCCAGGATAGACCAGCGCCAGCCGTGACTGGTCCGGCGGCGCCACACCGTTATTGGCTGCCGCAGCGGCCTCCGGGTTGGCGAACGGATCACGGAAATGATCGGCCGGCGTCGCAGCCCGCGTGACAGGGTCGCCCTGCGCATCCACCCCACCCGGCACCTGCTGCGTGGCCGCGATCCGGCTGACCTGCTCCATGGTCAGCCCCATCGCCGCCAGGTCGCCATAGGTCATGGATTTCATGCCATGGCAGGCCGAACAGACCTGCGCATAAACGGCGTAGCCGCGCTGGACGGCCGAGAGATCGAAACGGCCCAGCGCCCCCTCGAAGCTCCAGACCTGGTGCGGTGGCCGATCATGCGGCCCCGCCTGCGCCATCGCGTGAGAGATATCGGCAAGCGACGCCAGAAGGCCCAGCAGGAAGCCGAACCGCAACCGCATCTCTCCCTTCATGCCCCACGCCTCCCGGCATCGGTAATGCCATCCGGCAGAACGATCCCGCGCTCGGTGCGGGCCGACAGCGGCAGCAGGACCAGGAAATGCGCGAAATAATAGACCACCGCCACCCGTCCGGCGATCATCCACCCTCCCTGCGCATGATGGCGACCGACAAAGCCCAGCAGGATGAAGCAGACGACCAGCAACCCCATGCAGACCCGATAAAGCGGCCGGAACCGCGCGGAGCGGATCGGCGAACGGTCGAGCCACGGCACCAGGAACAGCACCAGGATCGCGCCCACCGAAGCCAGCAGCCCACCGAATTTCGACGGAACCGACTGCAATATCCCGTAGAACGGCAGGAAATACCATTCGGGCTCGATATCGGCCGGCGTATGCAGCGGGTTGGCGGGGCGGAAATTCTCGGCCTCGAACACCACATTCGGCAGGAAGAACATCACCACCGCGAACAGCAGCGCAAACAGGACCAACCCCAGCGCGTCCTTGCTTGTATAATAAGGATGGAAAGGCACCGTATCGCGCGGCCCCGCCGGCTCGATCCCGAGAGGATTGTTCGAGCCGGTCACATGCAGCGCCGCGACATGGACGCCCACCACGCCCAGCACCGCGAAGGCCAGCACCATGTGCAGGATAAAGAAGCGGTGCAGCGACACGTCCCCCGGCGCATCGGCGCCCCGGAGGAAATGTTCCAGCCACGGCCCTACCCCAGGGATCGCATCGACGGCCTTGCCCGCGACATCGGCGCCCCAATACGACATCTGCCCCCAGGGCAGCACGTAACCGGCAAAGGCGGTGAACATCACCATGGCCAGCAGCACCAGCCCGGTCAGCCACAGCATCTCGCGCGGCGCCTTGTAGGACCCGTAATACAGGCCGCGAAACAGGTGGATATACAGCGCCGCCAGGAACATGCTGGCGCCCGTGACATGGATCGACCGCAGCAGCCACCCGCTGGGCACCTGGCGTTCGATCGCCTCGACCGACGCAAAGGCCCCGGCGGCAGTCGGCGTATAGTTGATCGCCAGGAAGATGCCCGTGGCCAGCATCACCAGCAGCACGACCGTCAGGATCGCACCGAAATTCCACAGCCCGTTCAGGTTGCGCGGCGTCCGGTAGTCGACATATTCCCGGCGAAAGGCCGAGACGACCGGCAGGCGCGCGTCCAGCCAGGCCACCACGCCCGTCTTCTCCCGTTCATCCGGCATATCGCGGGAACCAGCGTCCGTCATCGGTCCTCAATCCTCCGCCCCAACGGCGCCCGCCTTCCATAACGGCCCCCCGCCCCTTCTTGCAATTGCCCCCATGATCGGACTCTATGGACGCTGTTTCAAAAGCCCCTTTCCGCCTACCCAGACGACCCGTTCGACACAGAAGATGATCCGAGCATGACAGAGACCCGCGCGCCCATCCCCCACGACCATATGAAGGAAGAGGCCCGCGCCTGGTTCGAGACCCTGCGCGACCGGATCTGCAGCGTCTTCGAACAGATCGAGCAGGATGCCGACGACGTACAGACCCTGCCCGGCCGCGAGGCCCCGGGCACCTTTGCCCGCACCCCTTGGGACCGCGTGAACGAGGACGGCACGCCCGGCGGCGGCGGGGTCATCAGCCTGATGCGCGGCCGGGTGTTCGAGAAGGTGGGCGTCAACGTCTCGACGGTGTCGGGCACGTTCAGCCCGGAATTCCGCGCCAACATCCCCGGCGCCGCCGAGGACCCGCGCTTCTTCGCCACCGGCATCAGCCTGGTGGCCCATATGTGCAATCCCCGCGTCCCCGCCGCCCATTTCAACACGCGGATGATCATCACCACCGAAGGGTGGTTCGGCGGTGGCGGCGACCTGACGCCGATGTTCCCCGACAGTGCCGAGGCACAGGAGGACGCTGTCCGGTTCCATGCCGGCTTCCGCACCGCCTGCGACCGGCACGACCCGGCCTATTATCCGCGCTTCAAGGAATGGTGCGACCGCTATTTCTTCCTGCCCCACCGGAACGAGCCCCGGGGCCTGGGCGGCATCTTCTACGACCGGCTGAACACCGGCGACGTGGCGGCCGATTTCGCCTTCACCCGCGATGTCGGCCTGGCCTTCCTCGAGACCTACCCCGCCATCGTTCGGCACCGCATGAACGAACGCTGGACCGAGGAGGAGCGCCGCGCCCAACTGGTCCGGCGCGGCCGCTACGTGGAATTCAACCTGATCCACGATCGCGGCACCCTGTTCGGCCTGAAAACCGGCGGGAATACCGAAGCGATCCTGATGAGTCTTCCCCCCGAGGTCCACTGGCCGTAAAATCACGCCTTCGCCGCCGTGGGCCGCCCCGGCACCTGCCATAGACTCGCCGCATTCCAGCGCAACACAGGCGCTGGAATGTCCCCTGCCGTGGAGATGCCGCCTTTGCCCGCTACCCGACCCCACCCTTGTTCTGACCACCAGCCCGGTCGGGCCTAGATGCGCATGCGCCGCCGCCAGTTTCTTGCCATGGCGGGTCTCTCCGCACTCGTCGGCATTCCTGCCGCCCATGCCGGCTCCCTGACGCACGTCGCCGCCATCGCCCCGGCCGGCGGCGCCATCGTCGACCCCACCCTGCTGGTCGCCGGCAGCGCTGAAAGTGCCGCCGGCCGCTGGAGTACGGTGCTGGCCCCCGCACTGGCACAGGGACTGGAATCTCCCTCTCCGCTCCCCACGCACCTGACCAGCGGGCTGGACGGCGTAACCGGCGCCAACCAGTTCGATACAAGGACGGTGCCGGACGGCACCACGGCCCTGCTGGTGCCCGGCGCGGCGCTGGTGGCCTCGCTGGCCGGCGACCCGCGCGCCCATTACGATTTCGGGCGCTGGGTCCCGCTGATGTTCAGCCTGGTCTCGCCCATCGTGGTGGGTCGGGCCGACCTGCATCGCACTTTGCGCGACCTCGTCCGCGACCGGCCGATACGCGTGGCGGTTTCCAGCGACCACGGCATCGAACTGGCCACCGTGATGGCAATGGCGATGTTCGGCTTCCGGCCGATCCCGGTCATGGGCTTTGCCGCCCCGCAGGAGGCCCTGGCCGCGCTGCGCGACGGCAAGGTGGACGTGGTGCAGATCTCCGACCCGATGACGCCCGAGGCTCTGGACGCCCTGCTGGCACCGCTGGAACAGAGCGGCGTCACGCCCCTCTTCACGCTGAACGACACCGTACGCGCGACCGTGCATGGCCAGCCCGTGCAGACCTTCGCCGAACGTTTCAGCCAGGAACGCGGCCGCGCCCCCACGGGCCTGCTGTACGAGGCATGGAAGGTCGTCGCGGCTGCCGCATCGCTCGATATCGGACTCGTGCTGCCGATGCTGACCCCACCGGCACAGGTCGCCGCCTGGCGCCACGCGGTCGGCGTCGCCGTCACCCAGGGCGCGCTCGACCCGCTGAAGAATGATTCCGGCCGCGCCCTGGTCAGCGGACCGGATTGCGGCCGCTACCTGCATGACATGACCGGCGAGATCTCGGCCGTCCTGATGCTGCGCCGCTGGCTGGCCGTTCACACGCCGGAATGGCGATTAGGATAAGAGGCAGCCTGCAGCGCCGGTTTCAAGCTCAGCCGCGCGCCCGGCGCAGCAGGATACGAACCGAACCCTGATTGGCGGCATGAGGATGCACGACCGCCAGGATCAGCGGCCGCAGATCCGGCCGCCCCAGCCAGAACGGGAGTTCGCGCCGCAGGACCCCGCCTTCCCGGCCCGAGCCCAGCCCGGTAATGACTTCCACGCATCGCAGATTGTCGGAACGCGCCTGCACCAGAAAGGCATGCAGGCGCTGAAAGGCGGCCTGCGCGTTCTGGCCATGCAGGTCGAGCGTCCGCGACGGACGCAGCTTGCCGCTGACCAACGTCCGCCAGCTTGTATCGTCCAGACCCGGCCCCCGTTGGCCGATCGCAATCTCGGCCCGCGACCGGACCAGCGTATAGGCCGGCCGCCCCACACGAGGCAGGTCGGACGGCGGCGCCGGAGGCGCAGAACGGGCAACACGATCATCAGCCGATGGGGCGGAGGCCGCCGGCACGGGCGGCGCAGCATCCACCGGCTTCGGCCGCACCGCCTTGCGGGCCAGCGGCCGGATATCGCGCACGAAGGCCGTCCACAGCGCCTGTTCGTCTTTCCCGAGAACCCGCCGACGGCGCACCACCCTTCTCCCCGCCTGCCGGCGGGCGACCCCATGCCGCCCATCGCCCCGATGCACCTGATCTTAAAGCAGTTCGCGCCCCAATCGAAGCCCGGACGCGCGCTGCTTCACCGATGGTGCCTCAGGGCGCCTCGGTACCGGCCAGGGGCTGTCCCTGATAGGTGCCGGTCAAGGTCCGCAGGAAGGCCACGATATCGGCGACGTCATGGTCGGACAGGGTGTGATCGGGCGTCTGATAACGCGCCATCAGCCGCACCGCGTCTTCCAGCGTCTTCACGCTGCCATCGTGGAAATAGGGTGCGGTCAGCGCGATATTGCGCAGGTTCGGCACCTTGAAACGCTCCATGTCGTCCGGTGACCCGGAGACGGTGTAGCGCCCCCTGTCGGCATCGGTCACGGCTCCCCCGCGCGCCGCGAAATAATCGCCTTCCAGCCCCATCACCTCGAACGCCTGGCCACCCAGCGAGACGCCGGTATGGCAGCCCGAGCAGCCCACGCTCTTGAACAGCGCGTAACCGTTCTTCTCCTGCGCATTCAGGGCCTGCTCATCGCCCTTCAGGTAGCGGTCGAAGCGGCTGTCGGGCGTGATCAGCGTCTTTTCATATTCCGCGATGGCCGTGGTCATCCGGTCCTTGTCGATATCGTCGGAACCGAACGCATCATGGAAGGCCGAGACATAGCTCGGGTCCTGCTTCACCTTGTCGGCAACCAGCGTCCAGTCATGCGAGCCCATTTCCAGCGGGTTCATGACCGGACCGGCCGCCTGGTCGGCCAGCGTGGCGGCCCGCCCGTTCCAGAACTGACTCTTGTTGAACACCGCGTCATAGACGGTCGGCACATTGATCGGGCCATGCTGGCCATTGATCCCCAGCGCCGTGACGCGCCCATCCACGCCGCCATGATCCAGCGCATGGCAACTGGCGCAGTTCAGCGTGCCATCGCCCGACAATTGCTTGTCGAAGAACAGGCGCTGGCCCAGGGCCACCTTGGCCGCGTCGACGGACACGCTTTCGGGCACGGGCTGGACCGGCTCCCCGGCGAAGCGCGCAGCAACGCCCGGCGTCGCGTAATGCGCGCGCCGCTCGGCGGCAACCCAGTTCAGCAGCGCATCGCGCTGCGCCTGCGACAGATGGGCATGCCAATGCATCAGCAGGTAAAGCGTCGGCGGCATGCGGTTCTGGCGAACCACTTCCTCGATCCGCGCCAGTTGTTCCTCGGAGGGAACGGCACCGGTCTGGAAGGCCTCGATCACCGGTTCGACCCGGAAGTGGCGCAATCCCTGATCCAGATCGCGCTGCATCAGCTGATTGGCCACCGGCACGTGGAAATAGAAGGGCAAATCGACATTGCGCGCATGGCAATAATCGCATCGTGCCTCACGAATGGCGGCAAATGCCGCCGAAGCCACCGGGTCCGCCAGGGTCGGCGAATGGGTATCCAGCGTCGGTGCCGTTTCACGGTCGAAATGGGTCAGATAACCCACCACGCCGCCATAGGCGACAATCCCCAGAACCGCGACCGAAACTATTGCCTTGCGCACCGACACGTCGATTTCTCCTACCATTTCTGGAAGGGTGTGCCGGATCTATAAAACATATGTCAAAATCATATTTTTCATAAAAACGATTGATCGGGTCGATCAATCGGACAGATCATGCCCGTCCATCGCCAGTTTCAACCGGTCCCGCGCCACTTTTACATAGGCCGCGTCCAGTTCGATTCCGATGCCGCGCGCGCCTTCCGCCTGCGCGGCAACCAGGGTTGTGCCCGTGCCCATGAACGGGTCGAGGACCAGCGGGTCCGGCCGGCCATGCAGACGGATGCACATGCGCGGCAACTGCACCGGGAACGTCCCGGGATGATTGAATTTCTGCGCCTTGTCGCGCACCGTTTCATAGGGAATGAACCAGGTGTCGCCACGACAGCGCTTGTCCTGTTCATGCCCGCGCCGCGCGATGTTCGATTTGTCCTTGTACGGCACCCCGACATCCAGACGGCTGAGTTCCACCGTGCCGGAACGAGTCAGATGGAACAGATGCTCGTGGTTACGGTGCATGTAACGCGTGCTGTTGACCGGCTTGAAATGCCCATACGTGTCGTCATGGACCGAGATCGACTTGATCCAGCTGATATGATTCTGCAGATGGAAAATCTCGCGCAGCCGAACCGCCAGTTCGAACGGCAGCCACGGCTGCGCCGACGATCCCGCGATATTCAAAAAGAACGAACCATCCGGCCGCATCACCCGATGCAGTTCACGCGCGACCGCCATCATCCAGTCCAGATACTGGGGTTCGGACATACGGTCGCGATAGGTCCGATAGCCCAGGCCGATATTGTAGGGCGGCGAGGTCACGACGACATCGACCGAATCCGCCTCCATCCGGCGCAGCTCGCGCAGGCAGTCATTCCGCACCAGCAGATGCGGCCCGATCGCCTGGCGCACGGCGCGGGGGGGACGGGTGCGGGTGCCAGACCCGCTTCGCGGTGCCATCAGGGTCGGGTAACGACAGGACGAGGCAGCAGGGCAATCAGCCGGCCGGACTGGCGCATGGCTCCGGCGGTCTGTTCGGCCTCGTCGCCCCAGCCCAGGAAAAGGTCGGCCCGCGCGGCGCCCTTGATATCGGTGCCGATATCCTGCGCATAGACCAGCCGCCGCCAGGTCTGGTTCGACGGCGCCGGCAAGCTCGTCTCCACCCACATGGGCGTGCCCAGGGGAATCACCCCCCGATCCACCGCCGCCGACCGGCCCGGTTCCAGCGGCACGCCCATCGCACCGGGCGCACCCAGACTGACCGGCACATCATCCAGGGCATTGAAGAACACGTAATTCGGATTCTCCTCCATCACCGCGCGCGCCTGCTCGGGGTGGGCCGCCAGCCAGGCACGGATCGACTGCATGCTGACGTCATCCTCGCTCATCTCGCCCTTCTGTACCAGGACACGGCCCAGCGGCACATAGGGCTGCCCGTTCTTGCCGCCGAAGCACAACCGCACGATCTGCCCGCTCGGCAGGCGCACCCGGCCCGACCCCTGGATCTGCAGGAAGAACAGGTCCGCCGGATCGGCGACCCAGAGCATTTCCAGGTTCCGCCCCGCCAATGCCCCGGCATCGATCTGCGCGCGCGACCAGTACGGCACGAACTGCCCGCCCTGCCAATGGCCAGACACCATGCGCCCATCGGTGGCCCGCGCCCGCGTCAGATCGTCAGGCACGCGATAGACCGGCGTCTGGTAGACACCACCACGCGACAAAGCGCCCCGGACCTCCGGCTCGTAATAGCCGGTGAAGAGCGCCGACGACGACATCAGGACCGGCTGGAACCATGTTTCATAGAAGCGCTGCGCCGCCGCATTGTCATCGACGGGCAGCACCGCCGCCGCCCGGCAGGCGGGCAGCCAGTCGCCCACACGCGCCCCAGGGCCGCTTTCGGTCCCCAGCGTCGTCTCGGCGGGCAGGCGGCCGAGATGGCGGCATTCCTTCAGGAATACCGGCAGGGCCCGCCCCGCCTCGTCCGGGCCCCAGCCCGACAGGGAGGAAAAAGCGACGGGCTGACGCTCGCCTTGGCCCGTTTCGGCGCAGGCGGACAGCAGAAGGATTGCGGCGGCACAGACGCCCCGCATGACGTTGGACAGGCGGAAATAGCTCAAGGAAACAGCCAGACTTGCTCTTATATTCGGGAACCGCGACGGTCGCGGAGGGAGATCCTTCAGGCGCTGCGGCTGGCCGCCAGACGCCAGGCCGCGCCGCCGATCGACACGCCAAGCAGACGCTCGAACGTCCACAGATCCGAGAATTCGGTCACGGCGTCGGTTCCGGCCACCGGATGCCCGTCCTTGTCCAGCGTCAGGCTGATCTGGTCCGAGACGATACGGACGTCGATCCGCGCGCACGGCGCTCCTGCCATCTGGTCGATGGCCGCATCGACGATCGCCAGGCCGCCGATGGCACGGACCTCGCTCTTCTGGGTCTCACCCGCCTGCTCGCGCGACTGGATCGCGGCGTCGAACGCGCTGAATGCCTCGGCGGTCAGGCGTTCGCGCAGCATGGCGCGGTCGCCGGCGCCGAAAGCCTGGACCACCTGGCGGAACGACACCTCGACCCCACGCAGGAACTGCGCCGGCACGAACTCACGTTCCTGCCCGGCGATGGCACCCAGCACCTGGCCCACCCTGGTCTCGGGCGCCGGCACGTCATAGTCGGTCAGCGCGGCCGGCGGCTCGGCCCGGCCTTCGATCACCGGCCCCGGCCGGGGTGCCGGGGCGGCGGGCGATGCGGGCTCGACCCCCACCCGTGTCCCCAGGATGCCGCGCAGCCGCAGCGCGAGAAACGCCGCAATCAGCCCGAAGAGCACCAGGTCGAACGGAAAATGACTGAACGAAAGATCCATCACCAAGCCTAACCGAAAGGCGCGCCGGGCCTGCCGGCAGCGCGATCCCTTTATGATGCCCTAACACATAGGGAACGCACTCCGCCGACACAATGCGGCAGGCCGATCCAGAGCAGGAGGAATTTCCGCCCCTCCGTCCCGTCAAGGTTGGCGAACGTCGCGGAGCGTGCTACCGGCGATGTCGGTATCCGCACTTATTGCCCGCAAGGAAATCTTCGTTCATGTCCGATACGACTCAGCTCCCCGCCGACGGAAGCCAGAATGCCCCGCCGGCGCTGCCGCTGGCCATTAATGTGCAGTATATCAAGGATCTGTCGTTCGAAGTTCCCTCGGGCGCCGAAATTTTCGCCACGCTGCGCGCGAACCCCCAGATCTCGGTGAACATCGACGTGCAGGCCAACCGCCTGCCGCCCGAGCAGCCGGTCTTCGAGGTCGTGCTGTCGATCAAGACCGAAGCCGTGGAAGCGCCGGAAAAGGAAGGCGCCGCCCCCGGCCGCGTGGTCTTCGTCGCCGAACTGGCCTATGCCGCAGTGGTGACGCTGGGCAATGCGCCCGAAGACCTGATCGAGCCGATCCTCCTGGTCGAAGTGCCGCGCCTGATCTTCCCGTACGTGCGCAACATCATCAGCGAAGTCACCCGTGACGGCGGCTTCCCCCCGGTCGTGCTGCAGCCGATCGACTTCGTCGCCCTGTGGCAGGCCAAGCGCAGCAGCTTCCCCCAGACGGCCGGCAACGCCTGATCCCGCGCTGAACGATCATTTCTGACTGGAAAGGCCCGCCTCGTGCGGGCCTTTCTGTTTCTGGCACCGCCCGAGCGGGCCAAGAACATATATTTTATATTTGCACAGATCTACAATAATATAATAAAATTCGAAGCGGTATTTACATAGATCACGCACGAATTTACAAAATAATTTCTCATTAAGGCTATTTATTTTCAAAATAATATACCATAATATCGTCATATATTTGCCAGAATTTATCCACTTTTATGATATTTTCCATCCAAATCTTCGTATATTTCTTATAACGTATCCATACGACATTGATGGTAGGAGAAAAATAAGTAAATTTTGCGCACAAAACGCGCAAATATGAGATCAATTCCGGTTTTACTTTACTCCGAACTATTCAGAATATTTCGACAACAAAAACAGTCCCACGCGATATATTATCGTATACCGAGATTTCGTCACGAAACTGACGATTTCCGCGTCCTGGACGCGCATCCCTACATGATGATTTCGGAATCGACCCTGCGCACACCGCATCGCGATTTCGAACGCAGCTTGCATCGATGCTTCGTAATGAGGCGAAGCGGATCGCAGCCGCGACACCGCCCCACCAACTCGGCTCGGCCGCGGGATGGTTCTGGTTCACCTTCTCCGGCAGCCTGCCGACCCTCGGCTCCCTCTTCGCCAGCGTCACGATCCCCCTGGTCGGCGAGATCACGACCTTCTGGCTGTCGCTGGTACTGGTCGTCGCGGGCGGCTGCGTCGCGCTGCTGATGACGCGTGAACCGCATGGCGCCTCGCGCCTGGCACCGCGCGACGTCTCGGTGGGCGGCATCTTCTTCGGATCGATCTCCATCCTGTGGCGCGAGCCCAGGACATTCCTGACGATGATCGTCCGCACCATCAACACCTCGTCCGAGTATGCGTTCCTGGTGATCATGCCGGCCTTCTTCACCAAGGTGGTCGGCTTCTCCCTGTCGCAGTGGCTGGTGCTGCTCTCCATCGTGTTCATGAGCAACATCCTGTTCAACCTGATGTCGGGCATGCTGGCCGACAGGCTGGGCCATCGGACGGTAGTTTCGGTCGCAGGCTGCCTGGGGGCGGCGATCTCGGTTCCCGCCTTCTATTATGTGCCGCTGGCCTATCACGCAATTTCCTCGTCGCGGCGCTGGTCGGCATCTTCTACGGCGCGACCATCGCGGCGTTCGTGCCCCTGTCGGGCCTGGTCCCGCAGATCTGCCCGAAAGAGAAGGCCGCCGCCCTCTCGACGCTCGGCCTTGGCGCCGGGGCCAGCACCTGGGTCGGCCCGGCCATCGTCACCTGGTTCCAGTCGTGGCATGGCATCGAGGGGGTCATCTGGATCTTCTCCGGCCTCTATGTCTTTGCCGGCGTGCTGACACTGTCTCTCTCGATCCCGGAACACGCGCGCGCCTATATGCGGCAGGCCCGTGCCCGAGGCCAGGACCTGCATCAAGGCGCCGCCGCCTTCCACTGACGCAAAGAACGCGCCCGGCCGCACGACAGGCGGCCGGGCCCCACCTACCCTTCCGCCTGTCCAGCCACGCCCAGAAGGTCGAGCATCGCGGCCTGATCGGGCGTGGCGGCCAGGACGATTTCACGCCACCCCGTCGTGGCAAGAATCTCGGCCGTCTTGTCGGAAATCGCGATGGCCCGCGCCCCGCGCAGCCTCTCCCGCACGTCGCGGGGCAGATGCCGCAGGAACTGACGCGCCGTTTCGGCCGAGAAGAACAGGGCCGCCGCGACCGCCTCCCGCCCGATCATCCCGCGCAGGATGTCGGCAGGCGGCATCCCCGGCCGGATGCGATAGACACAACGCCGAAGAACCCTGAAGCCGCTGCGGCGCAAGGCTTCCGCCAGATCACGCCCATATCCCGGCGCGGTCGCCAGCAGCAGCGCCCCCCCGGCCGGGCGCCACTCCGCCCTTACCAGATCGGCCAGCGCATCGGCCGTACCATCGGCCGGCGTCACATGCGCAAAACCGGCCGCACGCGCCCGGCGCGCCGTCGCGACACCAACCGCCAGAACAGGCATATTCACCGGCACCCGGCCTGCAAGCGCGGTAACCGCCTGGCCACTCGTGACCAGAATCGCCTGCACACCGCGCACCGGCAGCGGCGCGCGCAGGATCGGCTCGGCACGCAACGCCGGCAAGGCCACGGCACGCCAGCCCAGTGCCGTCACGGCCGCCATGGTTTCGCTCAGGCCCGGCTCCGGCCGGGTGACCAGCACCGCCGGTCGCGACCCGCCAGATGGCAGGCCGGTCGGCAGGTCAGGGCGCAAAAATATCCGCGGGACTGTCGGCCCGCAGGCTGTGTCCCAGTTCGCGCCCCATCCGCTCCGCATCCGTCGGCGCGCCGGTCACCACGCGGCGCAGCAGGAAAGATCCATCCTCCCGCGCCACCAGCCCGGTCAGGCGCAGCACCGGTTCGCCCCCTTGCGCATCGTCGATCAGGCGGGCGTAGCCGCCGATCGGCGTGCGGCACGACCCGTCCAGCTCCGCCAGCAGGGCACGCTCGGCCGTCGAGACGGCCCGGGCCTCGTAATCCTCGATCGCCGCCAGCAGTTCGCGCAGTTCGATGTCACTTTCGCGCACCGTCACGCCCACGATCCCCTGCCCGGCCGCCGGCACCATGATCTCGGGGTCCAGAATAATGTCGGCCCGGTCCCCCATGCCCAGCCGGCGCAGGCCGGCCAGCGCCAGCAGGGTGGCGTCGCACTGCCCCGCCGCCAGCTTATCCAGCCGCGTCTGCACATTGCCCCGCAGCAGGCCGAAGCGCAGGTCGGGCCGCTCGTGCAGCATCTGGGCCTGCCGCCGCACAGACGCGCAGCCGACCAGGGCCCCGCGCGGCAGAGCGTCGAACGGCGCCGCCGGATCGACCTCCGGCCGCCCTTCGCCGGGCCGCAGGATCAGCACGTCCCGCGCATCCTCGCGCCGCAGGGTGCAGGCCAGCACCAGCCCGGACGGCAGCGTCGTCTCCAGGTCTTTCAGACTATGGACCGCGAAATCGATCCGCCCATCCGACAGCGCGTCATGGATTTCCTTGGCAAACAGGCCCTTGCCGCCAATTTCCGCCAGGCGGCGGTTCTGCACCTGATCGCCCGTGGTGTTGATCTGGTGTTCCTGGAAGGCCCCCATGTCGCGCAACACGGGGCAGAAACGCGTCAGCATGGTCAGGAAGGCGCGCGTCTGCACCAGCGCCAGCGGCGACGCCCGCGTGCCGACGCGCAACGGCAACTGGCGCCGATGCGGCAAGGCGGGGCGCACCACGCCCAGCTTCTGGCGCGCGGCAGCCTCGGCCGCGATCTTTTGCAATGCCGAAGCTTGGGCCGAAGCCTGGGCGGCGGACCCGTCGGAGACGGAGGACGGAGCGAAAACCATGTACTGTCTCTATTACCGCGACGGCCCGAAGAAAAGATGACATAACGCCCGGCGGAACTGTCTTTTGCGCAATGATCATGTCTTCTCCTCCCCTCGGCGCCCCGGCGTCGGCCGAATCCCCAGCCCAGGCGCCCGTTCTGGCCCCGGTGCTGGCCCCCGTTCTGGCCATCGAATCGTCCTGCGACGACACGGCCTGCGCCATCCTGGCGCCGGACGGCACTATCCTGGCCGAAACCGTGCTGTCGCAGTCCGGGCACATCCCCTTCGGCGGCGTGGTGCCCGAAATCGCGGCCCGGGCCCATCTGGCGGCATTGCCCGGCCTGGTGCGCCAGACGCTGGACGCGGCAGGCCTGCCGGCCGGGGCGCTGGGTGCCGTCACCGCCAGCACCGGGCCGGGCCTGATCGGCGGGCTGATCGTGGGTGCGGGCGTCGGCAAGGGGCTGGCCGTGGCGCTGGGCCGGCCGTTCATCGCCGTGAACCATATCGAAGCCCATGCCCTGACCGCGCGCCTGCCCGGTCTGGTGCCCGGCGGCGCCCCGTTCCCATACCTGCTGCTGTTGGTCTCCGGCGGCCATTGCCAGTGCATCGCCGTCGAGGGCGTGGGCCATTATCGCAAGCTCGGCGGCACGATCGACGACGCGGCCGGCGAGGCCTTCGACAAGGTGGCGAAAATGCTCGGCCTCGGCTGGCCGGGCGGCCCGGCGGTGGAGGCCCTGGCGCGCGAGGGCGATCCGGCCCCCTGGCCGCTTCCCCGCCCACTGCACGGGCGCCCCGGCTGCGATTTCTCCTTCTCCGGCCTCAAGACTGCCGTGGTTCAGAAACTGGCCCCCTACGACAATGGCGCCCTGCCCCGCCCGGTTGCCGCCGGCATCGCCGCCAGCTTCCAGGACGCGGTGGCGGATATCGTGGGCGATCGCGTGGCCCACGCGCTGGACATGATGCCCGACGCCACCCTGCTGGTCGCGGCCGGCGGCGTCGCGGCCAACAGCGCCCTGCGCGCACGGCTGGATTCGCTGGCCGAGGCACGCGGCCTGCCCTTCGCGGCACCACCGCTGCGCCTGTGTACCGACAACGCCGTGATGGTGGGCTGGGCGGCCATCGAAACCATGCGCGCCCGGCTCGCCCTCGGCCTGCCACCGGTGGACGATCTGGACCTTCTGCCCCGCCCGCGCTGGCCGCTGGACCAGATGGCCGCCCGATTCGACGCGACCGCCGCATGAATTACCGCCACGCCTTCCACGCTGGCAATTTCGCCGACTGCATGAAACACGCGCTGCTGGTGCTGCTGCTCCAGGCGCTGGCGCGCAAGCCGGCGGCGTTTTCGGTTCTGGATACCCATGCCGGCATCGGGCGCTACGATCTGGGCGGCGCGCAGGCCACCCGCACCATGGAATGGCAGGACGGGATCGGCCGCCTGCTGGCCGATCCACCCTCCGACCTGCCCCCTGCCTATCTGGACCTGGTCCGCCGGGCCGGCGCGCCGGAGGTCTATCCCGGCTCCCCCCTGATCGCGGCGATGATGCTGCGGCCACAGGACCGGCTGGTGTGCTGCGAACTGCATCCCGAAGACAGTCTCGTGCTGCGCCACCTGTTCGCCGGCAACAGCCAGGTCTCGGTCCATGCCCGCGACGGCTATGCGGCCCTCGGCGCGCTGCTGCCGCCGCGCGATGCGAAGCGCGGCCTGGTACTGATTGATCCGCCTTTCGAGCAGCCCGACGAATTCGGCCGTCTGGCCCAAGGGCTGATAACGGCGCATCGGCGATTCGCCACCGGCATCCTGGCGGGCTGGTATCCGATCAAGCACCGCGCGCCGGTACGCGCCTTCCTCGATTCGCTGCGCGGTTCGGGGATTCGCGACATCGTGGCGCTGGAACTCACCCTGCGTCCGCCACTCGACCCCACACGCCTCAACGGATGCGGACTGGTGGTGATCAATCCCCCCTTCGGCTTCACCGAAGCCGCTCTTCCGGCCCTGCGCGCCCTGACCCATCTCTCCCCTGACGGGACGGGAGAGGCGACCGTCACGCGCATCGTGGAGGAATAGGATCATGGCCGCCGCACGCATTGCCGTCATCGGGGCCGGCGCCTGGGGAATCGCGCTGGCCACCCAGGCCGCCCGCGCCGGGGCGCTGGTACATCTGTGGGCCCGCCACCCCGAAACCCTGAGCGATGCCCGCACCCTGCCCCGCCTGCCGCATGTCACGCTACCCGAGACCATCACCGTGACCGACGCCATGCCGACCCAGGCCGATGCGGTGCTGCTGGCGGTGCCCATGCAGCATCTGCGCGCCGTACTGGCGCACATCCCCCCAGCCGGGCCCATGATCGCCTGCTGCAAGGGCGTGGAACGCGACACGCTGGCATTGCCATTGGAGGTGATCGCGGACCGCTATCCCGACCTGCCGCGCGCGGTGCTCTCCGGCCCCAATTTCGCGCATGAAGTCGCACAGGGCCTGCCCACCGCCGCCGTCCTGGCCTGCACCGACCTGACGCTGGCCCGCACCCTGGCCGATCACCTGACCACGCCGACCTTCCGCCTGTACGCCAGTGACGACGCGATCGGCGTGCAGGTCGGCGGGGCGGCGAAGAATGTCATCGCCATCGCCGCCGGCGCCACCATCGGCGCCGGCCTGGGCGAAAACGCCCGGGCCTCGCTGATCACGCGCGGCCTGGCCGAACTGGGCCGGCTGGCGCTGGGGCTGGGCGGCCGCGCCTCCACCCTCTCGGGCCTGGCGGGCGTCGGCGACCTCATCCTGACCTGCACCGGCCCATCGTCGCGCAATTTCAGCCTGGGCCTGGCACTGGGAAGGGGCGAATCACTGGCCGCGATCCTGGGCAGCCGCACCACCGTCGCCGAGGGCGTCGCCACCGCCCCCGCAATCCTCGCCCTGGCCCGCGCCCATGGCATCGCCGTGCCGGTGATCGAAACGATGTCGCTGCTGCTGGCCGGCGATATCGGCCTGAACGAAGCCCGCGACCGCCTGCTCAGCCGCCCCGTCGGGATCGAGTGACCTGGCGGCAGGAGCGAACGCTCAGCGGCCCGCCCCCGTTCGCTGCGCCGCCATCAACGCCGGCATCATCATGAAAAAACTCACGATCGCCAGCATGGCACAAAACGGTCCGCATCCGAAAAGACCGGAAATGGAGAAAAACGGGACGCTGATCGCCAGGACCACCATGCTGAAGCTGATCTGGGCATCGTCCGGGTAGAGCCGTTTCTGCGCCAGCGGCAATGCGCAAAGGCTAAGCGCCAGAGCAGCCAGGCCGCGAACGACGTGGCGAACGGAAACAGCACCCATACCGACACCCCCAGTCCCCTGGCCAGGAGCGCCATATCCCCATGGGTCGTCAGCACCCTCAGCGGGGCATAGCTCCAGACATTGAAGGTCGAGAACGCATCGACCCACACCAGCCACCACAAGGCAGCGGGACGGACCGCGCGCACGATCAGGCGATGACAGAGGAGCGCGGTCCCCCCGTTGGCCAGCAAGGGTCCGGCGGCGGCGATCAGCGCGGCCTGCCAGCCCTCGCCACTGGCAAGGATCGGCCCATAATCGACATTTTCATCGATCTGCTGCTGAAGCAGGATGTTGTCGATCGAGGCCGTTCCATAGTTCAGGGCGAACGGGTCCGCCTTCCAGCGCAGCAGCCACGCCATGAAGGAATGGGCGTATTCATGCAGGAAGTAATTGAATGCATGCGCCAGCAACATGGACAGGAAGACCGCACTCCCGAAACGGAGCGACCGCCCAGCCGTCCGCATAATCGCCCCCGTCATCGGGTCTTCTCTCCCGACGAGTACAGACCGTCCACCGCAGGCTGCCGCGACGTGGCACGATCCATTGCGGAGCGATCGCGCATATCCGCCCGCCCCTAACGCGAAAGATCCGTCACCAGCGTCGCGACGATATCGATGGCAGGTCCCACACTCGCGACGGGCGTCCGCTCGTTCAGCCCATGCATGAACGAATCCGAATTCCTGATGAACAGCGGGCTCACGGCATAGCTCGGCACGCCGTGGGACCGAAACCACATGCTGTCGCTGGCACCCGATCCCAATGCCGGGAAAACGGCCACGTTCGGATAAACGCCATGCACCGCATGTTCGATAGCCCTGACGACATCCGCACGCATGGGCGAGGCCGGCGTCTCGACCGACCCGGCCGTGACATCCGTGATCGTCATGCCGGGGTCGGCCGCCGCCTGCCGAAGCTCGTTCAGGATGTCCGCCCGCGGATGGCCGGGAAAGATACGGCAATTGACGTTGGCCGTGACCCGTTGCGGCAGCGCATTGAGGGCATGGCCACCGTTGATTTCGGTCACGACGCAGGTCGTGCCGATCCGTCCGACGAAAGACGGATCGGCAGACAGGATTTCGATGGCATCCTCATTCGTCGGCTCGACGGCAAAGGCACGCATCGCGGCCCCGATCGACGCCGACTCCCACTGCGCCGCCCCCAGGAAATACCCCCTGCTCAGCTCGTTGAGTTCGGGCCGGAAGCGATAATGCTGGATGCGCAGCAGATCCTCCGCCATCTCGTCGATCGCATTCAGCGGACGCGGCTCGGAGGAATGGCCGCCGGGATTGGTGACGACAAGCTGATAGTCGGCATAGGTCTTCTCGCCGCCCTCCCAGGCGAAATAATCGGGCTTGCCGGTCTTTTCATCGATGACGCCGTTCGCCCCATCCACGTTCAGGACCATTTCCGCACCCGACAGCTTGTCCGCGATGATGGCACCCGTCGCCATCGTCGTTTCCTCATCGCCGGAAAATTCGATGATGATCGCACGCCGCGGCTTGTATCCCGCGCGCTTCAACTGAATCAGCGCCTCGATCGCGATGGCATCATCCAGCTTCATGTCGGTCGCGCCGCGCCCCAGCAGAAAGCCTTTCTCGATTTTCGCCTTGAAGGGATCGTGCGTCCAATCCTCGGGCTTCGCTTCCACGACGTCCATATGCCCGGAAATCACCAGGGGCTTGAGCGACGGATCGCTTCCCGGCCAACGCGCGATCAGATAGGCAGTCCCCTCCGCGGGGGTGATCACGATATCCGACGCGGCAAAGCCGCCCGCGATCAGCGCATCCCGAAACAGTTGCGCCACCTGCGGCGTCTGGTTGCCGGGCCCGGCAACCGAGCGCAGCGCGATCGCTTTTTCCGCCAGTGCCAGGGATGCCTCCACCGCATGATGGTCGCCAACGGGGGCGGACCAGGCCTGGCCCGCTACGCCGAATGCCAGAGCAACGCCCAATGCCGACCCGAGGAACGCATGTTTTCTTTCGGATCTGAAAACGCAAGGGGGCGACGCCGCGTCGATTTTCGGCGAGATGGAGCAATCGCCACTTTCAGGCAGGAACATGTTGCGGAGAGACAATGGAATCGATCCTGAAAATTATCACAAAGTAACGATTTTTATAGCATGATCGCCTCGGGTGAAAAGCCACACGTGACAATGGTTTGCAGCCGCCCCGGCGCAACAATCGGCATATGAGCCCTTCTTTGGACCGGAATCATATCAAATTATCGATATTTCCAGTATTCTCGCGCTATTTGCAGTTGCGTCGCCTTTCCCGTCACGACGACGGCACCAGCGAGGCCCATAACTGGTGGACATTCACACCAGAACGGAAATACCGTCAGACAGCTGGCACTTTCTCCAACGACATCCCACACGGCTAACCGATGAACATGCCCGCGATGGTGGCGCTGGCGAAATTCGACAGCGACCCGGCGAACACCGCACGCAGCCCCATGCTCGCGACCTCTCCCCGTCGCTCGGGGGCGATGCTGCCGAACCCGGCAATCAGGATGCCGACCGATGACAGATTGGCGAACCCGCACAGCGCGAAAGAGGCAATCGCCAGCGCACGCGGGTCCAGCGTCGCATCATGAAAATGCGGCGCCAGGGCGACATAGGCCACGAATTCATTGAAGACGAGCTTCTGTCCCATGATCGCGCCGACCACGCCGCTTTCATGCCACGGCACCCCGATCAGCCATGCCAACGGGGCGAAGATCACGCCGAAGATCGTCTCCAGCGACAGGTTGCCCACGCCAAACCAGCCTCCCAGACCATGAATCAACCCATTGGCCAGCGCGATCAGCCCGATAAAGGCGATCAACATCCCACCGACCGCCACCGCAACGCCGACACCGCTGGCGGTGCCGATGGCGATAGCCTCGAAGACATTGACCGGATGCTCATGACCGAATTCCAGGTCGAGGCCCGAGATTCGCGTCCGTTCGCGCGACGGCATCAGGATCTTGGCGAACAGCAGCCCGCCCGGAATCGCCATCACCGACGCCGCCAGCAGATAATCCATCGGCACGCCCAGCCCGGCATACCCCACCAGCACCGAGCCTGCGACCGAGGCCGTGCCGCTGGACATGACGGCGAACAGTTCCTCCCGCGTCAGAAGCGGCACATACGGGCGCAGCGCCACCGGCATCTCGCTCTGGCCGAGAAAAATCGTCGTGACGGCCGAGAAGGATTCGATCATCGAGGTGCCCAGCACCCGCCGCACCAGCCCGCCCAGCAGCCGCGCGAGCCGCTGCATGATCCGATAGTAATACAGGATCGCGATCAGGGCCGAGATATAGGCAATCTGCGGCAGAATCCGCAGCGCGAAGATGAAGCCGCCATCGGGAAACAGCACATCCATGCGCGGGCCGACCAGGGGCCCGAACAGGAAGGCACTCCCCTGCGCGCCATATCCCAGCACGGTATCGACCGCGCCGGAAATCGCATGCAGCGCCACCCGCCCCGGCGGCACGAACAGGATCAGCCCACCCAACGCCACCTGCATCGCCACCGCCGCCAGTATGATGCGGGGGCGGATACCCCGCCGGTCCGCCGAAAACGCCACCGCCAGCGCAATCAGGCAGGCCAACCCGAGAATTCCATGCAGGACCGCCATTCCACCCCACCAATCCACATCGTAACGGCACAAAACCGTAACGACACTGTGCCCTGCGCGATGTGCTGTCCAGAGTGGCGGACAGCGCCGGGCGTCCCCACTCGTGCGGCGATGGAAACTGCTCTAGGCTCCAACCCGTTATAGACCGCAACAGACCGAATCGGCTCCCATGACGACCGCGTACGACTTTACCCTCCCGGCCCTGGAAGGCGGCACGATCGACCTCGGCGCCTTGCGGGGCAAACCGGTGCTGATCGTGAACACCGCGTCGAAATGCGGCTTCACCCCCCAGTTCGAGGGCCTGCAGGCACTCTGGTCGTTCTATCGCGGCAGCGGCCTGACGGTGATCGGCGTGCCGTCGAACGATTTCGGCAACCAGGAACCCGGCACCGCCGACCAGATCGCCACCTTCTGCGCCCGCAATTACAGCGTCACCTTTCCCATGGCCACGCGCAGCCACGTCCGTGGCCCCGAGGCGATTCCCCTCTTCCGCTGGCTGGGGCAGCAGGGCGGCCTGCTCGCCCGCCCGCGCTGGAATTTCTATAAATACCTGATCGGCCGCGACGGCACGCTGGCAGACTGGTTCGTCAGCCTCACCTCGCCCGAATCCCGCCGCATGCGCCTGGCCATCGAGCGCACGATCCTGGATCACTGACCCCTCCTTCCGCCGCACGAATCAAGCTGGGCCGGATGAATGGGGTCGTGCAGTATGCGCGCGGCAAGGCAGGAGGTCCCGTTTGCTCAGAGGTTTTCTTACGGTCGGCGGCTGGACGATGCTCAGCCGCGTGCTGGGTCTGGTGCGCGATCAGCTGCTGGCGGCCTTCCTGGGGGCCGGGCCGATCCAGGATGCCTATCAGGTGGCCTTCCGCCTGCCGAACATGTTCCGCCAGCTCTTCGGCGAAGGCGCGCTGAACACCGCCTTCGTGCCGCTCTTTTCCGCCATGCTCACGACCGACGGCACCGAAAAGGCCCGCCGCTTCGCCAGCGAGACCTTCAGCGTCCTGCTGACCTGGCTGACGCTGATCGCGGTACTGGGCGAGATCTTCATGCCGCAGGTCGTCAGCGTGATCGCCGCCGGCTTCCCCATGGATGGCGACCGCTACCATATGGCGGTCTCACTCAGCCGCATCACCTTTCCCTATCTGGTGCTGATCTGCGCGGCGGCACTGGTGTCGGGCGTGCTGAATGGCCTGCACCGGTTCGGCGTGGCGGCGGCGGCCTATGTGTCCTTCAACGTCGTCGGCATCGCGGCGATCCTCCTGCTGCCGCCGCTGACCGGCGATGTCGGAAAGGCGGCCGCCTGGGGCGTCACCGCATCGGGCGTCGCCCAATTGGGGCTGCTGCTGCTGGCGGTCCGGCGTGCCGGCTTCCGCCTGATGCTGATGCCGCCACGCCTGACGGCGCGCATCCACACCCTGATCCGGCGCATGGCGATCGGCTGCCTGGGCAGCGGCATCAGCCAGATCAACCTGCTGGTCGATACCATCATCGCCTCGTACCTGCCGGCCGGCAGCGTGTCGTTCATCTATTTCGCCGACCGGATCAACCAGTTGCCGCTTGGCGTGCTGGGGGCTGCGGCCGGCACCACCCTGCTGCCGGTCCTCAGCCGCCACGTGGCGGCCAAGGACCATGACGGTGCCCACAGTGCGCAGAACCGGGCGATCGACTATGCCATGGTCCTGACCCTGCCGGCCGCGCTGGGCATGATCGTACTGGCCCACCCGATCATCGCCACACTGTTCCAGCATGGCGCTTTCACCCCGCGCGACGCCATGCTGTCGGCGCAGTCGCTGCGCGCCTTCGCCATCGGCCTGCCCGCCTTCGTGCTGATCAAGGTCCTGGCCCCGGGCTTTTTCGCCAGGGGCGACACGGCGACACCGGTGCGGATCGGCCTGTTCACGCTCACCCTGAATTTCGTCCTGAACCTGCTGCTGATGCATCCGCTGCTCCATGCCGGGCCGCCCCTGGCCAGCAGCCTGGCGGCGATCGTCAATGTGGCAACGCTCGGCTTCGTGCTGCGCCGCCGGGGCCTGCTGCACATCGCCCCCGCCACGCTGTCGCGGGTCGCCCGGATGATGCTCGCGGCACTGGGCATGGCGGCGGTGCTGCTGATGCTGAACCTGACCGTCCTCGGCCCCCTGGCCGTCCGCCATGGCCCCTTGCGGATCGTGGCGCTGATGCTCCTGGTCACCGCCGGCATGCTGGCCTACGGCCTCGGGCTGCAACTGCTCGGCGTGATGGAACTCCGCGCGGCCGGGACGATGCTGCGCGCCCGGCTGGCCCGGCGACGCGGCAGCGCGGCCTGACCCCGGCCATGACGCGGCATTTCCCGGCTGGCACATCGGCATCCGGGCCTGTACACAGGCCCGCATGACGCTCCCTTCTCCGGACGGCGCCACCCCGGCCATGGCGCAATGGTTTTCCCTGAAAGCCGAACATCCCGAAGCCCTGCTGTTCTTCCGCATGGGCGATTTCTACGAAATGTTCTTCTCCGACGCCGAAGCGGCGGCCGGCGCGCTGGACATTTCGCTGACAACGCGCGGCACGCACGGCGACATGCCGATACCGATGTGCGGCGTGCCGGTGGCGGCCGCCTCGGCCTATCTGGCGCGGCTGATCCGCCGGGGCTTCCGCGTCGCGGTGGCCGAGCAGACCGAACCGCCGCGCAAACCCGGCAAGGGCGTCCCCAAGGGGCCGCTGGCCCGCGCAGTGGTGCGCCTGGTCACCCCCGGCACCCTGACCGAGGACGAACTCCTGGAAGCCGGCCGGCAGAACCTGCTGGTGGCGGTGGCGGCCGGTGCGGGCCGTGCCCCGGCCAGCCGGAACTGGGGCGTCTCCTGGATCGACATCTCGACCGGCGCGTTCGAGACCGCATCCGTCCCGCCCGACGGGCTGATGGACCTGCTAGGCCGCCTGGACCCGGCCGAGATCCTGGCCGCCGGCGGCATCGACCTGGGCGATTTCGATGCCAGGCGCGCGCCGGAAGCCACCACGCCGGCCGCCGCAACGGCACGCCGCCGGGTGGCCGAGACCTTCGCAGTCGCCAGCCTCGACGCCTTCGGCACCTTCTCGGACGAGGAGGCCGTCGCCGCCGCGATGGCGCTGGATTACGTCCGGCGCAGCCAGGCCGGGCAGATGCCGCGTCTGGCACACCCGCACGCCCATGAAAATGGCGGTATCCTGGGCCTGGACCCGGCCACCCGCGCCAGCCTGGACCTGCTGCGCACCCGCGACGGCACCACCGAACATACATTGCTGGCCAGCGTCAGCCGCACCGTCACCGCACCCGGCAGCCGCCTGCTGGCAGAATGGATCGCCGCCCCCCTCACCCGTAGCGAACCGATCGCCGCCCGTCAGGACGGATGGTCGTGGCTGATCGAGGAAGGCGGCGTCCGCGCCGCCCTGCGCCAGGGACTGCGGGGCACGCCCGACATCGCCCGCGCGCTGGCCCGCCTGTCATTGGGCCGGGGCCTGCCGCGCGACGCGGCAGCGGTGCGCGACGGGCTGTCCATCGCCCGGCGCATCTCCGCGTCCCTGGCCGATGGCCGCGCGGCGCCCCCCGCCCCGATCGCCGATGCCATGGGCCATCTGGGCGGCGGCACGATGCTGGAGGACCGGCTGAAACAGGCACTGGCGGAATCCCTGCCCGCCCGCGTCGAGGATGGCGGCGTGATCGCCCCCGGCTTCGATCCCGAACTGGACGCCGAACGCGGCCTGCGCGACGACAGCCGGCGGATCATCGCCGGCTTGCAGAACGACTATGCGCAGCAGTTCGGGGTCGCCAGCCTCAAGATCCGCCACCACGCTCAGCTTGGCTATGTCATCGAAATCCCGACCGCCGCCGCCGCGCGCGTGCGCGACCGCACGGACCTGATCCTGCGCCAGGGCACGGCCAGCGCCGCGCGCTTTTCGACCGACGAACTGATCAACCTGGACCGCCGCATCGCCGAGGCCGGAGAGCGCGCCAGCGCCCGTGAACGCGGCATCTTCGCCGCCCTGGTGCGCGACATCCTGGCCGAACCGGCGGTGCCGGCCATCGCCCACGCGCTGGCGGTGCTGGACGTGCTGCAATCCTGCGCCGATCTCGCAGCCGGCGGCCTGTGGTGCCGGCCCGAGGTCACCGACGATGCCGCCTTCACCCTGACCGGCTGCCGCCATCCGGTGGTCGAGGCCGCGCTGCCGCGCAGCGAGCGCTTCACCCCGAACGACTGCGTGCTGGAACCCGCCCAGCGCGTCATGCTGCTCACGGGGCCGAACATGGCCGGCAAATCGACCTTCCTGCGCCAGGGCGCGCTGGCCGTAATCCTGGCCCAGGCCGGGTTGCCGGTGCCGGCCAAGGCCGCGCGGATCGGCATCGTCGACCGGCTGTTCTCGCGCGTCGGCGCGTCGGACGACCTGGCACGCGGCCGTTCGACCTTCATGGTCGAAATGACCGAGACCGCGGCGATCCTGAATCAGGCCGGCCCACGCTCGCTGGTGGTGGTGGACGAAATCGGCCGCGGCACCGCAACGCTGGACGGCCTGGCGATCGCCTGGGCGGTCCTGGAAGCCATGCATTCCACGTTGCGGTGCCGCTCGATTTTCGCAACGCACTTCCACGAACTGGCCGAGCTGGCCGAAAGCCTCCCCCGCCTCTCTCCCCACACCATGAGCGTGCGCGAATGGAAGGGTCAGGTGGTGTTCCAGCACGAGGTCGTTCCGGGTTCGGCACGCCGAAGCTGGGGCGTACATGTGGCCCGGCTGGCAGGCGTGCCGGAGCCGGTTGTCCGCCGTGCAGCTAGGCTTCTGACTGGTCTGGAAAAGGAACGCGCGGTCGGCGCCCGGCCGCTGCCGCTCTTCGCCTCCACCGATGCGCCGGCAATGCCCGAACCGGTCGATGCGGCCGAGCCCGGCGTGCCGGAAGCGGTGCGCCAGATGCTCGAACAGCTCAATCCGGATGCCTTGACGCCGCGCGGCGCGCTGGACTTGGTCTACGCCCTCAAGAAACTGATGCTTGAAGAATCGCGGCATCTGGACCACGGATAGAACAGGATAAAGGCTGCTTCAAAAGCGTCGATGGTGAGCGGAGGCGCGGCTTGCCGCGCGTCAGGCGGTTGTTTTCGAGCATCGGAGCGGAGCGCCCTTGATCGCTGCCCGCCGCGACGCGCGGAAAACCGCCATCAGGCCGCCGCAATCGGGGCTTTTGAAGCAGCCTTGGAGGCCAGACGAGCGTCCGGCCGTCAACATTTTCAGGAAACCGATCACGCCGCGATGCCGACCTTGTCTTCTCCTTCCCTGTCCGTCAGGGACCTGACCCGAAGCCTCGCGGCCTCTCTCCTGTCATCGGAAACGGGGGGCCCCGTCCCGCGCGACGTGGCCATCGGCCTGTTTCGCCGGCATCTCGCCCGGTTCCAGGCCTCGGTGCGCGAGGAATTCGAGGCCCATCGCCTGCATGGCGCCTCCGCCGCCAAGCAGTTGGCGCAATATACCGACGGCATGATCCGTACGCTGGTCGATTTCACGGTCGAGCACGCGCTGGAATTCGCGCCCGAATCCGGACGGCCCACCCTGGCGGTGGCCGCGACCGGCGGCTATGGGCGCGGCATGCTGGCCCCCTTCAGCGATATCGACCTGCTGTTCCTGACGCCGGACGAACCGTCGGCCGATGTCAGCCGCGTCGTCGAATATATCCTGTATTTCCTGTGGGACCTGGGGCTGAAGGTCGGGCATGCCACCCGGTCGATCCCCCAATGCATCGCCGAGGCCGAGGCCGACACCACGGTCCGCACCACGCTGCTGGATGCACGGCTGCTGGCGGGTGACGACGCGCTGTTCGCGATGTTCGAGGCCCGTTACATCGTCGCCTGCGTCGAGGCCGGGGCCGCGCGCTTCATTACCGACAAGCGCAAGGAACGCACGGCCCGCCACCACCGGTTCGGCGACAGCCCCTATCTGGTGGAACCCAACGTCAAGGAAGGGCGCGGCGGCCTGCGCGACCTGCAAACCTTGTACTGGATGTGCCGCTACACGTTCGGCACACGCCACGTCTCCGACCTGCTGGCCCCCGGCTTCAGCAGCCTGGGCCTGCTCACCGAGCAGGAAGCCAAGCGGGCCCGCCGCTCGTGGAACTTCCTGTGGAGCGTGCGGCTGCACCTGCATTACATCTCGGGCCGCGCCGAGGAACGGCTGACCTTCGACGTCCAGCCCGTGGTCGGCGCGCGCATGGGCTATACCCGCCACGGCCGCCAGGTCGGGGTGGAGCGCTTCATGCGCCATTATTTCCTGACGGTGCGCGAGGTCATGCGCCTGACCCATGTGCTGGAACCGGCGGTGATGCGCCAGGCCCTGGGCCCGACCGCAAACGCGCCGCAGGCCGACGCCGCGATGCGCGATGCGGGCTTCACGGTGCTGGACGGCCAGATCCTGCCCGAACGCGGCTCCTCCTTCGATGCCGAGCCGATCCAGATGATGCGCCTGCTGGAATGGGCGCGGACGCGCAAGCTGCCGATCCACCCGCTGGCCATGCACAAGCTGATCCGCTGGGAACGCCGCGCCGCCAGCCTGCGCGGCAATCCCGAGGCGGCACGGATCTTCCTCGACCTGCTGTGCGGCGCGCCGCCCGAGCGCGCCCTCCGCCCTGCCCCCGCAACCGAAGGCACGGGTGCACCGCGCGAGGAAGCACCCAGCTTCCACGCCACTGCGGAAGACCGGCGGCAGGGCAATGCCTACTGGCTGCATATCCTGAACGAAACCGGGATCATGGGGCGCCTGATGCCCGACTGGTCGCGAATCGTCGGCCAGATGCAGTTCGACACCTATCACGTCTTCACGGTCGACGAGCATACGATCGAGGCCATCCGCATCTTCGGCCGGATCGAACACGGCGCCATGGCCGACGAGATCCCGCTGGCCTATGACCTCGCGCGCAATCTCCAGTCCCGCCGCGCGCTCTACATGGCCATCCTGCTGCACGACATCGCCAAGGGGCGCGGCGGCGACCATTCCGAACTGGGCTCCGAGATCGCGCTGGAAGTCTGCCCCGAAATGGGCCTGACCGGCGAGGAAACCGAAACCGTCTCGTGGCTGGTCCTGCACCATCTGCTGCTCAGCCAGACCGCCTTCCAGCGCGATATCGACGACCCCAAGACCATCCTCGACCTGGCCGACACCATCCAGTCGCCCGAACGGCTGCGCCTGCTGCTGCTGCTCACGATCGTCGACATGCGCGCCGTCAGCCCGCGTGTCTGGAACGCCTGGAAGGCAACCCTGCTGCACGAGCTGTACATGCGCGTGGCCGAGGTGCTGGAAGGCGGACTGGCCACGACCGAACGCGACGTCCGCGTCGCCCGCGCCAAGGAAGCGGTGGGCGAAATCCTGGAAGAAGACGGCTTCATCCCCGAGGAAACCGAGCATTTCCTCGGCCTGGGCTATGGCAGCTACTGGCTGTCCTTCGACCAGGACACCCACGCCCGCCACGCCCTGCTGATCCGGGAATCCGAACGGCGCGATTCGCCGCTGACGGTGGAAACCCAGCCCCTGCCGACACGCGGCGTGACCGAGGTCACGATCTACACTGCCGACCATCCCGGCCTGTTTTCCCGCATCGCCGGCGCGCTGGCGATCGCGGGCGCCTCGATCGTGGACGCGCGCATCCACACGCTGATCAACGGCATGGCGCTGGATACGTTCTGGATTCAGGACGCCAGCGGCGAAGCGTTCGAGGAACCGCACCAGCTCGCCCGCCTGTCCGCACTGGTCGAGCAGAGCCTTTCCGGGCGGGTGGACATCGCCCGCGAAATCGGCGGCATCGGCCGCATGCGCTACGGACGCCGCATGCGCGCGATCCACGTGCCGCCCCGTGTGGTGATCGATAACCGCGCCTCGAACAGCTACACGGTCATCGAGATCAACGGCCGCGACCGGCCCGGCCTGCTGCATGACGTGACGCAGGCGATCAGCGGCCATAAATTGCAGATCGCCTCGGCCCACATCACCACCTACGGCGTGCGCGCGGTCGATGTCTTCTACGTCAAGGACCTGTTCGGGCTGAAGATCACCGACGAACGCCGCCTGACCGAAATCCGCGAGGCCCTGATCCACGGCCTGCGCCAGGCCGAGGAAGCCGCAACCAGCGACACCGACGCTCCGCCCGTCGAAACGTTCTCCATCTGACGGCATGCCATGCACGGGGCGACGGCGCATCGGCAGGACCGGCGCTCTCGTCCTGACCGGCCAAGGCCGGCTTCCTCCACGTTCGCGTCGGCCGTTACGCGACTGGAAATCATGGCATGAATTCCTGACGACAACCTGAACAGACCGGCAATGCGAACATAAAAACAAAATGAAACCGGACATCGATGCATCCTGAAAAATGCATTTCAAGAAAAAGAGATTTTACATCATAGATAACTACCGGTTCCATTGATCAGGGCAGCCCGTCTTATGTCGCGACTTCGCATGCATGCCGAACACCATGCCATCGAGAAACTGGGGTGGCTGCGGGCCGCCGTCCTGGGCGCCAATGACGGCACATTATCGACCGGCAGCCTGATCGTGGGCGTCGCCAGTTCTCATGCGTCACGCGGCAGCATCCTGGTCGCGGGCCTGTCGGCGCTTGTGGCCGGGGCCCTGTCCATGGCCGCCGGCGAATATGTCTCGGTCAGTTCCCAGGCGGATTCGGAGCACGCGGACCTCGCCCGCGAAAAGCGCGAACTGGCCACCGACTGGGGTGGCGAGGTCAACGAACTGACCGGAATCTACCGCAAACGGGGGCTGGACGAGGCCCTGGCCCGCCAGGTGGCGGTCGAACTCATGAAGCATGACGCGCTCGCCGCACATGCCCGTGACGAACTCGGGCTCTCCGATGCCACGGCAGCCCGGCCCTTCCAGGCGGCACTCGCCTCGGCCTCGGCCTTTTCCTCCGGCGCCCTCCTGCCGGTCCTGACGGCGGTCCTGACGCCGGAACCCTATGTGTCCTGGGCCGTATCCGCCATCTCCGTCCTGGCACTCGCCGGTCTCGGAGCCGTCGGCGCGGTGGCAGGCGGGGCCCGGCCGCTGCGCCCCACGCTTCGGGTCACGTTCTGGGGGCTGATCGCGATGATCGTCACCGGCGGTATCGGGCAGATCTTCGGTGTGTAGCGCGTCCCCGCGCAACACCATCTTCCATCATGCGGACTAGCATGCCGTCCGATCGCCCGCCGACCAGCGCGGCATTCGAGATCCTGCGCATCTTCCTGCGTCTGGGCTGCACCGCCTTTGGCGGCCCGGTGGCACATCTCGGCTATTTCCGGACGGAATTCGTCGAACGCCGAAAATGGCTGACGGAACAGGCCTATGCGGACCTGGTCGCCCTGTCGCAATTCCTGCCAGGACCGGCATCGAGCCAGACGGGCTTCGGGATCGGCCTCATACGGGGCGGCCTGGCCGGCGGCATTGCGGCCTGGATCGGCTTCACCCTTCCCTCGGCGGCCCTGCTGGTCGCCTTCGCATACGGCGCGGGCGGCATCGCGGCGACGGGTCCGGGGGCCGGCATGCTCCATGGCCTCAAGCTCGTGGCGGTGGCAATCGTCGCGCAGGCCGTGCTGGGCATGGCCCGAAGCCTGTGCCCGGACCGCCCGCGCGCCACGATCGCCACGGCCACATTGGTGACGATGCTGCTCGCGCCAGGCTCCCTCTTCCAGATCGGCACCATCATCGCCGGCGGCGTGGCCGGCTGGTTCCTGTGCCGGGGGCCCGATGCCTTACCGGCGGACACGCTGCTCCTGCCCCTGTCACGGCGCGCGGGCATGGGCTGCATGGCGGTTTTCCTGGGGCTTCTGGCCTTCGCATTCATCCCCATGCTTCCCGGCCCCGTCGCCCTGTTCGATGCCTTCTACCGATCGGGCGCCCTGGTCTTCGGCGGCGGCCACGTCGTGCTGCCGCTGCTGCGCGATGCGGTCGTCACGCCCGGATGGGTGTCGGACAACGCATTCCTGGCCGGGTACGGCGCCGCACAGGCCGTCCCCGGCCCCCTCTTCACCTTCGCGGCCTATCTCGGCACGATCGCGGGCCTACCGCCGGGCGGCTTGGCCGGCGCGGCCATCGCGACAGGCGCCATCTTCCTGCCCGGCATTCTCTGCCTGCTGGGCGCCCTGCCCTTCTGGCACGATCTGCGCGGCCGGCCGGGGGCCCAGGCCGCCATGCGGGGCACCAACGCCGCCGTCGTCGGGCTGCTGGGTGCGGCGCTCTACAACCCGGTCTGGACCAGCGCCGTACATGGGGCAGCGGATTGCGCGGTTGTCGTCACAGCCTTCGTCCTCCTCCTGGTCTGGCGCGCGCCACCGCTTCTCGTCGTGCTGCTTTCGGCCCTGACCGGCGCGGTCATGCCTCCTCCCGCCTGAGACGACACCTCGCCGCTCCGGTCCCTCATCACGCCTTCGCGGCATCGAACCGCTTCCAGAACATTCCGAAACCGGTAATATATCGTGGCGCCCAACCCGTCACGATATCGCGCGCGGCTCGCCAGCCCCGGCCCAACGGAACAGAAGGGAGAGACGTATCGATGGAACGGAATGCCAGCCGCACCAGGAGAAACGTTCTGATCGGGGCCGCCTGTGCCGGCAATTTCCTCGAATTCTACAATTTCATGGCCTACGCGTTCTTCGCGCCCATGATCGGCCATGCATTCTTTCCCAGTGGCAGCAACAATCTGATGAACCTGCTCTACGCGCTGATGACATTCGCCGTCGGGTTCATCATGCGGCCACTGGGCGCCGTCGTGATCGGGCGCTTTGCCAGCACCCACGGGCAGCATGCGGCCCTGATGCTGACATTCGGCATGATGGGATTCGGCTCGTTCCTGGTCGCCGCCACACCGCCGGCGACATCCATCGGCATCACGGCGCCTGTCATCATCGTTTTCGCCCGGATGCTCCAGGGTTTTTCCGATGGCGGCGAGGTCGGACCGGCGACCGAACTGCTCTATTCTGCCGCACCCGGCGGCCTCGGCGGCGTCTTCGGCACGCTCCAGTACATGACACAGTTGCTCGGCAGCCTGCTCGCCGTCCTGCTGGGCCTCATCCTATCCCTCAGCATGTCGCACGATGCCCTCTTTTCCTGGGGCTGGCGGGTGCCCTTCCTCTTCGGCCTCGTCATCGTTCCAGCGGGCCTGTTCCTCCGCCGCCTTGCCGCCGGCCACGCCATTGCACCCCACCCCGCAATGGCGCCCTCGCCCGAGGAACGGCTCGCGGTCCGCAAGGTCATTCTGTTCGTATTCCTCGCCCTCGTCAGCGGAACCGTCTCCACCTATCTCCGCACCTTCGGCCTCAGCTACGCGGTGTCGGTACTGCATCTTTCGCCGGCAACGGGAATGGCCGCCATGACGGCCGGCCTGACCTTCGGCGCGCTGAGCGTCCTTGCCAGCATGTTTTTCGTCGCCCGCCATCCGAACCCGGCCGGCACGGTGATCGGCGTCACCCTTCTGATGGGCGCTCTGTCACCAATCGTCTATTATTATGCCATCCACGATCCCGGCCTCGGCAGCCAGTTGGCGCTGAACATTTCCATGTTCGCGCTTTCAGGATTCGTGATGACCAGCATGTGGAAGGTCCTGCTGGATTCCCTCCCGCCGCACAGCCGCTCCTTTCTGTTCGGGGTCATCTACGCGACTGCCGTGTCCGTATTCGGCGGCCTGACGCAGCCCGTCGTCACCTGTCTGATCGCCATTACCGGCAATCCGCTGATCCCCGGCTGGATGATGGCGGCAACGGCCATTCTGGGGCTTTTCAGCTATCTTCGCCTACGCGCCCTGCAATTTCAGAAGACAGCCTTCAATCCGCCTGCGATCGGCATCCGGGAAAGCCGAGCCCCCTCATAAAAATCCCTACGATATCGCAATCCTCATCGATCAACGCATCGCCAGCATTCCAGCGCGGCCCGCAGCGCGGCAATTGAAGCCTGCCACGCACACGCGGGCACCTCAGGACCATCCTGCCTGAACTGCTCCAGCGACGGATACCAGCGACTGGTCCCGTTCCCCCAGCGCGGCGCCTCCGCCCGGTCGAACGCGGCGGACCAGCGCCAGTCGCCGCCGAAACGGTTCAGCAGCCAGACTGGCCGCCCCATCGCCCCGGCCAGATGGGCCATCGCGGTATCGACCGTGATTACCAGATCCAGCCCGGCAACGACCCGCGCGGTGTCCAGCCAGTCGCCCGTGGCAGCGGGTTCCATAGCGAAGGGCGGATCACCCGCCGCCGCCCCATGCTGCAGACTGACGAAGCACACCCCCCCGACATCGCCCAGCAACGCGAGCATCTGCGGCGGGATCGACCGCCTGCGATCGAACCGAAACGCCGGATTGCCTGCCCAGCACAGCCCGACCCGTGGCGCCCCCACCCGAGCACCTTCGGGCACGGGCGGCAGCAGATAGGGCACAAAGGGCGGCACCTCCGCCATCCCCAGCAGATGCGGCAGGCTGAGCAACCCGCAGCGCACCACCACATCGTCCGGCACTGGTGTCCCATCCGGCAGCACCACACAGCGCGACGCAATCAGCCCCTCCGGGTCGGGCATCGTCCGCACCAGCCGATGCAGCGCGGGCGGCAGATCCACCACCACCCCCACCCGCCGCAGACAAGAGGGCAGATAGCGCAGGAACTGGATCGCATCGCCCACCCCCTGTTCCACATGCAGCAGCAGGCGCCCATGAGGCAGCGCCGATCCATCCCACGGCGCAAGCGCCGGCCAGCGCATCTCGGGCAACAGGCGCTCCCTCGCTTCCAGATGGCGCCACCCCTCCGCCATCCTGCCCCGCGCCAGCAGCAGCGTGCCCAGATTGAATTCCGCCCGCGCGCCCTCCGCGCCCCGTGCCGCCTCCGGCTCGGCCAGCACGCCGCGCAGCAGGCGCTCGGCGGCCGCAACCTCGCCCATGTCGGTCAGGATGGTCGCATCATTGACGACGATCCGCACATCAGCCGGCGCACATCGCCGCGCTGCCGCCAGCGCCTCACCCGCCCTCGGCAGATGGCCCAGCGCCATCAGCACCAGCCCCAGATTGTTCAGCGTCTCCGGCACATCCGGCGCCAGCCTGTCGGCCTGCTCCAGCGCCGCCAGCGCCTCTTCATGCCGGTTCAGCGCAAACAGAACGGCCCCATGATTGGCCCAGGCCGCCCCCTGGTCCGGGCACAGATCCCGCACCAGCCGATAGAGGATCTCCGCCTCCCCATGCCGCCCCCGCTCGGACAGCAGCACGGCCAGCTCATGCAGCCGCCCGGCATCCTGTGCGACAAACCGCCTCGCCGACGCCTCCAGCCGGGGCCAAATCCCCACGCCATCCCCCATGATCGCGGCACGCGCCCAGTCCAGCAGCAGCGCGGTGTCGGCAGGGCGCAGCCCCAGCGCGGCACGCAGGCTCGCTTCGGCCTCCCCCCACCGCCCCATCTCCCCCAGCACCGCCGCCAGCGCCGCATGGCCACGCGCATCACGCGGCTCGCGCAGGGTCGCGACATGCAGGGCCGCGCGCGCCGGCTCCTGATGTCCCCCCTCCCACAGCGCGCAGCCCAGCGTGATATGAAAATGCGCGGCCGGCAGGATCGCGATCGCCCGCCCCGCCAGCCCGATCGCCAGGTCCGGCCGGCCGGACGCACGGGCAACGCAGGCCATGCCATGCAAAATATCGGGGTCGTCCGGCGCCTCGGCCAGCGCCGCGCGCAGCACCGACGTGGCGCCATCACGGTCGCCATCCGCCAGCAGCCTCATCGCTCCGGCCACCCTGTCCCGTCGTCCGTCCATTCCATTCGTCCCGGTTGCATCCGCCGCCCGCCATCGCCCACACTGCGGCAGCCCGTCCCATTCGCAAGAAGAGAGACCATGCCACAAAGCGCTTACCAGGCTCTGACCAGCCATTTCGCCCGCATCGGGCGCATCCGCAATGCGCTGGGCATCCTGGGATGGGACAAGGATGTCATGATGCCCTCCGGCGCCGCCGACAGCCGCGCCGACAGCATCGCCACCCTCAGCGTCCTGTGCCACGACATGCTGACCGACCCGCGCGTCGGCGAATTGCTGGAGCGGGCGGAAGCCCCCGCCGGCACGTGGGAGGCGGCGAACCTGCATGAAATGCGGCGCGCCTGGCTGCACGCCGCATCGGTGCCCGCCGAACTGGTCGAAGCCTCCTCCCGCGCCGCATCGCGGTGCGAGGTCGCATGGCGCACGGCCCGGCGCGACGGCGATTTCGCCGCCCTGCTGCCCCTGCTGTCCGACGTGCTGGAGCGCACGCGCGAACTGGCCATCGTCAAGGGCGCGGCGCTGGGCCTCTCGCCCTACGACGCCTTGCTGGACCAGTACGATCCCGGCACCCGCCGCACCGATATCGACCCCGTCTTCGCCGAATTGCGGCGCGACCTCCCCGGCCTGATCGCCGAGGCCCAGGCCCACCAGGCCACCCTGCCGCCGATCGTGACCCCGGCCGGCCCCTTCCCCGTCGCGCAGCAGGAGGCCCTGGGCCGGCGGATCATGACCGCGCTGGGCTTCGACATGTCTCGCGGCCGGCTGGATGTCAGCATCCATCCCTTCTGCGGCGGGGCCGAGGACGATGTGCGCATCACCACCCGCTATGACGATTCCGATTTCCTCTCCGCCCTGATGGGCGTGGTGCATGAGACCGGGCACGCGCTCTACGAACAGGGCCTGCCGGCGGCGTGGCACACCCTGCCCGTCGGCCAGTCCCGGGGCATGAGCCTGCATGAAAGCCAGTCGCTGCTGATGGAAATGCAGATCGCGCGCTCCCGCCCCTTCATCGACTGGATCGCCCCCCTGCTGCGCGAGACGTTCGGCGCGGCCGGGACCGACGCCGGCTGGTCGGCCGACGCGCTGTATCGCACGGTCACCCAGGTCAAGCCCGGCTTCATCCGCGTCGACGCCGACGAAATCACCTACCCCGCCCATGTGCTGGTCCGCTACGAGCTGGAAACCGCGCTGATCGACGGCTCGCTGGCGCTGCGCGACCTGCCGGACGCCTTCAATGCCGGCATCCGCGACCTGCTGGGGCTGGAGGTGCCGAACGACCGGCTGGGCTGCCTGCAGGATATCCACTGGCCCTCGGGCGCCTGGGGCTATTTCCCCACCTACACACTGGGCGCCATCCTCGCCGCCCAACTGCGCCAGGCGGCGTTCGACGCCGACCCCGCCATCGCGCAGGGCATCGCACGCGGCGACTTCGCCCCGCTGGTCGCCTGGCTGCGCCTCCATGTGCATGGACAGGCCAGCCGCCTGTCCACCGCCGGCATCGTGGCCGCCGCCACCGGCGCACCGCCTTCGACCGACGCCTACCGCACCCATCTACGCGAACGCTATTGCGGCGCCACCCCACAATGAAAACGCCCCACGACCAGGGCGCCGCCCTGGACCCGGAAGGGAACAGTCGTCCCCTTCACCCCTATGCGCTGAGACAGCTTTCCGCGTCGAAGGGATGTCGGCTTTGGCGGGAAGGACGACGGCCCGGTTTCGGGCGGGAAACGCGAATACCGGACATTCATAGCGGCAGGCCGATTGTACGGTGTTGACCCGCCTCACGCCTGTCGCCGGCCGTGGAAAACATCTGGCGCTAACAGACCAACTCCGAAATACCTCACGTGGAGGTCTGCCTTATGACACTCGGATTTCGAACAACGTCTCGAAACGCTCGCCGTAGCCAACGATCCGCTGGGTAAGAGAAAAACCGATCGACGCTATAGCCAATGAGCCACGACAGGCCGAGGGTGATCGGAAACGCGACCCAGGAAGATGTAAAAGGAAGACCTGAAGCACCGTATACCCACATGATAAAGAAGACCGCGAACATATGCGTCAAATACACTTCATAGCTCATCATACCAAATGACCTGACCCATGCTGATGAGCGTCCTGCCAGCCTGCGGCCCCAGCCATGGGAGAACGCAATCAGGGCACCGGCCGTGCCCCCTGTTACGAAAATCATGAGATAATCGGCCGTTAGAACTGACGAAACAGATGATACCACGACTGCTGTCGTCAGTACTGTCGTACCAACCCAGCCAACAAGGGCGGGGCGAGTGCGTAGATGTGGAGCTACGATCGCCGCTGCAACACCAGCCGAAATCGCCGCCATACCGGGCGTATATGCTTTATGACGCCAGATGGTTGGTGATGCTGCCATGAGAAACATGATGAGCGGTAAGGAGCAGGCAAAGAGGCTGAATGCCGCGAACTGAACCTTTTCAGACCGGGAGAGCAGCAAACAGAATAGTGGGAATGCTATATAAAATGCCTCTTCGATGGACAGGGACCAAAGGACATCCCAATTTGCCGGGAGGTATCCTGTCAGACATTCATACCAGTTTAGATGAATACCCAATGCAGAGAATGCCGCCCCTCCCAACGACTGGCTTGGGTTGTTAATCGCAAAGTTATCGACCCTTACATATCCCAGTATTGTTAAAATAATTACTAACAGGAACAAACACGGGGCAATGCGGGCGAACCTACGACTGTAGAATTCGGCAAGGTTGATACTTCTTAATCCGTTCTCTCTTTTTGTAATGTTTGAGGTGATCAAGAATCCAGAAATAACAAAGAATATAAATACGCTACCGTGTCCTTGGTGCGCCAAAATATTGAGAATCAATGCCGGGATTACATTCGATATACTTGTCTTGTAGAGCGGATATCTTATTGATAGATGATTGACAATAACTAATATTATAGAAATGCCTCGTAGGGCATCAATGCCGGGATTTCTTTCTCCGCCCTTAATTACATTGGGTGACACGTTGATTTCCCGCTCTGTTCCAACAAAAAAACCAATACGATCTAGGAATGAGAAATGCGGTTAATCTATGTCTGCGCAACGCATATCGTTTCAATTTTGAAGGATAAGACGACCGCTCTCACGTGATCAAATCGCTGAGGCGAGCGGCCGATTTGAGGCGGAAGCTGCCGTGAGGCGGCCGGCTCCTTAGTCGAAATTTTTCTCACGCTAGGTCCGTGTGTGTCGCGGCCTTGCCATCTCGAGCAACCTGTTCAATGACAGCATCCATGTCGTCGCCCGGGCGGTAAAGCGCAAACTGTGATTGCACGAAGCTGCGATTGCAGCGACCCTGCCGGAGGCGTCAGTGCGTTCCTGACGCGGCCCGAGCCGGACCCCACCCGATGACCAAACCCGCGCGCCCCGATCAGACGGGTGCGTCGCAGCCGCGTGTCAGAAGCGGCGTGGGTTGTGGCTGCCCCTCGTAATAATCGGCCTCGCGCAGGAATCCGCGGAGATCGAGACCATCGATAACGAGCGAGCCGCTGTCAGGATAGGTGCAGACGTCCGCGGGCGGCTCGGCGCCGATCGCGAGATAGACCAAGTCGCCCGTGCTGTCCGGGGTCGCGGGGTTGGCGATCTGATGGGCGATGCCCGTATCGGCTGGACAGGAAATGCAGTCTCCCGGGCGGATCTCATGCACGCGATCGCCGTAGCGGAATAGACCTTGCCCTTCGAGCACGACGAAGATCTCGTCGGCCTGAAGGTGCGTGTGCGCCGGGCACGCGCTGTGGCCTGGGGGCACCCGCACGGCGCCCATGCCGAGACGGCCCATCCCGAAACGCCCCGGCCCCGCATCCCTCATCGCAGGCGTCAGCGCGCGCCGGAAATGCGTCCAGGCGGCGGGCACGTCTGCCGCGATTTCCGGCGCCGTGTGCATGTTGACGATCGTAGGCGCCTTCTCGGTCATGTCGTCCTCTCGTATCCGCGCCAGACAGGCACGAGTCGTTCTTCCGGCATGCGCGCCGCAATCACCACTTTTGATGTCTGCAATCGGCAATGCAAGTCGCCGCGCCCTGTACCGGGGATGAAGGCGAACCCAGACACGCATCCTTCCCCCTTCCTGGCGTCGGGCGGGTGATAACGTGTTTCAAAAGGGCAAAAGCACGCCCTGCCTATTTCCCAGACGATACGCGACAGAACCGCGCACCACTGGACCATAGATCCGGGTGTTGTATTCGGCAGGCCACCCGACATAGAAGGCCGCCTTTTAGCATGATACAAGGGCTCCCGTGACCTGCCAACGGAGCAGCGTTGCGATGCGCGACAAACCGGAGTTTCCCAGGATGTCCAAAAGCTTGCACGCAATCTGACGTTCAGTCTTGAATGGCCGGCGTGGGTGCGACGCGGTCGTATGGTGTTCGACGTGGCGCTCCCCTGGCAAACTTGGTCCATGGCTCTTCTCGCCACTCTCGCGCAAAGGTTGCATCATCGAAATCCGGGACTGAACGACGCACCCACCCAGCCACGCCCGCATGGCCCCGCAAGGACAGGCCAACGTCAATGACACCATGGCCGCCATGCCGCCCCGGCCGGTTGCCTTCGGCGGCCGATCGTGGCGACATGGCGCCGATGTTCCGCACCCGCCCCTTCCCGTCCCGTGCGATGCCGGCCGCGCTGGCCGTGTCGATCCTGTCCGCCGCTGTCCCGGCCCTCGCCGCGAAGCCCGCGCCGCCGCTCGATCCTTCGGCGCCCATGGTCGTGGCCGCCGAATCGACCACACAGGTCTGGACCGCCCTGGCGGTCCTGCCCGACGGCCGCATGATCCTGGTTTCCCCCGCCTGGACCGGCGCGCCCGGCCCCACGCTCGCCCTGCGCGACACCGACGGCACACTCCATCCCTATCCCGATGCCGGCTGGAACGCCCCCGCCACTCCACCCGAAAAACGCCTAGTGTCGGTGGAAAGCCTCCAACTGACCGATGACGGCACGCTCTGGGTGCTCGACAGCGGCATCGACAGCGGCAACCACGCCGTCACTCCGGCCAAACTGGTGCGGATCGACACCAAAACCGCATCCGTAACCCAAACCTGGACGATCGACCCGACAGTCCTACGCTCCGGCAGCCACGTCGCGGGCGTCCGGGTCGGCAAGGGCCACGCCTTCATCCTCGATTCCGGCGTGCCCGGCCTGATCGTGATCGATCTGGACCACGGCACCCAGCGGCGCCTGCTGGACCATCACCCGTCACTGACCGCCCAGCGCCCGATCACGGTGGATGGGCACGTGATGCAGGATACGACCGGCCACGCCGCGATCGTCCATGCGAGCGAAATCGAAATCAGCCCCGACGGGCAATGGCTGTACTACCAGCCTCCCTGCGGCCCGCTCTACCGGCTCGGCACCGACCTGCTGACCGACACCACCATCACCAGCTTCGAACTCGATGACAGCCCGACGCTCTGGTACAAGACACCACCGCTGGGCGGCATGACGGTCGCCCGCGACGGCACGCTGTATTTCGACGACATCTCGACCGGCAGCATCTTCCGCTTCACCGCCGGGCGCATCTACCAGCGCATCGTCGTCGACCCGCGCCTCCGCTGGCCGGCCACCCCCGCCATCACCGCAGACGGGCAGCTCTATGTCCCCACCGCGCAGCTCGACCGCACGCCGCGCTTCAATCACGGGCAGATGGCGGTGCAATGGCCGCTGACGATCTACCGCATCGACACCGCCGCCCTTCCGGCACCCGTACGCTGACGCACCCCCTTCGCGTGGCGCCCGCTTGGCGGTATGAAGGGGCCATGCGCTACGTTTCGACCCGGGGACAGGCCCCCGTCCGCGATTTCTCCTCGGTTCTCATGGCCGGTCTCGCCGAGGATGGCGGCCTCTATCTGCCGGAAAGCTGGCCGGTCCTGACCGCCGATGAATGGCGGGCTCTGCGCGGCCTGCCCTATCCCGACCTGGCGGCACGGATCATCGCGCCCTTCACCGCGGGCTGCATCGCGCCCGACGTGCTGCTGCGCCTGTGCCGTGAATCCTATGCCGGGTTCGACCACGCCGCCATCGTGCCGCTGGTCCAGGTCGAGGACGGGCTGTTCGTCCAGGAACTGTTCCACGGCCCGACGCTCGCCTTCAAGGACATGGCGATGCAGCTCCTGGGCCGCCTGTTCGACCATGTGCTGACCGAACGCGACGCACACGTCACCATCGTGGGCGCCACCTCGGGCGATACCGGCTCGGCCGCGATCGAGGCCGTCCGTGGGCGCGAACGCGTGCGAATCGTCATCCTCCACCCCGAGGGGCGCACGTCGGACGTCCAGCGCCGGCAGATGACGACGGTGCTGGAACCCAACGTGACCAACCTGGCAGTCCAGGGCACGTTCGACGACTGCCAGGACCTGGTGAAGGCCATGTTCGCCGATGCCCCCTTCCGGCAGGAAATGGCCCTCTCGGCGGTCAATTCGATCAACTGGGCGCGCATCGCGGCCCAGATCCCCTATTACGTCTACGCCGCCCTTTCCCTCGGCGCGTCCGACCGCGAAGTGTCGTTCGCCGTGCCGACCGGCAATTTCGGCAATATCCTCGCCGCCTGGGCCGCGCGCCGCATGGGCCTGCCGGTCCGCGCGCTCTGCGTGGGCTCCAACCGCAACGACATCCTGACCCGCTTCCTGCGCGACAATGACATGAGCGCGCGCGAGGTGGTGCCCAGCCTGTCGCCGTCGATGGACATCCAGGTGTCGTCGAATTTCGAGCGCCTGCTGTTCGAACTGCTGAACCGCGACGCCGAAGCCTGCGCGCGGATCGTCACCGACTTCCGCCGCACGGGCCGCATGAGCGTCCCCGATCCGGTCTGGCGCCAGGCATCGGGCCTGTTCCACGCCCTGGCCCTTGAAGACGAGGACACGAAGACCGAAATCCGGTCTCTCTACCAGGCCAGCCAGTATCTGGCGGACCCGCACAGCGCGATCGGCATCGCGGCCGGGCGGATGTTCCGCGAGCCCGGCATCCCGATGGTGGCGATGGCAACCGCCCACCCGGCCAAATTCCCCGACGCGATGGCGCAGGCGGTCGGCATCCGGCCCTCCCTTCCGCCACATCTTGCGGATCTGTTCGACCGGCCGGAGCGTTACGACGTTGTGCCCAACCAACTGGACGCGGTGGAAGACCGTGTCCGCGCGGCGGTGATGAAGAACAGCTGACGCCTATACCTTCCCTTTCTTCGGACGCCCGGCCCCGCCGGCCGGACCGTCACGCAGGACCCTGATGACCGACCAGATCAACGTTACCCGCCTCCCCTCCGGCCTGACCGTGGTCACCGAGCGCATGGACCGGGTCGAAACCGTCTCGTTCGGCGCCTATGTCGCCGCCGGCACCTGCCACGAGCACGCCGAGGAAAACGGCGTCTCGCATTTCCTCGAACATATGGCCTTCAAGGGCACCGAACGCCGCAGCGCCGCCGGCATCGCCGAGGAAATCGAGAATGTGGGCGGCCATATCAACGCCTACACCGCGCGCGAGCACACCGCCTATTACGTCAAGCTGCTGAAGGAAGACCTGGCCCTGGGCGCCGACATCATCGGCGACATCCTCACCCACAGCAGCTTCGCCCCCGATGAAGTCGAACGCGAGCGCGGCGTGATCCTGCAGGAAATCGGGCAGGCCAACGACACGCCGGACGACATCATCTTCGATCATTTCCAGGAAACCGCCTTCCCCGAGCAGCCGATGGGCCGCCCCACGCTGGGCACCGAGGCGCTGATCCGCGACATGAGCCGCGAGACCCTGATGCGCTACATGCGCGGCCATTACACGACGGCGAATACCGTGGTCGCGGCGGCCGGCAACCTGCGTCATGAAGATGTGGTGGCCCTGGCCGAACGCCATTTCCGCGACCTGCCGACACTGGGCAGCCCCGCCAGCTTCGACTCCCGCTACGCGGGCGGCGAATTCCGGCGCGAGAAGGATCTCGACCAGGCCCATGTCGTGCTGGGCTTCCCCTCGGTCGGCTATGGCGATCCGGATTATTATCCGGTCCTGCTGCTCTCCACCCTGCTGGGCGGCGGTATGTCGTCGCGCCTGTTCCAGGAAATCCGCGAGAAGCGCGGGCTGGTCTATTCGGTCTATTCCTTCAACGCCCCGTTCCGCGACGGCGGCCTGTTCGGCATCTATGCCGGCACCGGCGCCGACCAGGCCAGCGAACTGGTGCCCGTCACGCTGGAGGAACTGCGCAAGGTGCAGCTCCAGGTCGAGCAGGACGAACTGGACCGCGCCCGGGCACAGCTCAAATCCTCGCTCCTGATGTCGCTGGAAAGCACCGGCAGCCGGTGCGAGCAGCTGGCCCGCCAGCTCCAGGTCTTCGGCCGCCTGGTGCCCACGGCCGAGACGGTGGCCCAGGTCAACAAGGTGACGATCGACGACGTCAAGCGCGTTGCCGCCCGCCTGTTCCGCGGCACGCCCACGCTGGCGTCGCTGGGGCCGGTGCACAACATCCCCACCCTGGGCTCGATCGCCGAGGCACTGGCGGCATGAGCACCGACCCGCTCGACCTGATCGGCACCCTGATCGGCAAGGCCCGCGCCGCCGGCGCCGACGCGGTAGACGCGGCCTATTCGGCGCGCACGGCGCACGGCGTGCAGATCCGCAACGGCAAGACCGAGGATCTGGAACGGTCGGAGACCTGCGACCTGAGCCTGCGCGTCTTCCTCGGCCGGCAATCGGCGTCCGTCTCAGCCACCAGCCTCGACCCCGCCCGCTTCGACGCGCTGGTCGAACAGGCGCTGGCCATGGCGCGCGTCCTGCCCGAGGACCCCTATGCCGGCCTGTCGCCCCAGGCCGAACAGGGCTTCCTCGATGCCGCCGGCCTGGACCTGCTGGACACGGCACGCCCCGACACGGCGGTGCTGATGGAGCGCGCTCGCGCGGCCGAGGACGCGGCACTGGCGGTATCGGGCGTGACCAACAGCAGCGGCGGTTCAGCCAGTTTCGGCCTGGCGGATATCGTGCTGATGACCTCGGCGGGTTTTTCCGGCCGCTACGCCCGCAGCAGCCACTCCGTCTCCGTCAGCGTGCTGGCCGGCCAGGGCACCGGCATGCAACGGGATTACGATTACGATGCCACCGTGCATCTCTCCGACCTGGCGGATGCCGGCACGATCGGACGCAGCGCCGGCGAAAAGGCGGTGGCGCGCCTGAACCCCGGCCGCCCGCGCACGGGCAGCATGCATGTGGTCTTCGACCCGCGCGTGTCGTCCAGCCTGCTGGGCCACCTGGCCGGGGCCGTCAACGGCAGCGCCATCGCACGCGGCACCTCGTTCCTCAAGGAGAAGATGGGCCAGCGGATCATGCCGCAGGGCATCGATATTCTCGACAACCCGACGCGGGGACGCGGCCTGTCCGCCCGCCCGTTCGACGGCGAAGGCGTGCGTTGCAGCGAACTGGCCATCGTGCAGGACGGCATGCTGATCAACTGGGCGCTGGATTCCCGCAGCGCCCGGCAACTGGGCCTGCCGGGCAACGGCCGGGCCAGCCGTGGCGGCAGCCCGTCGCTGGGCAGCCTGTATGCCCGCCCCGGCGCCCCGACCCCGGCGGCGCTGATGGCCGACATCCAGGACGGGATCTATGTCACCGAACTGATGGGCTCGGCCATCAACGGCCTGACCGGCGATTACAGCCGGGGGGCCGCCGGCTTCATGATCCGGGGCGGCACACTGGCGGAACCGGTCGCGGAGCTGACCATCGCCGGGAACCTGAACGACATGTTCGCCCGCATGGTCCTGGCGGACGACCTGGTGTTCCGCCACGGCATCAACGCCCCGACCATCCGCATCGACGATATGATGATCGCCGGGTCTTGAACGCAGCCCCGCACGACAGGATATGGACAGAGCAATGACCAACCGACACCAGCCCGTCCACAAGACCCGCCGTTTCACCATCCTGCTGCTGGGCACCGTTCTGGCCGTATCGCCCCTGCTGCCGCACGGCGCCGACGCCCGCCCCGGCAGCGGCTATTCGATGGGCAGCCGGGGGTCGCGCACCTACAGCGCGCCTGCCCCCACCCAGACCGCCCCGTACGGCGCGTCGCCGATGCAGCGTTCGGTTACGCAGCCCTCATCCGGCGGTTCCGTCAACGGCCCGTCCTCCTATCCGCGTTCACCCTACGGCGCACCATACAGCGCGCCCTATGCCGCGCGGCCGCATCCCTTCGCCAGCGGCTTCCTGGGCGGCATGCTGGGCGCCGGCCTGTTCGGGGTGCTGTTCGGCCACGGCATCGCCGGCGGGCTGACCGGCGGCGGCAGCTTCTTCGGCCTGCTGATCCAGCTCCTGCTGCTGGGCCTGCTGATCGGCTGGCTGGTGCGCCGGTTCAGCGGCGGGGCCCGGCAGGGCACCCCCATCGCGGCTTCCCCCGCCTACGGCCAGGGCGGCCCGTCGGCAGCGGCAGCACAGGTGACGATCACCCCGGACAATTACCGTGCCTTCCAGCGCCTGCTGCTCGATATCCAGGCGGCGTGGAGCCAGCAGAACCTGCCGGCCCTCCAGCACATGGCAACGCCGGAGATGGTGGGCTATTTCAACGCCCAGCTTTCCGACCTGGCCAGCCGTGGCGCGCGCAACGTCGTGTCGGACGTGCGCTTCGAACATGGCGACCTGTCCGAGGCATGGAGCGAGAACGGGTTCGACTACGCGACGGTTGCCATGCGCTATTCGATGGTGGACATCACCACCGACATGACCGGCCGCGTCATCGACGGCAGCTCGACCGAACGGGTCACCATCACCGAACTCTGGACCTTCATGCGCCCGTCACGCGGAGGCGCCTGGCTGCTCTCCGCAATCCAGCAGACGCGCTGACAGGCTTTCCCAGGCGGGGACAACCCCGTCTGGCGTCGCGACCGGGAGGAACCCTTTCTCCCGATACGCGACCTATTCACGATCCGCAGATCTTTCGAAATAACGTCGGAATACACGGCGGAACAGGGTCAGGACCGTCATCCATGATCCCGCGCGAGCGCATCTTCCGTCGCACGATCCGTTCTTGACGCGCCCGTTTTTTTGACGAAACGTTACACAGCCCGTTGCATGAAGCACGAGGAGGTGGGCGCGGACGATGACCGACTCCTTCGACGACGTGGCAGCCCTGATCCGGGAAGCGGAAGCCGAACGGGATCGTTTCCTCGACCGTTTTGCCCATCTCTGCGAACAGGCCCTGCCACGCCAGACGACCGTGTCGCGCAGCAAACGCGGGCTTTTCCGCAAGACCGAAACCATCGACGGGCTGGACATCCGCCTGGCCACATATCTGTTCCGCCTGACCCGCGCCGGCGGAGATATCGAGGCCACCATCGTCCACGAGGTCCGCGGCGTGGCCCTCAGCCGCCGAATCGTGCCGCTGCGTGAATGGATCTCCACCCTCATGGGGCAGGCCCGCGCGCTGGGTGGCACCGTCTTCGGCGAAGGCGACGCGTGGCACACGCCACACGCTGGTCCGGATGACATTGCGGCGCTTCCTCGGATTCCTGGGCGGCGGCAGATCCGCGCGCACCACCGGGCCGGCTCCGGCACATGCCATCCCCTTCTCCCCACCCACCGCCAGCGCACAATCGGCCGGCAATGCCTTCGCCCAACTTGATGGCCGGCCGCCCCCGATCGTGCGGCTGGGTTCGATCCGCCAGAGCCTCGCCGGAGGCACAACACGCGCGCTGGGCAGCGTCCATGCCGAAGCATGGTGGAAGACCGGCTTTTCCCTAGGCCAGTCGCATTGGGCGACGGTGCATGAACAGGGCTGGCGCACAGCCATGTTCCGCCTGCGCGCCGCCGCCTTGTCGCGCGGTGCCAATGCCGTGCTGAACCTGCGCTATCGGCTGGCGGGCGGTGGCGGCACGCTGGGCTTCCTGCTGCATGGCGACGCGGTGACGGTTCCGGGCCTCGACTCCAGCGCGGCACTGCCCTGCGTCCCATGGAATGCCACCATTTTCGCCCTTGCCATGCGCGCGGGCCTCGTGCCGATCGGCTTTTCGGTCGGCGCAATCGAAACAGTGGATGTTCCGTTCCACTATGACGCGACACTGGCTCCCTGGGGCGGCGGCGAAACCCCATTGCTGGGTCAGTGGAAACGTCAGGCGCGCGACGCGGCCCTGGCCCGCCTGGCCGACGATCCGTTGCGCGCCTTCTGGACGGGCGCGCTGGCCCATGACGAAATCGTCTCGATTGCGGTGGAAACAAACAACGGGATCATCACCTCCTGCCGCCTGCGCGCCGCAATCACCCAATTAGGCTACCGACGGCTGCCCGGCACATTCCCGCTCATCCCCACCTTCCTGGCCGCGCTCGACGGCCACGCGGCGCGGATGGCGCGTCACCGCCCGCTCTTCGCCGAGATCGAAAACGGGGTGGACGTCGCGGAAGAAGACGCCGACCTCGCCGAGAAGACCGAATTGCTCGACACGGCCGTGGAACTGGCGGGCGAAGAACGTCTGGCCGGCGCGGCCGCGATCATCGGCGCGGCCATCGAAACCGGGGCCGCCGACGCGACCGGCGCCGTCGGCGACCTGCTCGGCAATATCGGCGACCTGTTCAGCTAGGGAAGAAAGACGACAGCGCATGGGCATTTTCGATGGTATGCCGGGCTTTCCCCCGGCCGACGGTCCCGGCCACCCCGCCGCCAGCCCGCCAGGCTGGAACCAGACACCCGCCGCTCCCAATGCCGCGCCTTCCGGCGACGGCCCGTCCGCGACCGCGCCCGCCGGCTTCATGGCGGGCCATGCACGGGGCGGGGTCACCACCTCCGATTTCAGCGTCCGTGAACTGCTGGTGGTCGAACATGCGGGCTTCCGCGCGCTCGGCCTGTGCATGGGCAACAGCATCTGGAAGGTCCAAGCAAATTTCCAGCTCAATAACAGCGCCTACGAACTGACCGACATCACCGGCGCCATGTATGGCGCACGCGAAAAGGCGGTCGAGATCATGCGCGCCGAAGCCGAGGCGCTGGGCGCGGACGGAATCGTCGGCACAAGGCTGGAAATCGCGCAGCTTGCCGATTCCGGCATGCTGGAATTCCGCGCCTTCGGCACCGCCATCGTCCATCAGGACGGGCATTCCGGCTACCGCCGCCCCGACGGGCGCCCCTTCACGTCCGACCTGTCGGGCCAGGATTTCGCCCTGGCGCTCAAGGCCGGCCGCCGGCCGCTGGATCTGGTCATCGGCTGCTGCGTCCAGCATATTCCCCGGCGCAGCCTGCTGACCACGCTGCGCCAGACTGGCCAGTGCGTGGAACTGGACCTGTTCACCCAGGCCTATTACACGGCCCGCGAGGCCGCGATGGAGCGCATGACCGCCCACGCCGCCGCCAGCGGCGCCAACGAGATCATCGGCACCCGCCTGCAGGAGGATTCCCATGTCTGGGGCGACCATATCGTCGAATTCCTGGCAGTCGGAACCGCCATGCTCGACACCGGCCAGCCCGACCCCGATTTCGACATCGCCCCGACCCTGACCCTGTCGATGGATATCTGAAATGCCGCCGGAAAACGACGCCGACAAGGACAAGCCCCTCGACCTCAGCGCCCTGTATGCCGAGGACGAACCCACACCGCCCGCCCTGCCCGCCGAACCATCGGCACCCCCGCCCGCAGCGGCTTCCGAAGGCCCGCTGCACCAGCCGCTGGCCGCCTTCGCCCGGCTGGTCGAACTGGACAGGCTGCCGCCCGACATGGTCGCCGAGGCCCATCGGCGCGCGGACGCGGTGAACTTCCACGATCTCAATACCCTGCTCGAACACGGCACCGGCGCGCTGACCCAGCTTGCCGAGATCGCCGACCGCATGCTGGCCGGCCGCACCCTGGGCCAGTCCGACGCCGTGGGCGATATCGCGGCCTCGGTCCTGGACGGGGTGAAGATCCTGCGCATCGCCGACCTGCGCAAGATCGCCAGCGGCGAGGACGCGCGGCCCGGCGGCCTGCCGGCCCGCATCGGCGGCCTGGTCGGCGGCGCGAAGGACGCGCTGTCCGGCTTCGCCGAAAACCGCAAGCGTTTCACCACCCTGATGGACCAGCAGGAGGCCAGGGCCCGCACCACCATCGCGGACCTCAAGCGCAATATCGAGAATTTCGAATCGATGTACCAGGCCCTGCGGCACGCGGTGCGCGAACTGAACATCGACATCGCCGCCGGCCAACTGGCCCTGGAACGTGGACAGCAGGAGGCCGAGAGCCTGCGCCGGCACGCACTCGCAACCAACGACCCGGTGGACGCCGCCGAGGTCATGGAACTGCGCGGCCGGCTGGCCAATTTCGCAGGGCACCTCGCCGAGCAGCGTGAAGGCCTGATGCGCGCGGCCCTGACCGTGCCGATGCTCAAGAGCACGCGCGAGGCCGCCGAGGCCCGGATCGTGGCGCTGCATTCGGCGCTGACCAAGACCATTCCCAACCTCAAGGCCGCCTGCGCCGTCGCCGTCGGGCAGGTGGACAATCGCCACGCCGCCGCCGCCCGCGACAAGCTCAACGAGGCCGATCGCCAGGTGCTGGGCCTGGTGGCCGACGGCGCGCTGGAAGCCGCGCGTACCACGGCCGCCCAGCGCGGGGTCGATCCACGCCAGATCGAAGCCCTCTCCCAGGCCGCCGACAAGGTGACGCAGGCGCTGGCCGAAATGGCGGAGAACGACCGCCTGGCCGTCGAGCGCACCCGCACGCAGGAAACGCAGTTGCGCCAGTTGCGCGACCGGATCTCGGACGGCATGCGCACGCTCGCCAGCCGCGCCGTGGTGCAGGAATGAGTGCGCCCCTAACAACCGGGCATCTGTCAGGATCTTTTCAATGACCAAACCCACGACAATCATTTTTGTGGCGACCGCGGGAGCGATAGGGGTTGCCGGCGCAACAGCGTTCCTGGTCGACTCCAGCCATCAGGCGGATAACCAGGCCTGCCGTCAGGACGCTCCCGCCGCGCAGGGCCAGCCCACGGCAGCGACCGCCACCCGACCGGCCGATCCGCAGAACCGCAAGCCGGAGGATTGCGATCACCAACAGCACCATTCGTACCATACCTCCGGCGGGGGCGCATTCTTCACCCCGACCAGTAACCGCAGCAGCGATGACGACGACGCACCGCGCGCCGGCCGCACGGGCGGCAGCGGCGAGGCGGAATCGGCGGGCCATGCCGGTTTCGGCGCCAGCGCCGCCGGCCATGGCGGCGGCGGCGAATAACCCTCGTCTCCCCATGCTCCCCGGCATCAGGCGCATCGCGTGCATCCCACGCCCCGACTGGCAAAGCCATGCCGACGCCATCGGCTACACTTATTACCGCAACGATGACGGCAGCTTCGCGTGGCGTGAAGATGCGTATTACGCCATCGCGCCGGCCGCCACCGAGACCCTGCGCCGCGCGGCCGAAAGCCTGCACCGCATGTGCCTCGACCTGGTGGACGACGCCGTCCGCACACGGCGCGGCCTGGACGCGTTCCACATTCCCGAGGCCATGCAGCCGGTGGTGCGCGATTCCTGGGAACGCCGCGATGCCTTCCTGATCGGCCGCTTCGATTTCGCGTGGCAGGACGAGCAGCCGAAACTGATCGAATATAATGCCGATACGCCCGCCACCCTGCCGGAAAGCACGCGCATGCAGACGGCATGGCGGCACGCGACCCATCCCGCCCAAACCGACCGCGCGCTCAGCGAAGCCGCACTGGTCAACCATCTGATGGCGCTCCGCGCCCAGGGCCGCGTGGACGATATCGTCCATGTCGTTCCCTATCCCGACAATCGCGAGGATGCGGTCCACGCCCGCTACTATGCCGACTGGGTGCGACAGGCCGGGCTGGAAGCGGTGCATTGCGAATTGCGCGACCTCGAGATCAGCACCGGCGGACGATTGCTGCATCGCGGCCGCATCATCCGCTCCATGATCCGCATGTATCCGTGGGAACTGATGTTCCGCGATGCGGGCGCCCGCCACCTGCGCCAATGCGGCTGCCGGTTCCTCAACCCGCCCTGGACGGCCCTTCTCTCCAACAAGGCGCTCCTGCCAGCGCTATGGCAGCGCCATCCCGGCCACCCGCTCCTTCTGCCTGCCGCCTGGACGCCCGACGGCATGGAACGCTACGTCGAAAAGCCCATCCACGCGCGCGGCGGCGAGAATGTCCGCATCGTCTCCGGCACGGAAACACTGGCGCTGGAGCCCGGCACCTACGGGGATTATCCCCGCATCTGTCAGCAATACACCGATCATCGCATCGACGGTGTCACCGCCTCCATCGGGGCATGGATCATCGGCAGCCATTTTGCCGGGATCACGGTGCGCGAAAGTGCCGATGCCGTCATCCGCCATGCATCGCCCATCGTGCCCCACCTGCTCGTCCCATAGAAATGGCCGCGCGCGTCGGCTGGGCTGCTACCGCCGATCCGGCAAAGCCGTTGCCTCCGCGCGGGCAGCCGCAAATTCTTCCCGCAGACAGGCAACCAGTTGCGCCGCCGGCATGGATCGCGCCAGCGGTGCCCCCTGCCCGGCCCACTGGGCGCCGAACCCGGTTTCTCCACACGCTTTGGCTGCGGCATTGAGCGCCTTGCCCGCATCGTAGGCCACGGGATAATCCGGCGGAACCGGCACGTCGCCCCCGTCGCCAAGGGCAGTGAAACGGTTCGCCAGCGCCCGCGCCGGCCGGCCGGAAATCAGGCTGGTCAACCGCGTATGAAGGGCCGCCGGCCCCGTCAGCGCCGCGCGATAGGCCGCATCGGCAGCGGATTCAGGACACAGGATAAACGCCGTCCCCATCTGGACGGCAACAGCGCCCAGATCGAGTGCCGCCGCAATGCCCGCACCATCCATGATCCCGCCGGCGGCAATCACCGGGCAGCGACACTGCCGGACCAGCAGGCGGGTCAGCACGAAGGTGCCCAGCGCATCGTCAGGCGCGGCAGGGTCGAACATCCCGCGATGACCGCCGGCCTCGATCCCCTGCGCGATAATCGCGTCCATGCCAGCCTCCTCGGCCGCGCGCGCCTCATCCACGCTGGTCGCGGTGGCCAGCAGCACCGCCCCGGCCGACCGCAGCGCCGCGACGATATCCGCCGGGGGCAACCCGAAATGGAAGCTGATCACCGGCGGCCGAACCACCCGCAGCATGTCCAGCATCTCCGGATCGTCGGCAAAGCTCCTGTAAGGCGCACGCAATCGTGCCGGCGCCGGCATATCGAACGTGGCGAACACGGGTGCAAGCCACGCACGCCACGCCTCCTCCCGCGCCGGATCGCGGCGCTGTGCCGGATGGACGAACAGGTTCACGTTGAACGGACGATCGGTCCGCTCCCGGATTTCCGCGATCATCCGACGCGCCCCGGCCGCATCGGCCGCGCCGACACCGATGGACCCAAGACCGCCGGCATCGGAGACCGAAGCTGCGAGCGCCGGTGTGGAAACCCCAGCCATCGGCGCCTGGATCAGCGGAAAAGCCAGATCGATACGATCGAAACCCGACATGAATCGCGCCCCCGCCACCACCGGACCAGACGGTTACAGTTGACCCGCCCCGTAACCACTTCATAGTGTTTTTCGTTCAATATCAGAAAAACAGGTCCATCCGGGGGCGTCCTGCCCTTCCTAATCCTGAAGGAACAGTATGGCCACCAAGAAACCCGGTCCGCCGCGCACCTCCGCCCCACCACCGGATGCGGGCCACCTGTTTCACGAAATGCAGACTGAAGCAGCCCGCGCGCTTGCCGCCGACCCACAGAATGTCCAGGCCCTCGCGCAGGAAATCGCCTCCACACCGGCCGGCGACGATGCGGACGAGGCACTGTGCACGCTCCTGACGATAACGCTCGACCAGGCCCGCATGGCGCAGGAAGGCGGCCAGCGTTCCGGCAAACGGTGCCTCGATGCCGTATCGCACCATCTGGTCGACCTGTCCCGGAAAGGCCTGGTCACGGTGGGCGGCAACATTGCGATAACCCGATGCTATGTCAGGGCCGGCCTCCCCGTCCCGGCAGGTCTGGCGCCCGGCGAGCAGGCCATCCTGCGGGAAACGTCCTCACTTCTCCCAGGGGACGAAACCAGTCCCGAAGCCGCGTTCGCAAAGATATCCGAGAGCTTCCTGAACGATGTCGGCGACGATCCCTCGATCCTGCATCAGGCATTTGCCGAAATCCTGCCCGGCATCCCCCCTGACGCCAGAACCCTGTTGTGCAAGGTCGCCGCCGCGAATCCCGATACGCGCTTCGAACAACTGGCCTGCGCCTGGCTTCTCGATATGTCCGAACAGGTCCGGAGCGGCGCCCTCGAAGGCCTGACCGATCGCCTGGCCGCCGGCAGACTCAGTCCGCGGGCCCTCGGCCGCCTGGCGGTTCTGAGAAGCTGGATCGTCGACGAACCCGTTCGGCAGCGCGTGGACGCCCTGATCAGGAACGCCATCCGGTCCGGTATTTCCCAGGACAGGGACACCCCGCCATCGCATCGGATCGTAGGATGCGTTTCCAGCCCTATCGACGGCGCGGGCGCGCAAAGCCTCGCGATCGCGCTTCAGAAAGGCCGGGCCCGGGCAATCGCCATGATCCTGCTCAAGCAGGGATTTGGCGTAAAGGACGCCTATGTCGTCCCCTGCGCCAACGTGGCGGAGCAGCGTGGCCTCCTGCAACAGATTTCAGCCCTGGGCGGCAAGGGCGACGTCTCGCTGGACTATATCCAGGCCGCCCTGAGCTTCGCCTTGGCGGAAGGGCGTGAAAATGCCGTCTATCCCGCGCCCGGCCTGGCCGATGTCGCGGAGGCCTGCGCCCTGACGTCTCTTCGCCCGACGCAGGACGCCTCCGTCCAGGCAATGTTGAGCGCGTACGATCCGGAAAACGCCCTTGCCTCCCTCGATCCGGAGGAGCGTGAGACACTCGTTGCCGCGAGCGAGGACTGGCCCCCCTCCTATCCCATGATCGCCCACTGGTTCGAGGATAATGACGACATATTCGACGGAACCGAGGCCACCAGCACGGCCCGCGCGCATGCATTATGGACCTGGCTTGAAACACGTCGGGATTTCTGGGCCTCCATCATCGCCCGGACGGCGCTGCTCCTGAAGGACCAGGGCGATCCTGAGGCACCCTCCTTCGCGATGACCGCACGCGCGATCAGCCAGGGCGACCCGCTCCGGCGCATACCCGTGATGGCGGCGATCATCGACCAGACACTGGAGGCACGGCTTGCCGCCTCGTTCACAATAGACGAAGGCATGCCGGACGGAGTCGACGAAGATATCATGGCCCTTCTCATGAACCTCATGGCACCGCCCCCGCAACCGGCCCGCCGGCCATCCAGCAGCAAACCCGCGCGAAAAGGCGCCCGCCGAAAGCCGAAATGACGTTTCCAGGCAGAACGTCGCCGGAACCCTCTATCGGAAAGAGCAGCTTGATGTCCCAGCCATTTCTTCACGATGCCGCAACCGGACACCGACTTGCCGTCTCCGGCCTGCTCGCCCTTGTCATACTGTCCATCGGCGGCCGGCTGGCGCACGCGGCATCGACCATCGTGCCGGCTTTGGCAGAGGCAAGCCTCGGCGACCGCGCCCGGCTCGATCTCGCCGCCGGCGGGCTGACAGCCTCCATCACGCTGAAACCCTCGACGCAATGCGGCGCCGCCATGGCATGGCAGCCAGCCGATCCCAATCCGTCATCCACCTGCCGCATCGCCACATTGTCCGTCAGGGCCAAGGGGCAGGCACGCCCGGCATCCTTTCCGCTGGCACCTTACGGGCAGGATGCGGGCTTCATGGACCTGAGGGTGAGCATCCAGAGGCTGGATGCCACCTCGGCCGTGCCGCAGATCATGGTCTCGGCCTATACGGGCGGCGCCCATTGCTGCGAGGTCACCTCCATCTTCGGCCGGGGTCCGGACGGGCAATGGGTGCATGCCGACCTTGGCATGCAGGATGGCGGCGGCCCGCCCGCCATCGTCGCGGTGCCGGGGCACGACCCCGTCATCGTGACCTACGATCAGGCTTTTCTATACACCTTCGCCTCGCATGCCGGGTCCTTCACCCCCGTGATCCTCTATCGCTATCACGACGGCGCACTCACCAATGTCAGCGACGATCCGGCCTACCGGTCCTATCTGGTCGAGGATCTGGCGAAGCAGACCCGGCAGTGGGAGTCCTCCGGCCGGTCGGAGCCCAATGGCTATCTGGCCTATTACGTCGCAACCCGGGCCCGCCTCGGCCAGCTTTCCACCGCCTGGGCCCATATGCTGCCGCGTGCGCAGAATTCGACGAAAAGCGGGTTCGGCGTATCGCCATGCAGCCTGAAATCCACCGAGGAAACCGCGAACGGCCGCTATTGCTCCAAGGCCGATCGCATCCCGCTTCCCTTCCCGCAGGGGCTGGCGGCCTTCCTGACCCGCAATGATTATATCTCGGCCGCACAGGCCCGCGCACTCCTGTCCGACCGACCCGCCACGGGCGCCGGTTCCGCGCCGTCCGGGCCATACCATCCCGATTTCCCCTGCGACCCTCCGCCGGCCGGCAACGGCGTGGCCACCATGCTGTGCCAGGACAGCGAGGCCGCACGGCACGAGCTGATGTTCGACCAGGTCTATTACGCATTGCGCCATCAGGTCGGTCAGGACGGATGGAAGGACCTCAGGCAGCAGGTCGTCGCAGACGAAAACATGGCCAACCAATCCTGCGGCCTGCCCGTTCCGGGCGCAGGGGCGCAGACCATCCCACCCAACGGTGCCGCCTGTTACGGCGACGCCATGGACCGTCTGTCGGCCCAATATCGCGTCCGGCTCTCCAGCGCCGCCCTCGCGGAAAGCCAACGTCCGCTGGATCGCCACATCGCGCTCCAGAAAAAACTGGTCGAACTCGGCCTCCTGCCGGCCGATACGGTGGTGGACGGCATCTATGGCGAAGCCACGCGCGCCGCGATCACCGCCTGGCAGCAGGCAGCCCACCGCCCGAGGACCGACGGCTTCCTATCCGATGACGACGCGGCCATTCTGATCCCCCCGCCGCAGGTCGCAACCACCCCGGCAACACCGGCCCCGCCACCACCGATGGCGGCCACGGCCAACGTGCCGTCCCAGCCCGCACCGCAGACGACCCGGGCACAGACACAGACACAGACACAGACACAGGCACAGGGCGGCTCCAGCCTCCCCATCAAACTGGTCTTCGCCATCATCCTCGCAGGCCTGGCGGCCCTGATCGCGATCCGCGTCGGCCGCAAGCGCGGAGGCAATCCGTGACCGACCGCCCGCAGGCCATCCCGCCACAGCCCATCGTGGCGATTGGTCCTACCCGATCACCTTCTCGGTAATCGTCTCGTCTGCCGGGATCTGGCCATCGAGCATCAACATGGCCAGACCATGGACCAGGGCCCAGGCTTCGATGGCGCGGATGGCGGCCTCGCCCCCCTGCCGGGCCGCCATCATCGCGGCATTGGCCTGCAACAGCGTCCCGGCTTCCGAATCCAGCGTGCCGGCGGCCTTTGCGGGCGCCAGCACGGGCGAGGTGAAGATCAGGCGAAACAGCGCCGGATGGGCGAGCGCAAACCGCACATAGGCGCGCCCCGTCGCCGCGAAACCGGCCGAGCCGCCGCCAGCCTCCTCCCCCGCCGCGCGCTGCGCCGCGCCGAGCTGCGCCAGCCCCTCCAGCGCCAGGGCGGTCAACAGCGCATCCTTGTCGGGAAAATGGCGGTAGACCGAGGTCGCGCTCACCCCGACGCCGCGCGCGACCTCGCGCAGCGACAACGCGTCCACATTCCGCTCCCCCAGCAAGCGCAGCCCCTCGGCAATCAGCGCCGCGCGCAGACCGCCATGATGATAGGACCGCTTCTTTAAGTTGACGCTGTTACCATTCTCACTCATATTAACAGCGTAAACATCGGAGGCCGACATGGGAAGCCCGATCGAAACACTGATCCGCGGAACAGTGGCCAAGGGCATCGGGACCTTGGCCGCGTTCAACCGCAAACACCTGCCGCCACCCGCCAACGGCAACCCGTTCCTGACCGGCATGCACACGCCGATGACCGAGGAACGGACGCTGACCGAACTGACGGTCACCGGCACGATCCCCGCCGGGCTCGACGGGCGCTATCTGCGCATCGGCCCCAACCCGGTGGCCCCCGATCCGGCCTCCTATCACTGGTTCATCGGCGACGGCATGGTTCATGGGCTCGCGATCGCCAATGGCCGCGCATTGTGGTACCGCAACCGCTGGGTCCGCTCGAACGCCGTCGCCAAGGCGCGCGGCGTCGCCCCCGCGCCGGGGCCGCGCCACGCATTCGATACGGTGAACACCAATGTCGTCGATATCGGCGGCCGCACCTTCGCGCTGGTCGAGGCCGGCAGCTATCCGGTCGAACTCGGCGAGACACTCGACGATCAGCGCTACAATCCTTTCGACGGCTCACTGCAAGGCTCCTTCAGCGCCCATCCCCACCGCGATCCGAAAACCGGCGAACAGCACGCCATCTGTTACGAGGGCCGCGACCCCGGCACCATCCGCCACGTCGTGGTCGATGCAACCGGCCGCGTGATCCGCGAGGAACCGATCGCGGTCAAGCACGGCCCGATGATCCATGATTGCGCGATCACCGACCGTTTCGTGATCATCCTCGACCTACCCGTCACCTTTTCCATGAAGGCACTGGCCGCAGGCCACGGTTTTCCCTATCGCTGGAACCCGGCGCACCAGGCACGGGTGGGGCTGATGCCGCGCCATGGCCGGCAGGAGGACATCATCTGGTGCCCGGTGGCACCGGGATACGCCTTCCATGTCACCAACGCCCATGACACGGATGACGGGCAGGTAATCCTCGATCTCTGCGTCTATGACACGATGTTCAGCGACGGCGCGCAGGGGCCGGATGCACGGTCGCGCGGGCTGGAACGCTGGACCATCGACCCCGCCGGCCGCACAGTCGCCATCCGCATGCTCGACGCAGCGCCCCAGGAATTCCCCCGCCCGGACGAACGATTCTTCGGCCAACCCTACCGCCACGCCTGGAGCATCGCCCTGCCGGCCGATCCCGCCAATCGCTTCTTCGGCGCAACGGCGCTCTACGCGCACGATCTCGTAACCGGCGAACGGCAAATCCATGATTTCGGCGCCAACCGCCATCCCGGCGAATTCGTCTTCGTGCCGGAGACCGCGGACAGTCCCGAAGGCCATGGCTGGCTGATCGGCTTCGTCATCGACATGGCAACCGAGACGACCGACCTCGTCATCCTCGACGCCCGCCGGGTCCAGGAACCACCGGTCGCCACCATCCGCCTGCCCCACCGCGTGCCGCCCGGCTTCCACGGCAACTGGATCGCCAGGGGTGAAGCGCAATGAACAGCCTGCATCGCCGCGCCCCCCGCCTCGCGCTCCTGGCGCTCGATCTGGCAGTGAATTTCGCCGCCCCAGCACTGATCTACGACCGGATGCACACAGGCTGGGGTGATGTCGACGCGCTGCTGGCCTCGTCCGCGCCCCCGGTGCTGTGGAGCATCGGCAGCTTCATCTACAGGCGACGGATCGATGCGCTGTCCTTCATCGCCCTGGCCGGCATCGCCCTCTCCCTGCTCGCATTCGTCGGCGGCGGCTCGGCACGGCTGCTGGAACTGCGCGAACAGATGGCGACGTTCCTGATCGGCCTGGCCTTCCTGTTCTCGGCCGCGATCAGCAAGCCGCTGATCTACCCGCTGGCCCGGGCCACCATGGCCCGTACATCCGCCCGGGCCCTGGCCGATTTCGACGCACGGCGCGACGACCCGCCCTTACGGCATACGATCATGGTCATGACGCTGGTATGGGGCTTCGGCCAGTTGGCGCACGTCGGCGTCTCGATCGCGCTCATCTACAGCCTGCCGATCGGCACCTATCTCGTGGTCGGCCCCATCCTCGGCTACGCCACAATGGGCGGCCTGGCCCTGTGGACCCTCCTCTATCAACGCTACCGGACACGGCACATCGCCCTCGACGGAGCCCCGACCACCAACGCAACATAAGCGGCCGATCCTGTCCCGGGCGGCGTTTCAGCATGATTTAACGATTCTCTAATCCTTGAAACGGAGCCTGATCACACCCCCATCCATCGAGGGAACAGCCCGATGATCAGGATCGACGCCATACAGCCTGACTCGGTCCCCCTCTCCTTTCCGGGTGCCGAGGGCGACACGTCAAAGATCGCCGGCGCATCGCCCCATGGCGGCAGCGGCTCTGATCCCGCTTCGGCATCGGGTGGCGGCGATACCGTCACCCTGTCGGCGGAAGCCATCACAGCCCTGGCCATCCTCTCAGCCGAAGCGGCAGGCGGCCCATTGGCACTCCCTGATGCGCTGCTTTCCCCCACATTGTCGGACACGCCCGCGCCCAACCCCGAAAACGCCACAAACCCCGCTGCCCTGCCCATTCCGGCAGACCAACTCCCCGCAGCCACCGACGCCGCCGCCCTCGCCCTGGCCATCAGCGGGGAAACCACCCATCCTGCAATCTGGGGACGCGCCTATGAACGCACCCTGATGTCGGCTCCCGATCGAACCAACCCGGCAGGCGGCATGCCAGGAACCGACACGCAGGCGCAAACCGACCGCACGACCGCGGACACGCCCCACAGTTGGGCCTTGGCAAGCGATATGGACAAGGCGTTGATCGAGCGTCTGCTCAATACCGGCCTGAAAGAAGACCCGGGCACCCGCATCCTCAACGGCCAGGCCACCGACCACACGGGCAACAGGCCGCAGGCCACCACCGACCAGATCGCGGCGGACACGCGACCCGACCTCGCGAACGCCCTTGACCCCACATCCACCGCCCACAACGCGCAGCCAGTTCCCGGCGTCGATGAACGGATTGCCGCGATGTATGCGCCGCTCCCCGGCAGCCGCGAACTCCAGGATCATATTCCCGAAATCGACAAAAACGCGCCCGCGCCGGAACCGACCGGCCGGACAGGCCCGCTTCGCGATGCGCTCACCGCCTGGCGGCGCCGCCGGCTGAACGCACTCTATCCCGCGATCTTCTTCGACACGCTGCTGGTAAAAATCCGCGACGACAGCATCATCCGCGACAAGCCGGTGCATATCGTGCTGGGCATGCGCCTCGACGGCACCACGGATCTTCTCGGCCTATGGATCGAACGGCATGAGGGCGCCGCACTGGGCCGCCATATCATGGACTCACTGAAGCGCCGGGGCGTGGAAGATATTCTGATGGCCGTGGTCGACGGGCCCGACGGCTTTCCGGATGCCGTCCGCACGGCCTTTCCGCAGGCGCGGGTCCACCCCTCGATCGACCATCTGCTGCACCATCTACCGGATTTCATGGCGTTGAAGGACCGCGCCGCCCTGGCCGGGAAAGCCGCCTTCGCGGCAGAGAGCCCCTGGGGCCGGATGCTCCTGGCCACCACACACGCCATCAAGGCCTTGAATGCGATGCTCGGCCGGGCTGTCCAGGCGCGGGGCTATTTTCCCAACGACGAAGCGGCGCTGGCATTCCTCTATCTGAAAGCAGACACGGCCGAAAAAACCAGTCCCTGACCATCCCTGCCCGCCTTCACGGACAGGCGGCCCGTCACATGCGGACCAGCGCCAGACCGTAAAACACGGCCGCCAGTCCCAGCAGGGTAAAGGCCACGCCAAGGACCCGGCCGCGATGGCGGCGCACGCATTCGCGGGCCTCGTCTTGCGTCAGGGCAAGCGGTTGCTCCATCACCGGCCTCCTCAGCCCATGATCAGGAAATGATCGGCCAGCAGGCCACAGAACAGCAGGAACAGATAGAGCAGCGAGAAGCGGAACGCCCGCCGCGCCGCGCCATCGCCCGTCAGGCTGACACCGGTCGCATCCTGCCGGTCCCTCAGCACACGCACCGCGCAGCCCACGAATCCGGCATCCAGCAGCAGCGCGGTGGCGGAATACAACCACCCCGCCTGATGCAGCACCGACGGCACCAGCGATACCGCCGAGAGGATCAGCGTATAGATCAGGATCTGCCAGCGCGTATGCCGGGCCCCACGCACAACCGGCAGCATCGGAATACCGGCCCGGCCATAATCCTTGCAGGCATAGAGCGACAACGACCAGAAATGCGGCGGCGTCCACAGAAAGACGATCGCGAACATCACGACCGGCATCACATCCAGCGACCCGGTGGCCGCCGCCCAGCCGATCATGGGCGGAAAGGCACCCGCCGCCCCGCCGATCACGATGTTCTGCGGCGTCGAGCGCTTCAGCCACATCGTATAAATCACGGCGTAGAAGAAGATGGAAAAGGCCAGGATGAACGCGGCCAGCGCATTCGTCGCCAGCCACATCAGCAGCACGGACGCCGCCGACAGGCCAATCCCGAACCCCAGCGCCTGATCCTGCCGAATACGCCCATCAGGAATGGGGCGGCGCGCGGTACGGGTCATGATCGCATCGATATCGCGATCGTACCACATATTGATCGCACCCGCCGCACCCGACGCCATGCAGATGCACAGGATGGCAACACACGCGATCACCGGGTTCAGATGCCCCGGCGCCATCGCCATACCGGCGGCACCGGTAAACACTACCAGCGAGATCACGCGCGGCTTCAGCAGCGCGAACCAGTCGCGGGCCTCGGTCCCGACCAGCGCCGCCTCGAAACGCGGCGCCTCCGGCGCGGTGGCGGTGGCGGTGGCGCTCATGCCCCGGCTCCCCCCACCATGAAGCCGGCGAACGAATCACGCGGCGCGGGCGACGGCAGCGTCCATTCCAGGGTGCGGGCACCCGTCCCCCAGTAATTCCCGGCAACATGGCGACGCCCCAGCAGCGCCACACCCAGCACGGCAACGAAGACGACCATCGACAGGCCCTGCATCGCCACCCCAGCCATCATACCGCCGGGCACCAAGCCCGCGATGCTCCCGCCAACCGCCAGGGCCACATGAAAACGCCCAGCCCCTTCCGGATAGGCACCGCCAGCCATCTTGCCGATCCAGTAATAGAAACCGCCGAACGCGGCGAACAGCGCCGCCGGCAGCACCAGCGCATGCGCGTCGGACCCGCCGACCGCCAACGCCTGCAAGGGGGCGGCGACCAACATCGCCATGAAGGCAACGGCCCACAGCATCGGCACACGGAAAACCGGCCGACCGGCCAGGATCGTCCGCCCCCAGGCCACCAGCAGCACCAGCATCGGCAGCGCCATGACGGCCTGCTCGACCAGCGGCCGCGCGGCAGGCTGCGCCGCCAACCCGGTCGCGAACAGATCATGCACCCAGACAGATGCCCCGCCGACCGACAGCACGACCATCGCCCCCAGCACCGGCCGACGCAGGCACAGCGCCACACCGGAGAAAGTTTCGACCAACTGGCAGATCACACCAGCCGCCGGCAGCAGCAGCAGACCGACTTCCGGGCCCGAAAACACGCGCAGGGCCCGCGCCGCGACATCGACGGCCGCACCGGCCAGCAGGCCCCGCGTCAGCGCCGCCGCCAGCACCGGCAGCACGATCACCATCATCATCGCCGTCAGAACCTGCGCCCAGACGAACAGCGGCATATCGCCCAGCCCCACGCCACGACCCCGCATGTTCAACGCCGTCGCGACGATATTGATCGCCAGCCCCAGCATCGCCACACACCACAGCATCATCGCACCCGCCGTCGACACGCCGGCGACGACGAGCCCAAAACTGGCGGCAATACCGGCCCAGCAGGCCAGGTTCAGGCGGCGGAATGCCATGTCGGGCGCGCCCAGCAGCAGCGGCACGAACCACGAGCCGAACCCGCCGACCAGCGCCGGCAGGGCGCAGAACAGAACCATCAGCGCACCGTGGTCGATCGCCATCCACGCGCCGCCGGCAGCCTGCCCCGCCCGCAGCGGCAGCGCCAGACTGCCACCGACCAGACCGGCCAGAACCGCCATGACCAGATAGAACGTTCCAACCGCCTTATGACCGCTCACGCCACCGCTCCGCGTCAGGAAGCCGCCGGTTGCGACATTCATCCGGACCTGCCTCTCTGCCGGCATACGCCACTTCTCCTGCGCCGATGGGCCGCCACAGGGCGGCCGTGCTCGAAATCGTGATCATGTTACCGAACCCTGGCCGCCAAGACGAGAGCCACCAGGCCCTGTCCCCGGCATGGCCGGCATTCCGGCCATGCCGACATGGCGGGGCAGCGTCAGGCGGCGGGCTTCTCCACCCGGGCCGCCGTAGCCAGGCGCGGCAGCGTCACCAGCGTGAACAGCCCCGCCGGCGGCACCGGCTGGATGGTCGCGCGGGCCAGATCGTCGGGCGGAAGCAGCGCTTCCATCGCGAAATCCGGGTGCCAGCCCAGCGAATGCGACGCCCGCGCCATCCCGCGCTCGACCACCAGCCGCACGCCGCCGGTGGCCAGGAAATGATTGACGAACAGGATATGCCCGCCCGGCCGCACCACGCGCTTCAGCTCCGCCAGCAGCCGGCGGGGATTGGGCACGACGGAGGCCACGAACATCGCCACCGCGATGTCGAACGACGCATCCGCGAACCGCGTATCCTCGGCATCCATTTCCAGCAGGGCGTCGATATTGCGCAGGTTCATCCGCGCCACCCGCTGGCGCGCACGATCCAGCATGTCGCCTGACAGGTCGATGCCCGTAATGCGCTTGTCGGCGCGATAATGCGGCAGGGCCAGGCCGGTGCCCACGCCCACCTCCAGCACCGCCGTGCCCGGCAGGCTGTTCACGGCGGCGACCGCCCGCTTGCGCCCGAAGGCCGAAACCCCGCCGAACACTGTGTCATAGACACCGGCCCAGCGGCGATAGGCGGCCTTGACGGCCTCGGCATCGAGGGCCGAACGCGGCGCCGGGGCGCAGGCCAGGCTGGCGGCATCCGCCTCGGCCGGCGCGTCTTGAAGAACGTTGCTCATCGGGAACCCTCTGTGCCCTGCCGGGCGATTGTCTTCAAGGGGATAGTGGAGCAAAGCCCCGTGGCACAGCGCAAATCACCCACTCCTCTCTCTCGTCCGCTATCCCGGCGCCGGTTACACGCCACCGTCGAGTCTCCGCAGGATGCAGTCCCAGATCAGCCCGGCGGAATTGATGCCGTCAAAACGGTCGATTTCCTGCAGGCCCGTCGGCGAGGTGACATTGATCTCCGTCAGCCAGTCGCCGATCACGTCGATGCCCACGAAGATCAGCCCCTTCTCGCGCAGCATCGGCCCGATCGCCTCGCAGATCTCGCGGTCCCGGGGGCTCAGTTCCACCTTCACGGCACGGCCACCCACATGCATGTTCGACCGGGCCTCGCCCTGCGCCGGAACGCGGTTGATCGCGCCGATCGGCACCCCGTCGGCCAGGATGATGCGCTTGTCCCCCCGGCGCACCGCCGGCTCATAGCGCTGGATCATCAGCGGCTCGCGCGAACGCGCGAAATGCATCTCCAGCAGCGAATTCAGGTTCTCGTCATCCTCGCGGATGCGGAACACGCCGGCCCCGCCATTGCCGAACAGCGGCTTGACGATGATATCGCGCCATTCGGCGCGGAACTCGCGGATCGCCAGCACGTCCCACGTCACCAGCGTCGGCGGCATCAGGTCCGGGAAATGGGTGACCAGCAGTTTCTCGGGCGCGTTGCGCACCGATTCCGGATCGTTGACCACCAGCGCCTTGCCCGGCCCGATGCCATGCACATGCTCCAGCATGTGCGTGGCGCTGATATAGGCCATGTCGAAAGGCGGGTCCTGCCGCATCAGGATCACATCCATCGCGGACAGGTCGAGCACCTGCTCCTCGCCCAGTTCGGCATGGTCGCCCGCAACCCGCCGGACCCGCGCCGGCCGCGCACGCGCCGTCAGCCGCTCGGCCCGCGCCCCACCGGCCACGCGCCCCTCGCGCAGGCTCAGCCCCTGCACCTGGTAGACGAACAGATCGTACCCCCGCGCCTGTGCCTCCAGCATCAGGGCAAAAGTCGAATCGCCATTGATGTCGATCCCCGACAGGGGATCCATCTGCACGGCAATTTTCAGCGAGCGGGACATCAACGCGACCTCCGGGTACAATCCGATACCGGGGTGACACGATCTGTCACCGGCCCTTGCTTCTTAGTCGAGTTCTCGACCGCGAAAAACCTCATAGCGCATCCACCCCGACAGGTTCGGGATAGGAAATCGCCAGAATCTCGATCAATTCGGCCCCAGCCGGCGTCAGGACCCGCACTTCGTCGCCCACATGGCCGCCCAGCAGGGCCCGGGCGATGGGCGATGCCAGGCTGACCTGTCCCGCCGCCAGATCCGCCTCGTCCACCCCCACGATCACGACCGTCCGCTCCAGATCCTCCTCGGTCACATAGGTCACGGTGGCCCCGAAGAAGACCCGATTCCGCTGCGTCTGCGCGGCCGGATCGACCACGATCGCCTTCTCGATGCGGCGGGTCAGAAAGCGGACCCGGCGGTCGATCTCCCGCAGCCGCTTCTTGCCATAGAGGTAATCGCCATTCTCCGAGCGGTCGCCATTGCCGGCGGCCCACGACACGATCTCGACGATGCGCGGCCGCTCTTCATACAGCAGGGCGCTCAGTTCCCGCCGCGTCGCATCCATGCCGGTGGGGGTAATGTAGCGCGACACCCCATCTATGGCCCGGGGCCGTGCTTCGTCATCGTCGTCGTCATCATGCGTCATGGGCCGCATTGTGCCTCAGCACGCGGTCAGCGCAAAATGGATGTGCCCTTCCAGCCGCTCGCCCGGCGCCAGGATGGTCATCCCCCGGTCGGTCACGCCGGTATGGTTCAGCGCGTCGTTCATGTTGCTCACCGGCTCGACCGCAATGAAATTCCGGTCCGGCGGCGTGAACAGCACAAGGTGGCGAAAGGTCGGACTGGCCGAAATGGTCAGCGCCAGCCCGTCATCGGGCCAGCGCAGGAAGGCCGCACCGTCCCAACCGGCATAGCAATTGTCGATCGCCTCGCCTTCAACGGCGCGCATCCGCTCGAACGACCATTCCCCCGTGGCGGGCACGCGCAGCGCCGGCAGATGCTGCTCGTCATTCGTCCACACCGTATCAGCCGAAAATCCCAGCTTCACGCCGCTGCGCCGGGGGAAATAGGGATGAAACCCCAACCCGACCGGCTGCGGCCGCTGGTCGATATTCTCGATCACCATCCCCACCGCCAGACTCTCCTCGCGCAGATCGAACCGGACCTGCGCCCGATAGGCAAACGGCCATTCATCCATGGGTCGGTCATAGGGCGGATGCCATTCCAGTTGCAGCGTGGCACTGTCGTCGGACAGCAATTCCAGTTCCCACGGATGTTCCCAGCCATTGCCATGGATCACATGGGGCTCGCCGGCAAAATTCGGCTTCATCCGGTATTCCGCGCCGTCGAAGCGAAAATGCCCGTCCGCGACGCGGTTGGAGAACGGCACCAGCGGATAGGCCGCAACCCTGCGCCCCTTCTGTGCCAGCAGGTTCGGATCGCTGACGGCGTCGAACACGCAGACCTTCCCGCTTTTCCAGAAGGCGACCGCGCCACCCAGTTCGGGAATCAGGCCCAGCCGGGCCGCCCCCGCCTTCAGTTCGATCATCCGTCTCTCTTCCCGTCCCTGTTAGCTCTAGCGTCCCCGCCGACGGCCACCGCGCCCCTTGGCGGGGTCGTAGCCACCCCCGCCCGGCCCCAGCGGCTCGGGCACCTGCCCCTTGCGCCGCGACGGCCGGCCGGTGCTGCCGGCAACACCCGCGGTCGAAACCGGCACCGGCACCGGGTCCAGCCCCAGATCCAGCGCCTCCAGCCGCTTGATCTCGTCGCGCAGCCGCGCCGCGGTTTCGAATTCCAGGTCCGCCGCCGCCGCACGCATTCGCTTTTCCAGCTCCGCGATGGTGCTGCCCAGATCCTTGCCGACGAATTCCGCCACCTCCCCCGCCTTCGTCGGCGTCACAGTGACGTAATCCTGCTCGAAGACCGAGGACAGCGCCTCGCCGATATGCTTGCGGACCGATTGCGGGGTAATACCGTGCTCGACGTTCCATTCGGACTGCTTCGCCCGCCGCCGCGCGGTCTCCTCGATCGCATAGCGCAGACTGTCCGTCATGGTGTCGGCGTACAGCAGCACCCGACCGTCGATATTGCGCGCCGCCCGCCCGATGGTCTGGATCAGCGAGGTGCGCGAGCGCAGGAAACCCTCCTTGTCCGCATCCAGGATCGCCACCAGCGAGCATTCGGGAATATCCAGCCCCTCGCGCAGCAGGTTGATCCCGATCAGCACGTCGAACGCCCCCAGGCGCAGGTCGCGGATAATCTCGATCCGCTCCAGCGTATCGACGTCGGAATGCAGGTAGCGGACGCGAATGCCCGCCTCGTTCATGTAATCGGTCAGATCCTCGGCCATGCGCTTGGTCAGGGTCGTGACCAGCACCCTGCCCCCCGCCGCAATCGTGGTGCGGCACTCCGCCAGCAGATCGTCCACCTGCCGCTCCACGGGGCGGATCTCGGTCACCGGGTCGATCAGCCCGGTGGGGCGGATCACCTGTTCGGCAAACACACCGCCCACACGCCCCATCTCCCACGGCCCCGGCGTGGCGCTGACGAAGATCGTCATCGGCCGGAATGTATCCCATTCCGCGAATTTCAACGGCCGGTTGTCCAGGCATGACGGCAGGCGGAACCCGAATTCCGACAGGATCGACTTGCGCGCAAAATCCCCCCGCTCCATCCCGCCGATCTGCGGCACGGTCACGTGGCTTTCATCCACGATCAGCAGCGCATCCTCGGGCAGGTATTCGAACAGGGTCGGCGGCGGATCGCCCGCCTTGCGGCCGGACAGATAGCGGGAATAATTCTCGATTCCCTTGCACACACCCGTGGTCTCGATCATCTCCAGGTCGAACGTGGTGCGCTGCTGCAACCGCTCGGCCTCCAGCAGCTTGCCCTCCGCCGTAAAATCCGCCAGCCGCTGGCGCAGCTCGTGCTTGATGCTGGTCACCGCCTGCGTCAGCGTCGGACGCGGCGTCACGTAATGGCTGTTGGCGTAGACACTGACCTCCTGCAGGTCGCCGGTCTTGTCGCCCGTCAGCGGATCGAACTCGGTAATCGCGTCGATCTCGTCGCCGAACAGCGAGACCCGCCAGGCCCGGTCCTCGTTCTGCACCGGAAAGATATCGACCGTTTCGCCCCGCACACGGAAGGTCCCGCGCTGGAATGCCGCGTCATTGCGCCGATATTGCAGTTCGACCAGCGCCTTGACCAGCTTGTCGCGGTCGATCTCGCCCCCGGCCTCCAGCCGTACCACCATGCGCGAATAGGTCTCGACCGACCCGATACCATAGATGCACGATACCGAGGCCACGATGATGACGTCATTGCGTTCCAGCAGCGCCTGGGTGGCCGCATGGCGCATCCGGTCGATCTGCTCGTTGATCTGGCTGTCTTTCTCGATATACGTATCCGAGCGCGGCACATAGGCTTCCGGCTGGTAGTAATCGTAGTAGCTGACGAAATATTCCACCGCATTGTCGGGGAAGAACTGCTTCATCTCGCCATAGAGCTGGGCCGCCAGCGTCTTGTTCGGCGCCAGGATCAGGGTCGGCCGCTGGGTGGCCTCGATGATCTTGGCCATCGTGAAGGTCTTGCCCGATCCGGTGACGCCCAGCAGCACCTGGTCGCGCTCGCCCTCCCCCACCCCGGCCACCAGTTCGGCAATGGCACGCGGCTGGTCGCCCGCCGGCTCATAGGGCGACTGGATGACCAGCCGCCGCGTCTTCTCCTTCGCCGGCTGGCGTTCGGGTTGAAAGGTCACGATCTCTTCCGAGGGATCGGGACGACGGGTCTTCTTGCGGGCGGGCGCGGACATGGTTCTGGACTGTGGGGATCGCGCGGCGCCAGCGCAAGAGCCGTCATACGCGCACCAGCCCGCACGCCGGGCGTGCCGAATCGGTTTGGGATTCGCACGGCCTGTCCCTAGACTGGCTGGATGGACGGCACCCTGTCCCCCCAATCCGCACCCTATGTCCGCGTCATCGACCTGGAAACCAGCGACCGCGACGCCACACGTGGCGGAATCGTCGAAATCGGCTGGCAGGACGTGGCCCACGCCCCGGACGGCTGGCAACTGGCGGACAGCCCCCGCGCACGGCTGACCCACCCCGGCGGCCCGATCGCGCCCTGGACCACTTCCATCCACCACATCACCGACCAGGACGTGCGCGACGCGCCGTCCATCGCCACCATCGCACCCGACATCCTGCGCCCACCGGCCCGCCCGCTAGCCTTCGCCGCCCATCGCGCCAGCTTCGAGCAGGGCTGGCTGCGCGCCCACCTGCCGCCCACGCTGATGGCCGGCACCGGATGGATCTGCACCTATAAATGCGCGCTGCGCCTGTGGCCGGACGAGCCCGGCCACTCCAACCAGGGGCTGCGCTATTCCCGCCGTCCGGCCGGGCTGGAGACGCATCTGGGCAACCCCGCCCACCGCGCCGGCCCCGACGCCTATGTGACGGCCCACCATCTGCGCGACATGCTGGCGCTGGCCTCGATCGAGGATTTGCTGCAATGGTCGCGCCAGCCGGCATTGCTGGTGAAGGTGCCCCACGGCCCCCTGCGCGGGCGGCGCATCCGGGGCCTGGCCACCGACGATCTGGACCGATTGCTGGCGGCCCCCCACCCGCCCGGTCCCGACCTGGCCTTTACCCTGCGCCTCGAACGCGCCCGACGCGCCATGCCGGACGGCATCCCTGCCCTCACGCGCCAACCGTCCCTGCCTTTTCCCCCAGGCTGAAGACGATCAAAGTTCCGCTAGCCATCCAGGCCCGAAACAGCCAACAAACGACGCCAGGACAGAATAATCCATCGGCAATATTCATTATGCCTGAACCGGCCCCCTTCCTGCTTCTGCAAGAAACGGAAGGCCTGGATTTGATGATCGCCATGACACGCGACCGGCAGCTACGCTCCAGCGCGAACCGAAACGCCCGCATCCGACAGGCATGAAGGCGTCTGCCCGGTTCAGAAAAGGAGAGTGTCATGTCACTGAAATCCAGCCTTCGAGCCGTCGCGCCTGCCTTGCCCTTCAACCCGGCCCATCTGGCGCCGGACAACGCGCGCGACCCGCACCACGCGGTCTTCGGCCAGACATCATCGCCCACGCTGGACAGCCTGCCCACCGTGGACATCCGGCTCGATCAGGCCGCGCAGACATTGTGGACCTTCATGCGGCCCGGCGGGCGCCCCAGCTTTTCTCCCCCCCTGCTGCGCGATCTGCACACCGTGCAGCAGAACATCCACCACCTGGCCCAGCAAACGGATGGCGCCCTGCCGTTCCGGCATATCGTCGTGGGGTCACGGGTTCCGGGCATCTTCAATCTCGGCGGTGACCTCTCCTTGTTCGCCGAGAAAATCATGCAGGGCGACCGGGACGGCCTGCGCCGTTATGCCTATCATTGCGTCGACGTGGTCTTCGCCAACGCCGACGGTTACGGCCATTGCCTGACCACCGTCGCGCTGGTGCAAGGCGACGCACTCGGCGGCGGGTTCGAAGCCGCCTTGTCGTGCGACGTCATCATTGCCGAAAAGCACGCCAAGTTCGGCCTGCCGGAAATCCTGTTCAACCTGTTCCCCGGCATGGGCGCATACACGCTCCTGTCGCGGCGCCTCAATCCCCGCATGGCCGAAAAGATCATCCTCAGCGGCCAGACCTACACGGCGACGGAATTGCACGAGATGGGGATCGTCGACGCTGTCGCCGAAACGGGTGAAGGCGAATCTGCCGTCTGCGAACATCTGGCCCGGATCGACAGGCGTCATAACGCGCATGACGCGATCCAACGCATCAAGCGCCTGGTCAATCCGATCAGCCATCAGGAACTGCGCGACATTACCGATATCTGGGTGGAGGCCGCGCTAAGACTCACCGAAGCCGACCTGCGCAAGATGATGCGGCTGGTCAACGCCCAGAACCGGCGCATAGGCGCACCGCGACCGGAAAGCGTCGCCAGCTAACCGAACAGGATACCGGAGCGTTCTCATCAGGCACCCGCCCTTTGAAAACGCTCCGGGCAGCCTCTAGGATGAACGGTCCGCAAACGGCACGACCGTATAAGGCCGCAATGCGTCCTCCACCGCGTTCATCTCCAGCCAGATCGCCTCCTGATGGGCCCGCGCCCTTTCCTGCCCGTTCATATGGGGGATGCCCCGCCATTCATGACATAAGGCCGCCAGACGCTCCGCTCCGACATTGGCGGCGGCGCTGCGCAACGCATGCGCTTCGTCCAGCAGGCGCGACCGATCCCCATCTTTCACCGCGTGATCCATCCGCATGACGATCTCCGCGGCGTCCAGCAGAAAATCGCCAATGACTTCGGCGCGGAAGCGCTCGCCGCCCAGGTCGAGCAGATCCTGCACCAGCCTGCGATTGATGGTGGGGACAGGAAAGGGCACCACCACGGTCGCGTCCACCCGCCTAGGGCGGTCATCGCCGCCGGACGGACGATCGCATGAATGTCGGATACCCGCCTCAGCAGGCACCAGCGCCTCGATCGCCTGCGCCAGGGCCTCCAGCGCCACCGGCTTGAGCAGGAACGCATCCATCCCCGCCTCCCGACACCGCTTCTGGGTCTCGGGCGTCCCGTCAGCCGTCAACGCGACGATCGGAATCCCTCTCCCGCCCCCGACCTCGGAAAACCGATGAAGTTTCGTCGCCTCGATCCCGTTCATGACCGGCATGTTCAGGTCCATCAGGACCAGATCGAATGGCATCTCCTGCAGGATATCCAGGGCTTCCTCGCCGTTCGCCACCGCCTGCCAGCGATGCCCGATCCGGGAAAGCAGCCTGCACAGGATCTTCCGGTTCACGATATTATCCTCGACCACCAGGATCGAGAGCGAACGGCCGGTAGACATGTCGGGCCCGCCCGCATCCGAATCGGACGGATCTCCCTGGGGAACGGGCAAAAAGGCCGCGGCGACGGTCAGCGCCGTCCCAATCCACCCATCGTCCGCATCGGCGGGAAGCATCGATACACTCTCGCGCCGCACCGTTTCGGCCAGCGATCCCTCCACGCCTGACGGCTGCAGAAGCACCACCGGCAGGTCGGCCGGCAAAGGCAGCATCTCGTCCGGCATGTCGGTCAACACAACGTACGGATGCTCCAGCCGCTCCAGAACATCCGATACGCCCTCATCGGGTGAAACAGTGGCGAGCCGCGCCCCCAGGGCCGTCAAACGGGCCGTCAGCGCCTGATAACGATCAGGCTGGCGCGCCCACAGCAGCACAGGCGGCAGCCCCGTCCCGGTTTCGCCGCCCGGTGCCGTCCCGATCCTCAGCGGCAAGGTCACACGGAACGTACTGCCATGCCCCTCCCGGCTGCGGACTCCGATCTCGCCCCCCATCAGCGTGACCAGCTGGCGGCAGATTGCCAGTCCCAGTCCAGACCCGCCGAACCGGTCGATCACGGTTGCATCCGCCTGGGTAAACGGGTCGAAAATCCGTTCCAACGCAGCCTGCGAGATGCCGATACCGGTATCCACAACCTCAATTGCCAGACGGGCCTGCCCACCGCTTCCGGCGGGCAGGGCATCGACCCGGATGGTCACATGCCCCTGCGCGGTGAACTTGACCGCATTGCCGACCAGGTTCAGCAAGACATCCCGCAGGTGCTTTTCATCCCCGATCAGCCATAGCGGCGTACGGGCGGTGACATGACAGGCCAGAAGCAGGCCCTTTTCCCCCGCCGACACCCCCGCAATGCGCCGGACCGCGTTCAGCAGGGCCATCAGGTCGACCGGCTGTGCCTGTACCGGCATGCGCCCGTTCTCGATCCGCGCGAAATCCAGCAACCCCTCGACCATCCCCAGAAGCGAGGTCCCCGCGACGCGCACCGTCTGCAGCATCTCGCGCTGCTCGGCATCCAGCGCCGTGTCGTTCAGCAGGCGCGTCATGCCGATCACGGCATTCAGCGGTGTGCGCAGTTCGTGACTGACGCTGGCCAGAAACATCGTCTTTGCCCGATTGGCTTCTTCCGCGCGTCGCCTGAGATTGGACAGGAAGCGGATCAGTGACGCCGAATAAAGCGGGACAACCAGCAGACCAAGCGTCAGACCGGCCAGCAGGTGACCGGCATCCCGCCATACGGGCAGCGCATGCACCGCCAGCATGAACCCCCCGGCGGCCAGAAAGGCGGCACCCGTAATATAAGGCAGGCCAAAACGAAACCCGTATCCGAGGATTGCCCACAGATAGAGCGGATAGAACGGGATGACCGCGACCCCGTCGAGATACATGCCAAACGACAGAAAACCGATGTCCCATATCATCTGGACGATCCGCCGCGCCGGAGAGGGACGCGGCCACGCAACCAGGGCGGCGGCAATAGCCACGCCGCCCGCCAGATAAAGGACGGCACATACAACCGACCAGATGAACTGATCCCTGTCCTCGAAACCGCCACACAGAAAGAGTCCGACGACATAGATCAGAATGATGACGGCGATCGCCAGCCGGTTCAGGACAATCTGGTGCTCGCCGTCGCCACCCCGCCGCATGAGCGCCAGCAGGTTACGCACGTCGACCCACCCTGCCTTCAGTGTCCGGAACACGGACGGCCCGACCACCCCGCAACCAGGGAATGAGCATATGACTCACCATATCTCACTTCCCGGAAGGTCGTTCGGCCGATGGGGTCGGACCATCCGACACGCTCAAGGCCCCACTTCGCACCAGGTGACGGAACTGGTCAGGCGGAACAGGACGGCTGAACAGGAAACCCTGGGCCTGGTGGCATCCCTGCGCCTTCAACCAGTACAACTGGTCTTCCCGTTCGATACCTTCCGCAATCACCGGGATATTCAAATTGTTGCCCAGAGCGATGATCGCCTTGATGATCGCCTGGCTGCTGGACGAGGAATCGATTTCCCGGACGAAAACCGCGTCGATCTTCAGCCTGTGGATCGGCAATGTGGTCAGATAGACGAGAGAGGCATAGCCGGTCCCGAAATCGTCGATCGCGACAGACACGCCCATCTGCTGCAACGCCACCAGTTGTCGTCCCGCCTTTTCCGGATTTTCGATCAATGCCGTCTCGGTCAGTTCCAGTTCCAGGAAACCCGGGTCCAGGCCGCTTTCGGTGATGGCATCCAGCACCATCTGCTGGACGTCATGATAACGGAACAACATGCCGGACAGGTTGACCGCCATACGGATAGGGATGCCCTCCCGCACCCATGCCGCTCCCTGACGACAGGCCTCGCGCAACGACCAGACCGTCATCGGCACGATCAGGCCGGTTTCCTCCGCCAGCGGCAGGAAATGGCCGGGATAGACAAGTTCCCCCTGCGGCCGCACCCACCGGATCAACGCTTCGACCCCTGTCACCAGGCCGGATGCCAGGTCGATCTCGGGCTGATAGTGCAGCGTGAACGCACCACTCTCGATCGCCTGGCGCAGCGCCTGCTCCAGATCGGCCGCGACAGAGACGGCCTGCTCCATCGCCGTTTCGAAGAAGGTATATCGATGCCGCCCCTCGTTCTTCGCGCGGTACATCGCAAGATCGGCGCGTTTCAGCATCGTCTCGAATGTGAGGGCCGGGTCGGAATTCAATGCGATCCCGACGCTGACGCCGACATTCACCGCCAGGTCGCCCAGCATGAACGGGCGCGCAAAGATCGCAATGATCTGCTCGGCCAGTTCGCCGGCATCGTCCATACGCCTGATATCATGGACAATCGCGAATTCGTCACCACCCAGACGGGCGACAAAGCAGTTACGGGGCAAAACCGATGTCAGCCGTACCGCAACCTGGCGCAGCAACTGGTCCCCGACCGTATGACCCTGCGTATCGTTGACACTTTTAAACCGATCGAGATCCAGAAGAAAAAAAGCAAATGGCCGATCATCACCCCGCAGCAAAAGCGTCTGCGTATGTCTTTCAAGATTGGATCGATTGGGAAGGCCCGTCAGCTGATCGTAATATGCAAGACTGTGCAGCTCCTTTTCGGATTTCTTACGGTCCGTTATATCAAGAGACGTGGTCAATACATAATGTTTGCCGTTCGCATCGTCATAAAACGGAATCTTCGATGTCAGGAGACTCCATGTCACGCCATGCCGATCGACAATGGTTTCCTCGTAACGGGCCGTGGGCACCCCGCCCTCCAGGACCTGCCGGTCCAGCGTCAATGACGCCGCATCGACCGTGCGCGACTGCCCCCCGAGGACGCTCTCGTGAAACTTGTTAACGAAGATATAGTTTCCGTCGATATCCGTCGCGCTGATCATGGCGGGAACAGTATCGATCACCTGCAGCAGCCGGTCGCGGCTGCCGCGCAGCAGATCGTCATGCGCCTGGCGACTGCTGATCAGCTCTTCTTCCAGTTGCACGGCGCGCGAACGCACCCGCTTCTGGTACCAGCTCAACTGCAACAGGTTACGGGCACGCGTCAGGAATTCGGTATGATCGACCGGACTGAGCAGAAAATCGGTCGCGCCGGCATCAAGGGCACTGATCCGGTAATTGCGGTCCTCATAGGCCGTGACGACCACGATCGGCACGTCATATCCCCAGTCGAGCGCGCGGATGCGGGCGGTAAAGGCCGCGCCGTCCATCCTGGGCATCTTGTAGTCGGTAATGATCAGATCGGGCACCGGCGATGTCCCGAACCAGTCCAGCGCCTCCTGCGGCGTCGCGAAGCTTTCAACCCGAATGTCGGTCCCGAGGGTCACCGCCAGCCGGGCGAAGATGGTCCGATTGGTCGAACGGTCGTCGACAATGACTACGAGTCGCATTCAAACCTCGAACAGAAAGATCAAGAGGACCGATTCCACCCGGCCAGACACGCTTCGCCGCCACGACCATCGGAACGAGGCAGGCGGACATGGCATCTTCCCGATCGGTTCGCCCCTATCCCGCTTTCCCCTCCCCTTTCGGGACCGTCGAGGCGCTCACGATAGCACGATATCGCATGGTTTTGAGAAACAAACCGCTTCTGGGAAACAGTCTCTGCCCGATTCTCCGCGATCGCACATGACACGGACCAGGCACAGCCGCCCCGCCCTCCGTCGGAAGGCTTGGCCATGTTCGATCGAGCAGGGTTAAGATATGCTGAAAAAGCGTCTCAGGCCGTGGGAGGCACCCGCGCCTGCCGCAGGACCTCTTCCTGCCGCGCCGCCAGTTTCGCCGCATCGAAATCGGCAATCAGCTCCTGGAACAGCCGATACCAGTTCAGCTTCGCCCCCAGCCGCAGGAACACGCTGCCCAGACCGATCGCGGAGCGATCCACCAGCACGAACTCACGCGGCGGCCGCACGCCCCCGGTCTGTTTCAGGCCGGCATACACCCGCTCGGCCACCGCCCGGCCATATTGCGGGTCGTCATTCTCCTGGATCGCGCGCACGCGGTCCTGCATCAGCGGTTCGTAGACAAAGCGCGCCCACTCGTTCAGCACGCGCATGGTCTCGCGCGACATGTTGACAAAGCCCCAGGCCTGATAGGCGTGATAGGCCAGATCCTCGTCATTGGTCTCCAGCGCGCGATACAGGTCGATGATCCCCTGCACGAAACGGGCCGGGAAGATGCGGATCGCGCCAAGATCCAGCAGGTTCAGCCCATAATCCGACCGTACCGTGAAATTGCCCATATGCGGGTCGCCATGGATCACGCCGTTACGATAGAGCGGCACGTACCAGGCATGGAACAGCGCGCGCGCCATGGAATCGCGCTGCTCCTGCGCGGGGTCGGTATCCAGCACCGATTGCACGCCCCTGCCGTCCAGCCAGTCCATCACCAGCAGCCGCCGCGTCGTCAGATCCTCGACTGGCATCGGCACGCTGACATCCGGACACTCGGCCAGCATCAGATTGTACAGCCGCAGGTTCGCCGCCTCGCGCAGATAGTCCAGTTCTTCCTGCAGGCGGGCCGTCAGCTCCACCAGCACGTCATCCTGCTTGATCGTGCTGTCGATGCGGTAATAGAGCCCCACCGCCATGCGGAACTGCCGCAGGTCGGAATCCACCGTCGCCTGCATGTCCGGATATTGCAGCTTGCACGCCACCCGGCGCCCGTCCGGCAGCACGGCCCGATGCACCTGCCCCAGGCTGGCGGCCGCAGCGGCCTCATGCTCGAACGAGCGGAAGCGCCGCTCCCAGTCGCGCCCCAGTTCGGTGCTCATGCGTCGGCGCACGAAGCTCCACCCCATCGGCGGCGCATTGGCCTGAAGCTGCGCCAGTTCCGCCGCATATTCGTCCGGCAGCGCACCGGGAATGGTGGAGAGAAGCTGCGCGCCCTTCATCAGCGGCCCCTTCAGGCCGCCCAGCACCGATTTCAGGTCACCGGCATGGGTGGCGTGATCAGTACGCAGCCCCATCTTGTGGCCTGCAATGCGCGCGGCGATGCCGCCGACCGCGCCCGACGTCCGCACCATCCGGCGCAGCTCGCCGAACATGCCGGTATTGTCGAGATCCCGTTCGTCCGCCACGTCAGGCACGCTCCAGTTCGTCAATAAATCCGGCGATCACGTCCAGCCCCTTGCGCCAGAAACCGGGATCGGCCGCGTCCAGCCCAAACGGCGCCAGCAATTCGCGGTGCCGCATCGTGCCGCCTGCCCGCAGCATGTCCAGATATTTGTCCTGGAACCCCACATGGCCAGAGGTGAACACGCCATACAGCGCATTCACCAGGCAATCCCCGAACGCATACGCATAGACATAGAACGGAGAATGGATGAAGTGCGGGACATAGGTCCAGTACACGTCATAATCCGGCGTAAAGTTGAAGGCCGGCCCCAGGCTCTCCGTCTGCACCTGCCGCCAGATGGCGCCGATCCGTTCGGGCAGCAATTCGCCCGATTTCCGCTCGTCATGCACCAGCGTCTCGAACCGGTAGAACGCGATCTGGCGCACGACCGTGTTCAGCATGTCCTCGACCTTGGCCGCCAGCATCAGCCGCCGCCGCGCCGGATCGGTCTCGGCATCCAGCAGCGCGCGGAAGGTCAGCATCTCGCCGAACACGCTGGCCGTCTCGGCCAGCGTCAGCGGCGTGCCCGACATCAGATAGCCCTGCGGCGCCGCCAGCACCTGATGCACCCCGTGGCCCAGCTCATGCGCCAGCGTCATCACATCACGGGTGCGGCCATGATAATTCAGCAGCAGATACGGGTGGACCGACGGCACGGTGGGGTGCGCGAACGCGCCTGACGCCTTGCCCGGCACCGGGGGCGCATCGATCCACGGATTGTCGAAGAACCGCCGCGCCACCGCGCCCATCCGCGGGTCGAACCCTTCATAGGCCGCCAGCACCTGCTGCGTGGCTTCATCCCACGGAATGGTCCGCTCGTCCGCCGCCGGCAACGGGGCATTGCGGTCCCAATGTTCCAGCTTCTCCAGCCCCAGCCAGCGCGCCTTCATCGCGTAATAGCGATGCGACAGGCGCGGATAATCCTCCGTCACCGCCTGCACCAGCGCGTCGACGACCTCGTCCTCCACCATGTTGCTGCGATTGCGGTAGGACCCCGGGCGCGGATAATGCCGCAGCCCATCGGTAATCGCCTTGTCCTTGGCCAGCGTGTTGGTGATCAGCGAGAACAGCTTGATATTGCCGCCGAACACGCTGCCGATGGCCTTCGCCGCCCGCTCGCGCACCCCGCGATCCTGGTCCGACAGCCGGTTCAGCGCCTCTCCCACCGTCAAATCCCGCCCATCCAGCGGAATACGCAGCCCGGCCATCGTCTCGTCGAACAGACGGCTCCAGGCCGAGGCCCCCGTCACCGATTTCTCGTGCAGGACCTGCTCGATCTCATCACTCAACTGATGCGGACGGAAAACCCGAAGGTCACGCAGGAACGGCGCCCACACCGCCAGCGCCGGGTCAGCCAGACGGGCGGACAGGTCCTCGTCCCCGATTCGGTTCAATTCCAGGGTGAAGAACAGCAGATGGCTGGAAATATCCGTCAGTCGCTCATTGATCGATTGCGAGAACCGCCCGATCCCGGCATCGGACGAATCGCCGGCAAACAGCAATTGCGCATAGGACGCCGCCCGCCCCAGCACCTCGTCGATCCGCTGATACTCCCCGATCGCCTCCGCCACTTCGCCAGGCGCAGCCCCGGCCAACCGCCCCTTCCAGGCGGCGGCAAAGGCGGCGGCGTCGGATTCGGCCTGCTCCAGATCGGTGCGCAGCACATCCGATTCGGGGCTTTCATACAGATCCCGCAGGTCCCAGCGCGGCAGGTCGCGGACCGCACCCGCCGGCGCACCGCCATCCGCGGCCTGTCGCGGATGGCAACAACCCATCGGGCCAGAGCCGAGAGTCTGATTTGGCATCGGTACGCTCCTCCATCGTCCCCGGCACCCTCATACGGGGCAATCCTGCCCTGACATCTAACAGACTGTCTCATCCATGTCGCCGCTAGCGATCTTGTATCTATCTTTCACATTTCCAGCCCCGAACATACGCAACGGTCTCGACAGAGGTCACCCCGATTTTCAGTAACCGGCCGCTCACGGCCGCCACGATGGTGGCCGGGTCGGTCGACTGGATGCGGCAGTCCTGTGCGCGGATGTCAGCGAAGGCGCCTGTCGCCCAGGCCATGGCCTATATGCTGCGACGCGCAGAGACATTCACCCGTTTCCTCGAGGACGGCCGGATCTGCCTCACGAACAATGCCGCCGAACGCGCCCTGCGCGGAATTGCGATCGGCCGCAAGGCGTGGCTGTTCGCCGGATCCGACCGCGGCGGCCAGCAAGCGGCCGACAGTTTCAACGAACTCGCCTCCTTGCATATCGAGCTCGAAGACAGCACGCCGCTGATCTGGCGGGCGCTCGAGGTGCCGACGTCGCTGACACTCCAAAACGCTGCACGACGTCATCCAGGCGACCATGGGCTGGTTCGGTTGCCATCTGTGGGCTTTTGCGCTGGGCGAGCAATCCTATGGCCCTCCTAATCTGGACGACTGGCGCGAGCCGCCGCGGCGCGACGCGACCAAAACCCGGTTGCGCAACCTCCTGCGCAAGAAAACCGGCATCGAGCTCGTCTATAAATACGATTTTGGCGATGGCTGGCGTCACCGGCTGGTCCTCAATGACATCCGCCAGGCCGAAATCGGCGAAAGCTACCCGCGGTATATTGCCGGTGAAAATGCTGGTCCACCGGAAGATTGTGGCGGCATTCCGGGATTCTACCATCTGCTGGAAGCCCGTAATGACCCCAAGCACCCAAATCACGCGGAAGCCAGAGAATTCCTCAAGGAGTGGGATCCCGAGGATATTGACGAATTACCCATCAGGATCGCCCTGAGCCGTATTGCCAACCGCAGAAACGCCGCGCGCAAAAGGCTATCCAAGGTAACAGCCAAAAAGAACTGATTCCGCTGTTCTCGCCGGATGGTTACGGCCATCCGGGCCCTCTGCTCTGGCGTCCACATCCAGAGCTTGAATCACACCAGATCAAATTTTCCAAACAGGCTCTTAAATAGGTTCGCACTGATCCAGTTAGTGAGACATTATGATCGCAATTGTTTCGAAGCGTATTACTTCAGTCAGATGGAGGTGAATATGCTATCAACAGAACGGGAAGCGATAATGCGTTCAAACGTTCGGAGGGATTGGAGTAACGTCGGCTTATGGCCCGAAGATCTTGATTCCCGAGATGCACATCTTTCTTTGTCAGTCAAAAGTCATGCCAAAATTCATCAGCTAGGGCCTGTCAGATCTTGCAGTTTATTCCTATATATGGGGAATGACAGACAGCAATGCGACACAGATTTTCACCGACGAAGCGTGGGCGGTTTGGGAGCCACTGATCGAAGCGGTGCGTCCGCGGGGCAAGACGCCGCCGAAAGACCTGCGGCGGACGATA
>NZ_JABEQL010000007.1 GCF_014174215.1 Gluconacetobacter tumulicola | reverse complement strand
TCTGGCGAACTTCTCCGGCATTCTCCAGGCGGATGCCTACGCAGGCTTCAAGGAACTTTACAAGCCCGATGCGCGTGGCGCCGTGCGCGTCCGTGAAGCCGCCTGCTGGGCTCATTTGCGGCGCGATTTCCACGATGTCTGGAAGGGCAGCGGGTCCGCACTGGCGAAGGAAGCGCTCGACCAGATCGGCGCGCTTTACGATATCGAGCGCCAGATCATGGGGCGGCCCGCCGAACAGCGCCTGGCCATCCGTCAGAAAGAAAGCCGGACCCGTGTCGACGACTTCCACGCCTGGTGCCAGGCTCAACTCGCCCGCATCCCCGGCAAGGGTGAACTGGCCAAGGCCATCCGCTACGCACTCAATCGCTGGGCCGCCTTTACCCTGTTCCTCGAAGACGGCCGCGTCGCCATCGACAATAACGCCGCCGAACGCGCCGTGCGGCCGGTCTGCATCGGCAGGAAGAATTATCTCTTTGCCGGCTCCGACGCCGGCGGAGACAACATCGCCGACGCCATGACAATTATCGAAAGCGCCAAGCTCTCCGGCCTCAACCCCCACGATTACCTCGCCGACGTCATCGCCCGGATCAACGATCATAAGATCAACCGCCTCCACGAACTGCTGCCATGGAATTGGCGGCCCATGCCGACAACTCACAAACAGGCTGCGTGATTATGCGGCCTTGAGCGGCCGGTTACGGTATGTCTGCAACGGCCGCCGCAACCCGGTCCCGCATCGCATCCAGCTTGGCCACATAGCGCCCGGCAATCTCATGCGCGCGCGGATCACCCAGCACCTCCGCCGTCAGCGCCACTGCTCTCCGCAATGAGGCTTCATTGGTGAATCCCACCTGCACCACCGGCAACCCGATCCGCCGCATCGGTTCCAGAGCTGGCGAACCGCTGGAGACGAACGCCACATCCACCCCGGCATGGCGCAGCATCTCCACATTCGGCACGGCCCCCATCACCCCGGCCGCCCGATACAGATCCGGCGCTACACGATACATCCAGGGCCGCGTCGTCGGCCGGTCATTGGTCACGACAATCCGGCCAGCCGCACCCAGCATGATGGTCACGGCATTGTGCGCGAACCACAGATCCGCGATCCGGGCCGGGTGACCTGGAACGGCCACGCTTTGTCCCGCCATATCCACCACCGCTCGTCCCTGCCCGATGGCGGGCCAGACAATGCAGGAAACGGCCGCAAGAATCCCCATGGTGGCGCGTGGATCGTATCGTCTCATGCCCGGCCCTCTATTCGACAAGGGACTATATCCCGTCAGATATATCCGTCACCCCCGCCTTCACGCGCGGCCGTCGCGCGCCTGAACCTTAAACTATCTTTTCATGAACATGGGCGACCGTCCTGTATCACCCTCGGCCGACAAGGAGGACGAGCCATGATGATCTCAATCCGCACGGCCCTGATTGCCGCCTCTCTATCGGCCGCAGCAATCGCGCCATCGGCAATGGCCCAAACCGTGGCCTCAGGCCATCGCGACATCCTGTTGCAGACCGATCATTCCTGGAATGGCGTGCCCTACACGCATTATCCGACGGCACAGCCGGAACTGACGATGATCCGGCTGACAATTCCCGGCCACTCGGCGCTGCCGTGGCACAAGCACCCGATCCCCAATGCGGTGTATGTGCTGGAAGGTGCGCTGACCATCACCGACCGGGAAAGCGGCAAGTCGCACGTCTATCATGCCGGTGAAGCGTTCGGAGAATCGGTCGACGATGTCCACCACGGACAGGCCGGCGACACGCAAACGGTCCTGCTGATCACTTACGCCGGCACACCAGGCGTTCCGACCTCGGTGCCCGTGAAGGGCCAATTACCGGAATATTGAGCAACGCGCCCGGCGCGTGCTTCCCAGCCTCAGCGGGAACGGTCATAGGGGCCGCGATCAGCGAAGCACAAGAAACGCGCGCCGGATTCTCGCCAGCCCGCGCTTAGAAACACCCGATCAGGGGCGCTGGATCAGTTCGATCTTGTACCCATCGGGGTCTTCGACAAAGGCGATGATGGTGGTGCCGAATTTCACCGGCCCCGCCTCGCGCGTCACCGTGCCGCCACCAGCCCGCACAGCCTCGACCATCGCCGCCACGTCGGGCACACCAACTGCAAAATGGCCAAATCCGGTTCCGACCTCGTAGCCGTCATCCTTGCCCCAATTATAGGTCAGCTCGATTTCCGCCTGGCCGGCCGCGTTATCGGCATAGCCGATGAAGACCAGAGTATATTCGCCCTCGGGCACTTCGCGCCGACGCAGTTCATGCATACCCAGCAGCTTGTAGAAAGCAATGCTGGCATCCAGATTGCGGACACGCACCATCGTGTGCAGATAAGAAGCCATCGTCATTCTCCTGTTCTGGCGGCTGGCATGCCCGCCGCCCGGTCACCGATCCCGATCAGGAACAGACCAGCCTCATCGGCGGCGGCAATGCAGGCAACCGGATCGGTTATCAGAGTGGCACCGGCCTGAAAGGCGATGCCACGCAATCCGACCTCCATCGCGCACCGGACGGTATCCGGCCCGATCGTCGGCAGATCGGCGCGGCGATCCTGCCCGGGTTTGAGCATTTTAACCAGAACACCGCCCGGCCGGCCTGCTTGCCGGCATTCCCCGGCCCGCAGCAGCATCCGGTCGGTGCCCTCCATCGCCTCGACGGCTAGCACCAGCCCATCCTGCACCACGCAGCCCTGTCCGATATCCAGTTGCCCGATCGCCTCGACCACATCCTGCCCGCGCTGGATGTCGGCCAGAGCTCCAGCATCGGGCCGATGCTGCCCCAGCACGCCGGAACGCCCGACCGAACCGGAGAGGAATTCATGAGCACCGTGAATAGTAAATCCCTCTTCCGCCAGCACGCGCACGATCGCTGCCAGCAGTCCATCATCGCCCGAGAACAGCGCACGCCCGATTCGCGCCATAATCCGCGCACCTGCCGCATCCGGGCGCAGATCGGAAAAAGACGGCCGGCGCACCGGTCCGATCATGACCAGATCCCGGCACCCTTCCGCCCGCAGACAAGACAGGATCTCGCCGGCAGCAGCCAGCCGGATATATCGATGCGGCCAGGAGTCGATCACGCGCGGTTCGACGAAATCCTGGAACCCGATGATAAAAACACGGAACCCTAGCGCCTCAACGGCTCGCGCCACCTGGCCGGGCAGTGGCCCACCACCGGCCAGAATGCCCACACAATCTCCGACCAGGCGCGGACCGCCGCCGATAATCATACCGAAGACGGCCCCCCCCCTAGACACCGTCCGATTCGATCGATGCCGCGCCACCACCAGCCACGCGCACCAGCCCGCGATGGCTAGGGGCCTCGATGAAGGCCAAGATCTCGGCCACCTTGGGCTCATCGCCATATTCCGCCCGCACCGCGGCCAAACGTCTGCTGAACGCGGTCGATTCCTCTTCCATCGCACGAGGATAAAGAGCGCGGAACGCACGGCGCAGGCGATGCATCTCATCGGCCTGCACGCCATTACGCTTCAGCCAGATCCAATGCAGCCCCACCAGCCGGGCACGATTTCCCAGTACGCTGCCATAGGGGATAACATCGGCCTCGACGCCGCACACGCCACCGACCAGCGCCGCGCGGCCGATTCGCACGAACTGATGCAGCGCCGCCGCTCCCATGATCCGCGCTTGGTCGTCGATCGTGACATGGCCACCCATAACGACGTTATTCACGATGATCACGCTGTTCCCCAGCGTGCAGTCATGCGCAACGTGAGAATTCGCCATGATCAGGCAATCGTCACCCACCCGCGTCACGCCGCTGCCAGTCGCCGTGCCGCGATGGATCGTCACATGCTCGCGTATCACCGTCCGCGTCCCAATGATGCAACGCGTGGGCTCGCCCCGGTATTTCAGGTCCTGGGGCGCCATACCGATCGTTGTAAAAGGATAGCAGACGACGCCAGCGCCGATCCGCGTATGGCCGTCGACGATCACGTTGGCGATCAGGTGGACGCCATCCTCGATCACCACGTCCGGACCGATCGAACACCAAGGACCAATCCGGACCCCTTGTCCGATCCGGGCCCCGTCGGCGACGATCGAGGAGGGATGAATCTCAGCGGCCCGGCTTACGGAGTCCATCTGTGCCAAATCGGTCAATATGCTCTCCCATGGCAGGGTCCGGCCCCGGAACCGTTTGCATGCCGGTATTCACACATGGCGCGGCAATCCCAGAGGGGTTGCCGCGCCATCATACCAGATATCGCATTTTTCGCTGGCGAGGAACTGCCGCCCCGCAACAGAACGTTTCAATCCGATCCTGAGGCGGCTTCAGCCCATGATCATCGCGCTGAACGTCGCCTCGGCCACGGATACGCCGTCCACGCGCGCAACGCCCTTGAATTTCCAGACATTGGCACGGCTGCGCTCCTTCTCGACATGGATTCGCAGCTGATCGCCGGGTTCCACCGGGCGCCGGAACTTGGCTCCGTCGATGGTCATGAAATAGACCAGCTTGCCCTCAAAAGCCGTCCCCAGGGTCAGCACGACCAAAGTCGCCGCTGTCTGCGCCATCGCCTCAATGATCAGCACGCCGGGCATCACGGGGCGTGACGGAAAATGCCCCTGGAAATGCGGTTCACTGGCCGTGACGTTCTTGATGCCGACCGCCGAAGACCCCAGCACGATATCGACCATTCGGTCGATCAGCAGGAACGGATAGCGATGGGGAATCGCCTCCATGATCCGCATCACGTCAATCGATTCGATACTGGTCGGGCTGTCGCCCACCGCGGGAACCTCTACTTCTTTATTCACGTCGTCCGACCATTTTGCTCAGGACTGCAGGTCCACGCGCCTTTTCATACGAGCACCCACCTGTCCCGGTTAAATTCCGGGGGCCTGCTGTCTCAGGCCTCGCCTCCTCCCTCGCGCGGCGCCTTTTTTGCCAGACGCCGCAACACCGCCACATTCCGGAAGAATTCCCGGAATGGCATCGCAGGGCTGCCGATCACATCAGCCCCCGCGTCCACATCCGACATCACGCCACATTGCGCCCCGATCCGGGCCTTGGCGCCAATACGAATATGGCCGATCAGGCCGGCTTGGGCAGCAACGGTAACGAAATCGCCAAGTTCCGTAGACCCTGATATCCCAGCCTGGGAAACCACGATACAACAGCGCCCCAAGCGGGCATTATGGCCAATCTGCACCAGATTGTCGAGCCGCGAGCCCGCGCCGATCACAGTGTCCTGTGACGATCCCCGGTCGATAGCGGAGTTCGCTCCAACTTCCACCCCGTCTTCCAGGATCACACGCCCTAGTTGGGGAACGGTCTCGAAACCGTCGGGGCCGACTGCGAACCCGAACCCTTCCTGACCAACCCGCACTCCGGCCAGCAGCGTCACTCGATCGCCCAGAAGAGCGTGCGACACGCAGGCCTGAGCGCCGATCCGGCAACGTGCGCCGATCTGCACCCCGTCGCCGATCACTGCATGCGAATCGATGCGGGTTCCCGCCCCGACGGACGCCCCCGCCCCGATCACCACGAAGGGACCGATTTGCGCCGAAGGATCAATGACGGCGCCCACGCCGATTAGGGCGGTCGGATGAATGCCCGGCACCACGGCCGGCAACGGATGGAACAGGCTGGCCACCCGCGCCCAGGCCAGATAGGGCGTCTGGCAGACCAGACCGATCGTCCCTTTGGGAAGCCGATCAACGAAAGCAGGGGCCAGAAGCACCACGCCGGCCCGCGTCTGCTCCAGCAACGGCGCATAGCGCCGGTTGTCCAGAAAACTGACATCCTGCGGGCCGGCGGATTGCAGCGGCGCTATGCCAGCATATAGCGTGTCTGGATCGGTGCCCTCATCCCCCACGGTTCGCGCACCGGCGCATTCCGCAAGCTTCTGGAGCGGAAATGGGCCGCTCCGCTCGAAGAACCGCCCGTCACCCGGCAGGGCGGTGCCGACCTGCCCTTCCATCGCGTGCCGCTCCCGCTCAGTGATGCGCCGCCGCGGGGGCGACCGCAGCAGGGGCCACCACCGGGGCGGGAGCTTCCTGCTGCTGGCGTTCGACATCGGCAGTGGTCGGCATCGTGCCCGACTTCGCCAGCACTTCCGGATCAACATTCGCCGCCGGGATGAACACCGTCGGCAGCACCTTGTTCAGTTGGTCGGCGACCTGCTGGGTGATGTCCAGCCCATCTTGGCTCAAGGCCACCTGTTCACGATGCAGGACCAGATTCATCCCCCGGCTGCTCGCAACCTGACGGATGATCTGGACTAGCTCGCGCTCGATCTGCCCCAGCGAGACCTGGGCCGCTTCCTGGACGATCCGGTTGCGGTTGCGGAAGTCACGTTGGGCGCTGATCACACGCTCCTGCAAGTGGCGCTCACGTTGCTGGATTTGGTCCGAGGCCATGTTCTTCGCCTGGGCCTGCAGCTTCTGCTGCTCGTCCCGCCAGCCAGCCTGCTCCTTCTGCGCGTCGCGCGCCAGTTCGTCGCGCCGGCTGCCGAGCACGCGCTCGGCCTGCTGCGCGGCGGTCGACAGACGCATCACGTCAGGCACGCTGATCACGCCGATCACCGGCACCGGCGGGGCGACGCCGCGCGGAATATCGGGCGACGGCGGCACGGGCGGCAGCGGCAGCACAGGCGGGGTCTGGGACTGGGTCTCATCACCATCGGCGGGAGCCGCAGGCATGGGGACGGGGGCCGTACGCGCCGGGCCACGAGGGGCGGAAGCCGCCGGCGCCGGCTGGGCGGTCTTGGGCACGAACCAGCCGGCATTTCCGCCGGCGGGCGCGGCTCCCTGCGCCCAGGCCGGAACACAGGAGGTGCCGGCGCATGACAGCACGACGGCCGCGATCAAAGCGGATACGCCACGTGAACGAAGCATTGTCACCTCAGAATTGCTGGCCGAAGCCGAAGCGGAACAATTGGGTCCGGTCATGTTTCTGCTTCAGGACCGGAATACCAAGGTCGATATTGATCAGGCCAAACGGGCTTTTCCACGCAAAGCCGACACCGGTACTGACGCGGGGCGTTAGTGTGTCGCCATAAACAGGCGTGTAACGGGGCATGTCCTGCGGATAAGATGTATAGCGCCGCGACACACGCAGCCCGTCCAACCCACCCATATCAACGAAATAGCGGCCGCGAATCCCCATATCGGCCCCGAACGGCATCGGGAAATTAAGGGTGGCAGAGGCGGTGTAGAGGAAGCGGCCACCGATGAAATCCTCCTGCGAATGCATCGCATAGGACTGGCCGTTCCACGTATAGGCAGGGATACCCATGCTGCGCGGCCCGGCACCACCGTCCAGAAAACCGCGCAGCGTGTTACCGCCCAGATAGAAGTTATCGATGATGTCGCTGCGGCCGCCACCCCAGTTGGCGATCTCACCCGCGCCAGCCGTTAGTGCCAGCGTCCAATCATGGTTGCCCGTCAGGTCATCCATCGGAATATAGTAGCCGAGATCCACCTTGCCGCGCACGTAACGCTCATTGCCGCCCAGACCGGCGAAATCACCGCCGAGCCGCACCACGTAGCCGCTATGCGGCTGCATCCGGTTGTCACGCGTGTCGTAGGTCAGGGTGGTGCTGAGCTGCGAGAGTAGCGACCAGCCAGTCTGGTCCAGAATGTACCACGACGCGTCGTTGTAAGCATTGTCGACATGACGATCCGTCAGCGTGTAGCTCCACGATTGGGACAGGCGGTTGGTATAGGCATACCCCATCCGTAGCGTGATGCCGTACCGCCCTTCCGAATAGTTCTGATAGGTCTGGTAATTGTTTTCGATGACGAACAGGTCGACGCCGGCCACTAGGTTGCGGTTAAGAAAATACGGGTCGCTGACCGATATATCTGCCTGCCTCTGGTAATATGCCATCGTACCTGAAATGCCGGCATCGACGCCCGACCCCAACAGATTATGCTGCTTCAGGCCGATATTGCCCAGAATACCCACATCGGTCGAATAACCGCCGCCCAGCGAGAATTCGCCTGTCGGCTTCTCAACAACATTGATCGCCACGTTCGTCCGGTCCGGGGCGGAGCCGGTGGTCTGATCAACCGAAACGGTGCTGAAGAAGCCAAGATCCTGCAGGATCGCCTTGGCGTATTTCCGTTCGGTGGGCGTGTACGGGTCGCCTTCGGACATTGGGAGTTGGCGACGGATCACGGCATCCTGCGTGATCGTGTTGCCGTTGATGTCGATCCGCTCGACATAAGCGCGCGGCCCTTCGCTGACATCGAACAGCAGGTCCACAACGTGACGTTCGGGGTTTCGGGCGATTTCAGGCCGCACCATGGCGAACGGATAACCCTGCCCCTGCAGGATTTCCTGCATGTCGGTGGCGTTATGCTGCACTGCGCTGCCATCGTACCACTGATTCGCAAACAACTCGATATATTTGCGCATCGACGCCGCACTGACATGTTTCAGTGACGAACGGATGTTCACCTTGCCCAGCCGGTAGCGGGGCCCTTCGTCCACCGTAAAGGTCACGTAGAAGGACTTGCGGTCCGGAGACAGCTCGCCCGTCTGGTTGCGCACCTGGAAATCGACGAATCCGTTGCGCAGATAAAACCGGCGCAGCAGCTCCGAATCGTAGCGAATACGCTCGGGGTTATATTCGTCGGAGGACGCGAAGAATCGGTACCAAGCCGTTTCTTTCGACGAAATGACCTGTGCCAACCGGGCTTCGCTAAACGCCTTGTTGCCGACGAATGAGATCTTGTGGATCAGGGTCTGCTGGGCTTCGTTGATCAGGAAGACCACATCGACCCGGTTATGGGCCAAGCGGATGATCTGAGGTGTCACAGTCGCGGCATAGCGAGCCTTGCCTGCATACACCTCCAGGATCTTCTGACGATCAGCCGCTGTGATCTGGGTCGAGAACACAGCGCGCGGCCGCAGCGAAATCACCTTGCGCAAATCCTCGTCCTTCGCAGCGTGATTGCCCTCGAAGACGATGCGATTGACAATCGGATTCTCGGCCAGGCGCACCTGAAGCACGTTACCGGCGCGATGCAGCGTCACGTCGCGGAAGAGACCCGTAGCGTACAGCGTCTTCAGCGAACGATCGAGCTCGTCCTGATTGAACGGGTCCCCCGGCTGCACCACCATATAGGACAGGACGGTACTGGTCTCGATCCGGTCGTTGCCGGTGACCTGGATGGATTCGATGACGCCACCGGACCGGGCCGATTGCGTCGCCGAGGAATGACCTGCCGCGGCAACGCCGCGCCGAGCCTCGGCGGTCCCGGCAAAAAACAACGGCACGAGGCAAACCGACGCAAGAAGCGTTGAACGTTTAGTCGGCAAATTCGGCTTCCCCCAAACCAGACGCTCCGCGAACCCCGACGCCACGCCGCGCGAACAGAGTCGCCGGGCACGAGATCGATCATATCCGCTTGGCGGACGTATCCGAAATCCCCCCCCTCGCGCAAGCGCCCGCATGTCGCAACATGCAGAGGCGTCAACCGCTCAGCGACGCAACCCAGCGAAACAGGCCGAAATGGGACAGATCATTAAATGTAGAAAACAGAAACAATCCCGCGATGACCGCAAACCCCGCCTGAAAACTGATATCGCGTACCCGGCGCGAAACTGGGCGGCCGAGCAGAGCCTCCAGCCCGTAGAACACCAGCCTCCCGCCATCCAGCACGGGAATCGGGAACAGGTTGATCAGACCCAGATTGACCGACAGAAGCGCCATGAACGACACTAGGCTCGCCACCCCATATTGCGCGACCTGCCCCGACATCTGCGCGATGCGCAGTGGTCCGCCGAGATCCTTCGCGCTATGCTGGCCAGTCAGCATCTGCCACAGCCCATCCAGCGTCTGAACCGTCAGGCGCCACGTCTCCTGCACGGCCGCGCCAAGCGCCGCTAGTGGCGCCATCGGCTTGCCGATCGTCGCTGTGAACATCACCCCAAGCTGGCCAGTCCGGCCGCCGTTCTTGTCCATCACAATTCCGACGGTCACCGGCAATGCCACCACCTGATCACCTCGCCGGACGCCCAGTTCGGTGTGCGCACCTGGCTCCGCGGTGATGCGGGCCTGGATATCTGCGACGTCGGAGACCGCATGAGCGCCTATGCGTACGATCACGTCCTCCGGCTTCACCCCGGCCGCCTCCGCCGCACTGCCCGGCACGACCTGACCCACGACGTCGCGAATCTCCGGCCGTCCCGTCGCCATGAACAGGCCGGCGAACAGAACGATGGCCAGAAGAAAATTGAACACCGGCCCGGCGGCAATCACGATCGCCCTGGACAATACCGGCTTGTCATGAAAGGTGCGCCCCGGCAGCCAAGCGGCCATCTGCTCCGGCGTCGCTTCTTCCGGCCCTTCGAACCCGTGCGGCTTAACGTATCCGCCCAGTGGAACGGGACAGAGCCGCCATTCGGTTCCCACCCGGTCATGCCAGCGCAGCAGGGGCCGCCCGAAGCCGATCGAGAAGACTTCGACATGCACTCCCCGCCAGCGGGCGGCCAGATAGTGGCCCAGTTCGTGAATGAAGACCAAGACACCCAAAACGAGGGCAAAGGCCAGAAGGGTCCGAAGCAGCTCGGGCATAGTGATGGGTCAGCTCCTCATAACGATATTGCCGCTCCGTATCCCCGGGACACACGAGCCCGGGCATGAGTCAGGCAGCAAGCGATGTCGTGCGCAGGCGTGCCGCGCGACGGGATTCCTCGTCCCAATGCAGCACCTCCTCCAACGAATCGGCACTCTGGCGTCCAAGAACCCGCATTACATCCTCGACCACCCGCGCGATGTCGAGGAACCCGATGGAGCCACCCAGGAACGCCTCGACCGCAATCTCGTTTGCCGCCGACAAAATAGTGGGGACGGCACCGCCCGCGCGCAAGGATTCACGCGCCAACCGCAGTGCGGGAAAGCGCACCTCGTCGGGCTCCTCGAAGTCCATCCGTCCCAACGCCGCCAGATCCAGGCGGGGCGAGTTCGTCGCCATGCGTGCCGGCCAGGCCAGGGTATGGGCAATCGGGATACGCATATCGGCCGATCCCATCTGCGCCACGATGCTGCCGTCGCTGTATTGGACCAGGCCATGCACCACCGATTGCGGATGTACCACGACGCCGATCCGGTCCTCGGTTAGCGCAAACAGGCGCGCCGCCTCGATCACTTCCAGCCCCTTGTTGAACATGGTGGCCGAATCGATGGTGATCTTGGCGCCCATCGTCCATGTCGGATGCTTCAGCGCCGCTTCCAGCGTCGCCTTTTCCATCTCGGCAAGCGTGGACTGGCGGAATGGCCCGCCCGAGGCGGTCAACACGATCTTCTCCACTTCAAAGACCTGACGGTCGGCCATCGACTGGAAGATCGCGTTATGTTCGGAATCGACCGGCAGCAACGTGGCACCGGCCAGCTCCACCGCCCGCAGCATGACGTCACCCGCGCAGACAAGGGCTTCCTTGTTTGCCAGTGCGACGGAACCACCGTTCTTTACCGCCGCCAGCGTGGGCTCAAGCCCGATCGCCCCGGTGATAGCGGCCATGGTCCAGTCCACCGGTTGCGCAGCGGCTTCAATCACCGCCTGGCGACCACCTGACGCCGCAATGCCCGTACCGTCCAGCAATGTGCGCAGTTCCGGCAGGCAGGCCTCGTCAGCGATGACGGCATGCTCGGCCCGCAATGCCCGGGCCTGCTCGGCCAGGCGCTGGACATTGCGCCCGCCGACCAGAGCGACAGCGCGAAAACGCTCCGGTGCCTGCAACAGCAGATCGACCGTGGAGCACCCAATACTACCGGTGCTGCCCAGAACGGTGACTGACTTCATGCTTCTTTCTTCCCTGCCGTTCGGCGTCGACACGCCATCATCCCAATCCGATCGTACGCCCGCCGTCCAGCACGTGCGGTACTGCATCCGCGTACGCCGCGAACAGGGCCGAAACCAGACCGGCGGGCGTCACATACCAGAACGCCCCGCCACCCGCCGCCCCCAGAGACAGCAGGGCAGCCAGCGGTGCTGCGACCAGCAGCCCGTCGAAACGATCGAGCAACCCACCATGCCCTGGAATAATCGCGCCGGAATCCTTAACCCCACGCGCCCGCTTCAACGCGCTTTCCGCCAGGTCGCCAATCTGGGCCGCGACAGCCATCAACGCGCCGAACGCCACCCCGCGCCCCCACGCATCGGGTCCGGACACCAGCCCGCAGACCAATCCACCGGCCACCATGGCGCTGGCCAGCCCTCCCAACGATCCGGACCATGTCTTGGCCGGCGAGATCGCAGGCGCCAGCTTGGGCCCGCCGATCAGGCGGCCGATCAGATAGGCCCCGCTGTCGCTGATAGCGACACAGGTGATGACGAACAGCACGACACCGGCACCCGGCACTGTCATCAGCCGCAGCCACAGCAGTGCCAGCCCTGCACAGCCGATCACTACCTGGCCGCTCCACAGCGCCGGACCAAATACGAACGCTCCGCCAATGACCAGGAAGGCCTCCAGCCAATGTCCGTCCAACGCCGCCGCCATGGCGGCAACCGGCCAGGCGACATACAGCGCGCCGCGCCAGGACCAGGCGTGCAACCCGAACAGGCGCCCCCACTCCACCGCCATGCCAGCCGTGGCCAGCAGGACAAGCACGGCATAAGCAGTTCCTCCCGCCCATATGCATAGCGCAGCCATGGGGACCAGCACGGCGGCAGAAATCAGACGGGCACGAAGGTCCTTCCAGTTCCTACCCCCACTTGGAATGGCGGGAGGCTCAGAGCGTGGGTCGGGCACCGAATCGCCTTTCACGCCGGGCGAACATGTCCAGCGCAGCATCGAAATGCTGCTCATTGAAATCCGGCCAGAGCGTGTCGAGAAACACCAACTCGGCATAGGCCGACTGCCAGAGCAGAAAGTTGGACAACCGGCATTCGCCGCTGGTCCGGATGATCAGATCGGGATCGGGCAGATCGGCTGTGAGCAGGAAACGCCCGAACAGGGCCTCGTCCAGCCGGTCTGGGTCCAGCGTGCCATCACGTACGGCCAGAGCCACATGCTTCGCTGCCTGCATAATGTCGGCCCGTCCGCCATAGGACAATGCCAGCACCAGCGTCAGCCGACGGTTTGCGGCGGTTGCATCTTCTGCCCGTTTTGCTTCGGCTCGTACCTCGACGTCAAAGCGCGACAGATCGCCGATAATGCGGATCCGCACCCCCTCGCGCGACAGCTCAGCCACTTTGTGCCGCAGATAATAGCGGAGCAGAGATGTCAGGTCCGCCACCTCGTCGGGCGTCCGGCGCCAGTTTTCCGAGGAAAAGGCATATAATGTCAGATATCGGACTCCGCGCTTGATCGCAGCCTGGACGCAACGCCGCACTGCCTCGGCACCCGCGTTATGCCCCGCAGCACGGGGCAGCCCGCGGGCCATCGCCCAGCGCCCATTGCCGTCCATGATCAATGCGACATGCCCCGGCGGGGCCGGAACGGCACCGCCATTGCCGCGCCCCGCCACAGTCGGCGGGGGCGTCGGAGGTGTCTGCGCGTCTGTTGTCCCGGCCGCCGGGCCGGGTACGGAGCCCACAGTCACAGCGAGGTCAGACCTGCTTGATCTCGCGTTCCTTTTCCGCGAGCATGTCGTCGATTCGCTTCACATACTGGTCGGTCAGCTTCTGAATCGCCTCGGACCAGACCTTCACCTCATCCTGGCTGATCTCGCTTTTCTTTTCGAGCGTCTTCGTCTGGTCCATGCCGTCACGCCGCACGCCGCGCACCGCGATCTTCGCGTTCTCGGAATATTTTCCGGCGGTGCGGGCCAAATCGTTTCGGCGCTCCTCGGTCAACTGCGGAATGGGCACCCGCACGGTCTGCCCGTCCGCCGCCGGGTTCAGCCCAAGCCCGCTATCGCGAATCGCACGTTCTACCGCGCCGACCAGCGACCGGTCCCACACCTGTACGGTCAACATCCGGGCCTCGGGCACCGCGATCGACCCAACCTGCGTCAACGGCACCTCACCACCATAAGCCTCGACCCGCACCGGTTCGATCAGGGCGGGGCTGGCCCGTCCCGACCGCAATCCCGCGAAATCGCGGCGCAGGCTGTCCAGCGCGCCGTCCATCCGGCGGACAAGGTCATCCAGCAGTGTCTTCTGATCTGCAGCCACAATGGCCCTCCACACTCAAGCAGGGCAGCCGCCGGAGCGGCCACCCGTCACAACATATCATATCCCGCCGCGTGATCGCCGGGTCAGCGAAGCCGTCAGGATGCCTCGACGATCTTGGTATACAGCCCCTCACCCCGCATCACCTGGGGAAACGCCCCCGGCGCATGGATATTGAACACGAGGATGGGCAGCCGGTTTTCGCGCGCCAGACTGATAGCCGCAGCGTCCATCACGTGCAGATCGCGCGCCAGGACGTCGAGATAGGTCAGCGTCTCGAAGCGCGTGGCGTCCGCGACCTTGCGCGGGTCGGCCGAATAGACGCCATCGACCTGCGTGCCCTTCAGCAGCGCATCGCACTCCATTTCGGCAGCGCGCAAGGCGGCTGCCGTGTCGGTGGTAAAGAAAGGATTACCCGTTCCCGCCGCGAAAATGACCACACGGCCTTTTTCCATATGGCGGACCGCCCGCCGGCGGATATAGGGCTCCGCCACCGACGACATATGGATGGCCGACATCACGCGGGTCGGCACGCCGTGCCGCTCCAGTGCGTTCTGCACCATCAGGGCGTTGATCACGGTCGCCAGCATGCCGGCATAATCGCCCTGCGCGCGGTCCATGCCCCGCGCGGCAGCCGCGACACCGCGGAAGATATTGCCGCCGCCGATCACCAGGCAGACCTCGACCCCGGCACGGGCCACGGTGGCCACATCGCTGGCGATGGTATCCACCATTTCAGGGTCGATGCCGTACGAGCCGTCGCCCATCAGGGCTTCGCCCGAAATTTTCAGCAGGACACGGCGGTAACCCTGAACGTCTTGTGCTTCACGATCCGTCACGAGGTCCCCCGATTGCTCACATGATGGCTCCTCACGGGGGGATCCCCCATCCGGGCCATACTTACGCCGATCCTCTTATCCCCCCTTAGGATCGGTCACAAGCACGCTCGTCGTTCCGCAATCATTCCCGGTTCAAGGGGCGTCGTCCAGTCCGATCGCGCGCAGGCGCGCCTTCTCCTCGTCCCAACCGGCGCGTTCCTTCACGTTCAGAAACAGATGGCATGTCCTGCCCAGCAGACGAGACAGATCCTTGCGCGCTTTCTCGCCGATCGAGCGGATACGGCTGCCTTTCTCGCCGATCAGGATCGCCTTGTGCCCCGCTCGCGCCACATAGATCGTCACCTCGATCCGCACCGAACCGTCGGGCTGCTCGCGGAAGCTTTCGGTTTCGGCGGTCGCGGCATAGGGCACTTCTTCGTGCGTCTGGAGAAAGATCTGCTCGCGCACCAGTTCAGCAGCCAGCAGGCGGTCCGGCAGATCGGTCAGGTCATCCTCGGGATAGAGGTACGGTCCCTCGGGCACCGCGGCACCCAGTGCGTCCAGCAAGTCGTCCACCCCGTCACCACTGCGCGCGCTGACCATGTAGACATGCTCAACGTCCAGCAGGCCGGACAGTTCGGCCGTCAGCGGCAGCAGCGCCTGGCGGTCCACCAGGTCGGTCTTGTTCAGCACCAGCCAGACTCGGCGGCGCGTCTTGGCCAACTGCTCGACAATGGGGCGCACCGTGTCACACAGGCCGCGACGCGCGTCGATCAGCAGCAGCGTTATGTCGGCGTCCTCGGCCCCGGTCCACGCCGCCGCGACCATTGCGCGGTCCAGCTTGCGCCGGGGCTTGAAGATACCAGGTGTGTCCACCAGCAGGATCTGGCTGGCGCCACGCATCAGGATGCCCAGCACGCGAAAGCGCGTCGTCTGCGCCTTTGGGCTGACGATGGAGAGTTTCGCCCCCGCCATCCGGTTCAGCAATGTCGATTTCCCGGCATTCGGCGCACCGACGATAGCGACAAAGCCGCAGCGGGTGGTCATATTCTTTACCCTTTCCGGCGAGGTCGTCCCCTCGCCACAATAATCCGTCATCCGATCCGCCGCAGCAGATCTGCCGCCGCAGCGCTTTCGGCAGCGCGCTTGCTGCCGGCCTCCCCTTCGCCTGACTGGCCACCGGCCGTCACTGCGATCACGAACCGGGGGGCATGCGACGGCCCGTCGACCAAGACCGTCCGATAGGATGGCAGCGGCTGCCCACGGGCCAGCACCCATTCCTGCAAGGCGGTCTTGGGGTCCTTGGGCGGGCGGGCCTGGGCGATAATCGCATCGTTCCAGGCCGCACGCACGAAACGGCGCGCGGGTTCCAGCCCGCCATCCAGATACATCGCGCCCAGAATCGCTTCGACCGCGTCGGCCAGCACATTGGCCATCTGCCGCACGCCGGCGCGGGCCTCGTGTTCGGCCACATCCAGGGCCTGTGTCAGGTCCATCGCGCCGGCTATGGCGGCCAGGACCGGGCGCGAGACCAGATGGGCATGGCGGGGTCCGAGCGCGCCTTCCTGCTCGTCGGGGAACCGCTCGAGCAGCCATTCGGCCATCAGCAGACCCAGAACGCGGTCACCGATGAATTCCAGCCGTTCGTTCGATCCGGCACCGCGCCGCGATGCCGGCTGGCGGCTGCGGCGGCCCGACCCGGCGCTGCGCTGGTGCGCGGCCGAGCGGTGGGTCAGCGCCTCGCGCAGCAGGTCGGTTCGGCGGAAATGATAGCCCAGACGCGCCTCGACCGCCACTACGTCCGCGCCCGGCGCACCATCATCCAGAAGACCTTCTCCGCTCATCTCACGCCCATGAAGAGACGGTTCCAGCGGATTTCGGCCGGCCACATCCAGAATTCCCATACCGGATAGCGCGCGTCGAGCGACAGGAAGATCCATTTGGCCTGGCCGATCAAATTCTCCATCGGCACGAAGCCCAGATCCTCCGGGTCGTCGCCCATGAAGCGGCTGTCGGCGCTGTCGTCGCGATTGTCACCCATTGCGAAGAAATAGCCCGGCGGCACGACATAGACAGGAGTATCGTTCTGAAATCCCTCGTTTGTCAGCTTCAGGATATCGTGCTCGACCGGCGGTGCGCCGGCGCTGCCCGGGAGCGTTTCCTGGAAGCGCTGGCCTTCCATGCGGGTGCGATGCTCGTCGACCGCGACGTAATCGCCCTTGCCCACGCGGGGTACCAGCACGTCGTTGAGGTAGAGCTCGCCCCCCCGGACCTGCACGCGGTCGCCCGGCAGGCCGACGATGCGTTTGATATAGTCGATCGACGTGTCCCTGGTGAAGCGGAAGACCGCGACATCGCCACGATGAGGCACGCTTTCGAAGATTCGCCCGCTGAACAGATCGGGAGACCATGGCAGCGAGAAATGGGAGTAGCCGTAGCTGTATTTGGCGACCCAGAGATAGTCCCCGACCTGCAAGGTGGGAATCATCGATCCGGATGGAATGTTGAACGGCTCGAACAGCACGGTGCGCACCCCGATCGCCAGCACGCCGGCAATGACGATGGTGCGGACCAGGTCCCAGACGCCGCGCAAGGCCGGAAGAATACCCCCTGAGGAGAGGGGGGACATGTGGGTCTTATGCGGGTCGTCCATAGGGATGATGTCTGAATCCGGAAGTGATGCGGAGGGGTCCGCCCGAGGGGGCCGGACGGCAAGCCCGCGGATGAAGCGAGGGGGACCATCCCCACCCGGCGCGCCGACCTTAGCCCGATCCTAGGGGGCTGGACCAGCGTCGATCATCACCTGCGCGAACGCATAGGGATATTCGTCGGTCATGGTCAGCAGAATCCGGGCGGCCTCGCCGGGTGGCAGCAGGGCGTCCAGCCGGGCCCGGGCTCCGCCGGTCAGGACCATGACGGGCTGGCCGGTCGGCAGATTGTCGACCCCCAGGTCGCGATGGAACACGCCGAGCGAAAATCCGGTCCCCAGTGCCTTGGCGCAGGCTTCCTTCGCCGCCCACCGCTTGGCATAGGCCCCGAGCCGCGCCTGCCCCTTCCGCCGATCGGCCCGCCGCCGCTCGGCTTCGGTGAAGACCCGGTCCAGAAACCGCTCGCCGTGGCGATCCAGCGCGCGTTCGATGCGCCGGATATCGCACAGGTCGGACCCGATGCCGAGCAGGCTCATCCTTTCGCCCGCTCCACCTGGACGACGCTGCTGGAGGCGCGCATCGCGGCGATCAGCGACGACAGATGGCGCAGGTCGCGCACCTCGATATCCGCCAGGATCTCCATGAAATCGAGCTGGCGGTTGACGATGCGCAGATTGACGATGGTGCCGTCATGCTTGGAGGCGACATTGGTCAGGGTCGCCAGGATCGAGGGCTCGTTGGCGGCGACGATGCTGAGCCGCCCGATATGCGGCTCGCTCGTGCCTCGGGCGATCACGTCGTAATCCCAGTCCACGTCCATGAAACGCTCGGGCGTGGCCGCGAAGCTCTCCAGCGTCTGGCAGCCGGCGGTGTGGATGGTGATGCCCTTGCCGGTCGCGACGATCCCCACGATCCGGTCCCCGGGCAGCGGATGGCAGCAGCCCGCGAAATGGACCGCGATGCCGGGGCCGATGCCGGCCAGCGCCATGCCGCCGCCCGATTTGGGCCGCCCGGTGCGGGTGGGTGCGCGCATGGGGATGCCCGGCACCATGCGCGGCGCGCGCGGCGTCTGGCGCAGTTCGGGATAGGCCGCATGCACCACGTCGCGCGGCCCGATATTGCCGTTGCCGACCGCGACGTACAGATCTTCGACCGAAGCCTGTTTCAGGTCGGACAGGATGCTCTCCAGCACCTTTTCCGACCCGTCCACGCCCTCCTGCCGGAAGGCCTTGGCCAAGGCGGCGCGGCCGCCATCGACATGGGCCTCGCGCTGCTGGGCGGCGACATGACGGCGGATGCGCGCCCGCGCCTTGCCGGTGACGACGAACCGCTCCCACGACGGCGACGGCGTGCCGCCGCGTGCCGTCATGATCTCGACCTGGTCGCCGTTCTGCAATTCGTGACGCAGCGGCATCAGCCGCCCGTTGATCCGTGCGCCCACACAGGTGTCGCCGACCTGGCTGTGCACCGCGTAGGCGAAATCGACCGGCGTGGCCCCCCGTGGCAGCGAGATGAGCTGCCCCTTGGGGGTGAAGCAGAAGACCTGGTCCTGGTATAGCTCGAGCTTGGTGTTTTCCAGGAATTCGTCGGGTGCCGCCGAATCCTCCAGGATATCCAGCAGGTCCTGCACCCAGCGCAGGCCGGTGACGACCTGTGCGGCACCGCCGGCGCCGGGCAACTGCTTGTACATCCAGTGCGACGCCACGCCGTTCTCGGCGATGTCGTGCATCTCGGCGGTGCGGATCTGCACCTCGATCTTCTGGTTGCGCGGATAGCGCAGCGTCACGCCCGTATGCAGGCTCTGATAGCCGTTGGCCTTGGGCGTGGAGATGTAGTCCTTGAACCGGCCGACGATGACGGGGAAAGCGGCATGGACTGCCCCCAATGCCACGTAGCAGGCCTCACGCGTCGGTACGATGATGCGGAAGGCCATGATGTCGGAAAGCTGCTCGAAGGCGACATTGCGCTTCTGCATCTTTTCCCAGATCGAGAACGGCGATTTTTCACGCCCCGACACCTCGACCTCGCCCAGCCCGGCCTCGCGGCACAGCCGGACCAGCTCGCGCCGCACCTCTTCGATCACGTCGGCGCCCTGGCCGCGCAGATAGTTCAGCCGTGCGCGGATGGTCGCATTGGCTTCCGGCTCCAGCTCCGCGAAGGACAGGTTCTGGAGTTCGGTCTTGACCTTGTCCATGCCGATGCGCCCGGCCAGGGGCGCATAGATTTCCATGGTCTCGCGCGCGATGCGCTGGCGCCGGTCGAGCCGCTGCACATAATGCAGCGTGCGCATATTGTGCAGCCGGTCCGCCAGCTTGACGATCAGCACCCGGATGTCCTTGGACATCGCGAGCACCAGCTTGCGGAAATTCTCGGCCTGCTTGGTGCGGTCGGACTGGAGCTCCAGCCGGGTCAGCTTGGTGACGCCATCCACCAGGTCGGCGATGGCAGGCCCGAATTCGGCGCGCAGCCGCTCATGCGTGACGCCGGTATCCTCGATCGTGTCGTGCAGCAGCGCGGTTGCGATCGAGGACGGGTCGAGATGGAAGCCGGCGAGGATGCTGGCCACCGCCAGCGGATGGGTAATGTAAGGATCGCCGTTGTCGCGGACCTGCCCGGCATGGGCCTCCTGCGCGACGGCGAAGGCCCGGCGGATCAGGTCGAGATCGGCATCCGGGGCATAGGCGCGGACACGCCGCACAAGCCCTTCGCAGGAAATGACGCGGGCGGGAGGCTGTGTGGTCCCGGCGGGTTCACCCTCTTCCGGTTCAGGCGCGGACGCGGGCGAGGCCGGCGCCTGAGCGGCGACAGGTACCGTGTCGGCAGGGCCGGCCGCGTCCGCTGCCATGGGCTTATCGCCGCGAACGGCCGCCCAGCTCGGCCTCGATCGCGGCCTCCAGTTCCTCGGCCGACATGCCGGCCCCGTGGGCCGCCTCTTCCTCGGCCGAAACGTCCTGAAGACCGAAAATGTTCTGCTCGGTCGGGATCAGGTCCATCACTTCCTCATCCGCGGGCTCGGGCTCGGGCGCGCGGGCCAGCGAACGGACCAGGTCGCTGCGGATCTGTTCCAGTTCGATCGTCTGGTCCGCGATTTCACGTAGTGCAACGACCGGGTTCTTGTCGTTGTCGCGGTCGATCGTCAGCTCCTCGCCACGCGACAGGCCGCGCGCGCGCTGCGCCGCCAGCAGAACCAGCTCGAAGCGATTGGGAACCCGTTCGACGCAATCTTCGACGGTGACGCGAGCCATGAGGCAGGCCTCCGGAGTAAATTAGTTAAAAAAACAATTTTATCCACAACGAACGTCAAACGCAAGGTCCGCGTGTCACGCGCCTTCCAGGCGGCGGATCTGCTGGTCCGCGAGGGCCGCGATCGACGCCCCGATATCATGCCCGGTCCTGGGATTGCACCAGTCCGGCGCCACATCGCGCAACGGCATCAGGACGAACGCCCGCTCTTCCGCCCGGGGATGCGGCAGGATGGGATCGGGGGCATCGCGCACGCAATCCCCCATCGCCACGATATCCAGGTCGAGCGGCCTTGCGGCGTTGGCGACCGTACGCCGCCGCCCGGCTTCGGCCTCGATCGCCTGCAGGGCGGCCAGCAGCGTCACCGGGTCGACCTCCCCTTCCGCCGCCACCATGCCATTGACATAGGGCGGCTGGCCGGATGGCGGGACCGGCGCGCTTTCATACCATGCCGAGACCGCTGTGACCCGCAATCCGGGAATGGCGGCGATCCGCCCGACCGCCCAGCGGCAGGTCTCGATCGGCGCGCTGCCCCCTTCGCGCGGCAGATTGGCCCCGATCGCGATCAGGATCATCGGGCCCACCGCCGCGCAGGCAGCGCCGCAATTCCATGGAGTCCACCCGATGGCGGTGGCGTTTCAGCGTTTTGCAAAAGGAATATCATATGCCTTACTCGCCCATATCAATTTGCCCCCGGCGGCTCTACCCTTCCGCCTGGTGGGCATATTGTTAAGTGCGGCAATCAATCCGCGCGACATTTCTAGCTCAGGCCATACTACAAGGATTCAAGGCCCATGTTTTTTCAACCAGACGAACGTACATGTCTTTTTATCGACGGCTCAAGTCTCTACTCGGCTTCCCGTCATCTGGGGTTCGACGTCGATTACCGCAATCTGCTGACATTCTTCCGTTCCAAATGTCACATCATCCGCGCCTACTATTATTCCGCGATCCTGGAAAGCGAGGAATATTCGCCCCTCAAGCCCCTGACCGACTGGCTGGTCTATAACGGCTATTCGCTCGTCACCAAGACGGCACGGGAATTCGTCGACCAGAACGGGCGGCGGCGCGTGAAAGGCAGCATGGATATCGAGCTTGCCGTCGACATGATGGAGATGGCTCCCAAGATCGACCATGCCGTCCTGTTCAGTGGCGATGCGGATTTCCGGCGCCTGCTGGAAAGCGTTCAGCGCCAGGGCGTGCGGACCACGGTCGTCTCGTCCGTCCGCACCTCGCCGCCGCTGATCGGCGATGATCTGCGGCGCCAGGCGGACCAGTTCATCGAACTCGCCGACATCGCGGCGCAGTTCACCCGCCGCCAGGGCGAGGCCCGCGTGACCCGCCAGCAGCAGGCCCCCGTCCGCCACCCGGCGGACCAGTTCAGCGAACTGGACCACGACGAAGACTGACGAACCCCGGAGCCGGGCAGGGCCGCCGCACGCGGCGCCCTGCCCGGCCCGAGTCTTGTTGGGCCTCAGCCCTCGAGTTGCAGGGCCCGCGTCGTCCAGTCATGCACGTGGGCGCACAGTTCGGGCCGGTCGGCCAGCGGGCCGCCATAGGACGGAATCATTTCCTTCAGCTTCGTGTCCCAGCGCGGCAGTTCGCCGGCAAAGCATTTGCTGATCACGGTCAGCATGATCGACACGGCGGTCGAGGCACCCGGCGAGGCCCCCAGCAGGGCCGCGACCGTGCCGTTGGCGCCGGTGATGACTTCGGTGCCGAATTGCAGGACGCCGCCCTTCTTTTCGTCCTTCTTGATCACCTGCACGCGCTGGCCGGCGGTGATCAGTTCCCAATCCTCGGCCCGGGCATTGGGGACGAAATCGCGCAGGGCGTTGAGGCGCGTCTCGTTGGATTGCAGGACCTGCTGCACCAGGTAGCGGGTCAGCGGCATATTGTCGCGGGCCACGGCCAGCATGGCGCCCAGATTGTCCATGCGAATCGATTTCGGCAGGTCCCACAGCGACCCCTGCTTCAGGAACTTGGTCGAGAAGCCGGCATAGGGGCCGAACAGCAGACCCTCCCTGCCGTCGATCACGCGGGTATCCAGATGCGGCACCGACATGGGCGGCGCGCCGACCGATGCCTTGCCATAGACCTTGGCATGGTGACGGGCGATGATATCGGGGTTGGTGCAGCGCAGGAACTGCCCGCTGACCGGGAAGCCGCCGACCCCCTTCGATTCGGGGATGCCGGTCTTCTGCAGCAGCGGCAGCGCGCCGCCGCCGGCGCCGATGAAGACGAAGCGCGCGGCCACCGGCACGGTGGTGTTCGTCGTGAGGTCGCGCACCGAAACGCGCCAGGCGCCGGAGGCGTCCTGCTTCAGATCCTCGACCTCATGCGACAGTTTCAGGTCGAAACCCGGCTGGCCCGACAGGAAATTCACCAGCAGATGCGTCAGCGCGCCGAAATTCACGTCGGTCCCCGACGCGATCCAGGTCGCGGCCAGGCTGGTGCCGGCGGTGCGGCCCTCCATCACCAGCGGCATCCACTGGGCGAGCTGCGCCGGGTCGGTCGAGAAGCGCATGCCGCTGAACAGCGGATGATCCTTCAGCGCCTCGTAGCGGCGGCGCAGGTAATCGGAATTCTCGTCGCCCCAGACGAAGCTCATGTGCGGAATCGGGTTGAGGAACGTCCGGGGCGAGGGGATCACGCCCGATTCGACCAGATAGGCCCAGAACTGGCGCGAAAGCTGGAATGCCTCGTTCACGCCGACGGCCTTGGAAATGTCGATCGTGCCGTCGGCGCGCGACGGCGTGTAATTCAGCTCGCACAGCGCGGCATGGCCCGTGCCGGCGTTGTTCCAGGCATTGGAACTCTCCTTCGCCACGTCGTCCAGCCGCCCGAACATCCCGATCGACCAATCCGGCTGCAAAAACTTCAGAAGCGCGCCCAATGTCGCGCTCATGACCCCTCCGCCGATCAGGACGACGTCATAGGCGGATTCGGTTCGGGTCGGATTCGAGGTCATGACATTCTCCGGAACGAGGCGCGCAGGCCGAGGCCTGTGAATACGGTCTGGGCCGCCGGTCCCATCGCGGCGGGCCGAAGGCGGGAAAGGGTGATCGTCCATGAACCGGACGAACCTGAACCGGGTGCCATGCGGGCCGTATCGTCGCGGACAGTCCGCACATCGCACATACGGTATCGCACAGCCATCACCCGGTCCGGTCCACCGGAACGCTCCAACCTCTTGCCACCTGAACCGGCTTTCCGAGACATCATCTCTGCGCGAGCCGGTCCCGAGCCGCCTCGCCCGCCGCCGCAAGCGGGGGGTGAATACAGATTCCGCCTCTTCCTTTTTATTTCTTCCATTTTTTGGACTTTCCCGCCGGAATGGCACTTCTGTCCATTCCTTTACCGCATGACTGTCAGGCTTTTCCCGCATCATGGCAAGGAACCACCTGCCACAATGCGGAACGCCCGCTCAAACGGGCGGTGTCTTCACGCGGTGGGGCACGGCCCGATAGACCCGGAAGGCCAGCAGGGCGGCCACGATCAGGCCATAGAGCAGCGTTTCGACCCGTATGACCTTGAAAGACAGGATGAAATGGATGGCGGCGCAGATCGCGGCGGCATAGACCCAGCGATGCAGGACCTTCCAGCGCCGCCCCAGCCTGCGGATGGCCCAGCCATTGGACGTCGCGGCCAGCGCGGACAGGATGGTGAAGGCGACCATGCCCAGGATGATGAAGGGCCGCGTGGTCACGTCGGCCAGCAGGGTATGCAGGTCGAATCCCTGATCGAGCGCCACATAGGCCGACAGATGGAACAGCGCATACCAGAAGGCCAGCAGCCCCACCGCCCGCCGGTAGCGGAGCAGATTGACCCCGGCCAGGTCCCGCAGCGGCGTGATGCAAAGCGAGAGGATCAGGAACCGCAAGGCCCACAGGCCCAGCGTGCGCTCGAACGTGTTGACCGGGTCGGCCCCCAGCCGGTTCGTCGCCCCCAGGACGAACGAGACCACCGCCGGCACCAGCCCGATGCCATACAACGCCAGCCGGATCAGGCCGGCCGATCGCACGCGCCGCGCCACCATCAGAAGTCGCGCCGCAGGTCCATGCCGGCATACAGGCCCGCCACCTGCTCGCCATAGCCGTTGAACGGCAGGGTCGGCTGCCGGCCTGCGCCGAAAAACCCGCCGCCGGCCCCGATCGGCCGCTCGCTCGCCTGGCTCCAGCGCGGGTGGTCCACGGCGGGATTGACGTTGGCGTAGAACCCGTATTCGTCGGGTGCGCGGACATTCCATGAGGTACGGGGCTGCCGGTCGGTCAGCCGGATGCGCACGATCGACTTGATGCCCTTGAACCCGTATTTCCACGGCACGACCAGCCGCACCGGCGCGCCGTTCTGGTTGGGCAGCGTCTGGCCATACAGGCCGACGGCCAGGATCGTCAGCGGATGCATGGCCTCGTCCAGGCGCAGCCCCTCGACATAGGGCCAGTCCAGCACCGGCAGCACCCCGCCCTGCCCCGGCATTTCCGACGGGCGCACCACCGATTCGAAGGCGACATATTTCGCGCTGCCCAGCGGTTCGACCTCGGCCAGAAGGTCGCGCAGCGCGAATCCGATCCAGGGGATGACCATCGACCATGCCTCGACACAGCGCATGCGGTAGATCCGCTCTTCCAGCTTCCGCCCCAGCAGCGCGTCGATGTCATAGGTGCGCGGTTTGGCCACCATGCCTTCGACCCGCACGGTCCACGGACGCGGATGGAAGTCGCCCGAGCGCTCGGCGGGGTCGGTCTTCTCCAGCCCGAATTCGTAGAAATTATTGTAGTGCGTCACGTCGCGCAGCGGTGTGGGCTTCAGCCCCTCGCCCGACAGGGGGCCAGGCTGCGCGGCCAGATCCACCGCCCTGGCCGCGCGGGAGGGCAGGCTGCCGCCGACGAGGCCGGCGGCGGCACCCGCCGCCAGCAGGTCGCGCCGCGACAGCCAGAGAGCGTGCGGCGTGATCGAGGAGGGTGGCGGAGAAGGGTAGCGGAAGACACGCATGCTGGACGCCTTCTGGAATGGAGCCGGGTCGGCGGGCGGCCCGGGGAGGTGACACCGCCGGGATCGTCCGGCACCCTGCCGGAAACGGGACGAAAAAGAAAAGGAGCAGGATCATGCCCGATTTCTCTGAGCGCGGCACGGCAGGCACTGTCGGCTTTATCGGCTTCGGCGCCATGGCCAGCCGCATGGGCCGCAATCTTCAGGCCGCAGGATACCAGATCGTGGCCTATACTCCTTCCGGCAAGGGCGGCGACGGCAATACGCGCTTCCTGCCCTCGCCTCGCCTGCTGGCCGAAGCAGCCGGCGGGACCGTCATTCTCTGCGTCCCGGACGACGAGGCGCTGGCCAGTGCCGCCTATGGGCCTGACGGCGCACTGGCGGGCATGGCGGCGGGACAATTGCTGATCAACACCAGTTCGGTATCGCCCGAGGCATCGCTGGCGCTGGCCGCCGCCGCCGGGGAACGCGGGATCGCCGCGCTGGATGCCCCGGTCTCCGGCAGCACGCCCGAGGCCGATGCCGGGGCGCTGGTGGTGCTGGTCGGCGGGGATGCGCAGAGCGTCGCGCGGGCCCAGCCGATTTTCGACATTATCGGCAAGACGACGATCCATGCCGGGCCGGCGGGCAGCGGCTCGAAGCTGAAGTTGGTGATCAACGGCATTATGGGCGTGGGGCTGGCGGCAGTTGCCGAGGGCGTGTGCTACGGGCTGGCCGCCGGGCTGGAGCGCGACATGCTGTTCGAGGCCCTGGATTCGGTCGCGGTGATCTCGCCCCACCACAAGCGCAAGCTGAAGGCGGCGCGGACCGGCGATTTCCGGCCGCAATTCCCGACCCGGCTGATGCAGAAGGACATGCGGCTGCTGCTGGACGACGCTGCCCGCGTGGCGGCACCGGTGGCAACCATGGCGGCTACCACCCAATTGCTGTCCCTGACGCGGCGGCTGCATCCGAACGACGATTATTCCGCGCTGTTCGCCGTGCTGGAAAGCACGGTGGCCAACACGCCGTAAGACGCGACCGGGGGGGGCCGGCCGGACGGCTGGGTCAGCCGAACGCCATTGCGGCCATGACCGCCAGCCGGTCGCCCAGGCCGCGGGGTGCGAATCCGACCGGCGCATCGGCCGCCCCCCGGGCCAGGTCCCGCCGTGCCAGAATTCCGGGCAGCCCCGCCGCCCGGGCGGCGCGCGGCAGGCGCGGGCGCCCGGCCTCGGCCAGAAAAGCCGCCCCTTCGCGACACAGGGCGGCGCGCAGGCCCCGCAGGATGTCCGGCGTCAGCGTCGCGCCGTCGCGAATCGCATCCCCCGACAGGCCGGCTTCGGCCAGTGCGGAGTCCGGCACCGGGCATCGGCCACTGGCCAGCACGATGTCCAGATGCCGCACCAAGCCGCCCGCGCCATAGGCGGCACCGTGCGATTCGACGGCTTTCAGCAGATCGGGGTCGGTCACGCCGGCCGCCTGGGCGATCGCGACCTGCACGCCGCCCGCCCCGCCAAGCATCGCGGCGCGCCAGGCGGGCCAGTCCGCCAGCCCGTCCAGTTCGGCCTCACGCGCGTCCAGAATGCCCAGCAGCGTTTCCGCCCGCACCCTGCCGGCCGCGATCAGCGCGCGCAGCGGCCCGGCGACCGCGTGCGGGTGGCCCGCGCCCTCGACGATCTCGCGCCACCATTGCAGGCGAATCAGCCCCGCCATCGGCCCAGCGACCGCACGGGACTGCATGCCGCCCAGGGCGCGAACGGTTTCGTGATTGAACGCGATCAGCGTGAAGGCGTCCTCGCGCGCTGCCTGGGGCAGGAACAGGGCGCACAGGAACCGGTCGGGATCGGCCCGCCGGGCGGCTGCCGCGCCGGGGGAAACTCCGGCCCCGGCGGCGCGTCTTTCAGGGGAGGCTGGCATGGCAGCGATTGTCATGACAACGACTTGCCGCGCGCAACGGCGTGGCGCAAGAGTTTCGGCCGGCGGGTCGGCCGTCCCTGTTCCGTCACTTGACGCCCCTTCCCCGCCCTCATAGCTCTGACGGGCGGCGTTTCCGCCGCTGCAATTCCAAGGAGAACGTCCATGGCTTTCGAATTGCCCACCCTTCCGTTCCAGACCAACGCGCTGGCGGCGCGCGGCATGTGCCAGGAAACGCTGGAGCTGCATCACGGCAAGCACCATCAGGCCTATGTCACCGCGCTGAACGGCTTCGTCGAGGCCAAGCCCGAACTGCAGGGCAAGTCGCTGGAAGAGATCATCCTGGCGGTCAAGGGCGATGCGGCCCTGGCGCCGGTGTTCAACAATGCCGGCCAGCATTGGAACCACATCCTGTTCTGGCAGAACCTGTCGCCGACCGGCGGCACGATCCCCGACGCGCTGGCGGCCAAGATCACCGAGGATTTCGGCAGCGTCGACACGTTCAAGACCGATTTCAAGGCGGCGGCGACGTCGCAGTTCGGCTCGGGCTGGGCGTGGCTGGTCCTGGGTTCCGACGGCAAGCTCAAGGTGACCAAGAGCGCCAACGGCTCCAACCCGCTGGCCGAAGGCCAGGGCAAGGTGCTGCTGGGTCTGGATGTGTGGGAGCATTCCTACTATCTCGACTTCCGCAACCGTCGCCCCGACTACGTGACCAACTATCTGGACAAGCTGGCGAACTACGAGTTCGCCGAGGCGCAGCTCAAGGCCGCCTGAACGGCCGACGGCAGCTTCTGTTCTGGAATGCCCGGCCCCGTTTGGGGCCGGGTTTTTCATGTCCGGCCGCCTGTTACCGGGGACCGCGCCCAATATCGCGCAGGCGCACGCCGGCGGTGAGGTCACGCTCGATCCGCTCCAGCGTCAGGCCCTTTGTCTCGGGCACGAACAGGGCGACCAGCACCACGAACAGCGCATTCAGCCCCGCATAGAGCCAGAAGGTGCCGGACAGGCCCAGCCGGTCCACCAGGGTGAGGAACGACACGCCCACGATCATGTTGGCGATCCAGTTGGCCGCGGTCGAACAGCCGACGCCGAACTCCCGGCCCTGAAGCGGCTGGATTTCCGCGCACAGCACCCAGACGATCGGCCCGGCCGAAAACGCGAACCCCGAAACGAAGCAGACCATTCCGCCGATGGTCAATGCCTGCGCGGTCGCCTCTCGCACCTCGGCGGAGGGCGAAAGGGCGAGCAGCACCATGCCGATGCTCATCACGACCAGCCCGCAGATCAGCAGGGGCCGGCGGCCCCACCGATCGACCAGCCCGATCGCCAGGAAGGTGGCGGCCACGTTCACCGCCCCCACGCTGACCGTGCCCCACAGCCGCGCATGGTCGATGAAGCCGGCCAGCCCGAGGATACGCGGCGCGTAATACATGACCACATTCATGCCGGTAAATTGCTGGACGAGTTGCAACGTGACCCCCAGCAAGACCGAGCGGCGGAAATTCCGGTCCGCGCGCAGCAGCGCCCAGCCCGACGTGCGGACATGCAGGCGGGCGTCGATCTCGCGCAGTTCGCGGGCCACGCTGTGCCCCTGGCCGCGCAGGTCCTGCAGCGCGCGCCGCGCCGCCTCGCGCTTGCCGCGCATCATCAGCCAGCGCGGGCTGGACGGCAGGAAGGCGACACCGATCATGAAGACGATGCCGGGAAACGCCACGATCCCCAGCATCCAGCGCCAGGTATCGAAATAGGAAAACAGCGCGTTCGAGACGAAGGCCGCCATGATGCCGAGGGTGATCATGAGCTGATAGATCGACACCATGGCGCCCCGGTGCAGGGGATCGGCGATCTCGGCGATATAGAGCGGCGCGGTGAAGGTCGAAATGCCGACCGCCAGCCCCATCATCACCCGTCCCGCGATCAGCGTCCCCACCGATCCGGCCACGGCGCAGAACAGCGACCCCGCCACGAACAGGGCCGCGCCGATGAGGAGCGTGTGCTTGCGCCCCCAGCCGAAGGAGAGGCGCGCCGCAATGGGCACGCCCAGCGCCGCGCCCAGCATCATGGCCGCGACGATCCATTCCTGCAGGAGACGATTGGCGTGGAATTCCCGCGCGATCGGGGCGAGGGCGCCGGAAATGACGCCGATATCGAGGCCGAACATCAGGCCGGCCACCGCCGCGAGGCCCGAGGCCACGCCGGCCCGGCCCGGTGCACTGGTGACCGCGAAGCGCCCGGCCTTCATCGCGTCGAGTTCTCCGTACAGCGTCATTCCCCCTCCCCCGAATGGGCATAACGGCGGGCGACGCCGCCGGTTCGCCCGTTCGGGGGGAGGCTTGCCGTCAGTCGGCCTTGGGGGCGGCGTCGTTGGCCGGCTTGGCCGTGCTGGTGACGACCGAGGTCAGGGTCTCGCGCAGGACCGTCACCCGGACATTGGGGGCGATCTCGACCTCCAGCTCGTTCGAATCGTCACGCACCTTCTGCACGACGCCGACGATGCCGCCGGCCGTCAGCACCCGGTCGCCACGGCGCAGCGCCGCGAGCTGGGCGCGGAGCTGCTTCTGCTTCTGCTGCTGCGGGCGGATCAGGAGGAAGTAGAAGATCGCGAACATCGCGACATAGGGCAGGATCGACATCAGGCCGCCGGCGCTCAGGAATCCTCCCTCGCCTCCGGCGGTCTGGGCGTATGCCGGGGTTACAAGGAAATCCGAAACTGAGGTCATGTCGCGTTTCCGGCCGTCATTTAGTGGGTTGCGGGCTGAGGCAGTGGACCATAGTTTTCGTCCGTTTCCCGTCAAGGCGTCGGTTCGCCGGTAGCGGCGCTTTTCCCAGCCACCCAGCCACAGGACCGACGATGGAGTCCCACCCTCTGCTGCCCGTTCTCGACCGTATCGCCCAGGCGCTGGAGCGGCTGTCCCCGCCGCCGCCGAGCCTTGCGGGCCTCGATGCGGCCGATGCCTTCGTCTGGCATCCCGCCCAGGGGCGGCTGGCGCCGGTGGCCCATGTGGCGCATGTCGATATCGGCCTGCTGCGCGGTGTCGAGATCCAGAGCCGGCTGGTGCTGGACAATACGCTGCATTTCGCCCGCGGCCTGCCGGCCAACAACGTCATGCTGTGGGGCGCGCGCGGCATGGGCAAATCATCGCTGGTCAAGGCCGCCCACGCCCAGGCCAACCGGATCCGCGGCGTGCCGGCCGAGCCCGGCGCGGGCCGGCTGGTGCTGATCGAGATCCAGCGCGAGGACCTCGCCACCCTGCCCGACCTGCTGGCCCTGCTGCGGACCAGCCCGCGCCGCTTCATCGTCTTCTGCGACGATCTGTCGTTCGAGAGCGAGGATGCCGATTACAAGGCCCTGAAATCGGTGCTGGACGGCGGCATTTCCGGCCGTCCGGAGAACGTGCTGTTCTACGCGACCTCCAACCGGCGGCACCTGATGCCCCGCGACATGATCGACAATGAGCGCTCGACCGCCATCAACCCGTCCGAGGCGGTCGAGGAGAAGGTCTCGCTGTCCGATCGGTTCGGGCTGTGGATCGGCTTTCACAATTGTGCCCAGGATATCTTCCTGGACATGGTGCGGACCTATGCAAGAGCCCGCGACCTGGCGATCGGGGAAGAGGATCTGGCCCGGCGCGCCAATGCGTGGTCCGTCGCCCGGGGCGGGCGGTCGGGCCGTGTCGCCTGGCAGTTCGTCGAGGACCTGACCGCCGAACTCGCCACCGCACCGCACGTTGGGGAATCGACACGTCCTTGATCCGGATCAAGGCCGGCGACCGATTCCATCCCTGATATCTTGATGCCCTCCGGCCCTGCCGGCCGGAAGGGGAACCGGGCCCGTATCGTTCCGGAGCATTGATACGCGTTATCAATTGCACGACACGATGAGATGCCTCTTTAATGTGTGTGGCTTATGTCCTGGTACCGCACGACCCGCCGGACAGAAGCAGGCGACCGAGCATATAGAGAGACGATGAACCAGATTCTTTCGACGGACAGCATGCCCCGCCCCGCCCTGACCCTGGGGGAGGACCTGCGACGCATTCGCTGTGATCCCGATTTCTGGTACCCCGTGGCCTGGTCGCACGAACTCAAGGCCGGCAAGACGATCGGCACCCGCTATGCTGGCCTGCCGATCGCGTTGGTCCGCCCCGTCGAAGGCGAGGTCTTCGCGCTGGAGGATCGCTGCGCCCACCGGCAGGTGCCGCTGAGCAAGGGCACCGTGAAGGGCCAGGCGGTGCAGTGCTGCTATCATGGCTGGGCGTATGGCCGGTCGGGCCGCTGCATCGACGTGCCCTATCTGGGCAAGGGCAAGCTGCCCAATGGCGTGCGCACCTATCCGTGCCGCGAACAGGACGGGCTGATCTTCGTCTTCCCCGGTGATGCCGAGAAGGCCGAGTCCGTGCCGCTGCCCAAGCTGTCGCAGGTCGCCAATCCCGAATACAAGACCAGGCGCTTCGGCCGGCATGTGAAATGCCATTACAGCTTCATGCATGAGAACCTGATGGATATGAACCATCAGTTCATGCACATGAAGCAGATGGGCCAGATGAAGCCCCGCTTCCTGGGACAGGATCGCGGGCCCGGCATGATCGAGGCGCGCTATACCTTTGCCCGCACCGGCGGCAAGCAGCCGATCGGCGAGGCGCTGGTATTCGGGCAGAAGCGCGACAACAGCGCGAAATTCGCCCATCGCGACGTCATGACGATCCGCACCGAATATCCGTACCAGACGCTGAAGATCGAGCCGACCGGCGGCGAGGCAGTGATGGATCTGTGGATCGCCTACGTTCCGCAGGACGAGGAGCAGCTGACCAACCGCGTCTTCGGGCTGCTGTCGATCAAGCGCCCCAAGCTGCCGGGCGTGCTGGACCTGGCATGGCCGTTCCTGGTCGCCTTTACCGAGCGGATCTTCCGCGAGGATCGCGAGATCGTGGAACTGGAGCAGAACGCGTGGAACGAGCTGGGTGGCGATCACAACCAGGAAGTGTTCCCGGTGATCCGCGACCTGCGCCAGCTTCTGGCCGAATGCGGCATCCGCGCCCCTACCGCCGGTTGAGGGTGTCGTCACATCCATGAGCGACGAACGGACGGATACCACCCTGCAGGCCGGCCCGTTCCGGCTGCGGACCCTTCTGTCCTCGGACGCGGGCGCGATGCACCGGCTGGTCAATGACTGGAGCGTCATCCGGATGCTCAGCCGCGTCCCGTTTCCCTATCCGCGCGGGCTGACGGATGAATGGATCGCCTCGACCGCCGATCTGTCCCGGCGGGGGGCGGCCTATCATTTCGCCATCACCCACCCCGAATCGGAGACGCCCGATTCGCTGATCGGCTGCATCGGGTTGCAGGTCGATCGTGGGCGCCGTTCGGCCACTGTCGGTTACTGGGTCGGGCGCCCCTACTGGAACCGCAAGGTCGCCACCAGCGCGGTGGGGCGGATCACGCGCTGGGCGCTGGCCAACATGCCGGTCGACCGGGTCGCGGCTGCCGTCGCGCATGACAATCCGGCTTCGATCGCCGTGCTGCGCCGGCTGGGTTTTCGCGAAACGGGCACCGGGCACCAGGAATTCGTCTCGCGCGGCGGCGAGCATCCGGTCCTGCTGTTCGAAGCGACGCGGGCGGATATGGCGATGGATGCTCCATCGGCGGGTTCTCCCACCCACGCGGCGGAACAGAAGCGCGTGGTACTGGTGGCCGCCGTCGCGTTGATCGATACCGACGGGCGCATCCTCCTGGCCCGGCGGCCGGAAGGCAAGCCGATGGCCGGTCTGTGGGAGTTCCCCGGCGGCAAGGTCGAGGCCGGCGAGACGCCCGAAGCGGCGCTGATCCGCGAACTGGACGAGGAGCTGGGGCTGGATGTCAGCCGTTCCTGCCTCGCGCCCTACACTTTCGTGTCGCACGATTACGGGCATTTTCACCTGCTGATGCCCGTTTATGTCTGCCGGCGCTGGAAGAACATTCCGCGCCCGCGTGAGGGTCAGACCCTGGCGTGGGTTCGGGGGAACGAGCTGTCGGCTTATCCGATGCCCGAGGCCGATCTGCCGCTGGTGCCGTTACTGCGCGATCTGGTCTGAGAGACGGTTGCAAAGCCGCGCTTAGCCGCAGGCGACTTTCAAACCTGTTCCCTACAGCGCGAACGGGGCGTCGAGTGTGAAGGTGGCCTGTTTCTGCCCGGCGATGCTGGTGCCGAAGGCGAACAGGCTGCCGCTGAGGGGCTGGTCCGCGATCTGCTGCGCCGACAGGCCCTTGCGGGCGGTGGTAACGAAGACGGTGCGGTAATCGGCGCCGCCGAAGGCCACCTTGGTGACGTTGCGGGCCGGCATGGGAATGGGTTCGACCTTCGTGCCGTCGGGGGCCAGGCGTTCGATCCGGCCGCCATCCCACACGCCGATCCACAGGAAACCCGCGCTGTCCACCGCGATGCCGTCGGGATAGCCGTCGCGCAGGGTGGCGAAGACCCGCCGGTTCGACAGGCTGCCGTCGGGCGCCACGTCGAACGCGTAGACGGTCCGGGCCGGTGAATGATTGTGATAGAGCGTGCGCCCGTCGGGCGACAGGGCCGGGCCGTTGCTGACGACATAGCCCGTATCCTCGCGCCGGATCGACAGCGCGCCGCGATCCTGGCGGACGGAATAGAGCGAGCCGGTCGGGTCGGTTTCCGCGTCATGCATGGTGCCGAACCAGAGGCGGCCGAACCGGTCCACATGGCCGTCATTGATGCGGTTGCCGGGCTGGTCGGGCTCGACCGGCAGGTCCAGGCCGAATCGGCCGGTGGCGGGCGAAAACCGGTGCAGCCCGTCGCGCAGCCCGCACAGGAAGGTGCCGTCGGTCAGCGGTACCAGGAAGCCCGGCCGGTCCGGCGCGGCCCAGGATGTCCGCTCCCCGCTTTCCGGCCGGTAGCGGTGGATCGCCTTTCCGACGATATCGACGAAATACAGGGCCTGCTCGGCTTCCGACCAGACGGGGCCTTCGCCCAGCATGGCTGGGAGCTCCCACACGCAGCGCGGCACGCCGCACATCGGTCCTTCCCTCATCGCCCATTCCTCCTGTCTGGCCGGAAGCGGATTCCGGGCCCATAATGATGGTCCATGCCATCGGACAGGGACCTGCCGCCATGAACCCGACAGCCTGCATTCTGGTCATCGGCAATGAGATTCTTTCGGGCCGGACGCAGGACGTCAATGTGCAATATATCGCACGACGCCTGTCCGAACTGGGGATCACGCTGTCCGAAGTGCGGATCATCCCCGACCGCCGCGAAATTATCGTGACCACGCTGTGCGACGTGCGGGCCCGATTCGACATGGTGTTCACCACCGGCGGCATCGGCCCGACCCATGACGACATCACCGCGCCCTGCGTGGCCGAGGCGTTTGGCGTGCCGTGGACCGTTCACCCCGAAACCTTCCGCGCGCTGGAAGCCCATTTCGCCCCGGGCGAATTCAACGCCGCCCGCCAGCGCATGGCCACCCTGCCACAGGGGGCGACCCCGATCACCAACAGCGTCTCGATCGCGCCGGGCTTCAGCATCGGCAATGTCCATGTGCTGGCCGGCGTGCCGCGGATCATGCAGGCGATGTTCGATTCCCTGGCCCCCACCCTGCCGCACGGCACGCCCGTGACCTCGCGCAGCTGGTACGCGCTGGACCTGTATGAGGGCGCGCTGGCCGCCGGCCTGTCCGAGATCCAGGACCATCATCCGGACCTCGATATCGGGTCCTATCCGTTCCGGCGGCCGGATGGGCGACGGGGCGTCGCCCTGGTCAGCAAGGGCCTGGACCGCGATGCCGTGCTGGCAGCGGCGGAGGCGACGCGCGACCTGATCACCCATCTGGGCTTTACGCCGCAGGAAGGCGAACCGCCGCCCTGAGCCTGACCGAAAATGCGCGCTGGTGGCGATCCGACGCGCGTTTCCTGTGCTTCGGTGCTCACTTCCATCAAGGCCGCTCCGCTCCGACGCTCGGAAACACACGCCGGGCGCGGCCCTCTGGGCCGCTCTCGCTCATCAGCCCACATTTTCGATCAGGCTCTCACTAAGGTCGAATCTCCATCCGGTTTCCTACCCGCCTTCGCCATCCGGCAACGCGCCGGGGGCGTGCAGGTCCGGCAGGTGGATCATCACCTGCCGGACCAGATTGGCGGAATGGCCGCCGAGCGACACCCCGTAATCGCCGGCGGGCACCACCCATTCCAGCGTGGCCGGGTTCCATCGCCCCAGCATCCGCGCATCGACCGCCAGCGTGAGATGCGTGGTCTGTCCGGGCGCGAGCTGTACGGGGCGCCAGCCGACCAGCCGCTTGGGTGCCCCGCCGCTTCCTTCCGGCAGGTCCAGATAGATCTGCGGCACGTCGCGCCCGGGCGCGGCGCCGCGATTGGTCACGCTGAAGGCGACCAGCAGCCGAGACCCGTCCCGCGTCGCCTTCAGGTCGCCATAGGTAAAACGCGCGCGGACCGACAGCCCGTATCCGAATGGAAACAGCGGCGCGACATGCGCCCGGTCGAACGCCTTGTAGCCCGCCAGATGCTCCTGGGGCGGCGCCACGCCGCCGGTAAAGGTCACCGGCAGCCGCCCGGAGAAATCGCGCTGCCCGATCAGCAGCTCCGCCAGGACATCCTCGCCGCCGTCGCGCCATGACCAGGCCTGCACAAGCCCGTCGACCAGATCCAGCCAGGGCATGCGCCGGTCGGGATCGTCCGACAGCAGGACGACGACCACGTGCCCCCCATTATCGGCCACCGCGCCGATCAGCCGGTCATCCTCGGGGCCGGCGGACAGGATCACGATATGGCTGGCCTGCGCGATATCGGGCGGCAGCGGCCCGTTTTCGGGCGCATCGGCCAGTCGCACGGTCCGTCCCGTGCGGCTCAGGGCATCGATTACCGCCCGCGCCGCCGTACGGGCCGTCCCCCCGCCCAGGACGAGGATCGGCTCGGCTGGGGTGCCGGCCAGCGGCAGGACCGCGTTTTCATTCCGCAGCAGGACCGCCCCCTCGGCCACCATCTCTTCCGCCAGCGGGTCGCGGTAGGAGGTGGGGGCGCGCAGCGCGCCGAAGGGAGGCGGATGCTCGGTCACCCCGGCTTCGTCCATCGACTGCATGACATGGGCAGCCATGTGATCCAGCCGGACGGGCGGCACGAAGCCGCCCTTCATTACCGCCTGCCGCAGGGTGGCGCCGAACAAACCCGTGTCGGCGGGTCCGGGCTCGCCCTCCGCGTCGACGCCGGCCGCCAGCGCGGACAGCAGGGCATGGCGACGGGCCGGCAGGTCGTCCGGCGTCGCATGGTCCGCCAGCAGGGCAATCATGCCGCCATATCGCCATCCGTCGCGGAGCGTGCGCTCCATGCCGTCCAGCCCCCCGCACGGCCGGAGCCCCACGGTGGCGACCTGGCAGAGCATGCCCGCCCCCCTGGCCTGCCCCAGCGCGATGGAGAGCGCCAGCATGCGGTCCTCGGACATGTCGTCGGCGCCGGGCCGGCCACGGCCGCCGAACAGCGGCAGCACATGGCCCGAGATCAGCCCGGATGCGACCTCGCCCATCATCCGGCCGGCCAGCAGCGGGTCCTCGCCATCATAGGCCCGACCCGCCGGCAGTGGGCCAATTCCGCCGACCGCTGCGAGCGCGCGCCCGCCGGCCCGGATTGCGCGGGCCTGGGCCTGCCCCACCCGCCGGGCCAGATCGCGGTCCCAGGTCGCCATCAGCGCCAGCGGGGAGGACTGGCCCGCCTCGCCATCCACCATGGCCAAGCGCAGGGCCGGCAGGCCGGCGCGCGGGACGCCGGGCAGGGTTATGATCGACACGCCCTCGGCTGGTGCGGGTGCGGGCACGACATCCGCCCGGACCAGCATCAGTTTCTCGGCCTGGGTCAGGCGGGCGGCCAGGAGCGTGGCCCGCGCCGGCCGGTCGGCCGCGCCGGCATGCGGGGCCGCCAGCAGCGACAGGGCCGCCAGAAAGGCCACGCGCCGCCATTGCCCGTGGAGCCGCCCAGGGGACCGCCGCCATGTCCGCCTGCCCGCAATGCCTGCCACGCCGCCCCTCCGATCCTTCGTCCCGTCGCGCGGCGACTCCTCGCGCGGCCCCGTATGATGGCCCTTTTCAAACCGCCGGGCACAGGGAAGGCAAGGCTTGGGATCGCCATCGCCGCCCCCATTCGTGCCCCGGTACCGATCGCCGTCGCGGGCGGCACGGAGAAAATCACCGGCCGGCTTGGCGGGGATGGCGGGCCGGGATATGAAGATGGCAGTGAAACCGGCTGAACCGTGGCCCGACCGCAGGCCCCGGACGGGCAGGACAGGCCACGGCCGCCGATCCATCAGCGGGGCCAGACCCGAGGGGACCACAGGGGCAACATGACCGTTCGACCGCCATTCGCCATTCACCGCCTTTCACCGTCGGCCCGCCTGCTGGGCGGGCTGGCGCTGTCGTCGCTCCTGGGCCTGACCGCTTGTTCCTCGTCGCATCGCCGTGCCGATGCGGGGCTGGCGATGCCGCAGAACCACCTGATCACCGAGGATCGGTCCGCCAGCGGCGGTGACGACCAGATCGGCAAGAGCGGCGTGAACGCCTATCTGTGGCGCGGTGCGATCGACACGCTGTCCTTCATGCCCTTCGCCTCGGCCGACGCGATCGGCGGCGTGATCCTGACCGACTGGTACACCCCGCCGGCGACCAAGAACGAGCGTTTCAAGATCACGGCCTATGTCCTGTCGCGCAACCTGCGTTCGGACGCGCTGCGCGTGTCCGTCTTCCGCCAGGCGCTGACCGACGGGCAGTGGGTCGATACCCCGGTCGCCCCGAACACGGTGTCGGACATCACGACCCGAATCCTGACCCGGGCGCGCCAGCTTCGCGCCGACAGTGGCGGCGGCAAGTAAGCCCCTCCCCCCCGGCGCACCGCGCCGGGGACGATGCCGGGCCCGTGCCCGGCATCCCTTCTTCGTATCGGCCGGTCGTGACAGACCGTGACGCTCCGGCCCATGCTCCTGGACCCTGCCATGACTGAAATGACCCCCGCTTCCTACGATTTCCGCACGGCCGAACCGCGCTGGCAGGCCGAGTGGGAGCGGGCGGGCGCCTTCGACGTGCCCGACGTGCCGCCGGCCGATCGCCCGAAATATTACGTGCTGGAGATGTTCCCCTATCCGTCGGGGCAGCTCCATATGGGCCATGTCCGCAACTACACGCTGGGCGACGTGGTCGCGCGCTACAAGCGGGCCAAGGGGTTTTCGGTGCTGCACCCGATGGGGTGGGACGCGTTCGGCCTGCCGGCGGAAAACGCGGCGCGGGAACGGGGCGTGCATCCGCAGGCCTGGACGCTGGACAATATCGCCGCCATGCGCGGCACGCTCAAGCGGCTGGGCTTCTCGTTCAACTGGGACCGCGAGATCGCGACCTGCCTGCCCGAATATTACGGCAAGCAGCAGAAGCTGTTCCTGGACATGCTGCAGGGCGATCTGGTCGAGCGGCGTGAGAGCTGGGTCAACTGGGACCCGGTGGACCACACCGTGCTGGCGAACGAGCAGGTGGTGGACGGGCGCGGCTGGCGGTCGGGCGCGCTGATCGAGAAGAAGAAACTTTCGCAGTGGTTCCTGCGCATCACCAAATTCGCCCCTGAGCTGCTGGAGGGCCTTTCGCACCTGCCGCGCTGGCCTGAGCGGGTCCGCATCATGCAGGAACGCTGGATCGGCCGCTCGGTCGGTGCGCGCGTGCGCTTTGCGCTGCATACGCCGCCCCAGGGGTTCGATACCGATCTGGATTCGGTCGAGGTCTATACCACCCGGCCCGACACGCTGTTCGGCATGGCGTTCCTGGCTGTTGCGGCCGACCATCCGCTGGCCGCGAAAGTCGCGGAAAACAATCCCGATGCCGCCGCCTTCATCGCCGAGTGCCGTCGCCTGGGCACCTCCGAGGAAGCGATCGAGAAGGCCGAGAAGCGCGGTTTCGATACCGGCCTGCGCGTGTCGCATCCCTTCATGCCCGATCAGAGCTTTCCGGTCTGGATCGCCAATTTCGTGCTGATGGAGTACGGTACCGGCGCCATCTTCGGCTGCCCGTGCGGCGACCAGCGCGACCTGGATTTCGCCAATGTCTATCACCTGCCCTTCCGCCCGGTCATCCTGCCGGCGGGCGAGGACGCCTCGACCTTCGCCATCACCGGCAAGGCGTGGGATGGTGACGGCACGCTGATCAATTCCGGCTTCCTGGACGGTCTGGACACCAAGGCCGCCCGGGCCGAGGCCATCAGCCGCCTGGAAGGGATGGGCGTCGGGCGGGGCGTGGAAAACTGGCGCCTGCGCGACTGGGGCATCTCGCGCCAACGCTACTGGGGCTGTCCGATCCCGGTCATTCATTGTGCCGCCTGCGGCCCGGTGCCGGTGCCCGACGACCAGTTGCCCGTCACGCTGCCCGAGGATGTGACGTTCGACCGGCCGGGCAACCCGCTGGATCACCATCCGACCTGGAAGCATGTGGCCTGTCCGCGCTGCGGCGCTGATGCGACGCGCGAAACCGACACGTTCGACACGTTCGTCGACAGTTCGTGGTATTTCGCCCGCTTCACCGCTCCGCATGCCTCCGAGCCGACCGTCCTTCCGGCTGCCAACGGCTGGCTGCCGGTCGACCAGTATATCGGCGGGATCGAGCATGCGATCCTGCATCTGCTCTATGCGCGCTTCTTTACCCGGGCGATGCGGGAGACCGGGCATCTGGGGCTGGACGAGCCGTTCGACGGGCTGTTCACGCAGGGCATGGTCAATCACGAGAGCTACCGCGACGCGGACGGGCTGTGGTTGTACCCGGAGGAAGTCGAGCGGCGTGGCGACGGCGCGGTGCATCGTGAGACCGGTGCCCCGGTGACGATCGGCCGTGTCGAGAAAATGTCCAAATCCAAGCGCAACACCGTGGCGCCGGTGGCGATCATCGAGCGGTTCGGTGCCGATACCGCGCGCTGGTTCGTGCTGTCGGACAGCCCGCCGGAACGCGACATGGAATGGACCGAGGCCGGCGTTGCCGGCGCCGCGCGCTTCCTGCAACGGCTCTACCGCGTGGTGCGGACGGTGGCCGAGACCGTGCCGGCCGCCGCGCCTGCCGAGGCCGCGCCGTCCGAAGCCGCCGATACGCTGCGCCGTGCCACCCACCGCGCCATCGCGGCCGTGAGCGAGGCGCTGGAAAGCTTCGCGATCAATGTCGCGGTGGCCCGCCTGCACGAGCTGACCTCCGCCCTGGCGGAAGCCGAGCGTGCGTCGGCCGATGCCGGCATGGACCATGCGCGGCGCGAGGCCGCGCTCGCCCTGTGCCTGCTGGCCGCCCCGATGGTTCCCCATCAGGCGGAAGACATGCTGGCCCTGCTGGAACCGGGCCAGGCGCCGGCCGTCGATCGCCCCTGGCCGGAGGCCGAGCCCGAGCTGCTGGTGGCGCGCGAGCTGACCATCGCGGTCCAGATCATGGGCAAGCTGCGCGGCACGGTGGCCGCGCCGCCCGAAGCGCCGGCCGAAACGGTGATCGCCCTGGCGGAAAACGAGCCCAATGTGGCGCGCCTGCTGGAGGGCAAGCGCATCGTCAAGCGCATCCATGTGCCCAACCGCATCGTCAATTTCGTGATCGCGGGCTGATCGCATGTTGCACCTGCCCCACCCCGACGCGCCCCGTTCGTATCGTCCGCTCCGCCGGGCGGTGCTGATGGCCATGGTGACGATGCTGGGCGGGTGCGGCTTCCAGCCCCTTTACGGATCGCCGGCCGGCAGTGTTGCCGCAGACGGGACGATCCCCGACCAGTTGCGCCAGATCTACGTGGCCAGCATCCCGGAACGGTACGGGCAGGAATTGCGGCTGTTCCTGCAACAGAACCTGGCCGGCGCCGAGCAGGAAGACCCGACCGGCTATACGCTGCGCGTCAGTTCCTATGTGATGAACGAGGCGATCGACATCCATTCGGACAACACGACCGGCCGCACCCGGGCCACGGCCCATGCGCACTGGATGCTCTATACCGTCGCACCGACCCCGGTGCTGGTGACGCAGGGCGACACGCAGGTCATGGATGGCGAGAACGAGACGTTCGAGCAATATTTCGCCCAGAACCTGAATCAGGCGGCTCTCGCGCGTCGGGTCGCGCAGGCTGTCGCCGAGCGCATTACCCAGCAGCTCGCGATCTGGTTCAAGACCCGCGCCGCGCCTGCCCAGAGGACGGTCATGCCGCAGGCTACCTATGTCGACCCGAACGCCATGCCCAATTCCAGCACCGAAATCCCGCGCCAGTCGGTCGGCGAGGACGGCCTGCCCGGCATGGCGATCGGCCGTTCCTCCCCCGATCCTTCCGGCACGGCGGGAAGCGAACCGGGCAACGGAACAGTCAACAACCAGTGAAGGTCGATGCCCGCTCGGTCGCCCGCATCCTGCGCGACCCCGGTACGCTGCGGGCCATCCTTCTGCATGGCGAGGATAGCGGCCTGATCCGCGAGCGCGCGCGCCTGGCCGCAACCGCCATCGCGCCGCAACTGGACGATCCGTTCCGCGTCGCGGTGCTGGATCGCGAGGCGGCGGATCGGCTGGAAGAAGAGATTTTCGCGCTTTCCCTCAGCGGCGGGCGGCGGGTCGTCTGGGTGCGTGACGGCGGCGACAGCCTGACGGCGCCGCTGAAGGCAAGCCTGGCCCGCAATTCCGACACGCTGGTCATCATCGAAGCCCCCGGCCTCGCCAGCCGTTCGCGCCTGCGTGCCCTGGCCGAAGCGCAGGCCGATTGCGCCGCGATCGGCTGTTACCCGGAGGAAGGGCGGGCCCTGGAGGGCACGATCCGCCAGAGCCTGGGGGAAGAGGACATCCGCATCGACGCCGATGCGCTGTCCTGGTTCGCCGGACTTCTGGGTCCGGATCGTGCCGCGATGCGCGGTGAGGTCGAGAAACTGGCTCTCTATGCCGGTCGGGGCGGGCATCTGACGCTGGATGATGTCCGCACCTGCATCGGCGATGCCGCCGGCGTATCGCTGGAAGACGCGGCCTTTGCCGCTACGGCCGGTGATCGGGCCGGCGCGGATACCGCCATCGAGCGGGCTTTGGCCGAGGGCACCAGCCCCATTGCCGTCGCGCGGGCGCTGCTGTCGCATCTGCACCGGCTGCGCCGCGCGCGAATCGCGATGGATGCGGGGCAAAGCCGGGCGGACGCCATGCGCGGACTGCGCCCGCCGGTTTTCTTCAAGCGGACCGAATCCTTTGGCCAGGCCCTGTCGCTGTGGACGGAAGAACGCCTGATGGACGCCGCCGAACAGACCCAGGCGCTGGAGAAAGAGTGCAAGCAGACCGGTGCGCCGGACCTCGCGCTGTGTCGCCGTCACATCGCGCGCCTGGCCGCGACCGCGACGATGCTGCGCCGCGAGCGCTGACGCGTCGTCCCCTTTCCCTTCGCGGGGCGCTTGCCCGAATCTCTGTGCTCGGTTAGAAACAGGCTGTGTGTCCGCGTAGCTCAGCAGGATAGAGCACAGGATTCCTGGTTTTCAAATTGGGCGTCATGGCGGGAAACCTCATGACGGATCCGCTCAAATTCGGGGAACGCTCTGACACGATGTGTCGTGCCGATCCCGAGCCAAGCCCGGCCCTGCTGGGAAGGTGTAGAGACTGGACGGGCGGCACCTGTCGGCCTTCGGGCCCAGGGTGAAGGGACAGTCCAGACCACGAACGCCATTTCCGGATGGCGGCGGCGAAAGCCGAAGTGGGATGAATCCTGGGGCCGTGGGTTCGAATCCCGCCGCGGACACCACAAGACGCCGCAGATGCGTTGCACCCTGTCAGCCTGTTCATTGCCATGCCGCGCGAGCGGGGCAGCCATTGCTTTTCGGCAAGCATGCATGACGGTGACATTCTTATGCCCGAGGCGTCGAAAGACATAAAAAAACCACAGACGATGCCGGTTATTCGTCAGTAATCGGGTGACGGATAACAGATCCGCAGCCCAAGAGGTTATATGTACCTTCGATAAACGCGCCCGGAGGCATGAAAGAAAATCACAGCCATCGTTTGAATGATTGCCAAATAGTCCTGCACTGACGCGGCACGGTGGGACCCAGTCGCCCGCCGCACGCTATGGCCCAGATGGGGGAAATTCCAAATTCCCTCATATACTTCGCGCAGGATATCAAGCGGCCCGGCCGGCCTTGACCCCCATCTCGCCGGACGCTGTGTCTCATGAAACCAGCTGTACTATTTTTTCAACGCCGATATGGCTTTTCCCCCCGACCCGACCGCGTTACATCGTAGTCCGATCATCGCATTGGGACACATATCTCTTCATGCATAACAGTTCGACGTCCGAGCCGAATACCACTACTCGGGATGAGCCCATCGCCATCATCGGCGCATCCTGCCGCCTTCCCGGGGCGCCGGACGTCACCAGCCTGTGGCAGTTGCTGGACGAGGAGCGCGAAAGTGTGCGCCCGATCCCGGCGAATCGTTTTCCGCTCCGGGATTTCTGGCATCCTCGTCGCGGCGAGACGGGCAAGTTCTATGCCACGCGGGCGTCGACACTGGATGAGATCGAACTGTTCGATGCCGCCTTTTTCGGCATTTCGGCCCGCGAGGCCAGGCAGATGGACCCGCAGCAGCGACTGCTGCTGGAACTGGCCTGGGAAGCCCTGGAAGACGCGGGCACGACGGCGGACCGCATCGCGTCGGCCGGCGTCTATGTCGGCGCGTCGGGCCTGGAATATGCCAACCTCCGCCTGACCGACCCGTCATCGGGCAATGCCTATTTCATGCCCGGCAACACGCTGAGCATCTTCTCGAACCGCGTCTCCTACGCTCTGGGCCTGCACGGGCCGAGCATGACCATCGATACCGCCTGCTCATCCTCGCTGTTCGCCCTTCACGAGGCGTGCGAGGACCTGCGTGCGGGCCGGACGGGCGTGGCTCTGGTCGGCGGTGTCAGCATGCTGCTGACGCCTTACCCCTTCATCGGCTTCTGCGCCGCGAGCATGCTGTCCCCGACGGGGCGGTGCCATGCCTTCAGCGCCGATGCGGACGGCTATGTCCGTGGCGAGGGCGGCGTCATGCTGCTGCTCAAGCCCCTGTCGGCCGCGCAGCGGGATGGCGACGACATCCGTGCCGTGATCATGGCCAGCGGGATCAATGCCGATGGCCGGACGCCGGGCCTGACATTCCCCAGCGCCCAGGCCCAGGCCGAGCTGCTGCGCGAGGTCTACGGGAAGGCCGGTGTCTCGGCGGACCAGGTCGCCTTCGTCGAGGCGCATGGCACCGGCACCCAGGCGGGTGACCCGGTGGAGACGAACGCGCTCGGCACTGCCCTGGGCCAGTTGCGCGATACGCCCCTGCCGATTGGTTCGGTCAAGACCAATCTCGGGCATCTGGAACCGGCGTCGGGCCTGGTCAGCATGCTAAAGGCCATGCTGGCCCTGCAGAACCGGCGCCTGCCTGCCTCGCTGCATTGCACGAACCCGAATCCGGCCATCCCCTTCGCCGAACTCAACCTGGAAGTCGTCACCGAGGCCCGGCCTCTCGCGGATGGACCGCTGATCGCCGGCGTCAACAATTTCGGTTTCGGCGGCGCCAACGCCCATGTGATCCTTGCCAGCGCACCGGAGCCCGCTGTTGCGCCACCTGTCGCGACCCCGTCGGGTGACGCGGTGCCGCTGCTGCTGTCCGCCCGCTCCGAAGCCGGCCTGGCCAGCCTTGCGCGCGTCTGGTCCACCCGGACGTGGACCGATGCCGAGCTGCGCGGTCTGGCGACCCGGCGGACACACCTGTCTCATCGCCTGGGCGTTCCGGCGGGAGACGCGGCGGAGATGCGCGCGGCGCTGGCCGCGTGGGTCGATACGCACGCCCATGCGGATGTGGTGACCGGGCAGGCGCTCGCCCAGGCGCGCACCGTCTTCGTGTTTTCCGGCAATGGCAGCCAGTTCTCGGGCATGGGGCAGGATCTGCTGGAGATCAGCCCTGTCTTCGCTGCCGGGGTGGGCGAGGCGGATGCCGCCCTGCGTCCGCATCTCGGATGGTCGGTTCTGGAGGCGATGCGGTCGGGCGACTGGTCGGCCGATCCGGCCGACATCGCGCAGCCCATGCTGTTCGCCTTCCAGATCGGCGTTCTGCGCGGGCTGGAGCGGCAGGGGCTCAAGGCCGATATCGTCGTCGGCCACAGCGTCGGCGAAATCGCGGCCGGGGTCCATGCCGGCATGCTGGAAATGGACGAAGCCGCGCGTATCGTCGCCCTGCGCAGCCGCCATCAGGCAACGGCACCCGGTGGCGGCATGGCCGCGCTGCATGGCGATGTCGAAGAGGCCAGGCGTCTGCTGGCCGAAGCGGCGCCGACCCTGGAAATCGCGGCCTTCAATGCGCCGAATGCGCTGGCTGTGGCCGGCGAGGCCGAAGCGCTCGATCGGCTGGAGGCGGCGAAGGGTGGTTCCTCGCTGCTGATCCACCGCCTTAAGGTGGGTTATGCCTATCACAGCAGCCAGATGGACCGGATCGCCGACGCGCTGATCCGCGATCTGGGTGAGATCACCGCCCGTCAGCCGGACCGGCTGATGATCTCGACCGTGACCAGCCAGTCCTTCACGACCCTGCCCGATGCCGATTACTGGTGGCGTAATGTCCGCGCGCCGGTTCTGTTTGCCGAATCGGTGCGCCAGGCGGCGGCGGAAGGCGGCACGGTCTTCGTCGAGATCGGTCCCCGTCCGGTCCTGCAGCATTATCTGCGCGACATCCTGAAGGGTGGCGACGCGCAAACCCGCGTCATGCCGGCGGTCCCGGCCAAGATCACGACCGATCCGTTCCCCCGCACCGCACTGGCGTGCTTTGCGGCGGGTTGCGACATCCTGTCCGCGTCGCATTTCGCCGGTCCGACCCAGGTCCGGGGCCTGCCCGGCGTGCAGTGGCAGCGCGAGCGGCACTGGTACGAACCCACCGAGGAAGCCCTGGCGGTACTGTGGAACCAGCAGGGCACGCACCCCCTGCTGGGCGACCACGGCAAGACGGACGCAAGCGAGTGGACCGCGCACCTGGACGGCGCGGTGCAGCCCTGGCTGGCCGACCACAAGGTTGGCGACACGATCGTCCTGGCCGCGGCCTGCCTGATCGAATTCGCCTTCACGGCCGCGCGGGCGACATGGCCGGACGCGCAGATGCTGGAACTGCGCGATTTCCAGATCCTGCGCCCCGTCATCATCGAGCAGACGCAACTGCGCGAAATCCGGGTCCGGCTGTCGGCGGACGGCGCCGTGACCATCGACAGCCGTCCCCGGCTGTCCCACGCGGTCTGGACGCGCCATGCCACCGCCCGCGCCGGGCTGTCGCCGGTCGCCCCGGCCGCCCTGCCGTCGGCCGCCACCGATACCGACATGACGGGCGACGCGCTTTACGCCACGGCCCGCGCTGCCGGGCTGGCCTATGGGCCGGCCTTCCGCCGGGTTGGCGGGATCTCCATGGCTACGGGCCGGGTGGAGGCCACCCTGACCGGCGAGGCGCCGATCGACGGCCTGACCCTGGACCCGACGGCGCTGGACGGCACCTTCCAGGCCCTGGTCGGGCTGGCCGTCAACCATGCCGATGCCCAGTCCACCGAAGCCCCGCTGCCGCGCAAATTCGGCATCATCCGGCTGGACCTGACCGCCGGCGCGCCCGCACGCGGCCAGGCGGTCGTTACGACCTCCGGCCCGCGCGAGACCGAGGCCGATATCGTGATGCTGGATGCCACCGGCCGCGCCGTGCTGTCGGCCACCGGCTGCTGGTTCACCCGCATGCCGGGCGAACGCCCGGTGCCGGTCGCCGAACGCAGCTTCCATGAGATCTGGCTGCCGGCGCCTGTCGCGTCGGCCCCGCTGTCCGACGAGCGGTTCCTGGCCCTGCGCCCGGCCATGGAGACGCCGGCTGGCGATGCGGATGACAAGGATGCCGGCCTGCTGGCCCATACGATCCTGGCCGGACTCCGCGCCTCGAAGGCTCCGGCCACCGAGGATGCGCCGGACCTTGCCCGTCTTTGGCAGACCCTTTTCCTCGACCTGCCGCAATGGTTGCCGGCGGCCCTGCTGCTCGCCTGGTTACAGGAGCGGAAGAGCGCGGGCACTGCCCCCGATGCGGCGCGCGGCGACGATTCGTTCCCCGATATCGCCTTCCGGCAGCTGCTCTCCGGCCGCAGCGTGGAACTGGCGGCCGAGCAGATCGCGACCACCATCGCCGCCTATGTGCAGGACTGGCCGCAGGACCGGCCGATCCGCGTGCTGGAACTGCATGCCGACCGTGCGGCCCTGACCCGCGCGCTTGCCCCGCGCCTCGCGAGCCTGCCGGGCCGGCTGGACTATACGATCCTGGAGCCGAATCGCGAGCGACAGGCCCGGTTGCGCCCGACCGTGCTGGCCCACCTGCCCGGCATCGTCATGGCCGAGACCGTGCCCGAGGGTGTGTATGACGTGCTGGTCGCCTATGCCCCCGGCCTGCACGGCATGGTGCCGGCGACGACGCTCGCCCATGCCGACCGCCTTGCGCCGGGGGGGCTGATCCTGGTGGCCGAGGCGGCCGAGGATGCGGGCTGGGCCACGTTGCGCGACCTGTCGCCCGAGCCGCTGCTGACGATTGCCGCCTGGCGCGACCTGCCGCACCGCCTGCGCGCGGTGGCCGAAAGCGTGCCCGCCCAGGCGCCCTTCCCGCTCGCCGTGCTGGCGGCGGTCGCGGTCGAAGCCGAGGATGCCGAAGCGGACGCCGAGAGCGTGCCCGCGCCGCCCGCGATTCGCCTGTCCCATGCGCCCGCGCATGATGAGGGCGCGGATGAGGCCACGCTCACCGCCCGTGCGATGCTGGCCCTGGCCGGTGACGCCCGTGCGGCGGCCGAGGCTGGAGAATGTCTGGCCGTCGTGACTCGTGATGCGGCCACCACGCCGCACGAGGCCGCGCGCGTCGCCATGGGCCGGACGATCGCCAACGAGTTCCCTGCCCTGCGCTGTCGCCGGATCGACCTGTCCGCCACCCTGTCGGAGGCTGCGATCACGGCCGCCCTGGATGCGGAGCGCAACGCCACGGACGATGAGCGCGAAGTGCGCTGGACGGAAGAAGGCCGGCTGGTCCGCCGCCTGCGCGAGGGCCTGCCGGCGCGCGCGGCGGCGGCGGCGGTGGATGTGCGGCTGATCCAGCCCGTGCCCGGTCCGCTCGACCGCCTGTGCTGGATGCCGGAGCCCCGGATCGAGCCCGGCCCGCGTGACGTGGTGATCGACGTCCAGGCCAGCGGGCTGAATTATCGCGATGTGCTGTCGGCCATCGGCATGCTGCCCGACGAATTGCTGCTGGACGGTTTTGCCGGCGCGACGCTGGGCATGGAATGCGCGGGCACCGTGCTGGAAGTCGGGGCGGAGGTCACCGACCTGGCCCCCGGCGACCGCGTCATGGCCCTGGCCGCCGCCGCGCATGCCAGCCGTGTGGTCACCGACCGGCGCAGCGTCTTCGCGCTGCCGGAATGGTTGTCCTTCGCGGCCGGCGCGACCATTCCCGTCACCTATCTGACCGTGCTGTATGCGCTGGAGACCGTTGGCGCGCTGCGGGCCGGCGAGACGATCCTGATCCACGGTGCCGCCGGCGGTGTCGGCATGGCCGCGATTCAATATGCCAGCCATGTCGGGGCGCGCATCATCGCCACCGCCGGTTCGCCCGCCAAGCGGGCGGCCCTGCGCGAACTGGGGATCGAAACCGTCCTGGACAGCCGGTCGCTGCGTTTCGGGGCCGATGTCCTGGCTGCCACCGGTGGGCAGGGTGTGGACGTGGTGCTCAATGCCCTCAGCGGCGAGGCCATGGAGCGCAGCCTTGAGCTGGTGCGCCCCTTCGGCCGCTTCCTGGAACTGGGCAAGCGCGACTTCCTGGCCAATACGCGGGTCGGCATTGGCCCGATGCGGCAGAATGTCAGCTATCACGCGATCGACGTCGATGCGCTGGTGCGGCATCGCCCGGATCTGGTCTCGACCGTGACGGACCGCCTGCACGCCCTGCTCGAGGACGGTGCGATCGGGCCGCTGCCTTATACCGCCTTCCCGGCCTCTGCCGCGACCGATGCGTTCGCCCTGATGCGGACCTCGGCCCATGTCGGCAAGATCGTGCTGACGATGGGGCCGGTCCATGTGCCGCCGACGCTGGATGTCCCGGCTGACCGCACCGTGCTGGTCACGGGCGGCATCGGCGGTTTCGGTGCGCGCGCGGCGCGGTGGCTTGTCGCCCGTGGGGCCCGCCACCTGGTGCTGGTCAGCCGGCGTGGGCCGGCGGCCGAGGGCGTCGCGGCGCTGCGCGAGACGCTGCTGGAGGCCGGTGCGCAGGCGGTGGAGGTCCGTGCCTGCGACGTGACCGACCGCGCGCGCCTGGGCGCCCTGGTTGCTGAGATCCGTGCCACGATGCCGCCCCTGGGCGGGATCGTGCATGCCGCCGTCACCGTGGCGGACGGGCTGGTCGCGACCCTCTCCGAGGAGCAGGTCACCGCATCGGTCCAGGCCAAGCTGGCCGGCGCCCTGTCGCTGGACGCGCTGACGCGCGACGATCCTCTGTCGCTGTTCCTGGTCTTCTCGTCCGCCACCATCACGCTCGGCGCGCCGGGCCAGGGTGCGTATGTGGCGGCCAACGCGGCGGTCGAGGCCATGATCCAGCGTCGGCGCGATGCGGGCCTGCCCGGCTGCGCCGTCCGCTGGGGGCCGATCGCCGATGCCGGCTTCCTGGAACGCAACGAGGCGGCGCGCGAGGCGCTGGACCGGCGGCTGGGTGCGCGCTCGATGCGTTCGATGGCCGCGCTGGATGCCCTGCCCGACCTGCTGGCCTCGTCCGATCCCTGGCCGGTCCTGGCCGAAATGGACTGGCAGGCCACCGGCAGCCTGCCGATCCTGAGCGAGCCGCTGTTCGGTGCCGTGGCGCGACGCCGGGACGAGGACAGCGACACCGGCGACCTGATGAGCCTGCTGGCCACGGCCAGCGAGGACCGGCGGGAGGAAATCGTCGCCGACCTGATCCTGGGCGAACTGACCCGCATCATGCAGACCGACCGCGAGGCCCTGCCCATGGACCAGCCGCTGGCCGAACTGGGGATGGATTCGCTGACGGCGGTCGAACTGGCGCTGGGGCTGGAACGCCGGCTGGGCGTGTCGCTGCCCGGCTTCGCCTGGCAGGAAATGACGGTCCGGCGCGTCGCGCGCCAGGTGTCCACCCTGCTGGGCAACAAGGGACAGGATGCCCCCGCCGCCACGCCGGACGAGGCCGTGATGGCCCGTCACCTGTCGGATGAGGAGCGGCACGTCGTGGCCGAGGCCGCCGAAGCACCAGAGGCCGCCGAAGCACCAGAGGCCCCCGAGCCTGCTCTTTCGAACGAAGAAGAAACCATCCGATGACGGGACCGAAATTCGGCCGGCGGCTGGGCGAGCGCATCAAGCTCCTCGCCAGCCTCTCGGGCGCCGCGCCGGCCGAGACCGGCACGCGCGGCTGGTCGCTGCCGGGCGTGGAGGAAATGGAGTTCATGGCGAAGCGGGCGGCGGCGCTGGGCGTCTCCGATCCGTTCTTCCGCCAGCATGACGGGCTGGCCGCGGCCACGACCCTGATCGACGGGCGCGAATACATCAATTTCTCGTCCTACGATTATCTGGGCCTGAACGGCGATCCGCGCGTGATCGGGCGGGTGGAGGAGGCGCTCCATCGCTTCGGCACAACGGTTTCGGCCAGCCGCATGGTCTCGGGCGAACGCCCGTTCCATCGGGAGCTGGAGCGCGCCCTGGCCGAATGGCATGGCGCCGAAGATTGCGTCGTGATGGTGTCGGGCCACGCCACCAACGTGACCACGCTGGCGCAGCTGATGCGGCCGGGCGACCTGATCATCCATGATGCGCTGGCCCATAACAGCCTGATCCAGGGCGCGATCCTGTCGGGCGCGCGGCGCATCGCCTTTACCCATAACGATGTCGCGGCGGCGCGCGAGCAGCTCTGGATGCATCGCCGGGCCCACAAGCGCGCGCTGCTGGTCCTTGAAGGCCATTACAGCATGGATGGCGACATCCCCGACCTGGCGGCCTTCGTCGATCTGGCGCGCGAATTCGACTGCATGACGCTGGTGGACGAGGCGCATTCGACCGGCGTGCTCGGCGCGCGCGGGCATGGCATTGCCGAAGAGGCAGGCGTGGCGCCCGAGTCGATTGATCTGTGGATGGGCACGCTCAGCAAGAGCCTGATCTCCTGCGGCGGCTACATCGCCGGCCGTGCCGACATCATCACCTATCTGAAGCGTACTGCCGCCGGCTTCGTCTATTCCGTCGGGCTGCCGCCGACCAATGCCGCCGCCTCGATGGCGGCGCTGGACATCATTCGCGAGGAGCCCTGGCGCATCGCGCGCCTGCGCGAGAATTCAACCCAGTTGCTGCGCCTGTTCTGCGAGGCCGGGTTCGATACCGGTACCTCCGAGGGTTACGGCATCGTGCCGCTGGTCACCGGCAGTTCCCTGCTGGCCGGCCGCCTGTCGCAGGCCCTGTTCGAACGGGGACTTAACGTCCAGCCCATCATTCACCCGGCAGTGCCGGAAAAGGCGGCGCGCCTGCGCTTTTTCGTCAGCGCATCGCACACGCCCGAGCAGATCGAACAGACCGTATCCCTGGTCGGTCAGGCCATGCGGGCCCTGTCGGAATAGGCCGACAGGATCCGCCGCACCGAGCCCTCGACCGCGAGGGCTCGCCCCTCGGGGGTGAAGAAATCGCCCTCGACCAGTACTTCCTGAATCAGCATGCGGCAGAACGCGTCGAGCAGTTCGCTGTCCGGCTTGCTCGCCTCCTGCCAGAAGCGATCCAGGGGTTTCTGGAACGTCAGCCCTTCGACATCGTAGATGGCTTCGCCCAGGATCTTGACCGGCCTGTTGCGCCGCAGCGCCAGCAACCCGACCGTGCTGTTGACCGTCACAATCCCCTCGCTGGCATCCAGAACGGGATCGAGCGGGCCGTCGGCCATGAAATAGACCCGCTGCGCGATGCCCAGCGCGCGCGCGTGCCGCCCGATCAGCCCATCCCAATCAGTCAGGCGCGGATCGAGCGGATGCCGGCGGATGACCAGGGAGAGCGATGCGGGCGCATGCCTGGCGAAGGAGACCAGGATACGCTCCAGCGCCTCGGCCATGCTGTGGAACGGCGAATGGACCCGCAACTGGTAATCGCCATCCAGTTGCATGGGCACCAGCATGAACGGCCCGTCGGGCAGCGTCGCTTCCTTCGGCTTGCGCAGCAATCGCCCCGCCCAGTCCCGCAGCCAGCCCGCATATTCCACGAACGGACTGACCACGGCATGAAAGCGCGCGTGGGGAAACAGCGGCGTCATGGCCACGCGCAGCCCATGGTAGGACACATCATAGACAGCGCGCCGCAGGAAATCGGAATGCGGGTTGTAGCGCATGGGCGGCCATGGCGGCCTGCCCCGTTCGCGGATCGCCGCGGCATCGCGCGGCAGGGCCGAAAATCCGTTGACGCCATGGGGCTCCAGCGTGATCCAGCCGGGCCTCAGATATCCTTCCTCGAACACCCAGATGGCGATCCCGCGCGCCCGTGCGATGTCGGTCGCCACCAGATGAATCGGGCGACAGTCACCAAACAGGATGATCGCATCCGGCCTGTCCTCATCGACGATCTTTTCGAGAAAGCCAGGCAGGTCGTCCTGCCGTCCACGAAACCACGTGACATCGTGTGAAAAGACGACATCCCCGCCATTGAAGGCGATGCGGCGGACATGATGACCGGCAGCCCGGAGCGCCACCGCCAGTTCAGAGAAGAACGGCGTGGCATTCCCCTGCAGCATCAGAAAACTCAGCAAACCGTCCCCACCTTCCTATCCGTCACATGAACGCGCCATGGCGCGCATGCCCGCTATCCCCCATCCCTGCCGTCGAGTACGGCCAGGGCGGTCAGTCCGGCCACCACCTGGGTCGGCCAGTCGGCGAATGACGGTGCGGCGACCCTGCCCGCCGCGCTGTCATCCGCGCTCAATTCCCGGATCGCACGCCGCCAGCCAGGCCCATCCAGAGGGTCGAGATAGACGGGCAGGTCTCCGGCGATCTCGCGGAAAACCGGCAGATCGCTGCACAGGCACGGGATACCCATCGCCAGGGCCTCCAGCAGCGGAAGACCGAACCCTTCGGCGAACGACGGGAACAGCAGCGCGCGCGCGCCATGGACCAGACCGGCGACAGCCTTGTCGGACAAGGTGGCATATTCATGCACGATCCCCTGCAGAGCCGGGCATCGCTCGATCATGTCCAGGATATTTTCATTTTCCCATCCGCGCCGCCCGATGATCACCAGATGCGGCAGCGGGGCGGAACCGCCCTCGGCTGCCATCTGGCGCCAGAGATTCAGCAGCAGCAGGTGATTCTTTCGCGGCTCGATCGTCCCCAGGATGACGAAATAGGGCGCATCCGGCGCCAGGCTACCGACGGACGCAGGGACATTGGAGGGGACGAGGCACCCGTGATGCACCACGCTGACCGGCGGGCAGTGTCCGTGCGGGGCCAGATAGGTCCGCAGGGACTCCTCAACCGGCCGAGACGGCACGATCACGGCCTCCGCCAGTCGTCCCACCGTATCCATGCGCCGGCGATGGCGGTCAGGTTCGGTGGGACGGGCATATTCGGGATATTCGATCGGGATCAGGTCATGGACCATGACCGCCATCCCGGCATCCGCACGTTTCAGGAACGCCTCGATCACGTCCTGGCGCATCAGGTGATGATGCGAAAGAAGAAGATATGTCCGGCGCTGTTTCGTATTGCCGACCGCCCCGAGTGCCGCGGCCTGCAGCAGCATTCCGGCCATCAGCGATGCGGCGCGCGACGGCCGCGTGCCGCTTGCCCAGGCCCGCGCCAGAATCCGCAGGAAGCAATCCGTCAGGCGGCGCGGTAGGACGCCGATCCGCCCGATCGGATGCCAGGCCACGAACATGACCCGCGAAGACGGAAAGCGCATGAGATACAGCGCATATTCCAGTTCCACGCGGTCGATCCCCGTCGGTACCGCACTACCGGCGCGCGACAGCAGGCGGGAGATATCCAGCAGGACCGGACGGGGCATGATATCGGCGCGTCGTCGCGAACCTTGAACCTGGCCATCGATCATGAGGTCCAGGCCGCCCGGATGCGTGCCCATGCCTTGCGCAGGGCCGTCTGCGTGGCCAATGCGCGCATCCATGGGGTGGGTCGCCAGAGATCGGGGGTCTGCAATCGGTCGATCAGAACTTCCGGCCCGCACGGCAGGCGCGTGACCGGATCGAGATAGCGCGGGAACAGGATCAGCACTCCGGCAACGAGTTCTTCCAGGGACAGGTGCCGTGTCCGGCGTGCAGGCACGTCCCCCAGATCAACCGTCAGTCCCCAGCCGGCATAGAACGGCGCGCCATACGTAACAACCCGCCGTCCGCGCATAAGCGCCTCGAACCCGGCGAGGGAAGTCAGGGTATGTACCTCGTCGACCCGAGAGATCGTATCGAGGATTGCGCCGCCCCGATCGATTCGATCAGCCAGTTGCATGACAATGGAATCATCCATGTGGCCCAATCTGTGGGTTGCCTCGACATCCGGGTGAGGCCTGTAGACGACAAACGCGTCAGGATTATGTCGCCGGACGGTCTGCAGCAGTTCCAGGTTTCCACCGATCCGGCCGCCTCCGCACCGTACCGACTGATCGTCCGCCACCTGTCCGGGCACCAGAATCGTCCGCCGCCCCCCGGTGTCCCACGATTCGCGCAAGGCCACCGCACGACCCGCGCCATATTTGGAAATGCCCCGCCGGACCAGGGATTCGACCAGCTTTCCGGCCCGGGCGCGCAGCGCGGGGTCGAAGGTGGCGGTCTGCAGGATATGTTCCAGGTCGCTTTCCCGCGCCGGATCATAATAGATCCCGCGCGTATCGATGGTGATCGAGGATGGCGGCATCAGTGCGCTGCCCAGCCCTATGGAGCGGACGAAGCCGTCCTCCACACGCCAGACGGGTGTTCCGGTCCTGCGGGCGGCCTCATCCAGGCCCGGCGGCTGGCGTGTTGCCCAGACCGCGAGAGCCCCCTGCAGCCCGGCGCGAAAATCCTCGATAAAGGGTGGCGCGCCGGGCGCGGTTGCCAGGAAATCGGCGATCCGCCGCCGTTTCCATCGCGACATGGCCAGACAGGCGCCGATCTGGCGATTGGCCATGATCGTGCGGCGCCAGCCGGCCAGCAGCGCGATCGCCTCGGCACAGGATATCGGAGAGGATGTGAAGGGGCACACATACGCCGTGCGATCCAGAAGATCCGCCAGCACATCAGTGCGCAGGAAGGGCTCCTCGCGCCCTCCTTCCGGCCCGAGCAGGACAACGGGCAGGCCGCGCAGGGTCGCCAGCCGGGCAATATCGCCCACGGCATCGGCATAGACGCGCACCGCGCCGTCCAGCAGCGCATGGGGGTCGCTCTCCCAAGGCACATGCGCAATGCCCAGCCGGCGTGCCAGGCCGGCTGCCGGCTGCCTCGGCCCCCGCCGGACCAGCATGACATCCCGCGCGGCATGCACCGCCAGTACCTGTTTCAGCATGGTCGCCAGGCGGCTTCGTTCGGGCCCTTTCCGGGAGAGAACGACCAGGACCGGGCGGCGCTGCCCCGGATCGGGCGCCCAGAAACATCCGCCGACCCGCTCGCGCACGATCCGGCCGACCAGTTCCTCCCGCTCCGACTCCGGCACGGGGAAGGTTGGCGCCGCATGCCGACATGCACGGGCGAGGATGGGCACCGACCGATGGAAAGGTGGTATCCGCAGCAATCCGGTCATGGACGGGGCCAACCGATCGACTGGACAATGGACCAGATCGTAGCCTCCGGGACCTTTCCTGCCAGCATTCACCCCTCCCCGGTCGAAAACGCGTAGGACAGCTTCTTAGCACGCATGTTCCTGCACGAAAAAATCTCCGGTCCTGCAACAGGATGCGCCGCCACGAAAAAGACGGAACAGGATCAGTCGTTTCTCGTTGAAGGGAAAGTGTCATCAACAGCCACGACGCCGATGACCGCCGGTTCGTTCACGGGGTGGAGGCCGTTGCGTAATGGCGCCTGTACCAGCCGACGGACGCATCGATGCCGACCTGAAGCGGCGTCGAGGGGCGAAAGCCGGTCAGAGCCTTGAGGGTGGAGCAGTCAGCCCAGGTGCGCGGTACGTCGCCCTTCTGCATCGGCAGATAATGGCGCACGCATGGCCGACCGGTCGCTTTTTCGATCGCCTCGATAAATGCCGTCAGGCTGACGGGCTGACCGTTCCCGATATTGACCACGCGATAGGGCGCCACGGGGCTGCTCCCCGGATCGCTCTCTGCCGCTTTTTCGGGCGCCACCCGGGAGAGCCGGAAGATTGCCTCCACCACATCGTCGATATAGGTGAAATCGCGCTCCATATTGCCGTTATTGTAAACCGCGATCGGCTTGCCGGCATATATGCCGGCAATGAACCGGAAAAGCGCCATGTCCGGCCGTCCCCACGGACCATAGGCCGTGAAGAAACGCAGGACCGTCGTCGGAATTTTCCAGACGCAGGCATAGGAATGCGCAAGGTCCTCGGCCGCTTTCTTCGTCGCCGCATACAGGCTCAGCGGATGATCGCAACGATGCGTTTCGGAAAAAGGCAGAACCGTGTTCGCCCCATAGACCGAGGACGAGGATGCCATCATGAAATGCCTGGGCGGGTTCCGACGCATTGCTTCCAGCAGCGTGTACGTTCCGACGATATTGGAATCGACATAGGTGCCGGGAGCATCCAGGCTGTGGGAAACACCCGCCTGGCCCGCAAGATGCATGACCATGTCCGGTGTCCGTCGCGCGAACACGTCATGCAGGGCCTGCGCATCCTCCAGCATGAATTCATGGGACGAAAAATTATCGAACCGATGCAGGAGGGCGTGGCGCCTGCGTTTCAATGAAACATCATAATAATCCGTGATGCCATCGAGACCGATGACGGTGTATCCTTCCTCCAGCAACCGCCTGGCAATATGAAACCCGATAAATCCAGCGGTGCCGGTCACGAGAACACGCATCGGGAACCTCCCAGAAAGACCCCGGACAAGCCATTCCAGGCCCTGGCCGGACCGGTCCCGGACCAACATACCGGGAGGTCTATACACCACCCCCCGTGGATGGGCAGGTCGCCACGGCGCGGGTCACATCAGCGAACAATAGAACCGACGCAACCGGTCGACATAAGCGTCGGGCGAAAACCGGGTCGCATGCGCCGCTCCCCTGGCGATCAGGGCCAGACGGGCCGGATCATTCCCACCCCAGCCATCCAATAGCCTGATTCCCTCCGCGATATCGGACACGTCCAGCGGATCGACCAGGATGGCGGCATCTTCCGTGGCGACTTCCCCCGTCGCGCCCCCCCGCGCGGTGAGAACCGGCGTGCCCAGCGCCATCGCCTCGATGATCGGCAGGCCGAACCCTTCGGCCAGCGAGGGAAACAGCAGGGCGTGCGCATCCTGCATCGTCCGGATCAGGGTGGCGCGATCGCTCCAGGGCAGGCGTATGACCGGCACATCCCCCACCAAGGGCTCGTAATCCGGCCTGTCATCCCCGTCGGGGCCGATCAGGACCAGCGGCCGGCGCGTTCCGCTGCGTGCATGGGCGGCGACGAGGCGACAGATGTTCTTGCGCTGCTCGACCCGGCCGACATGCACGAAATAGCCGGGCGGCGCCGGCGGCCGGGCAGCGCGCGCCAGCCGCAATTCCTCCTCCGAGAACGCGACAGCCTGGGAGAGGTTGTGGATGCGTGACGGCGAAATGCCGCACTGGGCGGCAATATCCTGTCGCGCGGTCTCCGAAACCGTCACGATCGCATCGGCGCTCTCGGCCAGGGCCTGCATCAGGCGCCGATAGCGCTCGGGATCGATGCCGGTCAGGTCCGGGTGGGTCAGCGGAACGGCGTCGTGGACCGTGACCACATTCCGCGCGCCTTCCAGCCGGATGGGCAGGGGATAGGTCCAGTGCATGATGTCCGGCGGCGCCGATGTGCCGACCCGCGCCAGCCTGCCCTGATGGGTGAATGTGACATGGGCGATCCGGAAGATGTCGGGGCAGACCGCATAGGGCATGGGCCCTTCCCCCCGCAGGGCCGCAGGGTAGCGCGGGCGCATGCTCTGCAACCTGCGCCATATCTGCCGGCCCAGGGCATGCGGGTTGGCCGGGGCCGTGCCCGGGGCGTAATCGGTCAGATATGTCGGCGGCATGCCGGCATCCGTCAGGCATTCCGCGATCACCTCGGTATAGCGGGCCACCCCCGTGCCGCCGGCCCGATTCGTGTTGCGGGCATCCAGCCAGATCTTCGGCATGGGTACGGGCATGGCAAAAACTCCCTCTTCTCTGTATGGACATGCCCCATCGATCACCTGCCGACGAGAACCGGAATTTTGCCGAGCACGATCCCGACTGCCAAGACGCGACACCCAGCCGTGGCGCACGACGCACAGAAAACAGGGGGATAGGATGCCGGGCTGGACCATTGCCGCCGTATCGGGCCTCGCGATCGTGGCGCTTGTCATCCTGAGGATAACAGGCGGCAGACCCTTCAGGCCGATCAGGAACGATCTGCCCGATGTGGCGGTCGCCCTCATATTATGGCTGTCGCTTGCGCTGCTGACCGGTCGTCCGGCCTCGTCGGCGCTGCTGTGGGTGGTGCTGGCCGCGGGCCTGCTGCTGGCCGACCATACCAAGCGGGAGGTCCTGCGCGAGCCGATCGTGTTTGCCGATGCCAGCGAGCTTCTGCTGGTCTTTACCCACCCGCGCTTCTACCTGCCCTATGTCCATCCAGCCGTCTTCTACGGTATCGGCGGCCTGCTGGTGGGGGCGACGGCATGGCTGTTTTCCGTCGAGCCCGCTTCGATGCCGGGTGGCCCGGTCCTGTCGCGGCTCATCGGGGCGTTGTTGCTGATCGTGCCGATCGCCGCCTATTTCTGGCAGCCGTCGCTGAACGTCATGGCCAGCGTGATCCGCCGGCTGCGGCCGACCGGCGACCCGGTCGATGATGCGAAGACGCTGGGCATGCTGGGCAGCTTCGCCGCCCATACGCTCTGCTCGCGCCAGGAGCGGCCGGCGCGCCAGGCTGCCTGCAGCTTCGGTATCGTGACGGTGCCGGCCGACAAGCCCCCGGTCGTGCTGGTCCAGGCCGAATCATTCTTCGATATCGGCCGGCTGGACCCGAGCCTGTCGTCGCCGCTGACGGAATACCAGGCCTGCCGCGCCCAGGCGTGGCGCCATGGCCGCCTCGATGTCGATTCGTGGGGGGCCAATACCACCCGCAGCGAATTCGCGGCCATCAGCGGGGCGGCGCCGTCCGAACTGGGGCTGGACCGTTTCAATCCCTATTATGCCTTCGCGCGCCGGCCGCTCGACACGCTGGCCGCCCGCATGCGCCAGGCCGGCTACCAGACCGTGTGCGTGCATCCCTATGACCGCCGGTTCTATGGCCGGCACAAGGTCATGCCCAATCTCGGCTTCGATCACTTCATCGGCGGCGAGGCATTTGACTCCCGGCGCGGCCAACTGGTCCCCGACGAAGCGCTGGGTGCCTGGATCAACGATTTCATCGCCCGCGAGACACGGCCGGTCTTCGTGTTCGCCATCACGGTCGCCAACCACGGCCCGTGGGCCGCCCGGGCGGAAACCGACAGCCCGTTCGCCCCCATGCTGGGCGGTTACCTGGACAGTCTGATGGGCACGGATCGCATGATCGGCCAGCTCGCCGCCTCCCGGTGGCTGAACGAGGATGGCGGCATCTTCGCACTCTATGGCGACCACCAGCCCAGCCTGCCGGTTCTGCTCAACGATGGCGCGCATATCGGCGCCTCGACCGACTATTTCATTCTGGACCGCACGCGCCCCGCCGGCCCACGCCATGACATTCGCGTCGACCAGTTGGGCCGCGCACTCGCCGGATGCATGAAGGAGCATATCCCGCTGCCGGACAGGCTGCGCGGATAGGCGCACCCTGTGCCTATCCGCCCGGGAACCGGCGGTTTTCGCGGCCCTTTTTTCCGATTTCGCAACTCGGTTTCACCGCAACCGTTGCAGGCACGGGGGGGAGAAGATGCGCACCACCCTGAGCCTGACGACGCGATGCACTCGGCTTCACACAGATGTTAAATAAACAATAATGATTGGATAATAAGATATAGAATAACGGGACATCCCATAAGATTTATTTTCTTGCGCCGTGTTTTTTTGATTGTAGCATGACCATACCAACAGACGAGGCAAGAGTGTGCGCATACTCGTAACAGGTGGATGCGGTTTCATCGGTTCGGCGATCGTGCGGCATGTGATCGGGTCGACTGGCCATTCCGTGGTGAATGTCGATGCCATGACCTACGCCGCCACGCGGGATTCGACAGGGGATGTCGCGGCGGACCCGCGCTACCTGCATATACGGGCCGACATCACCGATGGGGCGGCGATGCGGGCGATCTTCGCTTCCCATCAGCCGGACGCGGTGATGCATCTGGCGGCCGAAAGCCATGTCGACCGCTCGATCGACGGCCCTGGCGTGTTCATGACGACCAACGTGCTGGGCACCTTCACCCTGCTGGAAGCCGCGCGGGAATACTGGTCGGGGCTAGACCTACGCCGCCAGGCGGCGTTCCGGTTCCATCATATTTCGACCGACGAAGTCTTCGGCACATTGCAACCGGGCGATCCGCCCTTCACCGAAACCACACCCTACGACCCGCGCAGCCCTTATTCGGCGTCCAAGGCGGCGTCGGACCATCTGGTGCGGGCCTGGCAGCACACTTACGGCCTGCCAGCCTTCGTCACCAATACCACCAACAATTACGGGTTCTGGCATTTCCCCGAGAAGCTGATCCCGCTGGTGACGATCAACGCCATCGCCGGGCGTGCCCTGCCCGTTTATGGCGATGGCGGCAACATGCGCGACTGGCTGTTCGTCGACGACCATGCCGAGGCCCTGGTGCTGGCGGTGGAGCGCGGCCGGCCGGGTGAGACCTATGCCATCGGCGCCCGCCAGCCGCGCACCAACATTCAGGTGGTCCAGACCATCTGCGCGATTCTGGACGAACTGCGCCCCGACCCGGCGGGGCCACACGCGCGGCTGATCCGCTACGTCACCGACCGGCCGGGGCACGATTTCCGCTACGAGATCGACCCCTCGCACGCCGAGGCCGCGCTGGGCTGGCGCGCCCGCCACGATTTCGAAACCGGCCTGCGCCGCACCGTGCGATGGTATCTGGAGCATCGGGACTGGTGGACCGCGCTCCAGGCCCGGCATGACAGCACGAAACGTCTGGGGATGGCCCCGGCAGAGGGCAGCCGATGAGCATGATTGTGGGAAAGCCGGTAACGGAGGCCGGGATGAAGGGCATCCTGCTGGCCGGAGGATCGGGCACGCGGCTGCACCCCATGACGCTGGCGACCAGCAAGCAGTTGCTGCCGGTCTATGACAAACCGATGATCTACTACCCGCTGTCGACGCTGATGCTGGCCGGCATCCGCGACATCATGATCATCTCCACGCCCGACGACCTGCCGCAGTTCCAGCGCCTGCTGGGCGACGGGGCGCAATATGGCGTGCGCTTCAGCTACCGCGTCCAGCCCAGCCCCGACGGCATCGCCCAGGCCTTCCTGATCGCCGAGGACTGGCTGGCCGGCGCCCCCTGCGCCCTGGCACTGGGCGACAATCTGATCTTCGCCGACCATCTCAGCATATTGCTGCAAGGGGCGGCCAGGCGCGACAGCGGGGCGACGGTGTTCGCCTACCAGGTGCGCGACCCCGAACGCTACGGCGTGGTGACTTTCGATGCCGAGGGCCGCGCCAGCACCCTGGTCGAGAAGCCTGCCAATCCGGCCTCGCACTGGGCGGTCACCGGCCTGTATTTCTACGATGCCCGCGTCAGCACCTTCGCCCGGCAGATCCGCCCCTCGCCCCGGGGCGAGCTGGAAATCACCGACCTGAACCGCATCTATCTCGAGGAAGGCTCGCTCCAGGTCGAAAAACTGGGAAGGGGCTGCGCGTGGCTGGATGCCGGCGTCCCCGACGCCCTGCTCCAGGCCGGCATGTTCGTGCAGACCATCCAGTCCCGGCAGGGCATGCTGGTCGGGTCACCCGCCGAGGTCGCCTTTCGCATGGGTTTCATCGACGCCGAGCAGTTGCGCGAGATCGCCAGGACAGTCCACAAGACCGAGCTGGGCCGCCTGTTGCGAAACATGGCGGACGGGGAGGCCGGACGATGAAAATCGAAGCCCTGGCCATTCCCGACATCCTGCTGCTGACGCCACGTCGTTTTGCCGATGCGCGCGGGTTCTTTTGCGAAACCTATAATATCCGCACGATGGCCGAGGCCGGAATCACCCAGCCCTTCGTGCAGGACAATCACAGCCTGTCCCGCCAGCGCGGCGTGATCCGGGGCCTGCATTGCCAGCTTGCCCCGCACCCCCAGGGCAAGCTTGTACGCTGTACAAGCGGCGCGATCTGGGATGTGGCGGTCGACGCACGGCAGGCCTCGCCCACATTCGGCAGCTGGGTCGCGGCCGAACTGAGTGCGGAGAATGGATCGCAATTGTGGATCCCCCCCGGCTTCCTGCACGGTTTCTGCACCCTGACCGACGATGCCGAAGTGCAGTATAAATGCACCGACCTGTGGGATCGCGACAGCGAGCGGTCGGTACGGTGGGATTCGCCGGAGCTGGCCATCGCCTGGCCGGTGGCACCGGGTGCTGCGATCCTGTCCGACAAGGACGCCGAAGCGCCGGACTTCTCCACGGTGCGGGACTGGTTCTGATGACCGGCGCCCCGATCCCGGTCGCCCCGGTTCTCGTCATCGGCCGGTCCGGCCAGCTTGCGACCGCCCTGGCGGGCTCCGGCCGTCCCGGTCTGCGCTGCGCCGGCCGGCCGGATCTCGATTTCGACCGGCCGGAGACGCTGGCGGCGGCGTTCGCCGCATTCTCCCCCGCCCTGGTCGTGAATGCCGCCGCCTGGACGGCAGTGGACGCGGCGGAGAGCGACCCCGAAGGGGCCGCACGCGCCAACCGGGACGGGCCCGCCCTGCTGGCCCGATTATGCGCCGAGCGCGGCATTCCGCTGATCCATGTCTCGACCGATTACGTGTTCGACGGCAGCAAGGGCGCGCCCTATGTCGAAACCGATCCGATCTCGCCGCGCACGGTCTACGGACGCAGCAAGGCGGAAGGCGAGCGCGCGATCCTGGCCGCCCACGACCGCGCGATCATCCTGCGCACCTCCTGGGTCTATTCGCCCTATGGCCGGAATTTCGTGCGTACCATGCTGAATGCGGGGGCGAAGAATCCAACCCTGCGGGTGGTGGGCGACCAGCATGGCAACCCGACCAGCGCCGATGACCTTGCGGACGCCATTCTGGCGATCATCGACACGATCGGCCGGGACGGCTGGCGCGATGAATATGCCGGCCTGTTCCATGCCGCCGGCAGCGGGGATACGACCTGGCACGGCCTGGCGGTCGCTTCATTGCAAGAGGCCGCCAAAGCCGGCCACCCGATGCCGGAGGTCCAGGCCATTACCACCGCCGACTGGCCGACCCTTGCCGCCCGGCCGCAGGATTCCCGCCTGGACTGCACCCGCCTGCACGACGTGTTCGGCATCCGCCTGCCCTTCTGGCGCGACAGTGTCGCGCGCAGCGTTGCCAGATCGATCGACACGTCATCACGCTGACAAGTTCGTTGCCCGAACGCAGGAATTTCGCCGCGATCGCAGTGCCTTACTGGCAGCTTCAATCACAGCGAAACGCCTGCGGTCAGGACTGACGGACTCCTTGCCCATACGGGCGAGTCCGGTTTCTGTTGCAGATATACAACATATCGTCCGGCAATTCGCTCTTTTTCCACCCATGAATTGCAACATTATAACATACCATTTATAGGCTGGGGGGCTTTCATACGAACAGGATCGCCTTGATGAATCCGTCTCGACCCGCGCTTCGCATGGCTGTTTTGCTTGCAGGAACCGCATTTTCCCTGCCGCAGGCAGCCCGTGCGGAGACCTTGGATCAGTCCCAGCCTTCCGCTCCGTCCGGCCAAACGTCGAACACGACCACGCAGCAGGGGACATCGTCCCGGTCGTCCTTCACCACCCCACGCGCCACCGACCGTATCCTGCCCGACGGCAGCGTGGAGGCGACCGCCGCCAACGAGGAACATATCCTGGTCAATGCGCATCTCGACGTGACGCGCGCGGCACTCCAATCGTCCACGGGCGCCACCACCTATCGTTTCACGCGGCGCGATATCGAAACCATTCCCGGCGGCGACAACGCGCCGCTGAATTCCGTCCTGTTGCAGGCCCCCGGCGTCGCGCAGGACAGTTACGGGCAGATCCATGTTCGCGGCGACCATAATGAAGTGCAGTTCCGCCTGGACGGCGTGGAGCTGCCCGAAGGCATGAGCGTCTTCGGCCAGACGCTGATGACGCGCTTTGCCCATTCCATGTCGCTGACGACGGGCGCGCTGCCCAGCGAATATGGCTTCCTGCAGGCCGGCGTGATCGATATCACCACCAAGACCGGCAGCGCCGATCCGGGCGGGGACGTGTCGATCTATGGTGGTGCACGCGATTACTTCTTTCCGTCCCTGCAATATGGCGGCCATGCCGGACGATGGGATTATTTCGCGACCGCCGATTTCGTGCATGATCGCGTGGGCGTCGAAAATCCGACGCCGGATTTCAATGCCCTGCACGATCTGACGAACCAGTACCATTTCCTCGGCCATCTGCGCTATACGGCCGATGACGACACGCGCATCAGCCTGACGGCCGGCGTGTCGAACGCCGAATATCAGCTTCCGAACAATCCCGGCCAGCAGAGGCAGTTTGCCAACCCGTCCTTCCTCGACAGCGCCCTGTCGCAGAATCTGTACGGCAGCGTCGACAGTGCCAGCCTGAACGAACGCCAGAAGCAGATCACCGATTTCGGAATCCTGTCTCTGCAAAAGGATATCGGCAGTATCAGCCTGCAGAGTTCGGCCGTGGTCCGCTACAGTTCGCTGGGCTATTCCCCCGATCCGCTGGGGGATCTGGTCTATAACGGCATCGCCCAGCGCGCCCAGCGCTCGGTCTTCTCGTCCGGTTCGCAGACCGACGTGACGTGGCATGCCGATGCGCAGCACACGGTCCGTTTCGGCTACCAGATCTATGTCGAACGCACGATCTCCAAGACGGATTCCACCGTCTACCCGCAGACCGGCATCGATGAAGATGGCGGCACGATCTTTGGCGACCAGCCTGTCTCCATCCATGACGGCAATGGCCGCACCGGATGGCTCTACGGCCTGTATGCCCAGGATGAATGGCGCCCCTTGCGCAACCTGACCATCAATTACGGGCTGCGTTTCGACGGGGTGGATGAATATACTCATTCCAAGCAGGTCAGCCCGCGCATCAACATCGTCTATCAGCCCTGGCATGGCGGCACGTTCCATGCCGGTTACTCGCGCTATTTCACCCCTCCCCCGTTCGAACTCCTGAGCGGCGCGCAGCTTGGAAAATTCGCCAACACATCGGCTGCACCGGCCAATTTCCAGAATACGACTGTCAAGGCGGAGCGCGACCATTATTTCGATGCCGGCTTCGCCCAGGAGATCCTGCCCGGCTGGCACGCCTCGTTCGACGCCTATGTGAAACTGGCGAAGAATCTGATCGACGAAGGCCAGTTCGGGTCGCCCATCATCCTGTCCGCCTTCAATTACCGGCGTGGGCAGGTCCATGGCTACGAATTCGCCACCGATTACGAACATGGGCCCTTTACCGTCTACGGCAATTTTGCCTGGTCGCGCGCGATCGGCAAGGACATCGACACCGCCCAATGGAACTTCGACCCGGCCGACCTGGCCTATATCCAGCATCGCTGGGTCCATCTGGACCATGACCAGCGCTGGACGGCGTCGGCCGGCGGCAGCTACACGGCTTTCTACCGAACCGGCCACCCGCTGCGCCTGTCGGCGACGATGGTCTATGGCAGTGGCCTGCGCCAGGACAGCGACATTCCCAACGGGGGCGTGATCCCGCAATATGCGACGTTCAACCTGTCCGCCGTCCAGTCGTTCCAGGATCTGTTCCATATCCCGTTCCTGAAGCGCACCCAGTTGCGCCTGGACGTGATCAACCTGTTCGACAAACGCTACGAACTGCGCAGCGGCTCGGGCATCGGTGTCGGCGCGCCGCAATACGGGCTGCGCCGCACCATCCTGACCGGCATCGAACAGCGTTTCTGACCCGCGCGGCTGGCGGACGCGTGCGCCGCCAGCCCGCGCGCTTGACACAAAGCCGTCCCCGATGCCTCTCTTGGGGACGGCAATGGATTCTGCCTGACCCTTCGGGGGTCGAACCGCCTCGCCGCCGAGGCTGATGATTCCTACCCGGCCCGACAGGGCGTGAAGGGAGGAATCCGTCCATATGCTCTCGATGCTCTCATTCCACGATGGTCCCGTGACCTCGCCTCTGGCTCGCGCCCATGGCCGGCATGGGTTACATATCGTCCCGGTCCGAAATCTCTGACGGAAGGGGCCGCGATGCGCATCCTTGCCATTCTGGACCGGCCGGAGACCGCCCTGTCCACGCTTCAGGCCGCAGGGGAACTGGCCAGGCGGCTGGATGGGCACGACATCCGCCTGCTTCATCCCGAACCGGCGACCGACCCGGCTTTCCAGGCGCCGGACGAAGGCATCCCCACACCCGACCAGCGGAGGGCCTTCGCCGCCGAGATCGCCAGCCGCGCGAAGCGGCTGCACGACATTGCCCGCCAGTGGATCGGGGCGGCCGGCCACCCGATCGCCGCCAAGGTGGAATGGGTCGAAATGGCCGGCGATATCCGCGAGATCGTGGCCCGGGAGGCCCGACTGGCCGATCTGGCCGTCATCAGCCGCCCACGTGCGGATGACCGGCAGACGATCGGCCAAGCCTTTTCCGGCGCCCTGTACGATGCGGGTGCCACGGTCCTGATTGCCCCCTTGCAGGCCTGCGACACGGTCGGCCGGCGCCCGATCGTCGCATGGCATCCCTCACCCGCCCTCGACCGGGCCCTGGACGCGGCCCAGCCGCTTCTGGAAGCGGCCGAGCATGTCACCTTCCTGATCGGCACGGCGCATGACACGGCCGAAGCGCCGCCGGACCGGGCCCGGATGCTGGTCGATCGCGGCGTGCCGGTCACGATCGACCGCTTCGTGGCCCCTCGTGACAGGATCGGCGCGGAGATCCGCGCCCATGCGCTGGCCGCGCGGGGCGACCTGCTGATCATGGGCGCCTATACGCATTCGCGCTTCCTGGAATTTCTGTTCGGCGGCCCGACGCGCGATCTGCTCGCCCACGCCACGCTGCCCATCCTGACCTGTCATCACGGTATCGAAGACCCTATCGCATGAATTCCAATATCATGACGTCTCTCGGCATCGCCCTGGCCGGTGCCTGCGGCACCCTGATGCGCTATTGGGTCGGTCTGGCGACCGCGCGCATCAGCCAGACCCTTCCCTGGGGAACGATCCTGATCAACCTGTCCGGATCGTTCGCCATTGCGTTTTTCGGCACGCTGACGGTCGGCAATGCCCGCTTCCAGGTGCCCGATACCGCCCGGCTGATGTTCATGGTGGGCATCTGCGGCGGATACACGACCTTTTCATCCTTCACGCTCCAGACGCTGGACCTGCTGCGCGGCGGGGCGCCCGGGCGGGCGCTGCTCAATATCGTGCTGTCCGTCACGCTGGGTATGGCCAGCGTGACGGCCGGCTATGTCGCCGCCCAGGCCCTCAATCCTCCCCGACCCACAGCCGGGTCGGGAGAACCCCGATGACCTCTCCCCCCCCCCGGCTGCGCGAGGGAGGGGAAAACGCCGGGTCATCGGGGTTGGACGATCTTCGATGCTGATGGTACAGGGGCCACGGAGCTGTTTTGGAACGCTTAACCACCCTGACGACGCATGGAAACGTAGACCGTGCCGCGCGTTTGCCGGAGAAGGTTTCCTCGGAGATGGTTTCCCCCCAAGATGAGATGATGGATCATCGTCTCTTTCGAAAGAGTGTCTCATGAAGATAGCCGAATGGATGACTCAGTCCGGCGTTGCCTTCGGCACCAGTGGCGCCCGGGGCCTTGTCACCGCGATGACCGATGCGGTCTGCTTCGCCTATACGGTCGGCTATCTTCGGCATCTGGCGACGCTCGGCGAGTTCGCGCCCGGCACGCCGGTCGCGGTCGCGGGCGATCTGCGCCCCAGCACGCCCCGCATCCTGCGCGCCTGCGTGACTGCCATCCGGCATATGGAGGGCGAGCCGGTCTTCTGTGGGTATGTTCCCACCCCCGCACTGTGCCTGCATGCGTTCGCGCAGGGATATCCGTCCCTGATGGTCACGGGCAGCCATATCCCCGCCGACCGCAACGGCATCAAGTTCAACCGCGCGCGCGGCGAGTTCCTGAAATCAGACGAAGCCGCCATGCGCACGCTGGGCGTGGACCTGCCCGAAGGCTGGTTCGATGCTGACGGCGCCCTGGTCGCACCGGTCGAACTGCCCGAGCTGACCGATGTCGTGCCCGGCTATGTCGCGCGCTATCGTGCATTCTTCGGCCCGGATGCGCTGTCCGACCTGACATTGGGCGTCTATCAGCATTCCGCCGTCGGCCGCGATGTGCTGGTGCGGGTGGTCGAGGCCCTGGGCGGCACGGCGGTGCCCCTGGGCCGTGCGGAGAGCTTCATCCCCGTCGATACCGAGGCCGTGCGCCCCGAGGATGCCGCGCTGGCGCGCGACTGGGCGGCGGACGGCACGCTTGATGCCATCCTGACCACCGACGGCGATTCCGACCGCCCCCTGCTGGCCGATGCCCAGGGCAACTGGCTGCGCGGCGATGTGCTGGGCATCCTGGCCGCGCGCTTTCTCGGCGCCGCTGCCGTCACCACGCCCGTCAGCAGCAATACGGCACTGGAAAAGAGCGGCTTCGCGCGGGATGTCCGGCGCACCCGCATCGGCTCGCCGTTCGTCGTCGCCGCCATGACCGACGCCGCCGAGGCCGGCATCACGCCCTCCGTCGGTTATGAGGCCAATGGCGGCTTCCTGCTGGCGACGGATATCCAGAAGGACGGCCGGACACTGCATGCGCTGCCGACGCGCGACTCCGTGCTGCCCATGCTGTGTGCCCTGGTCGCAGCCCGCCGGGAAAAGACCGGCCTTGCCGCCCTCGTCGCCACGCTGCCGCCGCGTTTCACGCTCAGCGACCGGCTGGAGAACATGCCGACCGCGCAAAGTCTGGCGGAAATCGGAAAGCTCGCCAGCCATCCCGCCGAAGGCGCGATGGCACTGGGCTTTATCCGGACGCCCGAAGATCTGGCGCATGTCGACCAGACGGATGGATTGCGCATGACTTTCGCCAATGGCGAGATCATCCATCTGCGTCCGTCGGGCAACGCCCCGGAACTGCGCGTCTATGTCGAGGCCGATACGCAGGCCCGTGCGGCAGAGTTGCTGAGAACCGGCATTGATGCCGTCAGCGTCTGGAAAGATCGCGGAGCCTGATCAGAACCGACGGGACAGCAGCAACGCGTGATCTGTATTTCTCCATGGAGAGAAGGCAGGGCCATCACGGCCCATTCCCCTGCCGCATCATGGACAGCGAAGGGTCACGCGTCAGGACATCGAGCCGGTAACGGCTTTTCGTGATTCGTACTTCCTGCCGGATTCCGGCGAGTGCCTTCATGGATGTTATGAAAAGCTCGGCAGCTTCGCCGCCTTGCAGACCTTCCCCCGTTGGTCCGAGATAATTGACGAGTACACAGTCGCCGCCGGGGGACCAGTTCGTCGCGACCCGCTGCGTGAGATCTCGAATTTCGTCCGGCGCGAGGAAATACAGGACTTCCGACAGGACAAGCAGGTCGACCGCGCTTTCGTCGGGCCAGGCGCCCGGCAATTCGCCCTCGCGGAACGCGATGTTCGGCCGGTCGGCATTCCGTCGCCTCGCTTCGTCCAGCGCAACAGCGGAAAGATCGAGACCGATGACGCGATCGCAGCGCCAGGACAGCAGCCGGGTCAGCTCGCCGATCGAACATCCGGCCTCGATCGCGACGGCATAATGGGGTCGCGGCAGGGCATGCAGGGTCGCCCGATATTTGTCTCTCTCATAGGTCGAGCTGCGAAATCCCCACGGATCGATATCACCCGAATAGAGCCGGTCGAACCGCGCGGCACGTTCAGACATGATTGCCGTCCCCGATGAACAATTCCGGGCTTTCGAGGAAATGGCGGCGGGCGCGGGCGTCCATGACGAACCCGTCGGGATCATCCGGGATCAGGTCCGTCATCTGGGAGCGATAGGCGTCGATGGCCGCCCGCTTCTCGGGCCGGAAGGGCGCGCCATCGAAGCGATAGAGGACATCCCCTGCCCGTGGCGCATCTTCGATGAAGCGCCCCCAGACCGGGTAGCGCCAGAATCCGAGCCCCGCTCTTGCATCCGCGACCTGGCGCGCGATTGCGGCCGCGCAGCGATGGTCGGGATGGGGGTCCTGCTCCCATGTCGTCCAGAGAGAGGTCACATTCCGGGCGTCGATCAGGTGCAGCAACTGGTCCCGCACCGCCGCGCGATCGGCCTGCGCTTCCGGCACGCCCTGGTCGGGGAAGCCGAGCGTGATGATCTCGCCCGTGCCCCGCGTCAGCAGCCGCGTCGCTTCGACCAGTTCCGCCTGCCGGAGGGCGATCAGCCTGTCTGCCGGGAAAAGCCGCGAATGGGGATGTGACAGCCGGCCGTCGGTGAGGACCACGACAAGCACGTCCCTGCCCGCGCGGCTGGCCGCCGCGATGGCGCGGCCGCAACCGAGCGATTCATCATCGGGATGTGGCGTCAGCACCAGCACATTGCCGGGCCCGGTCAGCGCCGCGATCTCGATGGAGCGGGCCTGTCGCCCGGCCCTGACGATCGCACCCTCGGCGAATTGCGTCACCATGGCGCGGCATCGGACGCGCCTGCCAGCAGCCGGCCGGCCTTGAGCAGCTTGGCATCCGGCGCGGCCTGGCGCAGGAATATCGAGAGGTCGCGCCGGACCCGTTCGATCGGGGTCCCTGTCATATAGGCTGCGGTCCCAAGCGATTTTTCCGCAAGCTGCAGGATTTCGACACAGCCTTCCTCGACGAACTGGCGGGCCAGAAGGGCGGCGGCGACCGCTGCGTCGATGGCCTCCCGCTCGTCCGTCGCCGCCTCGACGGTCCGGGCCGTCTCGCGCAGCAGGCTTGCCATGGCCCGGCAGAGCGACACCGCCCGCGCATAGCGCCCAAGCTGCATCGGGTCGTCCAGCCGGCCGCGTGTGGCGAGGGCGTCGCGCCACAGCGCGACCAGTGCCTCGGCGCCGCCCAGATGCGCCGCGCAATAGCGCCAGATCCCGCCCTCGAAATGCGGTTCGCGCACATAATCGCCCGGCTGGCCGATGATATGGCCGGCGTCGATCTCCAGTCCGCTGAAATCGAAGCGGCCCGAGACCGTGGCGCGCATTCCGGAGGCTTTCCATGCCGACGGGTCCTGACGCGCGGGATCGGACACGTCGACCAGGGCCAGGCGGTCGGGCCCATCATCGGCAATGCCGTCGCGCAGGGTCACGATGGCGAAGCGCACCAGCCCCAGACCAGAGGCGAAGATCTTCTCGCCCTCCAGCCGCAGCCCGCCGCCGGTCGCAAAGCCACGAAGCGGACGCGCCCCGTCTGCGCCCCAGACGCCGAGCAAAGCACCGTTCCGCACGGCCGGCGCGACACGTGCCCCCGGGCCGTCATAAAGGTGCAGAAGCTTTACCGCATTCATATGCCCTTCGAACAGCCGGGCGACCGAGAGGTTCGCGCGGCCCATCCGCCGCAGCAGTTCGAAGGCGGTGATCGCGGTTTCCGCGCCGAGCCCCAGACCCTGCCCTCCCTCGGCATCAGGCAGGCAGGCTGCCAGCAGGCCGGCCTGGCGGAGAGCCTCCATCTCGGGGGCAAGCCCCGCCGGGTCGGTCTCCGCCATGTCGGCGCGTTCCGTGAGCCAATCCATCAGCGCATCATATTCGCCGGCTTCATGGCATCGCAGGGAGATGGCGAGAGGGCGGCTCACGCGATCTCCTCCGCCGGCCTGATCCGCGCGGTCGCGACGGAAGCCGCCCAATCGTCTCGCAGCCTTTCCAGAGCGGGCAGCTCGGCCGCCATCTCTTCCCACGACATGCGCCGCCGCGCGAGGCGAGGGCTGGTGGCTTCGACAAACGCCCACAAGGCGCCGAAGCCGGTAAAGGAGGGGGCCATCCGGCGCTGCTCGCAGGACAATCCGGCCTCGGTCAGAGCCGCATCCCGTTGTCGACAGTCGCGAAATGTCCGGCGAAGCTGCGCGCGCGCATGGGCGCGGAACCATGTCTGCCGGGCGGGTTCCAGGCTCTCGTCGCACCAATGCTGGCCGCCGGCAAGGCGGGAGGCGATCGTATCCGCCATGCCGCCCGGCGCCCGGCCCTCCAGCCGGCATGAGGTCACGACGCGCGAGGCATCGCTATAGAGAACGGGCAGGTCATGATCGAGAAAGCGGCGGACAAGCGCGCGATCCTCGCCATATGGCACGATCGGCGCGCCGCCGACCCGGTCATAGGCGGCCACCGACAGCGCGAGATTGGCGCCCGATATCGTGCCGTGGGACGGCCATGGATTGACGGGATCGGGATCGAGCAGGCTGGTGAGTTCCAGTGCGGCGCGCCGGTAACGGTCCTCGACGGCGCCGTTGTGGGTTACCCAGGCGGGCAGCCGGGCGAATTCCAGCGGGTCGAGCTCTATGGTGCCGCACACCATTGCCGCCCGGCCGGCTTCGAGCGGACCCAGGCTTGCCCGGAGCCAGTCCAGGTCGGGCCGGGAATCGGCATCCGTTGCCAGCAGATATCCGCCCGTCCCGACCCGGGCACGGGCAAGATCGAAGGCGACACGGCGCGCGGTGCCCGCATGGGCCGCCTCGTCGGGAAAGCAGCGTTCCGCCAGGCAAAGCGGCGCGCCGGTGCGACGCGCCCATGCAAGGGCGCGCGCCACGGTGCGGTCGCGGCTGTTATTGACCAGGAGGGCGATGACTCCCGGCTGGGGCCATCGCGCCATGGCTATGCGGCATGCTTCGAGACACGGGACGATACACCGTTCCTCGTCCCGCGCCGGGATGCCGATGGCGTAGGCGTAGGCGGGCCGCACGTCCGGAACGGTCGCCGCAGCCAAGATCGTCACGCTTTGGCGTCGAGATCGACCTTCGCCTCACGATCCCAGAAGCGAAGCGCGCGGCATGCCTGGACGAAATCCTGGACATCGCTCTCCGTCTCCAGAACGATGCAGGCTTCGTCGAGATCGGCGGTCAGACCCGCCTTGTCGAACAGCGCGATCGCCTCCTCGGCGTAGCCGATGAATTTGCAGTGGGCAAAGGCATCGGTGACGAAATCCTTGGCCGCCGCATCGCCGGCCAGTAGCGCCGCCCCCTCTGGCGAGGCGATCACCGCCACCGCGTCGAACAGCACGGACGGGCCGCCATCGATCTTCTGCTGCGCCGCCACGGCCCGGCCGTCGGACAGCGTAACGCCGCCGATCTTCGGCGCGACGATTTCATGAACGGCCTTTTCCTTGTCCGCCGCCGCGACCAGCGCATCGAACAGGGCCGCATCCGCGCCATCGGTCAGGAGAATGCCGAACTTGCGGCCGGCAAAGCTGTCGGGACCGTTTTTGACGATGCTGAGCGCCTCCGACGGCGGCAGGCCGGTGATCGTCGGCCGCGCCGCCTTTGCCGGTTCGGGCAGTGGCAGGCCCAGCCCGTTCGCGACGGTCGCCGCCAGATGCTCGTCGATATGGCGAAGGTGCGAGACCAGGCGCGCGCGGATGTCGGGGCGCTCCACCTTGCTCAACTCGAAGGTGATGGCGTCGCCGATATGCTTCTGTTCGATCGGCGTCTGGCTGATCAGGAATTGCCGGGCCTGGCTGTAATGGTCGGCGAAGCTCTCGGGCCGCAGGCGGGTCTTGGGGCCTGTTTCCTCGGCCGCGAAGCTGCGGAAACCGCGCACCGGGTCCTCGCGCGGGCCGCCGGCGGCCCCCCAGCTATTGGGTTCGTAATTGGCGCGGCCGATCGGATTGCGCATCGCCATGTGCCCGTCCTGCTGGAAATGGGCCATCGGGCATTTGGGCGCGTTGATGGGAATGTGGGTAAAATTGGGGCTGCCCAGCCGCTTGAGCTGCGTGTCGAGATAGGAGAAATTGCGCCCCTGGAGCAGAGGATCGTTCGAAAAATCGATCCCCGGCGGCACATTCTGGGTGCAGAAGGCCACCTGCTCGGTCTCGGCAAAGAAATTGTCGACCACGCGGTCCAGCACCAGCCTGCCGACGATCCGCACCGGCAATTCCTCTTCCGGAATCAGCTTGGTGGGGTCCAGCACATCGAAGGTGAACGTGTCGGCGAATGCCTGATCGAAAAGCTGGACGCCCAGTTCCCATTCCGGAAAATCGCCGCTGGTGATGGCGTCCCACAGATCGCGGCGGTGGAAATCGGGATCGGCGCCGTTGATCTTGACCGCTTCGTTCCATACCACCGATTGCAGCCGCTTCTTGGGTTTCCAGTGGAATTTGACGAAGGTGGAATGCCCGTCCGCGTCGAGAAAACGAAAGGTGTGGACGCCGAACCCTTCCATGAAGCGGAAGGAACGCGGGATCGCGCGGTCCGACATCACCCACATGATCATGTGCAGGCTTTCCGGCGTCAGCGATATGAAATCCCAGAAATTGTCATGGGCCGATTGCGCCTGCGGGAATTCGCGATCGGGTGCCGGCTTGACCGCATGGACCATGTCCGGAAACTTGATCGCATCCTGGATGAAGAAGACCGGGATATTGTTGCCGACCAGGTCCCAGTTGCCTTCCTTCGTGTAGAGCTTGACCGCAAACCCGCGCACGTCGCGAGCGAGGTCGAACGACCCTTTCGAGCCCGCGACCGTCGAGAAGCGCACAAAGGCCGGCGTGCGCTCGCCGACGCGCTGGAAGATATCCGCGCGCGTCACGTCTGCCAGGCTGTCGGTCAGCTCGAAATAGCCATGCGCGCCATAGCCGCGGGCGTGGACCACGCGTTCGGGAATGCGTTCGTGGTCGAAGTGGAAGATCTTCTCGCGGAAGTGGAAATCCTCCAGCAGAGCGGGGCCGCGAGCGCCATAGCGCAGCGTGTTCTGGTCGTCGGCGACCGGTGCGCCCTGTGCGGTCGTCAGGGTTACGACGTCTCCACCCGCTACCTGATGCGTTTCGCCACCGGCACCCTGCCGCATCTCTGCGCCTGCCCCGACCGGCGCGCCAGGGGCCTTCTTCGGTGCGTCTCCCGACTTCTTACCCTTGGTCATGATCCCTCTCCTCGCCGCCGTTGCTGACGGGGCGTCAGGATCGCCGTTCCGGGAGATCGACCGCCAACGCCCGACATCGTCCCTCTGCTACGCACGGTGCGGGGAGAGGTTCCGAAATTATATCGGATCAATATTTCGTCATTAAAATACTTTCATTATAGAATAAAAATATTTCATTATTATTGTAAAATATTTCACATCGACCCTCCTCTTCTCCGATATTTTCGATCATTACCGGATCGGCTGGAGAATGGACGATCCATCATCCTGCGAAGGCCGCAGAGAGAACTTTTCCCGCTCTCCGGCCTTGTCATCAGACGTCGTCTCGTCCTGACCGAAGGGCAGAAGGCGGCGCCGATCTGCTGCGAGCGGGAGCATGAACCATGCCGCGTGGCGATAAGTCCGCCTATACGGACAAGCAGAAGAGACAGGCCGAGCATATCGAGCAGAGCTATGAGCAGCGCGGCGTCAGCGAGGAGGAAGCCGAGCGCCGGGCATGGGCCACCGTCAACAAGGAAACCGGTGACGGCAAGAAGAGTGGCTCGGGACGAGGGCATGAGGTGACGCACGAGCCGTCTCGCAAGGGCGGCAGACTGGGGGGTGCGGCCTCCGCCCACCGATCGGCCGGGGAACGCTCGGCGTCCGCGAAGAAAGCTGCCGAGACCCGTAGGAAGAACGCGCAGAAATAGGGCATGGAGATCTGAAGCGGTGCGGGTTCAGCCTTGGTGTCCGAACACTCGGCGGAGTTCCTGCTTGGCGCGGTCGAGAACCCGGCGCCTCTCGGGAGGAAGCGAGCGCCCCGCCCTGTTGATGTAGAAAACCAGCATCGACATGGCAGAACGAAATGGCGTGGCCTTGCGGCGCGTGCTGGCCTCGGCGGACTGTTTCAGGGATTCCGCGATGCGGTGCGGGTCGTCGGATTTGAAGATATCGGGCTCGAGGTCGAGCGCATCGCTGTGGTGGGTCACCTCTGCCGACCAGCGTGCCGTCCTCGCGGGGTGGTCGACAGTCTTCCGGGCCGTCATGGAACGGCTCCTTTCCGCAGGCGGGCATGCCGTGGCCTCCGTTCCGATATGGGCAATCCCGTGGTGGAAACCAGTGTGTGAAGGAGGACCTAGCCATGGCACCGAGACTCTTCTGGACCGGCCATCTGAAGCTTTCCCTCGTGACCTGCGCCGTATCCATGACCCCTGCCACCACCGAGACGGAGCGCATCCGCTTTCACATGATGAGCCGCAGGACCGGCCATCGTGTGGTCGTGCAATATGGTGACGCCGCGACCGGCAAGCCGGTCGATGACGAGGACCTCGTGAAAGGCTACCCGCGCGGGGGCGACCAGTATGTGCTGCTGGAGGATGAGGAACTGGATTCCGTTGCCCTCGAAAGCACGCATGTCATCGATATCGAATGCTTCGTCGATGCCGGGGAAATCGGCTGGATCTGGTACGATACGCCCCATTACCTCATGCCCGACGACAAGGTCGGCGAGGAAGCATTTGCCGTCATTCGCGATGCCATGCGCCATACGGGCACGGTCGGCATCGCCCGACTGGTGCTGTATCGGCGGGAGCATGCCGTTCTGCTGGAGCCGCGCGGCAAGGGGATCGTGGTCTGGACGCTCCGCTATGGCGAGGAGGTTCGCGACCCGGGCGACTATGTGTCGGCGAACAAGATGCCGGAGCCGGACCGGCAGGATGTCACCCTGCTCGGGCAAGTGATTGGCGAGCGCATGCGGCCCTGGAACCCGGACATGATCCGCGACCCGGTACAGGCGCGCCTGCAAGGGATTATCGACGCCAAGAGGCGCGTCCGGCCGAAGACGCCGATCAACCGGAGTGCTACGGCGCCGGCCGATCACGTCGTGAACATCATGGACGCGCTCAAGGCGAGCCTGAAATCCGCGAAAGGCCATAAAGGCTAGGGCCGGTTACGCGAGCGGATGCCGCGCCGCGTGGAATCCCTCCCACGGGTCGGTACGCAGCGAGGAGAGCCGCGCCATCGCATTGCCCACCGTGAACTGCGCCGATCCGGTGATCTCCCCCAACTCGTCCCAGGCCAGCGGCATCGAGACGGGGGCGCCGGGGCGCGCGCGCGTGGAGTAAGGCGCCACCGAGGTCGCGCCACGCTGGTTGCGCAGATAATCGAGCAGGATTTTCCCGTGACGCTTCGATTTGGTGATGGTCGCGATAAACCGGTCCGGATGATCGGCGGCCATCGTCTGCGCCAGCGTTCGGGAGAAGGCCTTGGCCGTCTCCCAGTCCGCCTCGGGTTTCAGGGGGGCCACCACGTGCAGCCCCTTGCCGCCGGAGGTCTTGACGAAGGCCGTCAGGCCCGACGCCTCCAGGCGCTCGCGCACCTGCCGCGCCGCGTCGATGACCTGCGCCCATGCGACGCCCTCGCCGGGGTCGAGATCCATCACCAGTTCGTCGGGTCTTTCCCAGTCGCGGCAGGATGCGCCCCAGGGGTGGATTTCCAGCACCGCCGCTTGCACCAGCCCCATGAGGCCATCGAGATCGTGAATACCGATCAGATGCTCCTTCTCCTGGCTGGCAGGATCGTCCAGCGCCTGGATATGGGCGTTCATGCCCTTCCAGGCGTTCTTCTGAAAGAAACGTGGCCCCTCGATCCCTTCCGGGCATCGCAGCAGCGCCAGGGGCCGATCGACGATGAACGGCGCGATGCGCGGCCACATGGCGGCATAGTAATCGGCCAGCCCTTCCTTCGTGACGCCGGCATCCGGCCAGTATACGCGGTCCGGATGGGTCAGTGCGACGGTGCGTTTCTGCTCTGCCCCGGCTCTGCGGGGCGGTGGGTCCGACGCGGGCATTTCACGTACGATCTCCGCTGCTGGCTTGTCGTCACGGATACCACGAAAGGAAGCATGCCGAAGCCGGCCATCCGCCGTCCAGGCGCGGAATTCCACTTCCGCCACGCGCTCGGGACGCACATAGCGCACGCCGCGCGCTTCCGCCGCGGAAAGCCGGTCGATAAAGGGGTTTCCGGTCGTCCTGGTGACGTCCAGGGTGCGAAACAGATCCTCCGCCACAGGGGCCGAAAACCCGGTGCCGACGCGCCCGACATAGCGCAGTCCCTGCGCGTCATGCACGCCAAGCACCAGGGAGCCCACGCTCTTGTGGCCTGTGGTCGAAGGCACATAGCCGCCGATGACGAATTCCTGCCGCGCGGAGCATTTCGATTTGACCCAGATCCTGCCCCGACCGGAGCGATAGGGGGCGTCCGCCTGTTTGGACACGATACCTTCCAGGCCGAGGCGGCATGCGTGGCGCATGACCAGCGCGCCATCATCGGCAAAATCCTCGCTGAACCGCAGGATACCGGGCGTTTCCGGCATGAGGCGGCGCAGCGCGGTCTTGCGGTCGGTCAATGTCGCCGCACGAAGGTCCTGCCCGTCCAGGTAAAGCAGGTCGAAGGCATAGAAGACGAAACGGTCCGTCCGCCCTTCGCTGAGATCGGTCTGCAGCGCCGAAAAATCGCTGGCGCCCGAGCGGATTTCGACCACCAGTTCGCCGTCGATCAGGGCCGTCTGGACCGGCAGCGCCGCCAGCGCGTCGCAAACGGCGGAACCGAATTTCGCGGTCCAGTCCAGGCCGCTCCGTGTCAGGAGCTTGAGCATGCCCTGCTCGATCCGGGCCTCCAGCCGATAGCCGTCGAACTTGATTTCGTGAATCCAGCGCGGCCCCGAGGGTGGTCTGGCGACCAGGGTGGCCAAGGCGGGCTCGACGAACGCCGGCAGATCGCCGGGCTTTGCCCCCCTGATCTGCTGCGGGTCCTGAATGGTGGACGGCGCATCTTTCTGCGTTTTCGGTGCCGGTTCGGTTGCTTTTCGCGCTGTCTTCGTCCGCTCGGTTGGCGGCGCGCCGTTGGCGATCTCGGCGATCGTCCGGCCCGTTTTGACGGAATTGGGCTGCTCTTCGAGGATGTCCGGATCGGTGGGGCTCCGGGCCGCCTCGTCGTCGCCCTTGATCAGAAGCCAATTGTCGCGCTTGTCGCTTGGCCGGCCTTTCATCCGCACCAGATGCCAGCGCCCGGCGAGTTTCTCGCCGTGCAGTTCGAAGTCGAGATGGCCTTTGGACAACCCTTTTTCCGCGTCCTCGAGCGGCGTCCAGGTCCCGCGGTCCCACACCGCCACCGTCCCGCCGCCATATTGCCCCTTGGGGATCGTGCCCTCGAAATCCCCATAATCCAGCGGGTGGTCCTCGACATGGACCGCCAGGCGCTTTTCGCCCGGAATCAGGCTCGGCCCCCTGGTCACCGCCCAGCTTTTCAGGACGCCGCCCAGTTCAAGGCGAAAATCGTAATGCAGCCGCCGCGCGTCATGCTTCTGGACGACGAAACGGTGCCCCTCGGCCCGGCTGCCCTCCCCCGCCGGCTCCCGGGTCCGGGTGAAGTCGCGCTTCTGGCGGTAGGTCTCCAGTGCCATGGGTCAGCCCGCCTTGCGGCCCGGCGTGTGCCCGGAACGCGACCGGGTCTTTTTCCCGGCAGGGGGGCGTGCCGCGCCGGCACTCTCGCGCAGGGCGTCCATCAGGTTGATGATCTTGCCCTCGGCCGGGCGGGGCGGCGGCGCGGGCTTCCTTCCCTTCAGCTTGGCCTCGACCAGCGCGGCGAGGGCCGCCTCGTACCGGTCTTCGAATGCCGACGGGTCGAAATGGCCCTTCCTGGTGTCGATGATATGCGCCGCCAGATCCAGCATCTCCTGGGGCATATGGTGGTCGGGAATGTCCTTGAAGGCGTCCTGGGACGAGCGCACCTCGTCATCGAAATTCAGGGTCGTCGCGATCAGGATGTCCCCATAGGCCCTGATGAGCAGCGTGCGCACACGCCGGAACAGAACCGTCTGGGCCAGTGCCGCGACCTTCTGCTGATCGAGGCCCGCCCGGATCAGCGCGAACGCCTCTTCCGCCGCGGGGTCCGCAGGGCTGAGGTAATAGGGCCGGTCCAGATAGACGTCGTCGATCTCTTCGCAGCGGACGAAGGCGGAGACTGCGAGCATCTTGTCGCTGTCGGGCACGGCGGCCGCGACCTCTTCCGGATCGAGCAGAACGATGTCGCCGTTCTTCGTCTCGTATCCCTTGACCTGAACGTCCCGATCCACGTCGTCACCGGTTTCGCTGTCGACATAATGCCGATGCACCCGGTTCCCCGTCTCGCGGTTGATCAGGTGCAGGGCAATCCGTTCGGACGTCGACACCGCCGCAAAGAGCGCAACCGGGCAGGTCAGCTTCCCGATCCTGAGCGCGCCCTTCCAGCTTGCCCGCGGAACCATGGCCACATCCTCCTGTCCAGATGGACACCAGAACAACGCACCAGGGCAGACAAGCGTTGCGGGCCGCCCGAGCGGATCGCCGGACAGGCGTGCCGCTCCAGACGCGCTTCGGCCCCGGCCGATCGCCGATATGGACATCACCCTGAATCTCAATACATTCGTCAGTATCGGATCAGTGCCAACGCTCTCTTCAATCAGTATCTCGCGGCCAACGGGATCTTCAATGCCTTGCCAGGCCGGGGCCAGTATACCGGGATTTCTCCTTTCCACTCCACCGGAGGATATTGTTACGACCGCGTCGGGGTGATTTTCTGACAGCCGGTCCGGGTTGCCTCCGACAGACACAAAAGACGACGCATGCAGATGATGTTCAGGAGCATATTTGTGCCTTCCCTTCATAAAAAGTGGAAATCCGCGCTCTATCTCGGTGCTGTCTGCTCGTCCCTGGCCATGGGCGGCCGGGGATTGGCCGCCCCCGCGACGGGAACGGGCCAGGGCGAGATTCTCTGGGATACGTTCGGGGTCCCGCATGTCTATGCCCGGACCCAGGCCGGGGCCTTCTACGGTTTCGGATGGGCGCAGGCCCATAGCCACGCCGACATCCTGCTGCGCCTTTATGGAACGGCCCGTGGGCGGGCGGCGGAATATTGGGGGCCGAAAGAGGAAGAGTCCGACCGCTGGCTGCTTGCCAATGGTGTCTATGACCGCGCGAAGATCTGGTACACGCAGCAGACACCCGATTTCCGCAAGGACATGGATGCCTTCGCGCGCGGAATCAACGATTACGCAGCCAGCCACCCGAACGAAATCGTCAGCGACGTCAAACCCGTCCTGCCGGTCAGCGGCGTGGATGTCATTGCCCACGCCCTTCGCCTGATGAATTACGTCTATATCGCCGCCGAAGAGAAGATGCTGCCCGACCCGCCCGCGCGCGCGGCGGGCGGATCGAACGCCTGGGCCATCGCCCCCTCACGCACCACCGACGGCCACGCGGTGCTGCTGGCCAACCCGCATCTGCCGTGGGCCACGGCCTTCTACACCTATTACGAAGCCCAGATCAGCGGACCGGGATTCAGCATTTACGGCGCGACACAGGTGGGGCTGCCGATCCTGCGCTTCGCGTTTACCCAGGATGTCGCCTTCACCAACACCGTCAACACGATCCTGGGCGCCACCCGCTATACGCTGACGCCCGATGGCGACGGCTATCGTCTGGATGGCAGGAAGCACGCCTTTACGACGAAGACCCTGTCCTACAAAGTGAAGATGCCGGACGGAACGGTCGCGACGAAAAGCTTCGCGCAGCATTACGCCGTGCAGGGACCGGTTTTCAAACGGGCCGATGGCAGTTCCTTCGCCCTGTATGTGGCCGGCCTCGACCGTCCCGGCATGCTCCGGCAATATTGGGACATGGCGCTGGCGCATGATTTCGACCAGTTCCAGACGGCGCTCAAGAAGCTGCAGATTCCGATGTTCAACATCGTCTATGCGGATCGCGACGGCCATATCATGTATCTGGACAATGGAATCCTGCCGAAGCATGAAAGCGGGGATTTCAATGACTGGAACGACTACGTTCGCGGCGACACATCCGATAACATCCCCAAGGGCATCGTCGGCTACGAAGACCTTCCGAAAATCATCGATCCGTCGACCGGTTTCGTCCAGAATGCCAACGACCCGCCGTGGGTGGCAACCTATCCGCGCGTATTATACCCTCAGGCCTATCCGGCCTATGTCGCCGTGACGGGACCGATGACGTTCCGTGCCCAGATGTCGGCGACGATGCTGGCGGGCAACGACAAGATGTCGTTCGATGATATCGTGTCGAAAAAGCTCAATACGCACGCGCTTATGGCGCAGCGCGTATTGCCCGACCTTCTGGCCGCCGCCGCGCACGACAATCGCCGCGATGTCAGGGACGCCGTCCGGGTCCTGAGTGCCTGGGATGGCGCGGATGACGCCGACAGCAAAGGCGCCCTTCTGTTCGAGACCTGGGCCCGCCTGTTCATGGGCCCGAAACTTTCCGACCTCCGGAACTTCGCAACGCCATGGTCGCTGGAGGACCCGATCCACACCCCGGCGGGCCTGAAGAACCCGGCGCAGGCCGTGGACCTGCTCGCACAGGCTGCCGTTGAGACGCGACGGCTTTATGGTGCGATCGATCGGCCCCTGGGGGAGGTCTCGCGCTTTCATCTGGGCAATGTGAACCTGCCGGGCAATGGAGGGTTCGGGAACACCGGAATCTTCCGCACCATCACCTGGGGGCCGATGAAAGACGGTGAACGGACACCGTTCCATGGCGAAACCTGGGTGTCTCTCGTCAGCTTCTCCACCCCGATGAGGGCAAAGGGATTGCTGAGCTACGGCAATTCCAGCCAGCCGGGCTCGCCACATCACACCGACCAGTTGTCCTATCTCAGCAACAAGACCCTGCGCGACCTGTGGCTGACGCGCGACGAGGTGGAGAAGCACGTCGAATATATCGATCAACTCCGCTGACGCGCTTTTCCTTCCCTGTTTTCACGGAAAGAAACGGCCAGGGCGGCCGGGTGAACCGGCTGCCCCCTGCCCGGCAAGGCCACGCCTGTCACAGGCCGCGACGTGTTGGAGACGGCATGATCGATTAACTTCACCCATCACGTCATTGACGATTTCTCGCTGGTTCTGCCGTCACGCACAGCCCACGCTGCACGCGACACCAGACCAGGACAAGACATGGCTCAGGATCGGTACATCAAGCTCGGCTTCATCCTCCATGGGGTCGGACGGACCTGGGACGATTGGCGCCACCCTGACCGCGACATCCGCGCCAGCACAAACATCCGTTTCTACCGCCAGCAGGCGCAGACGGCGGAACGGGGGAAGTTCGATTTCCTCTTCGTTGCCGACAGCCTGTCGATCAACGAGAAATCGAGCCCGCATTACCTCAACCGGTTCGAGCCGCTGACCATCCTCTCGGCGCTGGCGGCCTCGACGGAGCATATCGGCCTGGTGGGCACGCTGAGCGTGAGCTATTCCGAGCCCTTCAACGTGGCCCGGCAATTCGCCTCGCTGGATCATATCAGCGGCGGCCGGGCCGGATGGAATGTCGTGACCTCCTGGCTGGGGGACACCGCCGCCAATTTCAGCCGTGCCGCCCACCCGTCCCACCATGACCGCTACCGCATTGCCGCCGAACATCTGGCGGTGGTGCAGGGGCTATGGGACAGTTGGGAAGATGACGCGCTGGTGGGTGACAAGGCACACGGCGTCTTTCTGGACCCCGCCAAGCTGCATCGCCTGGACCATGCCGGCCCGTATTTCCAGGTGCGGGGCCCGCTGAATATCGGCCGCTCGCGGCAGGGGCAGCCGGTCATCTTCCAGGCGGGTGCGTCGGAGGACGGGCGCGATTTCGCGGCCCGGCATGCCGAGGTGGTCTTTTGCGGCCCGCAGGATCTGGAGGAAGCCCAGGCCTATTACCGTGACGTCAAGGCACGGGCTGCACGGTTGCGGCAGGATGGCGGCCTGCCGCTGATCCTGCCCGGCATTGCGCCGATCGTGGGCCGGACGGACGAAGACGCCGAAGGGCTCTACCAGGAACTGGTCGCCCTGACCTCGCTGGACACCGGGCTCGGTTTCCTGTCGCGGGCTTTCAGCGACCATGATTTCCGCGCTTACGACCTGGACGACCCGTTTCCCGACGTTGCCGCGATCGGGCAGCAGAGCAATCAGAGCGCCGCGCAGCGCATCCTGGCGCGCGTGCGGCACGGCAACCTGTCCATCCGGCAGATCGCCAGGGAACTGGCGACCCCACGGGGCGATTTCGTCGGCGGTCCGCAGACTGTGGCCGATGCCCTGCAACGCTGGGTGGAACAGGGCGGTGCGGACGGTTTCAATCTGTTCGAGCCGCTGCCCGGGCAACTTGAAGCCTTCGTGGACCTGGTCGTCCCGATCCTTCAGGAACGCGGGCTCCTCCGCCACGACTATGCGCATACGACGCTGCGCGGCAATCTCGGCCTGTCATATCCGATCAACCGTCATGCGGTGGACAAAAAGAAACGGGCCGGATGACCGTGCCGGAGGCGACCGGAACCGGCACGATCGAGACATGTGCGTCCACCACTCCGACCCGTCGACAGGTCCTCGCCACGCTGGGCGCCGCGTCTTTCCTTCCCTCTCTGGTACTGGAGCGGCCTCGCGCATGGGCGGACACGCCGCTGCGGATCGGCGACCAGAAAGGCGGTGCGCGTTCGCTGCTGGAGGCGGCAGGCAAGACGGCCAATGGCACCCTGCCCGTGCAATGGAGCCTGTTCGCCGGTGCGCCGATGCTGATACAGGCCCTGGCCGCGAATGCCGTGGACGCCGGGGTGATTGGAGACGCGCCCCTTGTCTTCGCCCAGGCGGGTGGCGTGCCGGTAAAGGCGATTGCCGGCATCCAGACCGATGGCACGACCACCGCCATTGTCGTGGCGAAGGATAGCCCGCTCCGGAACGTGCGCGACCTGAAGGGGAAGCGCGTGGCGACCCTGCGCGCCCAGACCGGCCATTACCTGACCCTGGCCGCCCTGCGCGCGGCGGGCATGAAGGATGATGACGTCGCATTCGTCTTCATCCCGCCGGTTTCGGCCAAGCTGGCACTTCAGACCGGTGCCGTCGATGCCTGGGCCAGTTGGGGCCCCTATATCTCGGACGCGAAGATCGCCGATGGCGCGCGTGAGATCGTCAATGGCGGCAGCCTGATGAGCGGCCTCAGCTACGTCGTGGCAACCGAAGCCGCGCTGCGGGGCAGACGGGAAAGCCTGACGACCTATCTTCGCCGTTTCCGCGCCGCGCATCGGTGGATGCTGACGCATCAGGACATCTATGCCGAGGTCTGGGGCCGCGATGTCGGCCTGCCGCTTCCCGTCGCCCGCGATGTCGTCAGGGGCCTGGCCGGCACCGTCGCGCCCCTTTCCCCCGACATCATCGCCAAACAGCAGCATGTCTCCGATTTCATGACCGAGACCCGCATGGTCCCGCGGCGGCTCGACACCGCCAGCATCGTCGATTCCAGCTTCACCTTCCAGCCCTGAACGGCACCCGCGCCATGACCGCTCCCGGATGTTCCTTCGCCCTCGGCGCCTGCGCCGTTCAGGCAACCGATTGCGCCGTCTGCTCCGCCGCGACCAGGGCCCGTACGCGCGGAATCAGTTCGCGTCCATAGACATACGTATCGGCGAGCGGATCGAACCCACGAATGAGGAAGGTTGAAATGCCCAACCGGTAATAATCCAGAAGGGCGTCGGCCACCTGATCGGGCGTGCCGACCAGCGAGGTCGAGTTCCATCGCCCGCCGGTCACGGCGGCGACGCCGGTCCATAGCCGCTTGTCCAGCCGCTCGCCCCGGGCGACCAGGGCACGCAGGCGGCGCGAGCCCTCGTTGGTCGGCAAGCTGTCCACCGTGGGTCTGCTCCCCGCGATATCCAGCACAGCCGATGTGCCTGACGGCGCCGCCTCGGCCTGCAACGCAACAATCCGTTCGCGGATCTGCCCGGCCCGCGCCCAGGCCTCGTCCTCGGTATCGGCAAGGACGGGGCGCAGGGACAGTGAGAAGCGGGGCGACGGCCGGCCATGCTCTGCCGCAGCGGCGCGCACGCGCGCGATCACTCCCGCAACCTCGTCATAGGTTTCGCCCCACAGGGCATAGGCATCGGCATGGCGCCCCGCGACACGGATCGCCGCATCGGACGCCCCGCCGAAATAGATCGGGATACCGGAGGGACGAAAGGGCCCCACTTGCGACTGCGCGCCATGAATCCGGTAAAATTCGCCTTCGTGATCGAACGGCGCCCGGGACGTCCACTCCCGCCGGAGGATCTCCAGATATTCGTCGGTTCGGGCGTAGCGCAGCTCCTTCGTCGTGTCGTCTCCATCAGCACGCAACTCGACATCGTTACCGCCCGTGATGATATGCACGGCGACCCGTCCCCGCGTGAGATGATCCAGCGTTGCGAACTGCCGCGCCGCCAATGTCGGGGCGACAAAGCCCGGCCGGTGTGCGATCAGCACCCCCAGCCGCCGTGTGGCGGCGGCGGCATGCTGCGCGATCAGGATGCTGTCGGGCGATGTGGAATGAAACGCTACCAGGACCCGATCGAAACCGGCCTGTTCATGCAGGGTGGCCGTCGCCGCGATATAGTCGGGATCGACCACAGGGCCGACGGGCGGCATGGTTTCCGACTGATTGCGCCCGCTGACATAACCAATAAATTCCACAGACATGTCGCATTTCCTGACACCGGATTCCGGTGTTCCAGAATACGTCACCCAGGACCGGATTGTCCCGATAGTACGACACAAGTCTGGAATTGAAATTCCTCAAGGATAGTATCTTCGACATCAGTTTTTGAATTTCTTTTCAAGTCCAAGGAAAAACGTGATTTTTTGAAAAAAGAAAAGACAGCATCAAACGAATGCAAATGCGCGCTGCTTCTTGAACATAAGGCAGAAACGCCATTTCAATATTCCTTATCGGATAGTTTTCAATAAGTCATATACCTGCCCGTTGCCCGGTCGAGATGAGGGTGACTACATTTGAAAAACACAATCAAGATTCAATTCGTATCCATAAAATCTTCAGGATCCGTGATGTCGTCACCTGGCAGCCGCCCCAGCTTCAAAACCCTTCTCCGCAGCCATCCGGCTGCGTGCGGTCCTGAACGCATGGGTACGACATGCTGCGTCATTCTGTTGGCGATCACGGGCCATAAAGCGTATGCAGCGCCACAGAAAACGCCACTGCACAAACAGCATACGGCACATGCCTATCACCTTTCTCCCGCCCCCGTCGGCCAGACGCAAAGACACCTGCCGGAGGTCACACGGAGACAGGCCGCCGAAACCGTACAGGTGACCGGCCTGTCGCAAGGCGCGCGGAGAACGAAGGACTTGCAGAAAGTGCCCGCCTCTACGTCGCTTCTGACGGCGCAGACGCTGGAGCGGCTCGGCGTGCAGAACACCAGGCAGCTGGCCCGCCTGACGCCGAACCTGTACGTGCCGAACAACATGCCGGGATATTCGGTCAATAACTACTTCATTCGCGGGATCGGCGAAATCGACCCGCAGGGTGAACCTTCCGTGGGCACTTATCTCGACGGCGTCTATCTGCCGCGAAATATGGGCACAATGCAGGAACTTCTCGATATCGGCGATATCGAGGTCGATCGTGGCCCCGTCGTCTTTGCCGGACATCAGTCCGAAGGAGGCGGCATACGGATCAATACACTGACTCCGACCAATCAGCGGCACGCCGTTTTTCAGACAGGCTACGGCACCTATAACGAATACCAGATCGGTGCCACCGTCAGCGGCGCGCTTATTCGCGACAAGCTCTATGCCAGTCTCTCGTTCGGACGGCATGCCAGAGGCGGCATCGACCATAACTATACCGTCGGCAAGGACACCAACAATATCGACTATTCCCAGGCGCGCGGGAAACTTCGCTTTACACCGACCGACGATCTGGAGATCACGATCGCCTTCGACGGCACCGTGGACGGCAGCACCAACCGGGGCGTCGGCAACCTGCTCAATCCCTACATTTACGGCAACTATAACCGGGCTTACCCAAAGAACAATTACAGCGAAGCCGGCTTTACGGGAAACGTTCGCTATACGCTCTCCCCGCATTTGTCCCTTTACGCCATAACGGGGATACGTGGATATGACGACAAGGGCATGTACGACAATTACGGTGATTACTACTCGCGCGTCAGCCAGAACCTTTATTATCGGGACAGAATGTACTCGCAGGAAATCCGCCTCCACGGAGACTATGACGGGCTTTCTTTCAACACGGGTGCGTATTTCATGTACGAAAACTGGTTCACCCAGCGGTGGGCCAACAACCAGAGCAGCTACAACACCGCGCCCAACGTGCTGACGATGCCCGTCCTGGCCGTCATCAACCAGATCAACCGTAACTGGGCAGTCTATGGCGATGTCAGCTATCATATCACGCCAAAGCTGACCTTTACGGCGGGCCTGCGTTTCAACTGGGAAAATCATGCCAACGCCGAAACGCTGTCCTATCTGGCGCCAGGTTCCCACCTGGCCACGCCCGCGGCCGCGCTGGCGGCACTCAACTGGGGCGTGCCCACTTCACTGGCCTGGCAGACCTCGGCGCGCGACAGCTGGATCCAGCTTCTTCCCAAGGGGGTCCTGAACTGGCAGGCCCTTCCCAACCTGATGGCCTACGCGTCGATTTCCCAGGGTGGAAAATCCGCCGGCTACGATTTCCGGGCCCAGACGCCAACGGCGCTCGGCAGCCTGCAGGCGACCACGCCTTATGATCCGGAAATCGTCACGACCTATGAAATCGGCCTGAAATCGGAACCGCTCCCCGGACGCATCCGCTTCAATGGTGCCCTGTTCTGGAACCAGTTCGACAATATCCAGCTGACCGTGATGGACCCGTCCAACGGACTGTCGCACCGGTTCAATGCCGGGACGGGACACTCCGCCGGCGCGGAAATCGAAACATTTGTCCAGATCACGAAAGATCTCGAACTCCATTATACCGCGTCCTACCTCTATGCCGTGCTGGACAAGTTCAGGGGCGTCGTCAGCAGGACGCAACTGGCCAGCGGTCAGATCTACAGCAACACGCCCTATGATGGCGCTGCGCTGCCCTATTCCCCGCGATTCCAGACGATGGGCTCTCTGACCTACCATATTCCCGTCAACCTGCCGGGCCGTTTCGAGGTCGGCGTCGACGTGTCCTATCAGAGCGCCACCTATATCAGTTCGGCCATCAATCCCCAGACACGCCTCCCGCCCCAGACCTATGTGAATGCCATGGCAGGCTGGACCAGCACCGACAAGCGCTGGGCCGTCCAGGCGATGGGCCGCAACCTGCTCGACAAGCGATACCTGCAAAGCGAAAGCTTCGTTCAGTCGGGTGGCGTGCCGATCTATGAGTCGGCCCAGTTCGCCGACCCGCGCACGATCTTCGTCTCTGCGAAGATGTCATTCTGAATCGCCCTTCGGGCCAGGTGACAGCCCAGTTCATGAGACGGCTCCGGCCGATCACCATCCCCAATGCATCCCGGCCGTGGGCGCCACGCCGGACAGGGCCCAAATTCATGATACGGACCTTCCACCTGACGACAGGCACCAGCATCGTCGCCACGATGTTCGTACTCCTGCCCCATACGGCGCTCCAGCACGCGCATGCGGCGCCCCCCGGGCACAAAGCAAAGGCCGCGCCCACGGCCGGCGCCAGGGCGACAGCTGAAGCGATCACGGTGCATGCCAATCCGCATCGTCCGCGCCTGGCGGCCCATGCTGCGATGGGCGCGTTGGGGTCGCGTTCGGAATTCGACACGCCGTTCTCTCTCAGCATCGTATCGGCCGCGAAGGTCGAACAGATGCAGGCCGTCGATATCAACGATGTCTTCCGCGCCGAGCCTGGCGTGCAGGAAAATTCGAACGGCGGATCGACTGCGTCGGGTGCAAGCTTTCGCGTCCGCGGCCTCGATCTCGACTGGACCAACGGATACAAGATCGACGGTTTCGCAATCCCGTACTGGTTCATCGACCTGCCGATGGCCAATTTCGGCCAGTTCCAGCTGACCAAGGGTGCGTCGGCCTTCCTCTACGGGTTCGGTTCGCCCGGCGCGGTCCTGGATTTCCAGCTGAAGAAGCCGGTGGATGCGCCGCAACTGGGGATCGAAGCCGGCTATCGGTCCGATGCCGCGTTCCGTCAGAGCCTGGACGCCGGCGGCCCGATCGGGTCGTCAGATCGGGTAACCTATCGCTTCGTGGCTGCGAACGAGATCGGCAACCAGTATAACGGCAGCTATATCCGCTCGACATCGATATCGGGCGCGCTGAAGGTGAAGATCACCGACGCGCTCGACTGGCATTTCGACAGTTTCTACCTCAACACCCTGCAGACCGGCATGGTCAACGGGGTGACCGTGAGCAGCGGACTGACATCGCTGACCCCGATCAGCGGCCGGGCGGAGCTTGGCGCCCCGGATTCATGGAAACGCAATGACCTCAAGCATTTCAACACCGGCTTCGACTGGCAGTTCGCACCACGCTGGACTTCCCGCCTGGCCTATGCCTACTCGCATCTCGACGAGCGCTTTCCGTCGAATGCCATAACCTTCCTTGACAATCGTGGCGACTACCTGAACCGCCCGTTCCAGATGACGCGGGTCTTCACCTACCACCAGGTACAGCAGACCACAGAAGGGCGATTCGAAACCGGACCTCTGCACCATGACGTCGTCGCGGGTATCATGTGGCTGTACCAGAAATTCGACGCCGACGCCAACGCGGCTTATTACCAGCCCTATCAATACGGGAATATCCACACCGCACGGCCGACCAACACCAACGCGCATTTCTATAATCCGAAGCTCTACAACTACGTCGATTACACGCAGGTCGCGCCCTTCTGGAGCGATACCATCACGTGGCATCGCTGGTCCCTTCTGGCAGGAGCACGCTATACGGACTATATCGAAAACGATTACGCGACCGACGGCAGCGGACGACGGACGGCAGCCCGACAGAATAATCCCGTAACACCCGTCGTCTCGCTCTCCTACAAGCCCGAGACGGATATCAACGCCTATTTCAGCTATGTCGAGGCCATGCAGTCAGGCACCCAGGCTGCCGCGACGGCAGGGAATGCGTATCAGGTCTTCGCGCCGATGCGCAGCCAGGAATACGAACTGGGCGTGAAGGTGCAGAAAACCCGGTGGAGCGGCACGCTGGCGCTCTACCGGCTCGATAGCATCGCGGCCTATGTCGATTCCAATAATGTGCAGCAGCAAGGGGGCCTTGTCCGCTACCAGGGGGTGGAAGCCGGCGGAACGGTCCAGGCGACGCGCGACCTGCAATTGACCGGTAGCCTGACCTATCTGGACGCACGCTATGGCGCGGGCACACCCTATCAGGGCAAACAGGCCGAATCCACCTCGCCGTTCGAGGCGAATGTCGCCGCAGACTACACCCTGCCGTGGGTAAAGGGCCTGAGCGTCCATGGCGGAATGAACTACGTATCCGCCGGATGGCTGAATCCGTCGAACAGCTTCCGACTGCAATCCTATATGCTGGGTACGGTCGGCGCCCAGTATGTCACGCGCGTCGACCGGCACCGTCTGACCTTCCGGGCGGCGGTCGAGAATATCGGCAACGAACGCTACTGGGTCAGCCGGGGCGCACTGCAGCTTTTCCCGGGGGCGCCACGCACGGTCGCTCTCAGCGCGCGGCTGGATCTCTGACCTGCCCCTGAACCAGGGGCCACCATATTATCGAGAAAAAATCGATGGAATCATGATTTTTTCTCACTCGTTCCCGTCGGGCCGGCATCTAGAATGATCATGCATATGCATGATCGCGAGGTTCCGATGACCGTTCTTTCCCGTCCCGCCTTGTCTGCTCCGGTCAACGGCATTTCCGATAGCGAATGGGCGCTGCGTGTGGATCTGGCGGCGCTCTATCGTCTGGCTGCCCTCCATGGCTGGGACGATCTGGTGGCAACCCATATCTCGGCACGCCTGCCCGGCGCGGCGCATCATTTCCTGATCAACCCGTTCGGCCTGCTGTTCGAGGAAGTCACGGCATCCAGCCTGGTCAAGGTCGACCTGGACGGCACCATCGTCGAACCCAGCGCATACGGCATCAATTATGCGGGCTTCGTGATCCATTCGGCCATTCATGCCGCGCGTCCCGACGCCCGCTTCATCATTCATTTTCATACGGCGGACGGGATGGCCGTCTCGGCCCATGCCGAAGGATTGCTGCCGCTTAACCAGCGCGCACTGACTGTCATTCCGTCCCTGCGTTATCATGATTACGAAGGCATCGCCCTTGATCTCGACGAACGGGAACGTCTGGTCGCCGATCTGGGCGATGGGCATTTCATGCTGCTCCGCAATCACGGCACGCTCGCCCTCGGCCACAGCCCGGGCCGGGCATGGCGACGGATCCATCAGCTCGAAACGGCCTGCACGGCGCAGGTCCGGACCCTGTCCATCGGCCGGGACAATGTGCTTCTGGCCCCGCAGGCCGCGCAGGACACGGTGCGCCAGCAGATCGACCGCAGCCGGCAGCCGGTCGAGGGCAAGCGGGAGCTGGACGATCTGATCTGGGAGGCGGCGCTGCGCCGCGTGGCGCGCCACGCACCGGGTTTCGACAGTTGAAGGAGGCCGTCATGTTCCACAGCCTGCACCGGCCGACACGCCGCCAGTTTACGCGTCTGCTCAGCGGCAGCGCCCTGGCCATGGCACTTCCGTCGTCGCCGCGCGCCGCCGATGCGCCTGATCTGTCGGGCGTCACGCTGCGCGTGGCGTCCTTTCGCGGGCAGGACAGTACGCTCCTGCCCGCGACGGGACAGGCCGATTTTCCCTATCGGGTCCAGTTCAGCGAATTCAATTCCGGCAACCTGATCGCCCAGGCGATCAATGCCGATGCGATCGACCTGGGCGGCTGGAGCGAGATCCCCATGGTGTTCGCCGCGGCGTCCGGTGCACAGGTCGCCGTCGTCGCGACCATGGACGGTCCGACCACCGATCAGGCGGTGTTGGCCCCGTTGCACAGCCCCTACCGTTCGGTGGCCGACCTGCGCGGCCGGCGCGTGGGCTATATCAAGGCGACCACCGCCCATTATTTCCTGATCCGCATGCTCGAACAGCACGGCATGAGCTTCGCGGACATCCATCCGGTAGCGCTGGGCATGAGCGAGGGCCTGACCGCAATGAAGGCGGGCAGTCTGGATGCGTGGGCGACCTACGGCTATGCCATCCAGACGCTGGAGAATGACGGCACCGCACGGATTCTGGAAAGCGCCAGGGATATCCTGTCCGGGCATTATTTCATCGGCGCCAATCCGCGCCGGCTGGACGATCCGGCCTTCCGCCATGCCGCCGCCGACTATATTCGCCGCCTGGGCCGCGCCTATGCCACCCTTGCCGCCGACAAGCCGGGCTGGGCCCGGATCGTGTCGCCGGTGATCCAGGTCCCGGAACCGATCGTGCTGGCCTATCTGCAAGGTCACAACCGCCCCTATCATCTGCGCGCCTGGACGGATGCCGACATCGCCGGCGCCCAGTCCGTCGCAGACGCATTCGCCCACGCCGGCGTGTTACCCGCAGGCATCCGGGTCAACGCCGTCTTCTCCCCGGCCCTGGCATCGCTCCTGACGGCCTGACCAGGATCAGGCCCGGGCAGGACCTCATGAACCACGCGGCATTGTCAGGTGATTTTAATTCATACAAAACTTTGTCGTGATTTAATTGTGTTGTCCGGGACCGCGCGGCAGGGTGAGGGACCTCCCCCTGCCCGTTCAGAGACACGGTATGAAATTGACGCGCCAGCCTTTCCCGCTGCTGACCACGATGTTCCTTGTCGGGGCCGTCGCCGCCGGTCTGTCCTGCCGCATTGCGCCAGCCCATGCCGAGGACGAACTGGTCGTCGCAGACCAGAAAGGACAGCAGAAGGCATTGCTGGAGGCAGCCGGCGCCGACCGGGACCTGCCCTATCGCATCCGCTGGACCGAATTCGAAGCCGCGGCGCCCCTGTTGCAGGCGCTCGGTGCCGGAGCGGTCGATACCGGGATTGCCGGCGATGGCCCGTTCCTGTTCGCCTGGGGCTCCGGCCTGCCGGTGAAAGCCGCCTTCCTGCTGCCGCCGCGCGGCGGTGGCCGGTCAACGGCCGTCGTGGTCGCGGCCGGCTCGCCGATCCATGATGCCGCCGGGCTCTCCGGCAAGCGGATCGCCACCGGGCGCGGCTCGATCGGGCATCTGCTGCTGCTGCGCCTGATCCAGAGCGGCGCCATCCCGCCGCCCGCGCCCCGCATCGTGTTCCTGACCCCGGCCCAGGCAAAGGCCGCGCTGGATGCCGGCACGCTCGACGCCTGGTCGACGTGGGAACCTTATGTCTCGCTGGAAGTCCTGCATGCCCACGGGCATGAGGTCGTGAATGGCGGCGGCCTTCTGCCCGGCAACAGTTTCTTCGTCGCGAATGACGCGGCGCTGGGCGGCAAGCGTGCGCAACTGGCCGATTTCTACCGGCGCGTGACCCAGGCCTATGCCTGGGGGCATGCGCATCTTTCCGACTATGCCACGATACTGGCCCGGCAGACCGGACTGCCGGGCGACGTGGCCCTGGCCGTCGCTGAAAAACTGATCGCGGCCCCTGTGCCGCTGGATCACCATGTCGCGGAGCAGGAACAGGCGACATTGGACAGCTATCGCAAGGCCGGACTGGTGCAGGGGGCCGGCAGCGTCGATTCGGCCTTCGACGAAACCCTTGCTTCCCCCTGATCCGGGGCGAAGGACATGACGAAAGAGAACGGACGCATGGACACATTACCGGCCGCGCGGGCGCAGCATGACACGCCGGACTGGGCGGCGCTCGACCGGCTGGTACCGCGTTTCGCGGCGCGCGCCGCGGAATATGACCGTTCGGGCGACATCGCGCTGGATAATCTGGCGGATCTGCGCGACGCGGGTTTCCTGGCGCTGACCCTGCCCCGCGCCTATGGCGGCCTCGCGATCGGGCTCCGCACCGTGCTGGAGGTCGTCAGCCGCATCGCGCGCGGCGACCCCTCCACCGCGCTGATCGTGTCCATGCAGTATCTGCAATCGGGTGCTGTCGTCCGCTCGGATCGCTGGCCGGCGGACGTCAAGGCGGAACTGTTCCGCAGCATCCGGCACGAGGGCGCGCTGATCAACGCGCTGCGCGTGGAACCGGAACTGGGGACCCCGGCGCGCGGCGGCCTGCCGGCCACCACCGTCCGGCATGACGGCGCGACCTGGCGCATCAGCGGGCGCAAGATCTTCTCGACCGGCTCGACGGCCCTGCGCTGGGGTGTGGCGTGGGCGCGCACGGAGGGTGAGGCGCCGCGCGTCGGGCAGGTGCTGGTACCGCTGGACCTGCCCGGCGTGCGGATCGAGAAAAGCTGGCACCAGATGGGCATGCGCGCGACCGGCAGTCACACCATCATCTTCGAGGATGTCGCGATCCCCGAACGCTATCTGGTCAACCTGAACCCGCCGGCAGCCGCGCCCGACGACGCCGTGCAGCTTGCCAGTTGGCATGCCGTCGTCATCGGGGCGCTTTATGACGGGGTGGCACGCGCGGCCCGCGACTGGCTGGTCCGGTTCCTGCACGAGCGCGCGCCCAGCAATCTGGGGGCGCCGCTGGCCACCCTGCCGCGCTTCCAGACCCTGATCGGCGAGATCGACGCCCTGCTGCTGACCAACCGCGCCCTGATCGACCACGCGCTGGCCCGCGAGGACAGCGGCGAGCACGCGGACAGCGATGCCGGGCTGGTCAAACATCTGGTGACCGAAAACGCCATCGCCGCCGTCGGCAAGGCCGTGGCGGCGATCGGCAATCCGGGCCTGAGCCAGGACAATCCGCTGGAACGCCATTATCGCGACGTGCTCTGCGGCCGGATCCATACGCCGCAGGGCGACAGCGCGCTCAGCACCGCCGGCAGGGCCGCCCTGAGCTGACAGGGCGGCCCTGCCGGGTATCAGGATCGCAGGGTCATTCCAGCACGCTGAATCCATGGGTTCCGTCGCGCTCCAATTGCGCGACCAGCCCGAATTCCCAATCCAGATAGGCCTGCATCGCGGCGGCGGCGTTATCCGTCCCCTCATAGGGGCGCTTATAGACATCGTCGGTGCCGGACAGGGCGGTCGCGGGATCGAACCCGCTTTCCAGTTCCAGGCCGGCATCGCGCCAGCCCTGCGTTCCTCCCTCCAGCACCCGCACGCGCAGGCTGGCGCGCACCAGTTCCGCCGCTGCCAAACGCGCGGCGATCCCGTCAGGCGATGTCAGCACCACATCCCGCACATCCGTCAGCGCAGGGTGGCCCGGCAGGTCGGCACGGATCGCGAAGCGTGCCCCCGGCACATGGCCCTTGCGAAATTCCGGGCTGGTGGCCAGGTCGATCACCCATACCCCGTCGCCCAGCGCCGCGACGTCGGATGGTGCGATCGTCTCCACCTCCGGCAGAGGGGCCGCCAGCAGCGACGGCTCCGGCCCGGTCTCGCGCGGCAGGCTGGACCAGTCATCCAGCACGTACACCTCACGCCAGCCAAGCTGACGCAGCCAGTGGGCGGTCATGCGGGCGCGCACGCCGTCATCGTCCGTCAGGATGATCGTGCCGTGCCGCACGCCGATCCACTCATCGGTCGCCTGGACAAGCTGGCCGCCGGGGGCCGAGCGGAAGCCCGCCAGATGGCCGTGCGCGTATTCTTCGGGCGATCGAACATCGAGACGATAGACCGTGCGCGCCGGGTCCGCCGCCAAGGCACGCAGGCCGCCGGCGTCGATCGCCCGCACACCCGTCCGCTCCGCCAGTGCCGCGGCGCCTTGCCGCGCCAGTGCCGTGTTGCCGGGCGTCGCGTCGCCCGCGCGGCGGGTCGCGCCGCGATCCAGCGCCAGCCCTTCCAGCGTCCAGCCGATCGTGCCATTGCGCAGCGCCACGACCGGATTGGGGATGCCCGCATTGACCAGCGACTGGGTGCCGATGATCGAGCGCGTGCGGCCCGCGCAGTTCACCACCACCGTGGTTTCGGCCGAGGGTGCGATATCGCGCACGCGCAATGCCAGTTCCGCCCCCGGCACCGAACGTCCACCCGGAATCGACATGACAGTGTATTCGCTGAAGCGCCTTGCATCGAGAATCACCAGATCGTCGCCACGCGCGATCCGGTCGTGCAGCTCCCGCGCCGGGATCGACGGCGTGTGGCGGACATGCTCCACCAGTTCGCCGAAGGCTTTGGACGGCACATTGACGTCGATGAAGATCTCGCCGCCCGACTGCCGCCAGCCGGCCAACCCGCCTTCCAGGACGGCCACCTGGCTGTAGCCCAGCACCGCCAGCACGGGCAGCGCCCGCGCCACGCGCCCCTCCCCGTCGTCATACAGCACGACCGGCGCGTCGCGGCGGGGGATCAGGCCGGCGATCCGCTCCTCGATCCGCCCCAGCGGCAGGTTGAGCGCGAACAGCGGATGGCCGGCCGCGAATGGACCTTCTTCACGCAGATCGAGCAGGGCGATTTCCTCGCCCTCGCGAAGGCGGCGCCGGACGTCGTCCGGCGACAGCGTGGGCGCTGCGGGGTACGTCATGGCCCTAATCGGCTCCCTTGTTCTTCGAGCGGTCCCACAGATTGGGCACCACCGCGCTGGAATAGCCAGAGATGAAGCTCTTCTCCGCCCCCGTCTCGGGGTCGTAGGTCGCGCGCGACACGCCGCCGATATTGTCGCCATAGACATGGATCGAAATCGAGGTCCGATCCGTCAGGGCATTGGCGACCTGGTGGTAGTCGTTCACGCCCGGGGCCAGGAGCGCGACCTCGCCCGGTTCCAGATAGCTGGTCTCGCCCGCGCGGAACCGGCCGTCTGCGTCGCGGACGAACTGCGTCTCGCTCTCGCGCCCGCGCAGCATGCCGATCAGCCCCCACACGCGATGGTCATGCAGCGGCGTCTTCTGCCCCGGTCCCCAGACGAAGCTGACGACGGAAAACCGCTCCAGCGGATCGCAATGCAGCAGGTACTGGCTGTAGCGTTCGGGATGCGGCTGGGCGAATTCCTCCGGCAGCCAGTCGTCCTGCGCCACCAGGCTGCGCAGCAGTCCCGCCCCTTCCTGCTGCAAGGCGTCGCGGTCCAGGCCGCGCTCGTGCAATACCGTGAAGCGGACGACGAAGTCTCTCAGTCGGGCAATCGATGTCATGTCGGTCAATCCAGCAGATCGGGTTCCTGTGCGACGATCCAGTCCCACAGGGGTTGGAAGGAGTGGTAGCCGCCCTGATGCGTGCCGACCTGACTGGCGGTCAGACGCGCGATTTCGGGCGCGATGGGCCTGACGGGTCCCGCCGCCTGGGCCAGAAGCTGGGCATGCGCCGCATTGTCCATGGTGATGAACCACCAGGCCGCGGCCTCGACCGTCGGCCCGACGGTCAGCAGCCCGTGATTCTGCAGGATCACCGCCTTGCGATCGCCCAACGTCGCGGCCAGCCTTTCGCCCTCGCTATCGTCCAGCACCACGCCGCTGAACGGATCGAATACGGCATGGTCTTCGAAGAATGCGCAGGAATCCTGGGTGATCGGCAAAAGCTCCGTTCCCAGCGCGGAAAAGGCCTTGCCATAAGTCGAATGCGTATGGGCCGCCGCGATCACGTCCGGTCGCGCCCTGTGCAAGGCGGAATGGATGGTGAAGCCGGCCGTGTTGATCGGACGGTCGCCGATCAGGATCGTGCCGTCATGGTCCACCAGTTGCAGATCGGAGACCCGGATCTGCGAAAAATGGACGGCCAGCGGATTGATCCAGTACTGGTCGGAAAATTCCGGATCACGCGCCGTGACGTGCCCCGCCAGGCCCTGATCGAAACCATAGCGGCCGAACAGGCGGAAGGTCGCGGCCAGCCGCTGTTTGCGATGCAGGCGCTCTTCCGCGAACGATGCCGCCGGCGGGCGCGGTTCCAGGCGACGCTCCCGCGCCTGGGTGGAAACCGGCGGTGCCGGCGGGGCCGCGCCGCGCGCGCGACCGGTGAGAACCGGAGCATTCATGTCGGGGAGTCCCCTTTCGTTCGCTTCACTGTCAACTCAATATCCACGGGTCGCATCGACCACGTCGCGCAATGGCCGGCCATCGAGGAATGATTCGATATTTTCCATGAGTTTCCGGGCGAAATTCGCCCGCACGGCCGGACCGGACCACGAGATATGCGGCGTCAGCCGCACCGCCGGATGGGTGTAGAAGGGATGGCCCGCCGGCAGCGGCTCCGGGCTGGTCACGTCCAGCGTCGCGAAGCCAACCTGCCCCCGGTCCAGGGCCGACAGCAGCGCCGCGTGGTCGACCAGCGCCCCCCGCGCGACATTGACCAGATGCAGCCCCGGCCGGGCGCGTGCCAGCACCTCGGCATCCACGCACCCCGCCGTCTCGGGCGTCAGGGGGAGCGCCAGCACCAGATGATCCACCCGGGCTGCCAGTTCCGCCAGGCTGCCGACGGGTTCGGCCAGATCGTCCCCGGCCCACGCCCTGCGCCGCCAGGCCAGGACGCACAGGCCGAAGGCGCGCGCCCGCGCCGCGACGGCCCGGCCGATGGCACCATAGCCCGCCACCCCCAGCACCTGCCCCTCCAGGGAACCCAGCGGCGTGAGGTCCCGGGTCGCGATGGCGTTCCGGGTCCAGTCCTCCGGCTCCGTGGGACGAAGCGCGTCCAGCCACTTTGCCCGCAGCAGCAGCGCCGTCAGCACATATTCGGCGATCGGCACCGCCGCATCGCCCCGCCCGCAGGTGACGATCCGCCCGCGCAGCAGCCAGGGCGGAAACCCGTCCACCCCCGCCGAGGCGATCTGCACCCAAAGCGGCCCCCCGGGGCGACCGGACGCCCATGCGACCGGCTGCTCGGTGGGGGCCTGCTTCCAGTTGCGCGACGGGCCCGTCAGCAGGATGTCGGCCCGCTCGGCGCCCAGCGCGGTCCAGTCCCAGGGGGCCTCGGCCTCGCGGCTGCCCGCGACGACGCGCAGGCGATCGCCGAACCGGCCCAGCGCGTCGCCCACCTCCGGCCCCAGATGGTTGACGACGACAAGCGGCGAGACATCAGCGGGCATGACCGCGCGCCCTATGCCGCGCGACCCGGCGCGGCACGGTCCTCGGCCGCGACCAGGGCGCGCACGCGCGGGATCAGGTCCCGTCCGTAGACATAGGCATCCAGCAACGGATCGAAACCGCGGATCAGGAAGGTCGAGATTCCCAGCCGGTAATAATCCAGCAGCGCGTCCGCCACTTGGTCCGGCGTGCCGACCAGCGCGGTCGAATTGCCCCGCGCGCCGGTCAGGGCGGCGATGCCGGTCCACAGGCGCTTGTCCAGCCGCGCCCCCTGTTCGGCCGCCGCCAGCAGGCGGCGCGACCCCTCGTTCGGGATCACCGCCGGGCGCGCGTATCCGGTGCGCTCCTGCAAGGCGCGTGCGGTCTCCAGTATCCGGTCGGCCTTGCGCCACGCCTCGTCCTCGGTCTCCGCCAGGATCGGCCGCAGCGACAGGGAGAAGCGGGGCGTGCGCCCGTGCCGCGCCGCCGCCTCGCGCACGCGGGAGACGGTCTCGCTCACCTGTTCGTAGGTCTCGCCCCACAGGGCATAGACGTCGGCGTGCCGGCCCGCCACGGCGATCGCCTCGTCCGACGAGCCGCCGAAATAGACCGGGATACCGACCTCGCGATAGGGACGGACCAGGGAATGCGCGCCCCGGACATCATAGAAGCGGCCCTGATGGTCGAACGGCGCCTGGGCCGACCATTCGCGCCGGACGATCTCCAGATATTCGTCGGTCCGGACATAGCGCTCGGCCTTGGTGGTGTGGTCGCCGTCGGCCTGCAATTCGATATCGCTGCCACCGGTGATGATATGGACCGCCACCCGCCCGCGCGTCAGATGGTCCAGCGTCGCCAGTTGCCGCGCCGCCAGCGTCGGCGCGGTAAAGCCGGGCCGGTGCGCGATCAGCACGCCCAGATCGCGTGTCACGGCAGCCACATGCTGCGCCAGGAGCAGGCTGTCGGGCGAATTGGAATGAAAGGCGATCAGCGTCCGGTCGAACCCTCCATTCTCATGGATCTTCGCCGTAGCCTCGACATGCGCCAGGTCAATGACGGGACCGGATGGCGGGATGGTTTCCGACTGGTTCCGGCCGTTGACAAAGCCGATAAACTCCACAGTCATCCTGACCTCATCGGAAATTGAACGATTTATTTACGTTATTTGAGATATATAACACTTGCAATCAGATCTTCATCAAGTCAGAAATGATCATCAAACGCTTTTGAATCGTTAATATGAGCGTTTGCGGTTTCTCATTGCAGTGGAGATTTCCCGCCATGTCCCAGACCGCCACGGTGGCGGCGCCACATCGAGCAACGCGGAATATCCCTACTGAATTGCTGCGTTCGTTCGTGGCGATTGCCGAGGCGGGTTCCATGGCGCAGGCGACCGACATCATCTTCCTGACCCAGAGCGCGCTCAGCCTGCAGATGAAACGGCTGGAAGATCTGTTGCAGCAGAAGCTGTTCCGCCGCGACGGCCGCCGGCTGACCCTGACGGCGGCCGGAGAGGATCTGGTCGGCTACGCGCGGCAGTTGCTCGCGCTGAATGACCAGATCGTGCACAATCTCGGCCTGACCGATGATCCCGAGCCGATCACGATCGGCATGGTGCAGGATTTCGCCGACACGATCCTGCCCGACGTGCTCGTCCGCTTCCGGATGGAACATCCCCGTGCCCGCCTGGTCATCCGCGTGGGAGGGACCGCCGAACTGCTGGAGATGTTCGACCGCTCGCGCCTCGACCTGGTGCTGTGCCTGGGCCAGCATGGCGACCGGCCGGGCGCCACCTGGAAAGTCGTCGGCCATGACAGGATGGTCTGGCTGGGCGATCCCGCGGCCACCGAGCAGGAAGAACTGCCGCTGGTCCTGCTCGAACCGCCCTGCCGCTTCCGCGACGCCGCCTTGCGGGCGTTGACCGGCGCGCGGCGGAATTATCGGATCGTTCTGGAAACCCCCAATCTTCCGGCATTGCGCGCCGGGATCAGGGGGCAGTTGGGTGCCAGTTGCCGCACGCGCCGCTTCGCGACGGCCGAAGGCTTGCCCACCATTCCGCCGGGGATCCTGCCCGATGTTCCTGACATCGAAACCATCCTGGTCCAGCGGGACAAGTTGAGCGACGCGGCACGCGATCTCGGCGACCTTCTGTCCGAGGCCGCCGACCATCCATAAGGAATGCCCAACTCTCGCTTTAGGGAAACTCCCTGGAATGGATCAGCCGCCCTGATCCATAAGTTCAGCTATTCCTTTCCCTTCGCAGGACATTTCCCATGGGCCTTTCCGGTTCCGATACTGCCCCGACGTTGCGCGAACGTTTCCAGACGCTCGAGGACGAGCGCCGGCGAAGCTGGGCGCCCGAAGCCCTGGCGATCAACGTCAATCAGCGGCAGACGCTGGTGCGCGAGCATGCGGCGACACGTCATGTCCAGGCCGGCGACATCCTCCCGCCCTCGACGCTGCGCGGAACGGACGGCGGCCCGGTCGAACTGGATGCGCTGGTCGCGAACGGGCCGGCGGTCCTGATCTTCTTCCGCTTCGCCACCTGTCCGGCCTGCAACATCGCCCTGCCCTATTACAGGGACACATTATGGACCGCGCTGGCGCGGGCCGGTATCGCCCTGGCCGCGATCTCGCCTCAGCCGGAAGCCCTGTTGGGCGAGATTGTCGCCCGGCATGCCCTGCCCTTTCCGGTGCTGAGCGATCCCGGTCTGGCGCTATCCCGCGCGCTGGGCATCACCTATGTCTTCGACGATGCCTCGCGCGCGGCGGCCGAGGCCAAGGGCGGCACCAGCCAGCAGCTCAACGGCACCGGATCGTGGGAATTGCCCAAGCCGGCGATCGTCATCGTCGATCCCGGCCGGGTCGCGCGCTTCGTGGACATTTCACCGGACTGGATGGACCGGACCGAGGCGGCCGAAATCCTGGCGGCGCTGGATCTGTCGGCGGGGGGCGCGTCCCGTGCCGCGTGACACGGGCCTGGCGCTGGCCAGCGAGACTATCGTGACGGATATTGGAACGGACGTCAGCCGCGACGCCTTCCGCGACGCCATGAGCCTGCTGGGCGCGCCTGTGGTCCTGGTCACCACGGACGGTGCCGCCGGGTGCCATGGGCTGACCGTATCGGCGATCACCAGCGTCAGTGACGACCCGCCGACCGTGCTGGTCTGCCTCAACCGGGCCAATCGCTCGCACGGGGCCTTCCTGCGCAATGGCATCATCGGCATCAGCATCCTGGGCCGGGGGCATGATGCGCTCGCCGGCACCTTCGCCAGCAGCCGCCTGTCGGCCGAGGAAAAATTCAGCCACGGCACATGGCGCGACGACGTGACCGGTGCGCCGCTGCTGGCGGACGCGCCGGTTACGCTGGATTGCACGATCGACGCGCTGCACGCATCGGGCAGCCATGACGTGCTGTTCTGCCGGGTCCGGTCGATCGGCCTGCATTCCGGAGCACGCCACGGCCTGGCCTGGTTCTCCCGCCGCTTTCACCTGTTGCCCGCCGAGTAACGCGCGGGATGTCGTCATTCAAGGCCAGATCAATGTCCGATATGAACAGCCTGTCCCGCCGTACGCTGCTGGGGGCATCCCTGGGCGTTGCATCGCTGCCCTTCGTGCCGGGCCTGGCCCGGGCGGATGACGGGGCCCGCTGCGCCGCCGCCGGCAGGAGCGACGTGCCGCCGGTGGCCGGGCCGACCCGCAAGCTGACCATCGCCTGGAACCAAAGTGCGATCTGCACCGCCGCGGTGCCGGTGGCCAAGGCGAAGGGCTTTTTCGCGCGCTACAATCTGGACGTCGATTACGTGAATTTCGCTGGTGCCACCGACCAGTTGCTGGAAGCCCTGTCGACCGGCAAGGCCGACGGCGCGCCGGGCATGGCGCTGCGCTGGCTCAAACCGTTGCAGCAGGGCTTCGACGTCAAGCTGGTCGCCGGCCTGCACGCGGGCTGCATGTATCTGCTGGCCCCGCCCGATGGCGGGATCAGGCAATTGACTGACCTGCGGGGCAAGACCGTCGGCGTGACGGATATTGGCGGTCCGGACCGGAATTTCTTCGGCATCCGGCTGAAGGAAGCAGGCGTGGACCCGGAATCCGACGTGCAATGGCGGCAATATCCGGCCGATCTGCTGCCCGTCGCGCTGCAACGGGGCGAGGTGCAGGCCATCACCGATGGCGACCCATTTTCCTATCTGCAGAAACGGCAGTTCGGACTGGTCGAGATCGACAGCAACATGCATGGCGAATGGGCCCATATCGCCTGCTGCGTCATCGGCCTGCGCGGCAGCCTGATCCGTAACGAACCCACGGTCGCGATGGCGGTGACCCGCGCGATCCTGGAGGCCGGGGCCTGGCTCGCCTGCAATCCCGAAGAGGCCGGCCAGATCTTCAAGCCCTATGCCGCCCACGCCAGCGCGGAGGATCTTGCCCAGATGATCCGGGTCCAGGGCCATCACCACCAGACCCTGGGATCATCCTTCCGCGACGACATCGTGCGTTACGCCGATGCGCTGAAACAGATCGGCGTGTTCCGCCCCTCGCTCGATACGTCCCGTTATGCCCAGCGGGTCACGCAGGATCTCTTCGCGGCGTGACCGGCTCCAACGGGCTTGGCCTGACGGCCGCGGCAGCCCTGTCTGCCTGACGCGGGGCCGCCAGTTCGCACGGGTATCGGCCCCGGCAGGCGCGACGGGATTATCCGGCAGCGGCGTTCGCCCGCGCATCCAGGGCGGCGACGCGTTCGCGTACCAGCGGAATCAGCTCGCGCCCGTAGCGTTCGGCATCCTTCAGCGGCTCGAAGCCCCGGATCAGGAAATTTTCAATCCCCAGGGCATGATAATCCAGCAGCGCGTCGGCCACCTGTTCGGGCGTGCCCACCAGTCCGGTCGAATTGCCGGCAGCCCCGGTCAGTTGCGCGATGCCCGTCCACAGGCGCTTGTCGCGCCGCAGGCCGGATGCCGTTTCCAGCAGGCGACGCGATCCGTCATTGGGCGGCGTGTGGCCACTGGTCGGCAGACCCGCTCGCTCGCGGTTCGCGCGTACCTGTTCCACGATATCCGCCGCGCGCTTCCACGCAGCCTCCTCGGTGTCCGCGATTACCGGCCGCAGCGACAGGGAAAATCCGATCGACCGGCCATGGCGCGCGGCCGACGCGCGGACACGCGCCACGATCTCGCGCGTTGCATCCAGGGTTTCGCCCCAGGTGGCATAGACATCGGCATGCCGCCCCGCCACCTCGATCGCCTCCGTCGAGGTACCGCCGAAGAAGACGGGCAGGTTCTGCGGGTGGACCGAACTGAAGGCCTGGCGAATATGGTAATAGCGGCCGTCATGATCGAACGGCGCGGGCGCCGACCACTCCTGCCGCAAAATGCCCAGATATTCGTCGCTGCGCGCATAACGCTCGGCCTTGGTGGTGCCGACATCGCCGTCCCGCGCCATTTCCTCATCAGCGCCGCCGGTGATGATATGCACCGCGACCCTCCCCTGGGAAAGCTGGTCCAGCGTGGCAAGCTGGCGCGCCGCCAGCGTCGGCTGGGTAAAGCCCGGCCGGTGGGCCACCAGGAATCCCAGCCGGGTCGTCAGCGCCGCGCCATAGGCGGCGACAAGCTGGCTTTCCGGAGAATTCGACCCGAACGGGATCAGCACCCGATCGAACCCGCCATCTTCCTGCACCCGCAAAGCTGCCCGCACGTAATCGCCATCCAGCGACCGGCTGCGCACGCCGGCATGCAGTTCCGAACTGTTGTTGAAGCCGATATAGCCGATAAAATTCACAGGCACGGCAAGCCTCCCTTCCACGGCATGAGAATGGCGGAAGTATCGGCGACCATGCCGTCCCTGTCATACGAGAAAGGATCAAGTCTCGATCCATCGCCAGTCACCTGTCACCGGCTCACCGGCGGCCTCCAGACCGAAAATCCCTTTTCTATCATCGACATTCCATAAACCATGGCGATATGAAAATAATTTCAGTATCGATCGAAATATATAATTCCATTACAGAAATAAATTATAGACATTCTTATCGCACAGTCATATTAAAATTCGAAATTATTCTGTTTTAATATCTTAAACTGTTGTATTTTTGCACTAGAATTTTGCATTTATATTTCAATACATCTTTCCATATTTGATGAACGCGGAATCTGACGTAGGAGTTCGTTCATCACCAAATCGAATTATTGGAAGATCCGTATATGCTAAGGAAATACCATCTCCTGGCGGTGACGATCCTGGCAAGCTCCATCGCCCATGCGCACGCGGCCACTTCGCAGACGGACAGAGCGCATTCCCCCCGCAAGACTACGCCCGCGAAGCCGGTGACGCGTGGGCGCGCCAATGCCTCTCCCACCGTCACGGTGAAACCGGTGGCCGCCGCGCCATCACGCCGCGACGCATCCGGTGACGCGGCAGAGGCGGTGATCGTCACCGGCACCCATGCCTTCAATCGCAGGGCACGGGATAGTTCGGCGCCCATTTCCGTTATTTCCAACGCCCAGTTACAGCGTTCCGGACAACTCAACCTGGCGGACGCCATCGCCCGGATCGACCCATCCATTACGCTGGGTGCCATGGGGAACGATGTGGGGGCATTGACCTCGTCCATCCGCATGCGCGGCCTGAACCCGAACGAGGTCCTGGTTCTGGTCGACGGCAAGCGCAGGAATACGACGGCGAACATCTATGCCGATGGCGGACCGCAGCAGGGCTCGACCCCGGTCGACCTGAACATGATTCCCGCCGGTGCGATCGACCATATCGAGGTCCTGCGCGACGGCGCGGCGGCCCTATACGGTTCGGACGCGATCGCCGGCGTGGTCAACATCATCACCAGGAAGCGAGACCATGGGCTCAATGCCGTCGCGCAAACCGGCGCGAATGCCTATAACGGGGATGGCTGGCAGTACCTGGTCGGCGCTGATGGCGGCCTGAAACTGGGCAGTGACGGATTCCTGCACCTCAGCGGCCAAGTCTATCACGCGGATCATTTCGTATCGAAATCGACCGGCACGAACGATCATCGCTGGACCCCGGCCTCGGCCTGGCCCGCCAATTCGAACCAGAGCCTGATGACGCCAGAGGAAACCCGTGAGAATCTCTCGATCGAATGGGGCAAGCCTATAACCGAGGGCATCGAGACCTATGGCCTGATCACCTATGCGCACCGTCACTCGGAGGCCTATGAAAACTACCGCCTGCCTTCCATCGCCCCCAGCACCTATCCTTACGGTTTTTCACCGCTGGAGACGATCGAGGAAAACGATTTCCAGGCCAATATCGGGCTGAAGGGGGACAATCTGTTCGGGTTCAACTGGGACCTGAGCACGCTTTATGGCGAGGATGCCGACAAGATCGGCAACAAGAACACCTTCAACCCCAACTACTATGCCGCCTATGGCTGGTCGCCGACGACCGTTCTGGCCGAAAGCTACAGCCTCGCGCAATGGACCAGCAATTTCGACATGCGCCGCAATTTCAGCATCGGTCATGTCGTCCCGGTGACATTCGCAATGGGGGCCGAGCATCGGCTGGAAATATACGACGTCACGGCAGGCAATCCGCCCTCCTATCTGCTGGGCGGCACGGCGGGCTATGCGGGATTGACCCCGCAGAATGCCGGGAACTGGCAGCGCAATGTCTGGGCCGGATATATCGACGGCGACTTCCATCCGCTGAAACACTGGGACCTCGATTTCGCCGGCCGCTTCGAACATTATACCGATGCCGGCGACACCGAGACCGGCAAGGTCACCACGCGCTACGACATTACCCGCCGGATCGCGGTTCGCGGCACGATCAGCAACGGTTTCCGCGCCCCCACCCTGCCGGAAGAGCATTTCAGCGCCCTGAACGTATCGCCGACCGGCGCGTCCGGCCTGCTCTCCACGACCAGCGCCGCGGGCCGATCCATCGGGGCGCAGCCGCTCAAGCCCGAACGGTCGACCAGCATCGAAGGCGGCATCATCGTCGAACCCGTCGACGGTTTCCATGTCTCGGTCGATGTATACCAGATCAATATCCGCGACCGTATCGTGGGCGCGGCCAGCATCAACGGACAGGCCGCCTATGACGCGATCGCGCTGACAGGCGTGACCGTGCCGAGCGGACCGGGGGTCGAACTCAGCGGCATCTCCGCGAACTATTTCGCCAACGCGGCCAGCACGCGCACGCAGGGACTGGATATCTCCGCCGATTATGATTTCAGGCTGCATCGATACGGCAATCTGAACCTGTCGCTACAACTGAACCTGAACCGGACGCGCATTCACCACGTCAACACGAATGCGTACGGCAATTCGCTGGTCAATGCCCAGACGCTTGCCTATCTGACGACGGAATCCCCCCGCAGCAAGATCGTACTGAACGCGTACTGGACGTATCATGACTGGGACGTGAACATCCGCCAGACGCGCTACGGGCAGATGTCAGGAATGCTGTCTTATTCGGATCTGGCCCCGTCCTCCATCCGCTATTCGACGACGACGTTCGCACCGTTCACGAATACCCCTGCCTGGCTGACGGATATCGAAATCGGCTATCGGATCAATGCGCACTGGCACCTCGCCGTCGGCGCCAACAATATCTTCAACGTACGCCCGCGTCGCGTGAACCCGATCAATAACTATCTTGGCCCCAGGATGTATGACGTCAACTCGTCCGGCATTCCAATCACGGGTGGCTATTATTATGGCCGCGTAAACGTCAGCTTCTGACGGCGGCGCACCCACCGCGTGCACGCGGTGGGTGCGCTCAGGGCGTGTCCGGAGAGTCGGCCTGGCGGGCATGGCGCGCCGACGATATCTCCACTCCTGCGCGCAGCAGCGGCCCCAATTGCCAAAAATCGCGCAGGGGATCGTCCATGCCGCCATCCCAGCCATAATCATGGCGCAGACGCCCGATCAATGCGCCGGGATGGCGCAGGGGAGCCCCCTCCCCCGGCCCGTCCACAGCGACATAAAGGGCGTCATGGGCGCAATAGAGTTCGCACATGAAGCATGTCTGGCACTGCTCCGGGCGCGCGACGACCGGCGCGGCGCCCGCCACGCCAGGGTCCAGGACATGGTCAGGACAGGCAACGACGCACTCGTTGCAACCGGTGCAGTGCTGCGACAGGATTTCCACGCTCATTGGGCAGCTTCCTCCAGCGGCGCACGTTCCAGCCGGGTCAGAACCCGTTCGAGCCCGCCCACGACCTGCCGATGGGCGAAACCCGACAGGGTATGGGGACAATCCTCGCGCACATGCATGCCACGGCTTTCCGCCCGGCCCAGCGCCGCCGCATTGCACCAGCGGGCCGTGGCGACCATCGCCGCCGTCTCGCGGGCGGCGACCGCGTCGCCACCCGCGCCGTGCAGGTGATCGCCGACCTCTCTCCACGTGTCCTCCAATCGACGCGCCGCCGCCTCCAGCCGGTCCGCGCGGCGCCACAGGGCCCGGTCCAGATCCAGGATCTCCTCCCGCGCCACCCGCGTCGCGCATGCCCGGTCGACCGGGCGTGCGCCGGCAGCGGGCCGCAGCCCCGCCTGCCCCAGAGGCGTCAACGCGGCCGTCCGCGCGCCCTGGCCCGTCGTACGGTGGGCCAGGGTTGCCGCCGCCTGGCCGGACAGGACACCCGACGCCAACGCCCAGGCCGCGTTCTGCGCGCCGCCACCGCTGGTCGCGCCGGCGATATGCTCGCGCGTCGCGGCGTCGCCCGCCACGAACAGACCGCGCACCGAGGTCGCACAACCCGCATCGACGATCCGCAGTCCCCCTGTGCCGCGGATCGTGCCTTCCCCGAACAGCTTCACCTCGAACCGATCCCGGAACATGTCCAGCCCCCTGCGTTCGAAGGCCGCGACCGTCGCCGGCTGGATCTGGCGCACCACGGCGGGCAGGCCCTTCGGTGCCTCGCACCACGGCGGGCAGGCCCTTCGGTGCCTCATGCAGGTCCGCATGGACCGGCCCGGCGCGAAACGCGTCGGCCAGCGCGCACAGATACGCCCGTGGCTGGTCCCAGCCCGGAACGTCGATCTGCGTGCCCGCCGCATCGAAATAGCGCGCACCGGTATAGGGCAGCGTGCGCGTGCTCAGCCAGGCCGGCGAGATGGAATAAGACACGCAGAATTCCATGCCCGACAGGTCGGCACCGGCCTCGACACCCATCAGGTAACCGTCGCCGGTGTTGGAATAACTGCCGATCAGGCCGGAACGAAAGGCGCAGCCTCCGGTCGCCAGGATCACCGCCCCCGCGCGCGCCCGCCACGGCGCGGCACCCAGGCGGTCATGGCCCGCCGCGCCGCCGATCGAACCGTCCGGCCGCGCCAGAAGTTCCAGCACCGGATGGTGGTCCAGCACGCGCACGCCCAGATCCGTCGCATAACGGCGCAGGGCGCGCATATATTCCGGCCCGCGCAGGCCGGAACGGAATACGCCGCCCCTGCCGTCGCCCGAAAACGGATAATAAGGATCGAGTTCGGGAATGGATCGCCACGTCACGTCGATGATCCGTTCCATCCATTCCGGGTCCGCGAGCCCGAACGCGGTTTCCAGCCTGCGCCGGATCGCTGCCTGCCGCAGCGGCGCATCGGGGGGAACCCACCAATGGTTCGGACCGGCGGGGGCGGTGACACCGCTGGCCCCCATGAAGCCCTTGTCCACCACGACCACGCACGCGCCCGTCTTCGCGGCGGCAACCGCCGCCCAACCGGCGGCCATGCCACCGCCGATGACCAGCACGTCGGCCTCTATTTCCATCATGCGGCTGTTTGCCTTCATTTTTTTTCGGGCGAGACCATTGGAGCCGGCGTGAACATCCGGCAACGGACTGCCTCGGGCCGGTTGTGGCAGCAGGTCGGGCCGCCCCAATTCTTGATGAGGGCCGACCAAGGCACAAACGAGTTTTTGCTCAGCAAGGCTTTACCGATTGCAATCATTCCCGGTCTTGCCGACCCCGCTGGCGATCATGGCCGCGACCGTGCAGACCGCCCTGCCCTCGGGGCGCCATCCTTGCACGCCTTGATCGGCCTGCTGCGCGCCACCAACACGCCCCGAATCACGAAACCACGCCATCCCGACAATAGCGGGCAAGAGCCCCGGCGAGATGCCGGAACGCCGCGTCAACCCGGCGGCTGTGACGCAGATCCTCGTGCGCGACGATCCAGGTGTCGAGTTCGGCGACGACCAGGTCCGGCATCACCCGAATGAGATCGCGCTCCCCGATCGGGATCTGCGTCACGCCGATCCCCAGGCCGGCGCGCATCGCCGCCAGTTGCGCGGGATGGCTGTCCGTCCGGAAGGTGAAGGGCAATGTCTGGCCCAACCTCTCTTCCAGCATACGGGCAAAAGCCCGGTCCGCCTGTGAGCGGTCGGAACCGATCAGGGCATGACGGGCCAGATCCGCCGTGCCGCGGGGCGTGCCGTGCCGCTCCAGATAGGCGGACGTCGCAAAGAAACCCAGAGGAATCCGGCCGGCATGCCGCGCGACAAGCGCGTCCTGGCGGGGACGATGCATGCGGATGGCCAGGTCCGCCTCCTGGCCCGGAAGATCGGCGGTTTCGTTGCTCAGCACCAGTTCGATGGCAAGCGCCGGATAGCGTGCGCGAAGAGACGTCAGCATCGGCGGCAGCACCTCTATGCCCATGAACTCCGCCACGCTGATCCGCACGGTTCCGGCCACCTCTCCGGCAACGCCGGCCGCCGCACGATGAAAGGCGGCCGAAGCGAAATCCATGCGGCGGACATAGCCTGCCAGGTCCCGCGCGTTTTCGGTGGGCGTCAGGCCGTTCACGCCGCGCACGAAGAGCGGCTGCCCGACGGCCTGTTCCAGCGCCTCGATCCGATGACGCACCGTCGGCTGTGTCAGCCCGAGCAATCGCGCCGCCGCCGACAGGCTGCCGGTGTCGAGAACGGCCAGGAAGGCACGCTGGTCTTCCCAGTTTGGTGTCGCATTGCTCATCGTTTTCTGATGAGCGGAATGATTTTTTCTGTCAATTTCCACCAGGCTCGGAATCACTGATCCTTCCCGAAAACACGGGAGTCTCCAACATGACGAAGACAATGCTTGTTCTCGGTGCCACCGGCGGGGTGGGCGGCGCCGTGACGCGTGCGATGCTGAAACGGGGGTGGCAGGTGCGCGCACTGGTCCGCACGCCCGACCGGGCAGCGACGGGATGGAAGGACGCGCAGGCTCCGCACTGGATCAAGGGGGACGCCATGTCGCGCGACGACGTCACCCGGGCGGCGCGGGGCGTCTCCGTCATCTTTCACGGCGTCAATCCGCCCGGCTACCGGGACTGGGAGAATACGGTCCTGCCCATGATCGACAACACGATTGCCGCGGCACGGGCGGCAGGAGGCGCGCGCATCGTGCTGCCGGGCACGATCTACAACTACGACCCGGCTGAAATCTCGCTGGTCGATGGCGAGACCCCGCAGCGTCCCAAAGGCAAGAAGGGCGCGATCCGGGTGGAACTCGAAAGCCGCCTTACCCATGCGGCGCCTGATGTTCCGAGCCTGATCGCGAGGGCCGGCGATTTCTTCGGGCCGGATGTCGGGCAGAGCTGGTTCGCCCAGGCCATGGCAAAGCCGCCCCTGAAGCGGATCATCAATCCCGGCTCATCCGGCATCGGGCACGCCTGGGCCTATGTTCCGGACCTGGCCGAGGCCATCGTGCGTCTGCTGGAATTACCGGCCGGCCGCCTGCTGCCGGCTGAATGTGTCCAGTTCGCCGGATTCTGGGATGCGGACGGTTCAGACATGGTCGCCGCGATCCGGCGGGCAGCCCACGCGCCACGTCTGCCCGTCCGTCGCTTTCCCTGGTGGCTGATGCGCGCGCTCTCGCCGTTCGGCGGATTCCCGCGCGAGGTCATGGAAGTCCTCCCGTTCTGGAACCATGCGGTACGGCTGGACAATTCCCGTCTTGTCACACTTCTGGGAACGGAGCCACACACGGATCTCGATCAGGCCGTTGCCACGACGCTGGCCGCATCATGACGGCAGCCCCTCGCTGCTATCTCGGGTTCAAAGTCTGTAGGCGGGTGCCTGGGCATCCAGCACGCGCTTGATGCTTTCAAGATGCAGGCGCGCGCTTTCCGGATCGCCTGCCCGCATCTGTCTTGCCGCGGCGGCGGCAACATCCGGCCTGACCGGAACCAGGGGCCGTCCGGCACTCATGGCCTTGAGCTGCACTTCCGCCGCCCGCTCGAGATAGTAGAGGTCATCCCAGGCCTCCGCGACATTCGGCGCGCAGACCATGACACCATGGTTTCTCATGAACAGAATGTCGTTGTCCCCCAGCACGGCGGCTATGCGATCACCCTCCCGCTCATCGAGCGCAAGGCCGTTATAATCCTCGTCGACCACAGTGCGCCCGTAGAATTTCAGCGCGGTCTGCCCGGCCCAGAGAAGCGGTTCCCCCTCGATCATGCTGAGCGCCGTCGCATTGGGCATGTGCGTATGAAACGCGGCGCCGACACGCGGCACCGTCTTGTGCAGCCGGGCGTGAATGAAGAAGGCCGTCGCCTCCGGTTCGCCGTCGCCCGACAGGACGTTGCCGTCGAAGTCGCAGATCAGCAGGCTGGACGCGGTCGCCTCCTCGAAAGCCCAGCCGAGGCGATTGACGAGGAACAGATCGGCATGTCCGGGCACGAGGGCGGAAAAATGATTGCAGATCCCCTCTTCAAGTCCATGCCGCGCCGCCGCCCGCAGACAGGCGGCCAGGTCTACGCGGGCCCGCCAGATCTCTTCCGTGTCGAGATCGGCATTGCGCAGGATTGCCGGCGGCACCCGCCCGCGATTGAGTTCATGAGCCACGATCGCACCTCCGCCAGAATGAGCGCCTCATCACATCCAGCCGGCATTCGAAAGCAAAGCGGGACCGTCGTCCAGCCGGGTGAGTTCGACGCACTGCATGCTTACGCACAGCTCCCGGGCTCGAGCGAGGGACAATCCGCCTCGGCCGTGCGTGCCGGACGTGACGGTCTCCCGGCGGCCGTTCACGTTCCGGGTCACGCTCAGCCAGGGTCAGAGCGTCGCGTGGATCTTCAGGCCGATCGCGTCGATTACGGGCTTGTTGCGTTGCAGGTTGGGCCGCATGATCCGCTGATAGTCGGGCTGGATCGAAAGCCCCTGACAGACATGGATGTTATAGGTGGCTTCCAGAACGCTGATATGGCTTTGCGGATAGGTTGCGTTGGCGGGCAATGAACGCCCCGCATCGTAATCCAGCCATTGCGTTGCGACCAGTTCGGGACTGGCCGTGGTGCGCGAGACCTCGATGCCGAACGTGTCGTCGGGCCGCGCGCGCCAGAAACCCCGGTCCACCACCCCGAAATAATATTCGTAGAGATACGGGCCGCTTTCCGGCGTATTGCGTACCAGCCCGGCCATGACATAGAACCCGTTGAGTGGACCATGACCGTTGCGGATCAGCATCTGGTCGCCTTCCAGCCAGATCTGCGTCTTGCCGTTGTCCATCTGCGCCGCCTTGTGCGTCAGCGCCAGCGGATTGCCGTTGATGTCATAATAATTATTGGCATAATTCGCCGAATCATAGGCTATGCCCAGCTTGTAGTGGCCGACGAGCTGGTTTTTTCCGAAGGACGGAATCAGGCCGACTTCGACCGGAATATAAATGCCCGTATAGAGGTTCGTGTTGAAGTTGAATCCGGTGCGGTCGTAGCGGTTGGTATTGAGGTACGGATTGACGCCGTACAGCCCTGCCTGCGCATAGACCCCGTGCATCGGCCAGTATCGCACCCGCGTCCCCAAGGTCGAACCCGGATAAGTACCGAACCCCGCGGCGCCGCGGGTCAGCGACTTGGGGTTCCCGCACATGGATTTGTTCATGAACGTGCAGAAGAGCGGCGACGCTGAGAAATCGATATTGACCGGCATCTTGCCGATCGCAATCTGCAGGCGGTCCTGGAACAGGTTCTGCGTGCCGTAGACATAGACCAGGTGGACGGCAGTATTGCCGCCGCCGCCATAGATTTCCTGGAATCCGTTGAGCGACCTGTCGCCGAAATCGGCCGCCATGTTATGCCCGGCGCGATTGACGATCACCGCATGGGTCACGAAGCCGCGCCAGCCGACCAGCTTCTGCCAGTCCAGGTCCAGTTGCACGCCGATCTGGTGCGCATAACCCGCGTCGCCGGGGTTGCCGCCATCGAGCGCCAGCGCACTTTCGCTGGTATAGTCGATGACCAGGCCAATCCCCTTGCGATTCAGATTCTGGATGACATTGCCCCAGGCCGGCACGATATGTTCGACCGGCGGGGTGAACGGCGTGTTCGCATAAGCCGTAGGTGTATCGAGCGAGAAGGACGGCGCGGTCAGCGCGACCGGACCGCGATACTGCGCGCGGGCCGGATGGCAGCACAGGACGGCCAGGGCCGCCACGATCCACATAGACCGCATAAGGCAGCGGCACGCATGCGACATTGAGGAGCGCATTGTTTTTTCTCTGATCGGATGAACGCCATGCGGATCGGCGCGGCAGACGCTTCGCCGCCGCGCCGGTCCATCGGATCACGTGGAACAATAGAAACGATATCCCCATCCCGGACGGCAGCCGGGCCCGGCAGAACATGCCGGGCCTGGCGGCTCCATGACGGCTACACGACCGGGGTCGGCAGCGCCTCCCCGCCGAACCAGGCGGCCAGGTTGCGGACCACCAGGTCGCCCATCGCCAGGCGCGTTTCCACCGTGGCGCTGGCGCGATGGGGTTGCAGGACGACATTGTCCATCGTCTTCAGCGCGTCGGGGACATGCGGTTCGTGCTGGAACACATCCAGCCCCGCACCCCCCAGCGTGCCGGCCTGCAACGCCGCGACCAGCGCGTCCTCGTCCACGACGCTGCCGCGCGCGACGTTGATCAGCACGCCGTCGGGGCCCAGGGCCTCCAGCACGCTCCTGTCGACGATGTTGCGCGACTGCGCGCCGCCGGATGCCGCGACGACCAGGATATCGCTATGCCGCGCCAGCTCGGTCAGGTCGGCGAAATATGTATGGCCGCTCTCGGGAATTTCACGGATGTCGTGATAGGCGATCGACATGTCGAAGGCCCTGGCCCGCGCGGCGATCGCGCGCCCGACCTGCCCCAGGCCCAGAATGCCCAGCCGCTTCCCCGTCACCGCATGACCCAGCGCGATCGGCTCCCTGCCCCACGATCCGGCACGGACATAGCGGTCGCCGGTGCCCAGCCCCCGGCACGCCATCAGGATCAGCCCCAGCGCCATATCGGCGACATCGGCGGTCAGCACGCCGGGCGTCGTCGTGACGCGGATACCGCGCGCGCGCGCCGTGTTCAGGTCCACCGCGTCGGTCCCGATCCCGTTGATCGCGATGATCCCCAGTTCGGGCAGCGCGGCCATCACATCGGGGGGCACGCCGGTCGCACCGCCGGTCGCGATACCGCGGATCGACCCGGCCACGCCCGTCAGCGACGCGACATCGGTGAAACGATGCACGACATAGGCATCGTCCAGGGCCTTTTCGATCTGCGGCAGCATCGGCTCGATCAAGAGAATGTCAGGTTTCATTCAGGCTCTCCAGTTCAGGTGGAATAAGAGGCTGCTTCAAAAGCCCCGCTGGCGAGGGGAAGCGCGGCGCCGGCCGCGCGGCTGGCGGTGATTTTCAAGCATCGGAGCGGAGCGGCCTTGTGGGCCGCCCGCCGCGAAGCACGGAAAATCGCCGTCAGGCCGCCACCAGCGGGGCTTTTGAACCGCCTCCAGGATCAGCCGCAGGTCAGCGACAGCGTGCCCAGATGCGCGAAGGTCGCGCGGACATGCGTGCCGGGGTCGACGAAAAGGGTGCCGGTGGCCGATCCGGTCGTGACGATCGTACCGGCGGCCAGCCCCCCAGCATGACGGGCCGCGTGCCCGGCCAGCCAGACCAGGGTGCGGATCGGGTCGCCGGCGGAATTGCCGCCGACATGATCCGCCATCACCCGGTCGCCGACGGCCAGCACCACCCGTTCCTCCAGCGGCACCAGGGACCGCCAGTCGGTGGTGCCCGGGCCCACGAACAGGGCGCCATGGCTCTGCTGGTCCGCCAGATGGTCCAGCGCGGGCTGGCTGCCGGGAACGGCGAAGCGCGTATCGATGATCTCGATGGCGGTATGGACCGACACGATCGCGTCGCAGACCTCGCCGGTCGTATAGGGTACGTCGCGCGGCGGCAGGGCATGTCCGAACCGGTAGGCGATTTCGGCCTCGACCCCGATATGCCGGCACAGGCCGGGCGGCAGGATGGTCCCGCCATCGAACAGCGTCGCGGCCAGGATCGGGGCCGCGAACGGTTCGGATTCCGGCGTGCGGGCGCCGACCTTCCACCCCGCGATCCGCCCGCCCAGGGCGCGAATGGTCGCATGCTGCACCCGATAGGCCGCCTCTGCCGAAGGCACGTCGCACCCGTCGGGCACATGCTCCAGCAGGGGCGCACCGGCACGGACCCGCAGGAAGGATTCAGTCAACAGGTCGGTCGACCGACCGGAGAAAACGCTCACGCCCATACTCCCCAAGGCAGCATGTCCCGCCCGCACACTCTGCCGATACCCACGGATACCGGCGCACGACTATCAGCTCACGACTATCAGCTATTGAGCATGTCCCGCCGGTCCTGCAGGTCGCGGTTGCGCGGTTCCGGGGCAAACAGCGTGGTCACGATCGTGATGGCCGCCAGCACCATCACGTACAGCGCCAGCGGCAGCCACGAGATCAGGCCGGGATGGGCCGCCGCCGTCTCATGACGGCTCACCATCGCGATGATGACGGACCCCACCAGCGGCGCCAGCCCGCCGGACAGCACGGCCGAAACCTCGCGCGTCAGCGAAACGCCCAGATATCGATGGCGCGAGCCGAACATTTCCGGCAGCAGCGCGCCCTGGGTGCCGAACATGCCCCAGGTGGCGCAGCCCAGCGCCAGCGACAGCGCCGCGATCGTCAGCGGCAGATAGCCGAAGCTGAGCGCGTACCAGACCGGAATGGCGGCCACCAGTTGCAGGATGGCGAACCCGCGATAGACGACGATGCGCCCGAACCGGTCGCTCAGCATTCCCGCCACCGGGATCACGCAGGCCCCCACGACCGCCGCGCACAGCAGCGACAGCGCGCCGGTGGCATTGCGCATCCCCACCACGTTGACCGAATAGCTGACGGCCAGGACCTGATAGATCGAAGACCCGCCATTCTCGGCCATGCGCAGGCCCATGCCCAGCAGGATCGTCTTCCACGATTCCCGCACCACCTCGGGCAGGGACATCGACTGGGCGCGTTCCTCCTCCTCGATCCCCGCGAAGGTCGGCGATTCCTTGAGCGTCAGACGCATATAGAGGGCAACGAGCAGGATGACGGAACTGAGCAGGAACGGCAGGCGCCACAGCCAGCTTCCCAGCACGTCGGACACATGGAACAGCAACGCGAAATAGACGATGGCGGCAATGACCGTGCCGATCTGGATGCCCAGGAACGGCAGGGCGGCATAGAAACCCCGCTTGCCCGTCGGGGCATATTCCGTCATCAGCACGGCGGCCCCGGCCTGTTCCGCCCCGGCGCCGAGACCTTGCAGCAGGCGCATCATGATCAACAGGATCGGCGCCCAGATGCCGATGCTCGCGTAGGTGGGGATCAGGCCGATGGCGGTGCTGGCGCCGCCCATCAGCGTCACCGTGATCAGCAGGACGAGCTTGCGCCCGAAACGGTCGCCCATCATGCCGAACACGACACCGCCGATGGGGCGGACGGCAAACCCCAGGAAATAGGTCGCGAAGCTGGCGATCAACCCGACGCTCTTGCTCTGGTGCGGAAAGAACAGCGGGCCGAACACCAGCGCCGACGCCAGGCTGTACAACGCAAAATCGTAATATTCCAGTGCACTGCCCAGCGAACTGGTCCAGGCCGCGCGGCGCAGGTCCGCCACCGTGATCTCGGGGTGCACCAGCGCCGCCTCACGCTGCGGCGCGCGCGACCGGATAACGGGGGCGCCAGCATGGGCGGCGCCGGCAAAAATTGGCTGCTTCATGGCACATTGATCCCGATCTCGCGCCCGGTCCGGGCGGACTCGCGCAGGGCCAGCGCGATGGCAAGCGAGGCAACGCCATCCTCGCCGGTGGCGGCGGGCCGGCCATCGCCATGGATGGCGCTGGTGAACAGGCCGAAGGCGCGATGGTAAAGATTATGATGCTTCAATGGGATTTCATGCTCGCCATCGGCGTCGCGCACCGACACGGTGCCGATCGGCCGCTGGCTCATGCAGTCGCGACCGACGATGATGCCCCGCTCGCCCATGATTTCGATGCCGCCGGGCGAAAACGGCGTGGTATAGCCGCCATGAATCTGCACCAGCACATCGCCGGGAAAACGCAGGACGGCCATGATGCCGTCTTCGATCCCGTCCCGCGCCAGGCGCCCGCTCTGCGTCATGGCGAAGGCGCTGACGGGATTTTCATCGAACAGGAAACGCAGCGTGTCGATATCATGGATCGTGCTGTCCAGGATCACGCCGCCATCCTGGTCGTTGACGCGCCATCCCTGCAGGGCGGCGGACAGGAAATTGGCATGAAACACCCGCGCCGCGATCAGCCCGCCGATCCGCCCGTCCTCGATCAGGCCATGAATGGCCATGTGCGTGGCGGCATTGCGCAGATGATGGTTGGTCCCCAGGACGACGCCCGCATGGTTGCAGACGCGCACCATCTCGCTTGCGTCCTCCACCGACAGGGCCAGCGGTTTTTCGCACATGACATGCTTGCCCGCCCGTGCCGCCGCGATGGTCTGTTCGACATGCAGCCGGTTGCCGGTGCTGATATAGACCGCGTCGATGTCCCGCCTGGACAGCAGATCCTGTAGCGACGTCGTGTGATGGGCGATACCGTTGGCCTGGGCGAATGCCGCCCCGCGCCCGGCATCGTTGCTGAGTACCGCGCGAACCTCTCCGCCGGGCTGGGCACGGATCGCGTCGATGATCCATTCCCGCGCGACATTACTTGCACCTATCAGACCCCACCCGGTTGGATGCGTCATTCCGCCCTCCCCCGGAGCCAGAGACTCCGGCCCTTGTTCGTCTTATTGATTGTCGTAGAGATCGGATAAAAAACCTGCAGGACACCGCGCGGCGAAACGGAACGGCGCGGACGGAACGATGTTCCATCGGCATGTCCCGTCCGGACGATCGGCTGCCCTGATGATCCGCCCGTGCCCGCACAGCGCCTCCGCTGAGCCCGGCAGGGCACAAGATCCGATCATAGAAGCCATCACCCTCGTCCAAGCAAGAACTTGTCTCTTCAGCCACTTCACAAATTCGTATTCGTGCACTGCAAGATCATCCGTTCCGCTTCAGGGCGGGATCTGGATCGCCTCGGGCGACATGTCGATGAACGCCGCCAGGGCCTCGACCGCCAGCCGGTGGTCCTCGCGCTGCGGCAGGCCGGAAACGCACAGCGTGCCGACCACCCCCACCCCCCGCACGCGCAGGGGAAACGCCCCGCCGAAGGGGGCGTACTCGGCTTCGGACAGGCCGAACCGCTCGGCAAGCGTCTTGCCTTCCTGGCCAAGCTGCAGGCCGATCGCGTACGAGGCCCGGTGAAAGCGCGCCGTCAGGCGGGTCTTGCGCGCGATCCAGCCCAGATTGTCGGGCGTCGCCCCTTCCAGGCAGGCACTGAACAGCCTCTGCTCGCCCCGGCGAATGTCGATCGCGATCGGATAACCATGCGTGCTGGCCGCCTGGCGCAGCCAGCACCCCATACGCCAGGCATCATCCTCTGTCAGGCCGGGCAGGATCAGCGCGCGCTCCTGCCGGGCGATCCGCTCCAGATCGCGCGCCGGCGACGGATGGTTTCCCCCGGCAATCCCCGTCCCGGCCGGTTCCGCCATGATGCCGTTCCCTCCCGCGCATTGTCCGCGTGTCCGCAGAATCGTCACCATGGCGACCCGCAACCGGCGATGTGAACGATATCATCACCCTTGGGATGCGCATGGAGAGTGACTTTATCGTGACGTCGGCCCACGAGGCGGAAGAGTCAGTCCCTGATCGCCCGTCGGCGAACAGTGTTTGTCATGCAGATGACCGGGCCCACCGATTGTTCCAAGTATCGCTTTTTGCGCAAAATCCGCCCGCAGATCGTCGGGTGATCGGTGACTGATCGGTGACGGCGATTCCGGAAAGCTGACGGAAATGTGTTTTCTGGCCCGGGACATGCCGACACGGCGGCAGCCCGCGATAGCCGCCGTTAACCAGTAACATGACCAGATCGACCAACATGCGATGCTGGATTCGAGCGGGTCCTCATGAGACCGGATCGGATCCAGTCCGTCACGACGGGCTTCGCGTCACCGCCCCGCGATGTGGAACGGAGGGACAGCCGTAAATTGCCGTCGATTTTTGTCGGTGCCGGTATTTTTCAGGAATGGCGGAAAACGGATCGTCCCCTGGCACAATGCGAGGTCACGCGGAGCCCTCTATCGTCAAGGCGTTCGTCGGGGCGGGGCTTGCCTCGGCCTGAAGCCTGCCGGAGCATTCTTGCAACGTCCGGGAGCAGCTTCGTGAGCAGACGATCAGGCGGATGTCGCGCTGGCAATGTTCGTGACGATCTTCAATGCCGCCGTCGCCGATGCGGATCGGCCCGTGCGGATTGATCGACGGCATGGTCATCGGCACCGCCGGATCTTCCGCCGACGATATTTTTTCCGGGGGCTGCCGGTTTCGCTTCTGGTGAAACACTCAAGTTACGATAGAGATTTCCAAAATACAGACATCACGGCCACTCCCATAAGATAGAACGATGGGAATAGTCTTCCCTATTCAATAAATATTATACCCTACCGATTTTTTTATGGCATTCGTCCGGCACGAAATAGCCGCAATTATTCATGATTCCGATTGTGATTTGTATTATGATAGGCGTATCATTTTTCTCCATCCCATTTCGTCTTCATCCATGAATGTCGGCTGGTTGATGCCAGCATGATCAGAGCAGCCCCGGAGGAAAGGGCCGCCATCAGGAAGACAGCCTGCACCGGAAAGTTCCGCGTCAGCATGCCGCCAGCGATCGATCCCGCGCCCAGAGCAACGTCAAAAAATATGTCATAAAGTCCCATTGCCGATCCGATGAAGGCGGGCGCAACCGCGCGCGCGAATGGGATGGCAAGAACAGGATAGATCAGGGAAAATCCCGCACCGCTAATCAATGCTCCAACCATGGCTACGATAGGGTTTGGCGCCAGCCAGAGCATAACAAACCCCATGGTTTCCATCGCCAACATCATGGAGCCAGACACTCGTACGGCATGTCGGTCGATCCAGTGTCCTCCCGCAAAACGGGCCACGACGTGACCGACGCAGAAAGCCGCAAGGGCATATCCCCCATGCCCCCAGTTCTTCTGATCAAATGCCAGAACAAGGAACGAGGAAATCACCGCAAACCCGATGGAGGAGAGAGCGAGCAGCAGGCCTGCTGGCAGGACTGTCCGAAAGAGCTGGCGCCATGGAACAGCACCCTGAGCGACGGAATGTTCACCAGGTCGTCGAGGCCAGCCGGACAGGATCATTCCTACTATCGGAAGGGTCGAGGTAAGGATGGCTACGGCTCCAAATCCGGCGGCCTGATCAATTATGGTGCCTGCCGTTGTTCCCGCTGCAAGTCCGGCAAACATGGCAAGGCCGAACCACGACATCCCAGCACCCACCCTGTCTGCCGGAACCGCACCAATGATCCAGGCACCGCCGCCTGTCACCATCAGACCTTCGCTTAACCCCATGAAAAGTCGGCCAAGCAGCACCAGTGCAAGTGCGATAGACTGCGGCCATAATGGCGCAAGCGCGGTTAGATAGCACCCTCCGGACAGTGCGGCCGCGCCAAGTCCAAGTGTCAGGGCCCGACCACCACCCATCCTGTCGCTCAGGCGTCCTGCGTACAGGCGGGACAGAAGCGTGGCAACGGACTGGGTTCCCATGATCCAGCCGATGGTCGCGAGCGGAAGGGACCAGGCATCGTGCAAGACCAGAGGAAGAGCCGAGAGTGCCAGCCCCATGGAACCTGTTCCGGTACCAACGGCGAGAACCGGCTGAAGGATTGCCTGTCTCAGGTTGTAGGCGGAGGTGGAGACGGAGAGCGAAGCAGAGAGTGTGTCTTGCATTCATATAGGATATAATTTCCGCAATTCGTATAAAAGAGAACCAATGTCTCTATTGTGCGGACATAATGTCTTGAGTTGAACGTGGAGCAACAAGATGGATTCCCTATCCGGCCTGGAACCTTTCGTCTTTGCTGCTCAATTCCGGAGTTACGTCAAAGCTGGCAAGCATCTTGGAATCACAGCGTCGGCGGTTGCGAAGAGCGTCTCACGGCTGGAGGGTCGCATGGGTATACAGCTTCTGAACCGGACCACGCGCACCATTGGACTGACGGAAGCTGGCGCCCTTTTCTACGAACGGTGTCGTCAGGCGCTGGACGACATCCGGGATGCCGAGGCAATTCTCCATCACTCGCGGACGGCACCCTGTGGTCGCCTGCGGGTGAATGTGCCGCATATCGTCGGGCAACATCTTCTCATGCCGCTTATCGCGGACTTTGTGAGACGCTATCCTGAAATCGACCTCGATATCGCGCTCGAGGATCGAATTGTTGATTTGATTGATGAGGATATTGATGTCGTTCTCCGAAGCGGCAATCTGGCGGATTCTCGGCTGATAGCACGTCGCATTGGCGATCAGCATTTCATCACATGCGCCAGCTCTTCCTATTTGAAGGAAAATGGCTGTCCTCTCGCACCAGCCGACATTCAGAACCACCGCTGTTTACGTTATCGCTATCCCAACACCGGACTGCTGGCTCCATGGGTTTATGCCCCACCTCACGAGCAGCCTCGCTTGCCTGAAACCATGATCTTCAACAACAGCGATGCGGCGCTGCGGGCTGCGGTCGATGGTCTGGGGCTCGTGCATCTGCCTGTTTACGTTGCGTGGGACGCCATTGCTTCAGGGAAACTGATGCCGCTTCTGGCCGATTATTGTCTTTCCATCGGATCACTCTGGATCATATGGCCAGCGTCCCGCAGCCTCTCTCCCAAGGTCAGGGCTTTCGCGGATTTTATCATCGAACAGCTCGCGGCGATGCCTGAAGCGTTTATGGCCTTCCGGGATGGTTACGGAAAAAAGACGCCAAGTAGATCACCTTTTTGAACGTCCGCTCATCACAATTGGATCCTTCTGACCGGACCTTCCGCTTTTCCACCGACCCAGGCCTATGCTGCGCATCTAAAACCCGCCCTATAATCGATCGCTGGTTTTGCAGGCGCGGCTGAGGAAAACGCTGGAGCACCGGCTCAGCCGTCTCCACGATCAGCGCCTGGCACCTTCTCGCGGGCCGCGTAGTCGGCCGGCCGCATGCTGAGATCGGCGAGTAACCGGATGGCATGTTTGATCCGCGTGGCGGTCATAACCCCAGAGGATCTTGGTCTGGTTCATGACAGGAACCGACCAGGTGGCACACCAAAGCGCGGTTCGCAGGGCCGCGTCAAAGGTGTCTATGTGCGACAGCGCTGATCGCGACGCTGCCGATCAAAAGAATCACCGCGACGATTTGTACCCCAGAAAGTCCGTGATCCGACCAGAGACATCCATACAGCAGCGCGAACAGCGTTTCCCCGACTGCCATCTGACCGCTCAGCGTCATCGGAAGCCGCCTGCTGCACGCGTTCCAGAATGTGCCCCCCAGCACGGAAGCTATCACCGCCACTCCGGTCGAAACCCCGATGAAGCCAAGCCAGCACGATGTTGCATGCATACCCGATCCAAATCCGGCGAATGGAAGCCCCGCCAGGCCGAGCAGGCCGGTGGCGACACCCGTCGCCAGGCCCCATTCTCCCGCGCCGACATCGGGCAGACGCCGCATCCAGCGTGCATTCAGAATGGCGAAACCGGTCCAGGAACCCTGACCCGCCGCCGCGCACGCCATCCCTTCCGCGCGGTGAACCCAGTCGCTTGTTCCACCGGCCGCATGCCCAAACGCAGCCATGCCGGTCAGTGTGATGCCTATGATCATGAGAAGCAGCGACGGCCACAATGTCCGGGCCTGAAGCGCACCGGGCTCCCGCATGCCGAACACCGCGATCAGGACCGGCAGGAAGCCGGTGGTGATCGCGGTCGTTGCAATGCCTGTCAGCCTCACCGCGGCACCAACCAGCACATAGTAGGCGATGTTACCGATGACGCCGAGACAGAACAGGCCACCCCAGCCCTTGACCGGGATCCGGCCGGCGACGGATCTCCAGCGTGGAAGCAGCAGCGCGCCGGACATCACGCCATAGGCGATATAGCGTGCCTCCGAGAGCTGAAAGGGGCTGAAATCCGGCACCAGCAAGGGGGCAAGGAAGATGACACCCCAGCATGCTCCGGCAGCAACACCGTAAGCCAACCCGGCGACCAGGGGGACGGGAAATGAGACACGCGACATGCGCTCCTGTCTGACCGGCCTGCATGGTCCGGTCTTGTCCTGGGCTCGCGCTTTTTGTCCGTCTCTCCAGAGGCCTGTCGCGTTCAGGAACTGGCCCGGCGAAACGCACCCGGCGTCATGCCGGTCTCACGCTGGAATGCGCGGGTCATGGCACGCTGGTCACAGAATCCTGCCCGTAGTGCCAGCGCGGCGAGTGGCTCGGACGTCTCATTCATCCAGAGCCGAAGCTGGCGGATGCGTTCGGCGTTCACCCATGCGCGTGGCGTCAGCCCCGTCCGTTCGCGAAACAGGACGTGCAGCCGTGACGGGCTGACGCCAGCCAGCCGCGCCATGACCGCCGTTGTCCAGATGCCCCCCGGATTGACCTCGATCGCGCGCATGAGTGAAGCAAGCCGACCGTCATCCTGACCCGTGTGGTGCGCCATCAGGCTGGCGCAGAGCAGCGGCGCCCATTGTGTCACGAGTTCGGCGGAGACGCTGCCCTGCTGACAGGAGACACGCATGAAGTCGACCAGATAACGCGCGGGCGATGGCAGATGCAGGAAATGTTGCCGTGCCATTGTCTCGCGCAACGGCGGATCGATAAGCCCTGCCTCGATATCGACGACCAGAAACCGGTTTTGCCCCAAGGCATATTCAGCATGGTCAGTATCCTGGTCCACGAAAGCAATACGTCCGCTTTTCAACCTGTCGCCCCGGCCGCCGATATCGAGTTCCAGCGATCCGACAAGCGGAAGGACAAGCTGCGCAAAACTATGCCGCGTTCTGGTACTATGACCTCCATAACTTCGGATTACGGCGCGCATCCTGCCTGGCCTTCTTACTCAGCTTCATCGCGTTGAGGCATTATCATAGGCCGTCAAACTCCGGTAAAGAACAGGCACGGGGAAAACTGCCATTCCAGTCTTCAGGGAGTTCTCATCTCACGGTCTCGTCCAAACGGATGACCCGGCCTGGTGCGTGAGCCATCTTTCGAGAACCTCCACGCTTTCCGTCATCTGCGCGCCCCTGGGCCGGATCAGCCCGTAGGACGTCCCGTCGGCATCGAACCCGGCCGGCGCCAGCAGCCGCCCGTTCGCGACATCGTCCGCCGCGATGATCCGGGGCGACAGGGCGATGCCCAGGCCACTGGCGGCAGCTTCCAGCATCATGAAATGATGGTCGTATAGACGGACGTCGCGCGGTGCGGGAATGTCGGGCCGGGACGCCAACCAGTTCCGCCACGCTTCGGGCCGCGTCCGGGATCCCAGCGCCAGATAATCTCCGCTCGCAAATTGCTCCGCCATGTCGGGCCGCACCACCGGCCCGACCGATTCCGGCACGAGCGTGGTGACGGACCAGTCGGGATCGAGCGGGAAATCGAGGCGCCGGATCGCCAGCGTGATGCGCTCCCGCGCGAAATCCAGCGCCCCGCCACCGGTCGAAAGATGCACGTCGATGCCGGGATGCCGATCCTGGAAGTCCGACAGGCGCGGGATCAGCCAGCGCATAGCCAGCGACCGCTCGCAGGACAGCACGATCGGCGGCGCGGCGGCGGACGACCTGATCTCGGCCAGCGCCGCCGCGATCCCGCCCAGCGCGTCGCTCGCCGCGCGGGCAAGCCGCTCGCCGTCCCGGGTCGGCCGCACGCCGCGCCCGTCCGGTTCCAGCAATGTCAGGCTCAATTCGGCGGCCAGCTTGGACACCCGGCGGCTGACCGCCCCATGCGTCAGGGCCAGTTCCACGGCGGCCGCCCGCACCGAGCCCAGCCGCACCACCGCCGCGAAGGCGCGCAGATCGTCCAGCGACGGAATATCGGATCGCTTCATTGGTCAGTTTTTATCACCGGAACAGGTCAGTTGATATCGATTTTCTCCCGGCACCGTTCCGCTATTCTCACCATCATGACCGCACCATCCTCCTGCAACACCCGGCCGCTGGCCGTCACGATGGGCGATCCCGCCGGAATCGGGCCGGAAATCGTGGCCCGGATGTTCCTGCGGCGACCGGTGCAACGGAACTGGATCGTGGTCGGCGATCCGCTGGTGATGCGCCATGCGCTGGCCGCGCTCGATCCGGCGGCGCGCGTGCGCCGGATCACAACATCGGCCGAAGCCCGGTTCGACGACGACGTGCTGAACGTCCTGGCATCATCGGAAGGCGTTTCCCTGCCGCCCATAGGCCGGATCAGCGCCGAAAGCGGCCGCGCCGCCTATGCGGCAATCATTGCCGCCGTCCGGCTGGCAAAGACCGGTGCCGTCCGGGGCATCGTCACCGCGCCGATCCATAAGGAAGCACTCGCCGCCGCCGGCCTGCATTACCCCGGCCACACCGAAATCCTTGCCGAACAGGCCGATGGCGCAGGTGTCGCCATGATGCTGGCGAATGAGGACATCCGCGTCGTACTGGTGACCATCCATTGCTCGCTGCGGGATGCGATCCGACGCGCCGATCATCCCGCGCAGATGGCGGCGATCCGGCTGGCCCACGCGGGCGCGCGGGCACTGGGCATCGAACGTCCACGCGTCGCCGTGGCGGGTCTCAACCCCCATGCCGGGGAAGGCGGCCTGTTCGGCGACGAGGAAGCCCTTGTCATCGCGCCCGCCATCGCACTGGCCCGGCGGGAGGGCATCGATGCATCCGGCCCCTGGCCCGGCGACACGGTGTTCATGCAGGCGCGGCGGAAACGCTTCGACGTCGTGGTGGCGCAATACCATGATCAGGGGCTGATTCCGGTGAAATATATGGGCCTGGCGCAGGGCGTGAACATCACGCTCGGCCTGCCCTTCGTGCGCACCAGTCCCGACCACGGCACCGCCTTCGATATCGCGGGACGCGGCGTTGCCGATCCGTCCAGCCTGGAGACGGCTTTCGATTACGCCCTTCGCCTCACCGGAGCCGCGACATGACCCGACCCGACTTCATTTTCATGCTGACCCACAACGACCGGACGGTAGAGAATGCGGCCGATCTGGTCGAAACCGCCCGAGCCGCGGGGGTCCTCCATATGGGGTTCAAGGATATCGGCCTGCCGTTTGCAGCCCTCCAGGCGCTTGCCAGTACCATCCGGCAGGCCGGAGCGAAGATCTATCTGGAAGTCGTCTCGCTCGATCGCGAGAGCGAGCTTCGCTCGGTGCGGGCCGGGATCGCTCTGGGCGTCGATTACCTGCTGGGCGGTACGCATGTCGATGATTCTCTGCGGCTGCTGGAAGGCACGACGATCCGCTATTACCCCTTCCCCGGCCGGATCAGCGGGCATCCCAGCATTCTCGAAGGGACCGAAGCCGAGATCGTGCGTAGCGCCGTCGATCTCGTATCCCGGCCGGGGGTGCATGGGCTGGATCTGCTGGCCTATCGGTTCACGGGAGACGTGCCGAGTTTGATGCGACGGGTCTGCGAAGCCGGGGCGGACAAACCCGTCATTGTCGCCGGCTCGCTCGATCGGGCGGAGCGTATCCGGGCGGCTGCCGCGGCCGGTGCCGCCGGTTTCACGGTCGGCACGGCAGTTCTCGACGGGGCGTTTCCAGCACCGCCCGATCTGGCGTGGCAGATCGCCTATGTCCAGACCACCGTTCGGCAACCCTGACGGAGACAAGCAATGGAAAAAATAAACCTGGCGCAGGCCTTCACGACATTTTCCGACTATTGGAGCCCCGTGTGGCCGGTGACATCAACACGTCCCAGATCAAGCTGGCGAAATTCAAGGGGTCGTTCGACTGGCACCATCACGAGCATGAGGACGAACTGTTCCTGGTCGTCTCCGGAACATTGCGCATGCATTTCCGGGAGCGTGACATCGACATCGAAGCCGGCGAATTCATCATCGTGCCGCATGGCGTGGAACATTGTCCCGAAGCCCTGGGCGATGAATGCCATGTCGTCCTGCTGGAGCCGAACACGACCCTCAATACGGGCAATGTGACCAACGACCGCACCGTGCATGCGCTTTCCCGAATATAGTCGGGAAAAGGCCGGTCAGGAATGTAGGCCAGCTTCGCCGGCCGGTGTTCCAGCCCGGCCTGCGCCGCAAGCCTGACCGCCGCCTGGTCAAGATCGGAAAAAAAAGCCGTCAAAGGGCGCTCACTCCCGACGGTATTTTCCGAAATCAGCCTTCATAATGCGGGTATGGACCGTCAGTCGGCATTTCTGCCGGCCGATCGTCCCGAACAATATCAGCCTCCGGAACGCTGTGCCGCTGTTTACTCATCGTCGGACTGATTGCATGGCCGACGATGGCAAAGCCCAATCCGGCCCGGCTCATCGGCGCGCTTGGGACGTACCTGACCGGATTGGCACTATGCGCGACTCTGTTGGGATGAGACTGTTTCCGAGATCGCTCGGGCGGATCAGATGATTCCCCTGACCGGCTGGTTACGACAGGATTCCGGCATCGCCGGAATGGTCGCAATCAACATCCTCCGGACAGGTTACGATGTTGTCCGGGAAGCTGTCGCCGGCCTGATGGATGAAGTCATCGATCCCGAACTGACATCAGCAATCAGCCGCCTCGTTGCGGACAGCGCGACGGGCGCCATCGAGATCCATGCCATCCGTCCGCGCACAGACGGAACACCATTTTCGTCGAGATGCATCTCGTGGTGCCTGGCCAGATGCCCGTATCCGACGCTCACCGGATCTGTGATCGCATCGAGATGCCGTCTGCGTGAACATTTCGGCAGGACAGTGGTCAATATTCACATCGAACCGGAGGAAAAGGCGAAGGGCGACGACGCCATCACTCCGTCGCCACTGCCGCCCCAGGTCTATGGCGAACCATCTCCGCAACATGCCAGTCGCCCATGTTCCTGAACCGGCGGGCACGGAACGTCACCATAGGAGCAGAAGACGCAGCAATCCCCCCGCTTCGGTTTCAACAATACGCCGCAATGCGGGCAATCGTAAAAGAACTGGCAGGCATCGGTCGGCATGGTTTCCAGCGATTGCTGGCCACATGCGGGACAGGTCAGGAGCGAGGCGGCCCGAATCATCTTACAGACAGGCTCCTGAGCAGGACGGGTTCCAGGCGCGGCCATGCCAGCGCCGCCAGCACGATGAGCGCGGTGGCAAAGGATAGCATCTGGATAGTCCCGATGCGTCGCCTGGCAGCCCCACTTTCCGCACCCGCACAACAGACCCTGGCCTTCCGCCGATTGAGCGCCCAGGCGCTGACCAGCGCCGCGACCGCCACCGCAATCAATGGCACGCGCCACGGCGCAAGTCTCGACAAAGCACTGAAGACCCCCGCGCCGGCGCCCAAAGAAGCGAAGGCGAGCGGAATGAGGCAGCAGGATGACGCGATCAGTGCACCCACACTGGCTGCCATACCGCCCGCGACACACAGGACTCCACCTCTTTCCATGCCCATGCGGCTACGTGATGTTCGTTGAGGCAGGTCCGCCGTCTCGGCCATGATCGTCACTTTCCCATTGCATCGAGGTTCATGCTACACCCCGTAGTGGCTACGGACTCAAGAGCAGGGATGACGCATGGCGGCCATCACGATCGGCAAGCTGGCATCGGAAACCGGCGTTCATCTGGAGACGGTGCGCTACTATGAGCGCATTGGCCTCATTCCCGCGCCGCGAAGGGCGCGTAATGGCTATCGCCACTATCGCATTGAGGATGTCAGGCGCCTGTCATTCGTCCGGCGCGCGCGGGATCTTGGTTTCGATATCGAGGAAATCAGGACGCTGCTCGCCCTGGCAGAGCCCGGCCAATCCTCCTGCGACGAGGTCAGAAAACTCGCCATAGCTCATCTGGGCGACATCCAGAGCAAGATCTCCGACCTGCAACGGCTCGCATCGCTCCTGACAACAAGCATCGAACAATGTCGTGGCTCGGAGGTCCCGATTTGCCCAGTGCTCGATATGCTGGGTGCCCCTTTGGCGTGATGCCCTACTCCCTTTTATACGCTACCGCCAGTCCGGCGCCTGCCGCAGATCCTCGATCATGAACTCACGGCCGGACGGCACGTCTTTCGAGAAATAGAATACCGTGTCCTTCGGAAAGAAATGCTGCGCTTCGGGAAAAAATTGGTGGAAGGCTGCCCGCGCCCGCTGCCGAATGGCCTCTTCCTCCACATCATAAAAGCGTCGCAACAGGTCGAGCAGATAGTCGAAGAAGTTATGACCGATGAAGCGGTCGTAGACGATGCTGTAATATTGTTCCATCGACTGGCCGGCGTCCGGAACAAGACCCACCCCGGGGAACGGCAGGCCGAGATCGGCGCGGCGCCGGGTTTCCGTATCGATCCAGATGTCGAAGTCGCGATGCACGATCCGTCTTGGCCTGAAGTCCCGGTCGATCTCAAGCAGCGTATTCTGGGCATGCGATTCCAGCAGCAGGCCGCGACGCGCGCCCCAGCACCAGAATGCGATGACGGGAACGATGATCTCGTTGACCACGAACGCGGCCGGATCGACGCGCAGCCGCGCGATCATCTGCACCAGCAGCGGCGGATCATCCAGGGCGTGGATGTCCCGCCCATAGAGCGCAAAGCACGGAATCAGAGAGCGGTCGGCGATGAGCGGCCGGGGAATGACCTCTCGCACCAGGAAACCCCAGGCCTTCTCGTCGGTGCCGAAAGCGAAACCCAGCGTATCGGGCAGATAGGCAAACCGCTCCGACTGCACCTGCGCCATCTCCGCCGTGATGGCGACGCTGTTCTGGATGTTGCGCCGCCGCAGCCCGCGGTTGAAGCGGGAGATCCGCACCGGATAATGGAGCTTGAGACAATGCGGCGCCACCTCCGGACCGACTGTCAGCACGGTGCGGGTCGATGCCGTGGGCGCGACCCGGATCGGCGCGCCGCGCGGCAGGGCACGAAGTTCCTCGATATGCGCAATCCCCTCCATGGCCCACGTCGCGGGATGGATCGCAAACCGGATGCCTTCCGGCCGCAGATACTGCTCGGCCAGTTGTCCGGCAGGAGCCGCCTGGAACACGGAGACTCGCTCCCGAGGCACCGTGACGGTGACGAGATCGAACGATGCCAGCCAGCTTTCCGGCTGGTAGGCAGGCGCTGCCTCTGTTCGCGCCGCCAGTGGACTATACGTCTTCGTGCCCAGACCGACATAGCGCTCCATATAGAGCAGCGACTGGCGGTCCTGGATGACGGCATCGAGTTTCATGGACGTGCCTCACGGGGGAACGGCGCGATACCGGCAGCCGGAGCAGCCGGAGGACGCGCGTTCCTTTACCCTTTCTTCAGGTTCATCTGGTCGAGTGCTGCCTTCAGGCCCTGCGCCAGCCGGCCCGCGTCGTCATTCGCCCAGAAATGCATGAAGAACAGCCGGGGTTGATCATTCAGCATGTGATTATGCAGCGCCGTCACCGCAATACCGTGGTCTCGCAGCGTACGAATTACCGGATTGACCTCGGACGCAATCAGCACGAAGTCCCCTGCGATCGCAGCCTTGCCGCCACCTGTTGGCTGGAAATTGATCGCGCTGCCGGTTCCCATGGCAACCGGCAGCGCGATCGTGTCACTCGTCAGCGCCTCGGCCCGCGGGATGATGAACTGATAGACCCCGCCATTGGCTTTTCCGGTCTGCCCGAGAATCCGATCCAGCATCGCGGTGTCGAGATCGAGCGGTTTCGGGGGGGCCGCATTCGCGGGAGCACCCAGCGGCGTCTTTGTCAGCAGCAGCGCCGCGTGCAGGGTCTGGGCCAGTTTCACCGGATCGCCATGCCCGTCAATGTGCATGTACATCGTCATCGGTTCGGCCCGCAGCAGATGGTTGTGCAAGGCGGTGATCTCGAAGCCGCCCTCGATCAGGCGCTTCATCACCGGCTCGACCTCCTCCTGGGTCAGCACCAGATCGCCCATCACCATGGCATCCTTGCCCATCGGCAGAAAGGCCAGCCAGGACCCAAGCGCCAGCGCCGGCTTGATCGCCACGCCATCGAGCGTGACCTTGAGGTCGGAGCGCGGCAGGGCCACGCGATAGACGCTGCCGGGCAATTCCGTGCCGGGTTTGCCGAGGGTCTCACCCACGGCTGCCCAGGGACCGGGCGCGGCAGAAGCTGGGGCGGCCCACAGCATTGCCATGAGCGCCGCGCCCGTCATGCATCGTCTCAACATTTTTCTTCTCCTTGATCGGTGGCGGTGCTGACCGGCATTGCCTGCTCGCCCTCGGCCCAGGCCCGAAGGGCGTCGTAAAGGACGAAGCCACGCCGCCGGATCTCGTGATCGTCGGGCGTGATCGTCCGCAGCCCTCGGAAATCGCCAGCAGTCCCGCCGATTGGGGTGTCAGATTCAGTCGATCGGTGTCCGCGCCCCGTACTATCGCCGCGACCATTGAAATGGCCGGATCACGATCGAGACCGTAATGGGCGACGAAGGCGTCGAAGCTGCGGCGCTCTCCGACATGCCCGAATTTGCCCCCCGGAACGTCGACGAGGATCGCACCGGTCGCCTCGACGACTTGCCGAACCTGTTCCGGCAGGATGAACAGGAATGCCGCCCCCCGGTCGATCACCGGCCGTTCACGCGTAACCCATTTCATGGGGTCCTCCCCTGGTAGGGGGCTGCATCACGCTTCTGCAACACCAGAACCAACAAATGATACAACGGTTGCACCCAGAAAGGGGTATTCCTAAAATAAACCTCATGAGCGTGGAGTCCTCCCGAACCGGGCAGCCCTGGCTGCTCCTGATCCACCAGTTGCCGCCGAAGCCGGCCTATTTCCGGGTGAAGATCTGGCGACGGCTGCAGGGCATCGGCGCGGTCGCGGTGAAGAGCACGGTTTATGCGCTGCCGGCGGGAGCCGAAACGCAGGAAGACCTGGAATGGCTCCTGAAGGAGATCGTCGAAGGCGGCGGGGAGGCGATGATGTGCGAAGCACGGCTGATCGATGGCCTGTCCGACGCGCAGGTGCGCGCCCTGTTCGATGCCGCGCGCAACGCCGATTATGACGCGATTGCTGACGAAGCGCGGGAACTTGGCCGCGCGCTTGATGCCGACCGCTCCGAGGACAAGCGGGCGGAAATCCACACCCAGCTTCGCCGGCTGCGCAAACGCGTCGCGGCGGTCGCGCGCATCGATTTCTTCGGGGCCGGCGGTCGCGACGTGCTGGAGGCGGTTCTGGACCGGTTGGAGGCACGGGCAACGGAGAACGATGGGGAGGCAGGCGCCTCAGATACGGCACGAGCGAGTGTGCGTCGGGCGCTTCAGGGACGTGTCTGGGTGACGCGCCAGGATGTGCATGTCGACCGCATCGCCTGCGCATGGTTGATCCGACGCTTCATCGATCCTGCCGCCACCATCCGCTTTGTGCCGAGCAAAGGCTACGAGCCGAAGAAAGGCGAACTGCGTTTCGACATGTTCGCGGGCGAATTCACCCACGAAGGCGATCAATGCAGTTTCGAGGTGTTGCTGGCTCGTGCCGGACTCACCGATCCGGCGCTCCGGACGATCGGCGAGATCATCCATGACATCGACCTCAAGGACGGCAAGTTCGGCCGCGAGGAGGCGACAGGCATCGCGCATCTCATCTCCGGCGTTGCCATGGCCAATCAGGGTGATGAGCAACGGACTGCGCTGGGGGGCGCGATTTTCGAGAACCTGTATTCGTATTTCCGCGCGCAACCGGAATGATCTCCAGGAACGCGATCGCATGCGCGCATCTGTCGGAGATCGCCCGCAAGCTTCACGACCTGCCGGCTCTGCGCCGGGAACTGGCCACCTTGATCGAGCAATACCGTCACGGCACCGCCGCCGACCGCCGCATTATCGCATGCGCTGCAGCCGCGATGCACATAAGATCGCTGCTATCGTCGTACAGCACGCGTGAACAACAACACAGAGTGGAGCACTGCACGATAACGGCGTCCAAGCCGCGACGGGCTACCCTCGCAAGAACCCGATCGCCACCGGCTCGATCAACGGCCAGAGCCAAGCAAGACACCCCATGATCGTGACGATACTCAAGACGCCGAGTGCGTGATTCTTGATGAGCTTTCTACCAGCGGACCGGCAAGAAACCGCGCATGTTGCGAAATTGTGGTCTGACCTTCGCTATAATCCATCTCCGGCTGGGAGAAGCCTGATCGAACGAAAGAGACGACAACGATGAATTCCACATCACCGAACGACATGGCCGGCATCCTACGGCGGGTCGTCTCTCTCGTGGGGCTTCTGAATCTGGCCTATTTCGGCGTCGAATTCACGGTGGCGCTTGCCATCGGCTCGGTCTCCCTGTTCGCGGACAGCGTCGATTTTCTGGAGGATGCCTCCGTCAATTTCCTGATTGTGATGGCACTTGGCTGGACGGCGCGCAGCCGGGCGCGGGTCGGGATGACTCTGGCCGCTATCCTGTTGATTCCGGCGCTCGCGACACTTTGGACCGCATGGCAAAAATTCAATCTTCCGACGCCGCCCCATCCACTGGCCCTCACGGTGACGGGATTGGGGGCGCTGCTCGTGAATTTCTTCTGTGCGCTGATGCTGACCCGCTATCGCTATCACGGCGGCAGTCTGACGCGTGCCGCCTTCCTGTCGGCGCGTAATGACGTGCTGGCCAATATTGCCATCATCCTCGCGGGCCTGGTCACGGCCTTGCTGTGGCATTCCGCATGGCCGGACCTGCTCGTTGGGCTCGGTATCGCCGTGATGAACGCCGACGCCACCCGCGAAGTCTGGCAGGCAGCGCGCGATGAGCACCGCGCGGCAGCATAGTCCCCTCGATTTACGTCCGTAGCGCGAACAGGACCAGTGAGACCGTGCAAGGCAGAGCGGAAAGCCCGTCACAGATAATATCGAAACCGGCGCGCAGGGCCTGCGCCAGGTCATCGCCGGCCGCCGTCAGCGCGACCGAGCGGCTGGTGCGATGCAACAGGCGGACGCCGACCCGACTTTCCAGACGGCGTATGGTGTGACTCACCGCTGAAGTCGTCACGCCGAGATCCACGGCCGCCTGACGAAATCCACCGCAGCGCACGATTGTAAGGAACACGTTCAGATCCGCGAGGTCGGAACGTTCGAAGCGGCTCAAAAGATGATTTCTTCTCAATGCAACGTTGGTTTGTTTTCATCCTAGTGCCCTTCTGCCGTCGGATGAAAGCGTATATGTCCTGCTTCGAACATCACAGGAGCGGAAACGAAATGACCGGAACAGGACTTGGCCGCCTGAATGGCAAGAGCGCGATCATTACCGGCGCCGCCAAAGGGATCGGCGCCGCCACGGCACGTCTGTTCGCGGCGGAAGGCGCGCGGCTGATCCTGAGCGACATCGACGAGATCGCTTTGCGCGCCCTCTGCGACACACTGACCGCGGAAGGCGCGACCGCTTACCCGGTCGTGGCCGATGTTTCGCAGGACGCCGAAGTCCGCGCCATGGTAACCGAAGCCGTCGCGCGGTTCGGAGAGATCTCCATTCTTGTAGCCAACGCTGGCATCATTCCGGAGGCCACGCTGGAACAGGCCACAGCCGAGCTGTGGGACCATACGATGGCCGTTGACGGACGCGGCATGTTTCTGTCGTGCAAGCATGCCGCCGCCGAAATGGTGAAAGCGGGAAAGGGCGCGATCGTCTGCCTGTCCTCGATCTCTGCCTTTGCCGGCCAGCCGGGACAGGCGGTCTATGGTCCGGCGAAATTCGTGGCGTCGGGCATCACCAAGCATCTCGCCATCGACCTCGCGCCAAAGGGCGTTCGCGTCAACGCCGTGGCACCGGGCACGATCAATACGCCCGCCGTGGCCGCCATGGACAAGGAGGGAATCAGAAAGGTCGTCTCCATGCATCCGCTCGGCCGCATCGGTCAGCCGGAAGAAATCGCGAATGCGATCCTTTTCCTGGCATCCGACGAAGCTTCGTTCATCACCGGTGCGGTTCTCCCGGTCGATGGCGGGTATCTCGCGCAATAATCAGTCGCCCTGCAGAGGGTCTCCAGGACTATGACCTGATACCCTCTCTTCGGCGTTACGGTGTCGTCTCCTTTCGTGACGGGCGCGGCCGGGCTGTCACCTTCAGCCTGGCGCCCGGTCAGGCGCACGAACTGCCGCTCGCGCCCGCCATGCTCGACCGGCTGCCACGCGAACCATTATGGGTCGTCGGCGACAAGGGATATGCCTCCAATGCGTTCCGGGAACATGTCTGGACCATGGGAGCGCGGCCAGCGATCCCGCCCAAGCGCCGGGACGCTGCCGTCGCCTGCCCTTGAAGGAATGGCGCGCCGTCGCAACCCGATACGAAAAGACCGCCGCCTCATTCCTCGCCATCCGTCACCTCGCCGCAGCCGCAGATTGGATCAAGATCTAACAGGCCCAAGTGGTTCGAGCACCTTTCACCATGTCACCGCGCGACCGGATCAAAAATCTCGACTACATAGCTGGGCAATTCGAACCGGTGCGTGGGTGCGCCGAAGGTAGCCGTGACGGGGGCCACCAGTAGGGCCTGCGCTACAGGGAATTTGTCGACCACCACGAAGAAGGGGCGATCCCGACGGCCGAAGCCTGAGTACCAGTTCTCGTTGCCGATCAGGAAGACGGGGACGATCTTGCCCACCGACTTCCCGCAGCCAACGGGGTCCGTGCAGGCGGCGACCGTGCGCACGCGCGCTGCGCCGCGAGTTCCGACGGTGATGATCGAAGCCGACCAGTATGAGGCGTAGCCGTCGGTGAGATGTTGTCGAATGAGGAGATCCGCCAACGCCTGCTGTCTCGGATACAGCAGGGTCGGCGCCGGTCTCGCCACGGCATAGCCATAGCCGAGCAAGGCGATGGTCGCGCCAACGGTGAGGCAACCATAGGCCACGACCGACCGGACGGGCGGCAGGGTTCTTCCCATCAGTATGGCGAGGAAAATGATGGCCGGTATGAAGTATCTCGCCGTATCGACATTCACGAGTAGGCTACTGAAGGTAGCCGACACGATGTCGATGACGGCGCCCGCCAGCAGGAGTTGATCGATCAGGGTTGGCTCAGGGGCCTCGTCCGCTCCGCGGACGTATCGAACAATACGGCGGAATGCGGTCCAGAGCACCCAAATCATCGCCAGTATCAGGGGGAGCCGCACCAAAAAGAGGATCGCGCCGCTCAAGCCCCTGCCGAAGAAATTCGTACCGGTCAGCACGAGAAAGCTGTTGAAGGTCAGATAGAGGTTTCGGGGCAGGTCTTCGACCGAAACGAAGGTCAGAGGGGTGGACGCGACGCGGATGCCTCCGTGAGCCTGGTTCCACGCCACGAAGTATTTGGCGAGGAGGGCGGCCGCCACGACGGTGGCGAGCACCACGGCTTTCCCCCCGTTCCTGCGCTTCAGAGCGCCGATGGCCATGACCAGGCTTATGGCGCCGACCCCGATGACGAGCGCCAGCGGATCGCCGGCGACGGCGAGGAAGGTGGTAAGGCCGAGCGCGATTGTGGCGATTTTGCTCTTGCGGCCCACCGTCGAAGCGATGGGAACGAGGAGGAACATGGCCAGTATGTAGATGATCGTTCCGATGTGGATGGGGGATAGGACGATCAGGTTCATCGGCGGGTTGTTGCGCAGGATCGGCAGGGCGACGATCGCTGCGACGGGCAGCAGCGCGAACCGGAACCGGGAGACGCCCGCTCCAGTCGCCACGGCCGCCAGCACGACCACTCCGGCCCAGTCGAAAGCCGAGCTCAGCATCATGATGATTGGGTGGTTGCCGAATAAGGCGATCAGCGCCGCCTCGAAGGCGAGGTCCGAGGTCCAGAACGTGTCGCTGCCCCACCACCAGCCTTTGAGCCGCCAGTTGCCAGCCGCCATATCCGCAGCGGCGAGATAGCCGCCAGCGGTATCGGAATTGCCCGGGTATTCGGCGAAAGCCCAATAATAGATCCAGGTGAGCGCCAGGGTGGTCACCAGAAGCAGCGTGAAGATGACCGTCGGGCGAATCCAGCCGGAGGCGCTGCGCGATGTCATGATGCTCTTTTCATAGAGGAACAGTTCTGGCCCGTATCGGCATCTTGCTCCCAACCGAACCGGCTGCGGATCAGGTATAGGGGACGCTGCTTTACTTCCTGGTAGATGCGCGAGACGTATTCGCCGAGCGTGCCTATGGCCAGCATTTGCAGGCCGAACCCGCCGAGGATGAATACCGCGAGCGACGGATAGCCGGCCTGGTCGCGGCCGAACATCAAGGTCCGCAACACGATCACCAGCGCCCAGAGGAAGGCCGCGGCGGCGGCGCCGCCGCCGACATAGCTCCACACGCGGATCGGGGCGCCGGAAAAGGCGGTGACCCCGTCCAACGCAAAATTCCACAGCTTCAAGTAGCGCCAACTGGTTTTGCCGGCGGCACGTTCGGGCCGCGCATAGGGGACGGCCACCTGGCGGAAGCCCACCCATGCGAACAGGCCTTTCATGAAGCGGCTCCGCTCCGGCAGCCGCCGCAAGGCCAATACCACTTCGCGATCCATCAGACGGAAATCGCCAACGTCGCTCGGCATATCGACCGTACTCAAGCTGTTGAAAAGCGAATAGAACAGGCGGGAGGTCAATCGCTTGAACAGGGTGTCGCGGCTACGGTCGGCGCGAAGGCCGTACACCACATCATAGCCGTCCTCCCACCGGTCGACGAACTCGGAGATCACGCTCGGCGGATCCTGCAGGTCGACGTCCATGGGCACGATCATGTCGCCCTCAGCGGCGTCCAGCCCTGCGGTGAGGGCAGCCTCCTTGCCGAAGTTGCGGCTGAAGTCGATCACCTTGATCCTTGGATTGCGTCGACGGTGAGCCAGCAGGATCGGCAGGGTCGCATCACGGCTGCCGTCGTTGATGCAGATGATTTCATAGGCGGTGACGCAGGCGTCGAGCACCGGCTCTAGCTGCTCGAAGAACAGGTCGAGCACGGCCGCTTCATTATAGGATGGGGCTATAACAGACAGACATTTGCCGCACCGATCACGCCGGGTCGCAGGCGTGACTTCGAGATTTGCGCCCATGCTCCGCCGCCCTCGTCCAACGTACTGTGAACGTAGGTTCCCGGAGGCCGGCCAACAGTTCATACCCCCGAAATCCGCCGCGTTCGCGCCGGGTGGGCAGAAGCGGGTCGAGTGGCGGCGTTGTTTTACGCGTTCTTTCTGGGTCGGCGTGTCTCGCCCGATCACAGGCTCCGTTGAACCTTCGAGCGCTCGCGCTAACCGAGCCAGAGATTTGATTGACCTTCAGAAGGCGACCTCACCGATCCCAATACATTGGATAAGGTCGGTAGAGTTGAAAGAGTCTTCAGCGTATCCTCAATCTGGCTTCTACCGGCTGCACTGCCGAGACTGCACGCGCTGGGCATGAATCGGCTGGTCGCCATCTCCTCCACCAGCCGGTTCACCAAGCAGCAGTCGACGTCAGACTATGAGCGTCGGGTAGTGGAGGCTTTGGCTGAGGGCGAGGCGGCGGTTGAATCCTTCTGCTCTACCAGAGCCCTGTTAGATCTTGAAGATTGTTCCTACATATGGGGAATAACGGAAAGCAATGCGACGCAGATTTTCACCGACGAAACCCGGGCGGTTCGGGAGCCGCTGATCGAAGCGGTGCGCCCGCCCTCTCGCGGTGGCTATGGGACCAAGGTCTGCGTAGTCGCTGACGGGCGCGGCCGGGCTGTCACCTTCAGCCTGGCGCCCGGTCAGGCGCACGAACTGCCGCTCGCGCCCGCCATGCTCGACCGGCTGCCACGCGAACCATTATGGGTCGTCGGCGACAAGGGATATGCCTCCAATGCGTTCCGGGAACATGTCTGGACCATGGGAGCGCGGCCAGCGATCCCGCCCAAGCGCCGGGACGCTGCCGTCGCCTGCCCTCAATGGGCATATCGCAACCGGCATCTGGTGGAAAACCTCCGGGCTCGTCTGAAGGAATGGCGCGCCGTCGCAACCCGATACGAAAAGACCGCCGCCTCGTTCCTCGCCATCCTTCACCTCGCCGCAACCGCAGGTTGGATCAAGATCTAACAGCACCTAGACCGCTTGCGCATCCGTTTTCAGGCACGGGACAGGCGTGCCGCATATCGTTACTGGCGCGAAGCCGACCTGCTCCATTCGACAGCGTAGTGTTCAACGTGTGAACGAAGGCGTGACACGAGTATGGAGGTGGAATTCAAGGCCTTCCTGTGACCTTCGTGCTCATCTCTCTTCTCACAATCCGTAATTTTCCGAGAAACATTGGGTATTTTTTATTATTGGGCGACCGCGTATTCCGTTCAGGTTCTCGTCAGGAATATGTGCTAGGCCACGGTCCATCTTCCTGGGGACCGAGCATGACCGAAGCCTTTTCGAATGCCACGGACAAGCTGCGCTATGATCGTGGCACTGTCCTCCTGCATTGGGCGACGGCCGTCCTGGTATTGATCCAGTTTGCCCTCGGGGAAACATGGGGTTGGCCCGGAAAGCCGGTTCACCATCTCATGGTCGTCACGCACCTGACCGGGGGCATGTTTCTGACTGCCATCATCCTGTTTCGCATCGTCTGGCGGATCACCTGGGGGCGTCACCTCGCCTCCCTTCTCTCCCCGGTCGACCGGTTCTGCGCCCTGGCCATGGAAAGCACGCTCTACGCCCTGCTGCTGGCGGAAATCGGCCTTGGCTATGCCTGGCGCTGGGGCGCGGGACAGGCGATGAGTTTCTTCGGGCTCCTGATCCCTTCCCCCTTTACCCCTTTTTCATCTGGAACAATTTGGTGGATCGAGACTCTGCATTTCTGGAACGCATGGCTGATCGTCGGTCTGGCGACCGGCCACGCCGCCGCCGCCCTCTTTCACCAATGCGTCCTCAGGGACAACGTGCTGGCACGCATGCTGCCTGCTGGAACGCTTCTGCCGCGTGCGAAGCCATAGCGCGCCCCGCAATCGCATCTGCAGCGCCTGTTTCTACCCATCCTGGATGTTCTCGAGCCCAATACGTATGATGCGCTGCAAACGCCATAGGCAGGCCGCACGGCCTTCTCTCCCCGCCCTTCTGACCATTGGCTTTCTCGCTACAGGCAGGATCGATCCGTCCACAGCACAGACGATGCACCGCGACCAGACCGGTGATGTGATTGTTGACGCGGACTCCCCGCTCCTGCCGCGTCTCGCAGTGGAAACCGTCAAGGTCGAGGAGCGGCCGAAGACGATCGACGCACCAGGCGAAATCGCCGCCGAACCCGCGCGCACCATCTCTCTGCTGCCGCCCGTAGCGGGCCATATCGTCCGTATGGATGTCGCACCCGGCACCCGCGTCAAACGCGGCCAGCTCCTGGCCCTGATCGCGTCAGGCGATATGGCCCAGGCCAGTTCGGACGAGGAAAAAGCCCGCGCCGCCTTCACCCTGGCGGGAGATCAATATGAACGCGCCCGCCATGTCGTCGGCGCCGGAGGCGGTGCGGTCAAGGATCTGGAAAGCGCACGGGCCGCCTATGCGCAGGCCCGATCCGAACTGGATCGTGCGCGCGACCGTCTCGCAGCACTCGGCCGCGACGGACAGGCCGGGACCGACGCCCACGCCGGCTCCCTGGTCCCCTTGACCGCGCCGATCGACGGCGTGATCGATACGGTCTCGGTCGCGGCGGGCATGAACGTCACCGATCCGACGGCAGTCATGATGACGTTGCTCGACACGCGCATGCTCTGGGTCACTGCCGACCTGGCGGAAGATCAGGCGCCGCTCGTTCAGGCCGGCATGACCGCGCATGCCACGTTTCCGGTTCTGCCCGGCCTCCAATTGAGCGGCGCGCTCGACGGGCTGCGCCCGTCCCTGCAGGCGGACACGCGCCGGCGCACCGTACATTTCGAAGTCACGAACCCGACCGGCACCCTGCTGCCCCATCTCTATGCCCATGTTGCCATCGCCGTGCCGCAGCCACCGGAAATCACGATCCCGCAGACGGCGATCCTGATGAACAACGACGCGACCACGGTGTTCGTGGAGGCGCGGCCCCACGTCTTCCGCCGCCGGACGGTCGATATCGTCTATGACGACGGAACGAACAGCCGGGTCCTGAGCGGACTGGCCGCGGGCGATCGGGTCGTGACCCAGGGCGCGGTGCTGCTGAACGATGATTAACAAATTCATCGGGCTGTGCCTGCGTCAGCGCCGCATCGTCTTCATGATCATGGCGCTGCTGGCCTGTTTCGGTACCCTGGCGTGGCGGGATATCGCGGTCGAGGCCTATCCGGACCTCGGCTCCGTCAATGTCATGATCACGACGCAGGCGGGCGGCCTGGCTGCCGCGGAGGTCGAGCAGCAGATCACCACGCCGCTGGAGCGACAGTTGGCCAGCGTCCCGGGCCTGATCGACAGCCGGTCCAGCAGCACGTTCGGCCTGTCGCTGATCACGTTGATCTTCCGCGACGGGACAGACGTCTATTTCGCGCGCCAGCGCGTGACCGAACAGATCGCCCAGGCCAACCTGCCGGCCAACGTCACCCCGGCCCTTGGCCCAGTCACGGGGCCCGCCGGCGAGATCTACCGCTACACGCTGCGCTCCGACAGCCTGAACCTGATGCAGTTGTCGGACATCCAGAACTGGGTCGTCATCCCGGCGCTGATGCAAATCCCAGGGGTAGCGTCGGTGAGCAATTTCGGCGGGTTTACCAAGGAATATCAGCTCCTGCTCGATCCGGACGCCCTGAACCGGTACCATATCGGGATCAACGACGTCCTGGCCGCGCTGAAGAACAATAATGTCAATGTCGGCGGCGATCGCGTCACGCGCGGCGACCAATCCTATATCGTGCGCGGGATCGACATGGTTCATACCCTGGCCGACATGGGCGATATCGGCGTGGTCGCGCATGACGGCAAGCCGGTGCTGATCCGCGACCTGGGCCAGATGCAGTTCGGACATCAGGTCCGGCAGGGCATCTTGGGGAAGGACGGCAATCCGGACACGATCGAAGGCATCGTCGCAACCCTGACCGGCCAGAATCCCTCGCAGGTCCTGGCCGCCGTCCACGCGCGGGTGGATCTGCTGAACAGGCGCCTGGTGCGGCAAGGCGCGCGGATCGCGCCCTATATCGACCGCGACAATCTGGTCCGCGCGACCACCGACAAGGTGGCTCACACGGTGCTGGAAGGCATGGGACTGGTCTTCGTCGTACTCGTGCTGTTCCTGGGCAGTCCCCGCAGCGCCGTCATCGCCGCCGTCACCATTCCGCTGTCGCTGGCCACCCTGTTCGTGCTGATGATGGGCCTGCACATGCCGGCCAACCTGTTCTCCCTCGGCGCGATCGATTTCGGTGTGATCGTCGATGGCGCGATCGTGGTGACCGAAGCCATCCTGCGCTTGCGTGAGGACCATCCGGATAGAACGCTGATCCCTGGGGACATCCTTGAGATCACCGACACGATGGCACGCGCGATCTTCTTCGCGACCCTGATCATCATCATCGCCTACGGCCCCCTGTTCGCCTTCGAGGGGGCATCGGGCAAGCTGTTCCGGCCCATGGCCTTCACCGTCAGCTTCGCCCTGCTCGGCGCGCTGCTCTGCGCCATCACGCTGATCCCCTCGCTGGCGTTCCTGGTCCTGCGTAAACCACACCGGCTGTTCCATAATGCCCCGCTGGAATGGTTGCACAGGGTCTATCACCGGCTGCTGGCCCACAGTCTGGATCGTCCATTCCTGGCCTATGCCGGGGGCATCGCCGCCTTCGTTCTGACGGCATGGCTTGGCGCCAGCGCCGGGCGCGAGTTTCTGCCCGACCTCGATGAGGGCGCGCTGTGGATCCAGGTCCAGCTTCCCTCCGGCCTGTCGCTGGAGCGGGCCGGCGCCATGGCTGATGAGATCCGCACGGCGATCCGTTCCTTCCCGGAAACCAGCTTCGCCGTCACGCAGCTCGGCCGCAGCGATTCCGGCACCGACCCATGGACACCGTCGCATATCGAAGCGCCGGTCGGGCTGCGTCCCTATGACGAATGGCCGCATGGCGAGACCAAGGCCCAGTTCGTTGCCCGCCTCCGCACACGCCTGGCGACGATCCCGGGTATCAGCTTCGGTATCAGCCAGCCGATCGCCGACAACATGAACGATCTGGTCGGCGGCGCGCATTCGCCGCTGGTTCTGCGCGTCTATGGGGACGATTTCCATGAACTGCGCCGGATCGGCACGCAGATCGTCGATGTCATGCGGCAGGTTCCCGGCACGGCAGCGGCCTCGATCTTCCAGGAGCCGCCGACACCCGAACTGGATGTAGCCGTGGACCGAAAGGAAGCCGCGCGCTACGGACTGGCCGGCACGGACATCCTGGCCGTGGTCCAGAACATGATCGGCGATACCCCCGTCTCGTCGGTCTATGCCGGAGACCGCGTCTACAACATGACCGTCCATATCCCCCGCGCGATCAACAGCAATCTCGACATCATCCGCCAGTTGCCGCTGACCACACCGTCGGGTGCGCGGATACCGCTGGGTGTGGTTGCCCATGTCTCGCTCCAGACCGGCGAGGGAACGATCGCCCATGAGCGCAACCAGCGCCAGATCACGATCCGCCTCGATAACGGACAGCGGCCGCTCTCCCAATATCTCGCCGATGCGCAGGCCCGTATCGCGACTCAGGTCCATTTCGATCCCTCCGTCTACAGCCTGGAATGGGCCGGCACGTTCGAGCAGGCACAACGCGCCCAGGCGCGCCTGACCGTGGCGCTTGGCATCATGTTCGCCGTCATGCTGGTGCTGCTGTTCTGCCAGTTCGGCGCGATGCGTCAGGCGGTGCTGGTGCTGGCCGTGGTGCCGATGGCGACACTCGGCGGCCTGGTCGCACTGCATGCGCGTGGCGAGACGCTCAATATCGCGACCGCCGTCGGGTTCATCGCCCTGTTCGGCGTTGCGATCCAGAACGGCATCATCATGGTCTCGAACTTCAATCGCCTGCGCGCCGAGGGCGAATCCCTGCGGACGGCGGTGCTGGACGGCGCGGGCCAGCGTTTCCGCCCGGTCCTGATGACGGCCACCGTGGCCAGCGTGGGCATGCTGCCGGCGGCGCTCGCGACCGGCATCGGCACCGATGTCCAGCGTGGGCTGGCGACGGTGGTGGTCGGCGGACTGGGCATCGCCACCGTGCTGACCCTGTTCATTCTCCCGACCTATTATTACGAACTGGAAAAACGGCTGGAAGGGCGGCCAATGCGCCGTACGCCCGGGGAGGCGTCATCATGACGCCACACCGCACCATGTCCCGGCTGGCGGGCGGTTTCGCGGTGATCGCGCTGGCTGGCTGCGCCGTCGGTCCCGATTACCATCGCCCGGCCCTGCCGGTGGACAATCGTTATACGCCCGCGCCCCTGCCGCCCCGCACCGCCGAGACCGGCGGTGCGGCGGGCGCCGCGCAATCCTTCCGGCCGGGGCAGGATATCCCGGCCCAATGGTGGGCGTTGTTTCACTGCCCGGCCCTGAACACGCTGGTATCCCACGCGATCGATCATAGTCCGAGCCTGGAGTCGGCGCATCAGGCCCTGCTGGCGGCGCAGGAGGGTGTCGCCGCGCAGAAAGGAGCGCTGTGGCCGAATGTCAGCGGCTTCTTCAACCCGACACGCAACAAGATCTCCCAGGGTATGAGCGTGCAGGGTTTCAACAGTTATCTCTACAACCTGCATACCCTGCAGCTGAATATTTCCTACATGCCGGACGTCTGGGGCTCCATCCGCCGGCAGATCGAGGCCAGTGACGCACAGCGTGCCCTGGCGCGCTATCAGCTTGATGCGGCCTATCTGTCACTGACCAGCAATCTGGTGAACGCCGCGATCCAATATGCCGCCATCCAGGGGCAGATCGAGGCGACCGAAGGGGTGATCGCGTCGGCGCGCGCCATCCTCGACATCAACGAGAAGCAGAAACGCTTCGGTGACATGGGCGAGCGGGACGTGACGCCGCAGCGGGTCTTGCTGGCCCAGGCCGAACAGACCCTTCCGCCTCTGCGCCAGCAGCTGGCCGCCCAGCATGACCTGATCGACGCGCTGACGGGCGACGGGTCGGATGTGCCAACGCCGGATTTCCGTCTTGCCGATTTCCATCTGCCGACGGAACTGCCGGTGTCCCTTCCACTGCAGTTGATCGACCAGCGTCCGGACATCCGCGCGGCGGAAGAAACCCTGCATGCCGCAAGCGCCCAGATCGGGGTCGCCATCGCCAACCGCCTGCCCGACCTCGACCTTGTCGCGACGCCGGGACTGGCTGCCAACCGGTTCAGCCAGTTTGCGACACCGGGATATGGAACCTGGACCCTGGCGGCAATGATCACGCAGCCACTTTTTGATGGATTCACATTACTGCACCGGGAGCGGGCCGCCCGAAATACCTACAAGATGGCGATCGAGGACTATCGGAATACAATCGTTCTCGCCTTACAGAATGTCTCGGACGCGCTGCACGCGATCGGCAATGACGCGGACACTCTGGTCGCGGCCGCAAAAGCCGAAGATGAAGCCAGGAAGAACCTGGACTTCGCGCGTATCGGCAATCATTACGGAGACGAGAGCACGCTCCTGCTCCTTATGGCTCAGCAGGCCGAAATGCAGACGCGCCTGACCCTGGCCCAGGCGCAATCCGGCCGGCTGTCCGATACGGTCGGCCTGTTTCAGGCTCTCGGGGGTGGCTGGTGGAACAGAAAGACCGCAGATCCACGACCGGTTCGTGACCACGTGCCATAACGCGCTTATGTTCACCCCACGCCTGTCATCCAGATGATATCTCTGTCCCGTGCTGCTGCCCCTTATCTCTATTTTTTCTCAAATATGACAGCCGTTCAATATCAGTTACGCCGTATCGGAAATAAGATTCCTGACCTTCATCTTGCAGGAGAATAAGAGTCATGATGAAGAAATTCCTTCCTGCGCTCACGATTGCGGTCATCACCACATGGGTGAACATGGCACCTGCTGCAGGCGCCCCGCTGGCCCGGTCTGTCAGCACGCTCAGCCGCGCTGGCGCGCAGTTTGCCCTGCAGGCCGCGATACGTAGCGCGACGCAACTCAACGCCCCTTGCGCCATAGCCATCGTCGACCGTTCTGGTGGCCTGATGGCCTTCGATCGCTTCGACAACGTCCGTGCCGGCAGCCCGGATCTGGCACTCGGGAAAGCACGAACCTCCGCGCTGCTGGAGCGTCCATCCGAGGAAACGGAGGACAATACCAACAAGGGCCGCACCGCCTTCGTCACCGCCGGATTCATGGCATTGCGGGGCGGCATGCCGCTGAAAGTCGGGGATACGGTCGTGGGTGCCATCGGCGTTGCCGGCGTCAAGAAGGAAAACGATGTCCGCGTTGCGACAGACGCCGCCTTGGCGTTCTCGAAAGAAGCAATAGAGCACTGACTTGGTCGGTCACCCCTCCGTCCGCCGTCCTGCGCCTGCTGCGCCTTCTACGTCGTTTCTAATAGCGCAGACGCTGGAGCGGATCGGCGTGCATGATCTCGACATCGGCCCATGGCTGCATATCCCGCGACCCGGACTATCCCGGATTGCCTGGTTCATTCCGCCTCGCAGGGCAGCGCGACCGATACGGTCCGGCGCGCGCGATGCCAGAGCCACACTGCGATCCAGACAGCGAAGATCGTATAGCCGTCGGGGGTGAGGAACACCTGGTTATTGGCCGGGAAATAGAACATCATGGTCGTCGTAAGCGCGAACAGTATCGCGGCCGGATCGCTCATGCCCGCGGCTGCCTCGCGCCACCAGATGCCCCACATATAGCCTATGAGCCCCAGCACCAGCGCCGCGCCGGGGAAGCCGACATCGTTGGCAATCCACGTCACCAGCGTCGACCAGTAATATTCCTCCAGCCACTCGTGTTCGCCATTGCGGTACGTGTAGGTGCGCAGATGCGGCGTGTGGTCGCCGGTCAACGTTTCATACATGGTGAGCGCCACCGGAGAATGACCGACGCCGAACGAGGATTCGAAGGGGTTCCGCAGCGCGAGGTCGAGCCCATAATAGCCGGAGCAGGTGGAGAGAATGAACAGCGTGACTCCGAAGCGCTGCTGAGGCGGCATCCAGGTGATCCAGGGATTGGCGAGGTCGGCGCAGATATTCGTGGCATTCGCGCAGACGCTGCTGCGCGGCAGATGCCGCGCATTGAGACGAAGATCCTTGCGCTCGGTATAGAGAGCCTGGGCGGCATACACGAACAACGCCCCCGCCAGGGCCCAGCGCCAGAAGCGGCGCAGGAGGACCGTGCCGCGATGGCCAGCCGCCCAAGCGCGGCCGTATAAGACGAACATGGCCGAAACGCCGATCACGAACAGATCGGCGATTTCCTTGTCCGTCCCACGCATGAGGGAAAACACGATCGAGCAGGCGGCGGTTACGGCCACTGAAAGCCGACCACTCCAACCAATATCGCGCCAGCGCAATATGCCAAGCGGCAGCACGGCGTATACAAGCGGCGCAAAAAACGCGCGCGCCAGGGCCATGGCGGTGTGATGGCCGGCGGCGGACACCAGATTGGCTTGTAGCCGCCGGTACGCCGCACCCTGGTCGCTCATGGCGTCGAGCAGCTCCCAGGGGCCCCGGCCCGTATAGGTTATGCAGGAGGGCGTCAGTAACAGAGCCGCCGCCAAGGCGCCGGCGACGAGCAGCAACCGTACTCTGGACAGAGGCGCGGTCAGCCTTGTCGGGCCTTTCGAGCCCGTCCATGCGGCGGCGCCGATCAGGAGAAGGCAGGTCGAGACATAGGCGACAAGCCGCTCCCATTCCTCGATATGATAGATCGGCCAATTGATAGGCCAGATCAGGAACAGCAGAAACGTGGCCGCGATCCAGCCGAGCACCAGGAACAGGGGCAGGCGGGGAATGCCGGTGGGCGTAACCACCGGCAGGAAAGCCGGGCTCGCGAGCCGCCGGGCAATTCGGGATTGAGGCGCAATCATCATGTCGGGCGAGCGCGGTCGAAAAGACCCAAGGTTCGACGTACGCCCGACTGAAACGACAAATGGCGCTGATAATAGTCGTGGCCGGCGTGCCCCATGGCCTTGCGCGCTTCCAGGGGCATATCGGCCAGGGACGCGATGGCTTCCGCGAGGGCGCGCGGGTCGCCGGGCGGTGCAACGACCGCGGCTTTGGATTCGACGAGCAATCGCGCCGCCTCTCCCGCCAGGCCCGCGACGATGGGCCTGCCCATGGCCAGGTAGGCCTGCACCTTCGACGGGACCGTGATGGCGAAGAGCGGATGGTCGGCGAGATGCACCAGCAAAGCGTCGGCCTGGGCGAAAATCGCGCCTATCGCATCCTTGCCGACCGGGCCGTGGAACTCCACATTCGTCAAGCTCAGGGCTTCGGCGCGGGCGCGTAGCGGCTCAGCCTCCACGCCGCCACCGTAAAGCCGGATCAGGATATCCGGCTTCCGCTCGCGCAACCGCGCCGCAGCATCCAGCACCGTCCCAAGATCCTGGGCGCGGCCGAGATTGCCCCCGTAGACCACCACGAAATGATGCGGTGCGAGCCGAGCCTCCCCCTCATTGATCGGAGGCTCGGCCTCCGCCCAGTTCCGGATGGTGACGAGCTTGTCGGCCGGAACGCCATGGGCGTTCAGCGCGGTTTTCATACCTTCCGACTGCGCCACGATGGCATCGCTTCGCCGATAGACGAAGCGGCAAAGCAAGCCGACCAGCTGCATGGAGCGCCGTCCGCCCGCCATGCCCGTGGCTGCGAGCGTGTCGGGCCAGAGATCCTGCACGTCGAGGATGAAGGGCAGCCGCCGCCAGAGGCCGGCAACCGCCGCGGCAAGCCCTACGGTGATGGGCGGATGATACACGTAGGCGATATCGAAGGGGGTACGCCGAAGCAGAAGATAGACGAACGCGGAGAGAAAGAACGAGAGATAGTTGAAGGACCGCCGTAGCGACGAGGAGTCGTGGCTCGGATAAAGCGGCAGCCTGACGACATTCACGCCGCCTATCACCTCCTTGTGGATCAGCCGTAGCCTGTAGCCCGGATAGAGCCGACCGGTGGGATAGTTCGGGAAGCCCGTCACCACCGTCACCTCATGCCCGGCCGACTGCAAGGCGCGCACGAATTTCGTTCCCTTGATGACGTGCGTTTCGGGGTCGAACCATTGCGTCAGATAGACAATGCGCATTCGGAACCTCCGCCGTCGGCCTTGAACCCGTCGGCACGGCAGAGGGACCCAACGAGGGGTTGCCTTGGCCTGCTATCCGGTATGGTGCCGGGGAAAGCCGCGTATGTCATCGAAAGAAAGCCCGCCTGTCCCGTTTCTCCACCAAAGGAGCGCACTGCGCCAAGCAGGCGGGCGCGCCCCTTCCCCGGTTCCTTAGTGGCCCTGCGGACGTCGTACGGTTCATCCTTCCGGAGTCCTGCATCACAGAAAACGAGGATCGGGTGGAAAGCCCAACCGCGCGAAGAGGCCTGAGAACAGGAAATTTGGGGTACGATATGGCTGGCCTGCTTGTTCTGAACCTTTTCTCCCCGTTCGGACACAAAGGGAAGATCTGCCGATGGAAGGAGGACAAGGTGACCAAAACCAATCGGATCGATGCGCGCCTGAAGACGCGGCTGACCGTAATGGCTGTCGCGACGCTGCTCGCGGCCACACCCGCCGCTATCCCCGCCACCGCAGCCGCTCCCGCCGTTCCCGCTCATGTCGGCGGCCACGAATATACCGTGGTCATCGACGATATGGATTTCGGCCAGACGCCGGACAATGCGAAAGTTGGCGACACTATCGTATGGGTTAACCGCGACAGCGTGATGCATTCGGTGACGGCGCGCGACCACAGCTTCGATATCCGGCTCGGCCCCGGCCAGAGCGCGAAGATGCCTCTCTCCTCTTCCGGGCGCATCGCTTTTTTCTGTCTGTTCCACCCGTCCATGCGCGGTGTGTTGAATGTCGCGCCATGAAGGCGTTCCTGGCCACCTGATTCGATCTCTGCTCCCCTCCGCTTCCATGAAACGCGAGGTCACGGAGTGCTGTCGGATGGTCCATGATTAATCCGATATCGGAATTTATACCCCGGGGATGCCGGCCGATATTGTCGCCACTCTTTGAATCTTTGAACGCTGCAGGGCCCTCCCGGAACACAGATCGCACAAGGTGCGAGAGGCGCCGTGGAGAATGGTCATGGTCGAGAGCCCCGGTTTGGACGCAGCGGAATGACGGTGCTGAACGTGCGGGAAGGCTACCGCCTCTGGGCCGCGACTTATGCCAACGAAAACGCCATCTCCTCGCTCGAAAACGGGCTGGCAGCGGCAATGACGCCGTCCCTCGGCGGCTTGCGGCTGCTTGATGCCGGGTGTGGGGTCGGACGCCGGCTGCACGAGGCGGGTGCCGCGTCGGCGCTTGGCGTTGATCTCAGCCCCGAAATGCTGGCGGAGGGGGCCGCGCGATACCCGTCCATCGACACGATGGCGGCGGATATCCGGCAGCTTCCGCTGCCGGACGGCGGCTTTGACGTGATCTGGTGCCGTCTCGTGCTCGGACATCTGCCGGATTGCGCGCCCGTCTATCACGAACTGGCGCGCGTCGCCGCAGCGGGTGCCCGTCTTGTCGTGACGGATTTCCATCCCGATGCACACGCCGCGGGGCACCGCCGTACGTTCAGGAGAGCCGGCGCCGTCCACGAACTTGAGCATTATGTCCATGATGTCGCCGCACATCTGAACGCGGCGGAGGCGGCCGGTTGGCGGCTTTCGGCACGCAGAAGCGCGGCCATAGGCCCCGCGGCCCGGCCGTTCTACGAACAGGCCGGCTGTGCCGCGCTTTATCCGACGCATCAAGGTCTGAACGTCGTGTTGGGCCTCGCCTTTATGCGAGAGGCGTAGGCATGCGGCTGCTCATCCGTGCCAGGAACCGTGAAATCGCCGTTGACGCTGGTAAAATCATCGATGTTCGGGATGATTTCGACCTGGTCTTGAACTTTCCTGATGCCGAGATACGCCCCGGCCTGATCAACGCCCACGACCATCTGCACCGCAACCATTATGGGCGCCTGGGCCATCCGCCCTATCGGAATGCCTATGAGTGGGCGGTCGACATCCAGGCACGGGAGGCAGACCGCATCGTCTTGGGGCGCGCACGTCCCCGCCGTGAAGCATTGCTGGAAGGCGCATGGAAAAATCTGTTTTCCGGCGTGACCACCGCGGTCCACCATGATCCGTGGGAAGCCGATTTCGATGCAGGATTTCCGCTCAAGCTGGTCCGCTTGCGAAATGCCGACTCGCTCGGCATGACGCCGGAACTGGCAGGCTCGGTCGGGGAAGGTCCCTTCTGCCTCCATGTAGCGGAGGGCGTGGATTTCCGTGCGGTGGCCGAAATCGACGCACTTGCCGAACGCGGGGTCCTGGGGCCGGAACTCCTGGCCGTTCACGGCGTAGGTATGGACGCCGCGAGCCGCCGCCGCTTCCGCGCATCAGGGGCTGCTCTGGTCTGGTGCCCGAGTTCAAACCTCTTCCTGTTCGGGCGAACCGCGTCCGAAGCTCTCCTGGCGGAGGGGGTGGACGTGCTCCTGGGGAGTGATTCCCGTCTGACGGGTTGTGGAGACCTGCTGGACGAACTTGCCTGCGCGCGCCGCCTCGGAATACTCGACGACGGCAGGCTGCTTGCGGCGGTCGGCGCCACGGCGGCGTATCGCCTGGGGCTGCCGGTACCGTCACTGGAAACCGGTTCGATGGCGGACCTCGTCATCCTGCGCAAACCCATTCTCGAAGCCTGCGCCGAAGATGTTCTTTTGGTCCTCGTGGATGGCGTTCCCCGCGTCGCCCATCCGTCGCTCGGCGCTTCTCTCGCGCCGTTTTTTCAACACGCCGAGGAGAGAACCGCAGGCGGAGTTGTCCGCTGGACGGCCCTCCCCGTGGCAGCGTGGACGCCGTTACGATGAATCATATTCGCGTCTGGACCGTGTTGCTCGGCACGATGATCGGAATGCCCGCCCTTGCCGACGAGCCGGCACCGGCGAACGTCACCGCGACGTCCCCTTCAACCGCCAGCACAGATTTCGATCTGTTCTCCAAGAACACCGTGTCGGTGCTGGTGGACTGGCGCCTGGCGGTGGCCAACGGCGCAACCTCTTTCGTGAATGGCGGCTTTGGCAAGACCCGTCTGCAGGGTGACGGGAATGGCGGCTTCAGCACGATCTTTGCCCCGTTCGAGGCGGATGTGGTCTGGAACCCCCGGTTCGGCAAAATGTTCAGCGCCAACATCTCCGGCGCCTGGCAGCGCGGTCATCATGACGGTTTCGACCTGATGGAAGCGTTTCTCAATTTCCTGCCCGACCAGTCCCACAGGTTCCGCTTCTCGGGGAGAATGGGGCTGATGTGGCCCGAGATCTCGCTGGAGCATTCCACCGGCGGCGCCTGGAGCGTCGTCAACACCATTACGCCGTCGGTGATCAACTCCTGGGTCGGGGAGGAAGTCAAGGTTCTCGGTACCGAAATATCGGTGCATACGAATCTGGGGGATCATGATTTCGGCCTCACCGGCGGCGTGTTCGGCTGGGACGACACGTCCGGCACCCTGCTGTCCTTCAGGGGCTGGGCCCTGAATGACATCAAATCCACCGCTCTCGGTTCCTTCCGCCTCCCGCCGCTCAACAATTTCATCACGCTCCTGCAGCAGCACAAGACGGACAACACCATCGAGATCGACCATCAGCCCGGATGGTATGCGCGGTTCGACTGGCATCCGCCGCAGCCCGTCGACGTGGCACTGTTTTATTACGACAATCGCGGAAATCCGCAGGCATTCACAGCCGCGGATCAATGGGGCTGGCGCACGCGGTTCTGGAACCTGAGCGTCAACGTGCGCCTGGGGCGGCGGACCAAGCTCCTGGCGCAGGGCATGACCGGATCGACGATCATGGGCTTTCCCGAGAACGGGCGAAACTGGGTCCACACCGATTTCCGCTCGGCCTATGTGCTGATCGTGCATGATTTCGGGCCATTGGCCCTCACGGGGCGGATCGAGGGATTCCAGACCCGTGAGCATGGCAGCGAAATGCCGCCGTCCAATAACGAGGATGGCTGGGCCGCCACGGTAGCTGCCCGCGTGCCCATCGATCACTACTTCACCGCCTTCGTTGAGGCGATGAACGTCAACAGCCGCCGCGGGACGCGCGTTGCCCTGGACGGGCTCGCCTCGCCCTTCGAAAGCCAGGCCGTGTTCCAGATTTCCCTGCGGGCAAAAATTTGAGCCATCCCATGTCAACGGAGCGCCGGCGGTGAACAGTATTCCCCCGCATTTTCTGAGTCCCTCGGACCGCCTCGTCACCGTCCCCAAGGGCGACAGCACAGGGGAGCCCCACAAGGCCCGGTGGAGGCGGATTCTGCGCCTGATGATATTCTGGCGCTGGCTGCTCGCCGGGGGCGTCATTGGCGGCGCTCTGCTTGGAGGGCTGGTCTCTCTGCTCACCACCCCCCGATACACGGCGACCACCGAGCTGCAAATCGCGCGCGAGACCGCGCAGATCGTGAATCTCGGTGCCACGACGCACGATGTCTCCATCGGCGACCAGGAATTCTACCAGACCCAATACAGCCTCCTGCGGTCGCAGGCCCTGGCCGAGCGCGTCGCAAGCGATATCGGCGCGCCCGACAGTCCGGACTTTTTCGTGATCTTTGGAAAGCGTAGGGAATTTTACGAAAACGCCGGCGCTTCCGGCAGAGACAGGCGCCGCGAGATCGCCGGCAAGATCCTGCTGAGCCATGTGACAGTGGTGCCGATGCACGGCACCAGCCTGGTGGACATCGACGCCACGACACCCTCACCGGCGCTCTCGAAAGATATTGCGCGGCTCTGGGGCCAGGATTTTATCGCCGCCAATCTCGATCGCCGCCAAGCGGCGGCCGTCTATGCACGCCGGTTCCTCGGCGAGCAGATTGCCGATCTCCGCGGGAAACTGGATGAAGCCGAACTACGCGCTCTCCAATACGCGACGAGTCAGGACATGGTGGACCTCACCTTGCCCAATAACGGCCAGCGACCGGATGGCTATGACCCTGCCCAGGCCAGACTCTTGGCGAGCGATGCCCTCGTGACCATGAGCTCCGCCCGCGTTGCGGCCACCACCGAGCGCATAAACGCCGCCAGCCGCCTCGCCGCCGTGGGCGACCAGCCAGGTGCCAGCAGCGACGCGCTTGCCTATCGGGCGCTCGGCCTCCTGCGCAAGGAACGCGCTGATGTCGCGGCCCAGTACGAGGCGGCGGCGGCACGGCAAGGCACCGACGACGCATCGGCAAAACAGCTTCGCGCGCGGCTCGTTTCCCTGGATACGTCGATACGGACCGAAGGCGGCCGCGTGCGCACGGCCCTCCAGCAGGCCTATCAGGGGGCGCTCGGGCGTGAGCAAGCCTTGAGCCTGCAGGTGAACGCCATCAAGGAATCGCTCGCCGAGCAACGCAAGCGTTCGATCCAGTATGCGATCTACCGGCGCGAAGCCGACAGCGACCGAATGCTCTACGAGGCGCTGCTGCAACGCTCCAAGGAAATCGGCGTCGCCGCCGTGCTGGAAAGCAACAACGTGACCCTCGTCGGCGCCCCCCGCCTGCCCGACCGGCCCTCCTCGCCGAATATCGCTGTGAATCTGGTGCTGTTCACCTTGGCAGGTACGCTCATCAGCGTGATCGCGGCACTGTTGCTGAACCGCATCGACAGGGGGATCAACGAGCCGATCGATTTCGAGGAGAAGCTCGTCCTGCCGCTTCTCGGTGTCGTGCCGAAGCCGGCAGTTCCGGAGGCGGCGAGCGGCGGGACCACGGAGATGCCGTTCGCCCTGGCGGAGGCTTATCTCGAAATTGTCGCGAATCTGGCCCTGTCTTCCGTGCCGCCGGACGTTCCGGCTTCGATCGGCGTCATCTCCACCTGGACACGCGAAGGCAGTACGGCGACCGCGATCGCCCTGGCCCGGACGCTGGCGCGCGGCAGGCGGAAAGTCGTCCTGGTCGATGCCAATCTCCGTGCCCCTTCGCTTCACCTGCCATTCGCGCTGGAGAATGGCCCCGGTCTCGCCAACCTCCTGTCGGGCGATGCGAAGCTCGACGACGTGCTCCGTATGACCGCGATTGAAGGACTGTCCATCATCCCGGCGGGCGATGCGCCGGATTTCCTGGTCGCCAACGGGCTGGAGCAGCTTCTGGCGGAGCTGCGGACCCGCTTCGATCACGTCATCGTCGATTGCCCGGCGCTCGACGGCCATGCCGAGGCGCCCCTGATCGGTGCGGCGACCGCCGCACTCGTCTACGTGGTCGCAGCCGGGGTTGCGCCAGTAGCCACCATCCGCATGGCGCTTCGCCGCCTGGGCGATACCAGGATATCAGGCGGCATATTCACGATGTATGCCCCGAGAATCCGGCAAGACAGCGTCCTCAAGCTGTGAAAGCAAGCGTGACGTCTTCGCGAAGCCGGAATTGCATACCCCCGCCGCATGATGGGCAAAAGCCAGCGATCCAGCGTCCCGCCATGGCAGGCGTGGATTTCGAAAGAGACCGTGGCAGGATATGAGCAACACTCTGGATGAAGCGGCTGTCTGGCGGACACGGTTCGCGAGAGGACTCGAGACGACCGGCCGGATGGCAACGCTTATGCTGCCGGTTTTCCTGGTTCATTTTCGTGGCGTGGCGGAAGCGTTGCTGGATGTCCTCGGTGGGGCTTTTCTGCTTCGAAGCATCCAGACCGGCCAATGGGCCTGGACCCGGTGCGCCTTCGTCCTGCCGGCCTTCGCATGGTGGGGCTGGATTGTGATATGCTCGATCCCTCATATCCATGCATTGATGCCAGAGGCCATCGGCGCGTTCATCCAGGCTATCGTGGCAATTCGCTTTCCGCTGGCAGCCTTCGCGCTCGCCTTCTGGACCTTGCGCAATCCGTCGACGCGATCCTGGCTGCGCCGGATCATCGTCATCTCCGTTGCCTATATCGGCGCGCAACTTCTGCTACAGGCCGTCAGCGGGCATAATCTCTTCGGCAATCCGCGCTTCGTAGACGGTAGTTTGACCGGCCCCTATGACAAACCGCGCGCTGCGGCACCATTCTCCCGGCTGGCCCTCCCGGTCGCGCTTTGGCTGGGGGCATGGCTTCTCATCCATGCGCGAAATGCCTTTCTACGCCGTGTGGCGTTCACGGCGATATTGCTACCGGTCGTCGTGCTGCTCATCCTGGCGGGACAGCGCATGCCGTTTGCGGCCTTTCTGCTCGGCATCGCTGTCGCGACCGTCATATTGCCGCAACTGCGTCTTCAGGCATTGGCGGTGCTCGCTCTGTCCCCTGCGATCGCAGCCGCCACCGCCGTGATCGCGCCCCAGGCGTTCGAACATTTGGTCAGGAAGACCGCTTCGCAACTCCGCGAGTTCGCTGCCTCGCATTACGGACTGATCTACAATCGCGCGCTGCTGATGATCGACGCACATCCATGGCGGGGCCTTGGCTACGATGCGTTCCGGCATCACTGCCGCGACGAGGCGTTCCTGCGCGCGGGCGCGTTCGCATCGGCGGCCGATGGCGGCGGCAGCGAAATTTGCGTGCAACATGTACATAATCACTGGCTTGAGGCGGCGACCAATGGCGGCCTGCCGGGGCTGCTCCTGTTCGCCCTGATGATCGCCGGATGGCTATGGGCGCTCGCCATTCCCCTGAAGCGGTCCGCCATGCTGAGAAGCGACCTTACGGAACGTGCGTGGCAGGCGGGGCTGTTCGCCGCGTTCTTCGTCCAGGAATGGCCATTCTCGTCGAGCAGTGCGTTTCTCAACATGCCCCTCGGTGGCGTGGCTTTTCTCCTTCTCGGGATCGGACTGCGATACGGGGCGGCGGCAGCGATTCCAGAAACGACCCTCCGCGATTCACGAATGAACGATTTCCTTCACGCCGTTACGGCTTCAACCGCCCTTCGAACATGGAAAACTTCATCCAGACATATCTTGGCGGCATGGCGAACCCCCGGTCCTCCCGCAAGCGCCTCGGCCGCCCGGAGAAAACCGTGCGCGTCCCCGAACGGCACGGCACGGCCGACGCCGTAGCGTTCCAGCAGAAGTGCAAATTCGCTTCCCGCCTCGACGGCAGCGACGACGGGCAGTCCGGCGCGCAGATAATCGGTCGTCTTGCTGGGAATGGTGAATGAGGTCACGCCGGGTACGGTCGCGACCATCCCCACTTCGCAAGCCCCCAGCAGCTCAAGATAGGAATCGCGCTCGAGAGGCGGTCGCCACAGCACGTTTCCGTGGGCCCGGGCCCGAAGCATCGGCGCAAGGCGCCCCTCGCCCACGAACAGGAACAGAAGCGGCGAGCCGCTCGTCTGCCCGAGCGCCGCCGCTGCCAACATCTGCTCAAAGCCTCGCCCTTCGACGAGCTGTCCACCAAAGACGGCGATCGGACGGTCCTCGGGAAGATTGTGCAGGCGGCGTATGGCCGCGCGGTCCACGGGGGGAACCGGCGTCGCGTCCGACCAGATCGGAGCAACACGGACCGATTGCTCCGGGCGCATGCGGAATCTCCGGCGCAGGTACTGGGCGTTCTGGGGCAAGGTGCAAATGAGAGCGGTGAACGCTCCCATCAGGCGCTGCTCCCATGCTCGGGCGATCCAGTATGGCGGCCCGCCCGGAACGAGCCCGATTTCACGATGATGGTCGGGAAAGAAATCCCATATGAAAAGAAGCCGGCGCTCGATGCCCGCGCGGCGAATCGTGTCAATGAAGGGAGCAAAAGCCAAGGCCGGCGCCCAGGCAATGAAGACATCGAACCGGGTGAGGTCGAAGCGCGTGCGGACCAGCTTTCCCGCACGCCGGCCGGTCATTACGAACTTACTCGCATGACGCAGCAGCCGTCCGAACCCCTCCAGAAGGCGTGGCGCGCAGCGCACCACCCGTATCCCCTTCCATTCCTCGTCCACGCCGTCCGCGTCCTCCGAGGCCGCGTCCCAATCGACGAGCAACACCTCGACCTCGTGGCCTTCGGCCTTGAGCGCCAGAGCAAGTTCGTTCGTCAGATAGGAAGATCCGGGCCTGGTCGGAAATTTCATGCAGGCCATCAGGAAGCGCATGAGGCCACCGTCATGATTCTTTCCAGACATTCCGGCGGACGTAATCGGTGTAGCTCAGAATGATTCGTACCATCTTCCTGGAAACGTCGGTTACGGCGTAATCGGCAGGGAGAGAGGGCCGCCATCCCGCCTGCCGGTCGAGAACGACGATGCCCCGCAGCACGTTTTCCAGCCGCAGGCCGGTCATCATCACCGCAGCCTCCTCCATCGCCTCCGGCCGCTCATGCGCCTCCCGCAAGTTCAACGCCGGAAAGCCGAGGATGGACGATTCCTCGCTGATGGTACCACTATCAGAAAGCACCGCATGAGCCTTGAGCTGCAAGGCATTGTAGTCGAAGAATCCAAAGGGTTTCATCAGCCTGACGCGCCTGTCGAGTTCAAGCTGCGACGCTTCCAGCCGCTTGCGGGTGCGCGGATGCGTGCTGACGAGAACCGGTTCGTCATAAGCGGCCGCGACGCCGCACAGCGTTTCGACCAATCGGGCGATCTGAAGGTCGGACGCGACGTTTTCCTCCCGATGGACGCTGACGAGAAAATACCGGTGCGGTTGCAGCCCCAGCCGGTCGACCGCATCCGATGCCTCGATTCTCGTGCGATAGTGATTCAGCACTTCCCACATCGGGCTGCCGGTCTTCACAACGCGGTCCGGCGGCAGGCCCTCCGCCAGCAGATAGTCGCGCGCGATTCCCGAATAGGGGAGATTGATATCCGCGGTGTGATCGACGATGCGCCGGTTCAATTCTTCAGGCACGCGCTGGTCGAAGCAGCGATTGCCCGCTTCCATATGAAAGATCGGAATGTGACGACGCTTGGCTGGAATGACCGTCAGGCAGGAATTGGTGTCGCCGAGCACCAGCATCGCGTCCGGCCTTACCGCTTCGAACACCGCGTCGGCGGCGATGATGGCCTTGCCGATCGTCTCCGCCGCAGAGCCGCCGCCGACACCGAGAAAATGGTCGGGAGGGCGCAGGCCGAGATCGCGAAAGAATATTCCGCTGAGTTCATCGTCGTAATTCTGGCCCGTATGGATCAGCAGATGGTCGGTCGCCTCGTCCAGGGCCGGAATCACGCGGGAGAGACGGATGATTTCCGGCCGCGTCCCAACCACCGTCGCGACCTTCAACGCGCCCTTCCTCATACCGGACACGGATACGTATCGGGTCGGAGCGGGTCGAAGGCCTCGTTGGCCCATAGCAGGCAGACCAGCATATCCTCGCCTCCATTGGTGACGTCGTGCGTCCATCCTGGGATCGTCTCGACGATCGTGGGCTCTCCAGCGCTCACCTTCACCTCGAACCGCTCGTCGCTCGAAATATTGCGGAATCTGAACCTGGCCTGCCCATGGACGACGAGAAATTTTTCGACTTTCGAATGGTGGTAATGACCTCCCCGGATCACGCCGGGGCCGGAGGTGAACACCGAGAATTGGCCGGCCGCCTGTGTCCGGAAGACCTCCATGAAGTTCCCGCGCGGATCGGCATGCGCGGTCAGCCCATAGGTAAAGGCCGATTCCGGCAATGCGGCGACGAACGTGGCGTAAAGCGACCGTTCGAGATGCGATTCCATATCGCCGATCCGGCCGAGGCGTCGATCTTCGGCGAAGGCCGACAGAATCGAAGCCACCTCACCCACGGTCGTCTCATGGACAGGTCCCGCCTCATGAAAGCCGCTTTCGACCATTGGCCGCCGCAGCAATCCGCACCAGTGCTCGGTCAGATCGTCGATATAGAGCAGCGACAACGGCGCGTTCGGATCGTCTATCCTGATCGGAAGATCGCGCGCGAGGTTGTGGCAGAAGGTGGCCACACACGAATTATAGTTTGGCCTGGCCCATTTCCCGAAGACGTTCGGCAGGCGATAGGCGGCCACCACGGCCTCGCCGCGCCTGTCGAGCTGGAACAGGGCTTCTTCGGAAGCCTTCGTCGCGCTGCCGAAAGCCCCCTGCGCGGTGATCTTGCGCGACGAACTGTAGACCACGAGCGGGCACCGTCCCGCCTTCGCTATTTCCGCTGCCAGGGCATGGGTGAAGCGCACGGACCGGTCGAACTCATCGGGCTCGCGCGGCCTGATGGCGGCAGCCAGATGGAAGACCGTGTCCGCGTGCGCCAGCGCGGCCGCGATCTCCGCCTGTGTGCAGCCCCGCATGAGAATCCGCACATCATAGCCCGCCTCCCGCAGGCGCCAGACGAGATTGCGGCCTATGAAACCGCCGGCGCCGGTTACCGCAACGACCCGCGCTTCAGAATGCATCGGGCTCACCACCGGCAAGAAAGGCCTGCACGTAAGGCAGGTTCCTCAGCATCGCGGCCATTTCCGAAACATCCATAAGGCGGGCATTGAGCGAGTTGAAATCATCCAGGCGCGCAGCCGATGGTTTGCCGCTTCTGAAATGCACGTCGTAATTCAGGTTGCGGTTATCCGGCGGGACACAGAAATATGTCTCCCGGTCCTCCGCGACCGCCATCTCCTCGCGGCTTAGCAGCGTTTCGAAATGCTTCTCGCCATGACGCGGACCGATGATGCGGATCGGGTGATCTGGCCGCCCCATGACCTCCAGAACCGCCTGGGCTAGTTTCTCGATCGTCACGGCAGGAACTTTGCGGACCAGAATTTCGCCGTTTCCGCCAAACTGAAAGGCATCCAGGCAGAGTTCCACCGCTTCATCGAGCGTCATGACAAAGCGCGTCATATTCGGATCGGTGATGGTGATCGGCTGGCCGCGCCGCACCTGATCCATGAAAAGCGGCACCACGGAGCCACGCGAGGCAAGCACATTGCCGTAACGGGTGCCGGTTATCACCGTCCGCTTGCCCGATGCCTCGCGCGACTTCGCGACCATTACCTTTTCCATAAGGGCCTTCGACATTCCCATCGCGTTGATCGGGTAGACCGCCTTGTCGGTCGAGAGGCAGACGACGCGCTGCACGCCCGCGCGAATGGCGGCGTCCAGCACGTTCTGCGTCCCGGTCACGTTGGTGTTTACGGCCTCGATCGGGTGGAACTCGCAGGACGGCACCTGCTTCAGCGCCGCGGCATGGTAGATGAAATCCACATCCCGACAGATGCCTTCCATCACGCGGAAGTCGCGAACATCCCCGACATAATGTCTGATCCTGCCGTCGGCGAAGCGCCGGCGCTGCTCATCCTGCTTCTTTTCATCCCGGCTCACCACCCGCACTTCCGCCACCGACAACGCAAGGAAATGCTTCAGAATCGTCGAACCGAATGAGCCTGTGCCGCCGGTGATCATGATCGTAGCGCCCGAGAAGTTCCTCGGTTCCGGGAGCTCGGCGTGAAGCTGCGCGCCGCCCGGAACGCACTGAAGGTCCACGTCGCCAAGGTTCGTTTCAGTGGCGATCGGCGTACGCATCCAGTCCATTCAATGCCTGCCTTCCCTCAATCTTGGGATGAGTTCCTTCCCGGCGCCCCCGCGTTCATCGCAACCGTCCGATTCCTGCACGCGGCACGCACAGCCCTCTGCCGGTCGTCCGAATTGAACTTTCCCCCGCGCTGAAGCCACTCACGTCATCATGGACGCACCAAGCAATCCCGGACTCCTCCCGGCCCCGGCCTCCGACGCATGACGCACGCGGCACCGATCCGCGCACTCGTCGTGGGCGCCGGGGTAACGTCATGCCTGCTTCACCTGCCCAGGCTCGCGCAGTTGCGCGACGCCGGGCGGCTTACCCTCGTCGAGATCTGCGACGTGATGGAAGAGCGCGCCGTCGCGGCGCGGCAGAAATTCGGCTTTTCCCGATGCAGCGGCGATGCCCTGTCCGGCTTTGAACGCGCGGATGTCGATGCCGTCTACCTTTTCGGTGACGCGCGGATGCACTACACGCTGGGCATGGCGGCGCTGGAGCAGGGCAAACATGTCTTCGCCGAGAAGCCGATCGCCCCGAACTACGCCGCGGCCTGCCGGTTGGCCGAAATGGCGCAAGCGCGGGGGCTGGTCGCCTGTGGCGGGCACAACCGTCGCTTCTACCGCTCCATGGGCGAAGTGCGGCGCCTGGGCGGCAAGGCAGGCTGGCACTCCCTCGAAGCCGTATTCCACAAGCCATCTCACGGCGTTGCCCCACCCTTCGGCGCAAGCAGCTGGCTGACCGCCAATGGCATTCATGCCCTCGACGCCCTGCTGTTCATAAACGGCAGCCTCCCCGATCATATCGCCACCAGCGTCAGGCCCAACTCCTACGCTGCGCTCCTGCGCTGGCCCGACGGCGCGCGGGGCAGCTTCCTCTGCAACAACAACGCAGGCGAGCGGCGGGAGGCATATGCCTTCCATGCGGCCGGCCTGACCTGCCGCATCGACGAGGAGGCGTTGCACATCGCCAGGGCGGGCCAGACGCACACCACGCCCATGCCGGGCCTTGATGACGGGTTCGCGGCCGAGCATGCCGCGTTTCTGGACGCAATCGCGCAGCGCACGGAGCCGCCGCACGGCATCGCGGCGCTCGCCCCGTCGCTCAGGCTCGCCGAACTGATCGAGGCCGGTTTCAGCGGTGAGGTGGACTGGCCGGAGACATCCCCGGTCCGGCCTGTTGCCGTCCCCCGATGGTTCGACGAAGACCCGTCCGATGACGGGTCTCCCGAAGACGGACCTGTCGGCGACGGGCTTTCCGGTACTGGGTCCATGCTGGTCGTCAATGCGCGCGGTCTCTCGCTGGGCCGCGTCACGACATCCATCGACCGGCCGATCGTGGCGATCGAGGACGTGCTGCAGTCGGCCCGACCGCGTCCGGATATCGTGGCGGCACTCATCGGAACCGGACCGCGGGTGATGACGGACGCGCTCCTCGATCTGATGCCCAACCTGCGGGTTGCCGGCCTCGTCGGGCTCTCCTTCGCGCGGCACAATCCCGAAGCGCTTATCGCGCGGGACGTGGCGCTCGTGAACGCCAGCCGCACCTATGCCGAGAACGTCGCCGAATTCGTCCTGGGCCTCGCGATCCTCGGCCGCCGTCGCGGCTTCGTCTCGCATCAACTCATGCGCAACGGAGGCTGGGGAAGCGTGGTACAGCCAGATAGCTGGCGGGGAAGCGCCCTGAAGGCGGCACGGGCGGTTCGCCCCATCGCGGCCCGCATGGGGCTGGAGCCGCTGCTGCGCAGGGGCTGGCGGCAGGCCCGGCCACTCCACGGCATCGCGCCGGCCGCGTCCACGCCCACGCGGGCGTTGCATGGTGCGACCACGGGACTGATCGGCTGGGGCGAGAACGCACGGGCACTTGCCGTGCGCCTCGTCGCTGCGGGCGCGAAGGTCCTCGTGTTTTCCGAACACGCTCCGGTCGGGGATATCCGGGCGGTGGGTGCCACCCCCGTCGCGCTGGGCGAAGCCCTGGCGGCGGACATCGTCTCCCTGCATCGCGGCCTCACGCCCGCGACCAGGCATTTCCTCGGCAGCGCGGAACTGGCGCGGCTCAGGCCCGGTGCGGTCCTGATCAACGTGGCCCGCGCGGAGCTGATCGAGCCCGGCGCGCTGCTCGCCCGCCTGAAAGCCGGTGACATCTTCGCCTGCATCGACGTGTTCGATCGCGAGCCTCCGCCCGCGCGCGATCCCCTCCGGCGCCTGCCGAACGTGTTTCTCACCTCGCACATAGCGGGAAGCGCGGAGGAACTGCGGGCCGGGGCGCTTGCCGAGGTGCTGCACAAGATGGAGCGGCATCTGGGCGGGGCGCCCGTCCGACTGGTCACCCCGACCCGTCTGCGGACGATGACATGAGGCCCTTCATCCCGGCCGCGCTGCAGCCTCTCGCCGCCACCATGCGCCGCCGCCTGCGCAAGCCGGTCGCCGGGCGCTTCCAGCCCTATTCCTTCACGCTTCCAGACCGCTATCCCTGGCTGTTCGACTTCGCGGCGGAAGCCCTCGCGGGCAAGCCGGCCCCGCGCCTGCTGTCTTTCGGATGCTCGCGCGGCGATGAGGTGTTCAGCCTCCGCCAGCGCTTTCCGGACGCGCCGATCAGAGGAATCGACATCAACCCGGCGAATATCGACGCCTGCATCGCCCGATCGCGGGGCCTGAACGACGACCGGCTGAGCTTTCAGGCCGCGCCGGACACCGGCACCGAGCCTTCCGGCCATTACGACGCGATTTTCTGCCTCGCCGTCCTGTGCCATGGCGACCTGACCGTAAGGCGCGCCCGCCGGAGCGGGAGACTCATGCGTTTCGCCGATTTCGAGCGCACCGTGGACGGCTTCTCGCGCTGCCTCGCGCCCGGCGGCCTGCTTTTCCTCCACACCACGAATTTCCGCTTTTCCGACACGGCGGCCGCCGCGGCGTTCGACGCCGTGCTCGAAGCTCGGCCGGATCAGATGGCGACGGACCTGCTCTACGACCGGAACGGTCTGCTCGTTCCAAACGGGCGCTATTATCCTGTCGGGTTCCGGAAACGGGGCACCGGCACGTGACACGCCAGATGAATGCCGTCCAGCAAAACCATCGCCGCCTCGTCGGGGCGATCGAGGCGCGTTTCGACGTGGCCCGGTGGCGGGGCGGAGACGTCGATCTCTGGCCGCTTGCCGCGACGGACCTGTTCCTCGACATGTTCGGCGCCTCGGGCGGCAACACCGCGCCGCCGCCCCGGCCTTTCCTCCACCGCGCCGCCGCGAGCCTCGCCACCCCGCTCACCAATGTCTGGAAGAGCCGGAAGGACCTGCGCCACTGGCAGCCGCGACCGGTGCCGGCCGATGCGATCCTGCTCGGCGACGGTGTTTCGCTGGACAGGGTCGCGGGCTCCTGGCGCGACCGCTACGGCGAACCGGTGATGGCAACCCTCGATAGGCAGGGGCTTGGAACCTTCCTCATGCAGCCGGGCGGGCTGAACCGCCTGCCCTGGCTGCGCCCGACCTATGCCGCCAATACGGTCGCGGTCCGCGCGGCCCTCACGGCGGCTCTCACGAGCGCTCTCCGGCCGGCACGGTCTCTCGATCTGCCGGATCATGCTCTGGTTCTCGAATTCCTGCACCAGCAAGGCGTGCGTGCGCCTTCGCTCCATGCCGAGCGGCTGAACAGGCGATTTCGTACCGTCTCTGCCGCGGCCACGCTCTTTCAGCGCATTCTTCGCAGGGTCAGGCCCCGGATCGCCTTCGTGGTCACGTATTATGCAGGCCTCGGCCACGCTTTCGCCCTCGCCTGCCGGCGAGAGGGTATCCTGTGCGTCGATCTCCAGCACTGCCCGCAGGAAGGACACCGCGCCTATTGCTGGCACGGCCTTCCGGCATCGGGCTATTCTACGCTCCCCGCGATGTTCTGGTGCTGGAGCGCCGAGGATGTGGCGCGGATCGCGGATTGGGCGCGGGCACCGTGGCACGGGGCGATCCATGGCGGCCATACGCAGCACGCCGCCCATGCGAAGGTGCCCGCTCCGGGTCCGCATCCGGCCTTCGATCGGGAAATCCTGGTGGCATTGCAGCCGATCGGCGGATACCGCGCGGTGTGGCAGAAGCTGGCGCGCCATATCGAGGCATCCCCCGCAGGCTGGCGCTGGTGGATACGCCGCCATCCGTCCGCCTCCGCGTCGCAGGATGCCGAATATAGCGATCTCCTGGCTCTCCGAAGACCCAATGTTATCGTCGAGGAAGCCTGCCTGCTGCCCCTCACCGCGCTGCTCGAACGCGTGAACGTGCTGGTCTCGCTCGCCTCCGGCGCCGCCGTGGAGGCGGCGGCCTTCGGCATTCCCGCCCTGTTTCTCGACCCGGCGGCGGCCGGCGCCTTCCCTGGCCTGATCGAACGGCGGCAGGCGGTTCTGGCGGATGTGGACGGGTTGCTACCGCAGATCGCGGCTTTATCCGGCCGGAGGGAGCGGGCGCTTTTGGACACGATGCCGCCCATCGCCGAGACCCTGCAGCGATTGCACGACATGGCCGCGGACTACGCTCGCCGGCACATGACGTGACCGGCCTATTTCATTGCATCATGTTCCAGCCGCCCGATCAGCGCGTCCATCGCCGCGTCCGGATCCCGGGCTAGCGTCAATCGCCATGCGCCCCTGGCCACGATCGCGCTTGCCGCGCTCGCGGACGCACGGGCCAGCAGATCGAAACCGGGTTCCAGCCGCGACAGCGCGGCCGCCGCGATCGCGGGTTCGATAGGGTCCATCCGGATTGTCTCGCCCCGTTCCAGCACCACGACAACCGGGTGGTCCGCTACGGGCGGCTCGGCCGGAAACGGCGCGGGGATCGCCGCCTTCAATTTCCCTCCCCTCAACCGGGTTGCCGCGATGAACCCTGGCGCATCGTCGGGGAACACATGAACCGGGCGCGGAAAGCCCCAAATCCGCAAGCGAGGCTGCAGTTGGATGTACACGGTGTCGTCGGAAAGAATGCGAAGATCCCGCCTCATTGCAGCGAGGGTGAGCGTGCTCTTCCCACTCCCGCTCGCGCCCGTCAGCAGAATCGCCCTGTTTCCCAGGGCGATTCCGGCCGCATGGAGCGGTGTCCGTCCCGAGCGGGTCAGCAGGAATAGCAGCAATGTGTCGGTCAGTTCCTCCGCGAGCTGCCCGGGCCGCCCGATCAGATATTTCGGAACCTTGCAGGTCGCGAAAAGAATTCCGGCATCGGCCCATCCGTCGATCCCATCTCCGCTCATGCTCAGAAAGGGCCCGTCGACATCGATGCGATGGGAAAGGCCGGCGTCCGTATCAATGATGTGCAGGTCGATCGTGATGGGCGCCCCGTCCGTGCGGGTTGCCGGACGCCAGGCTGCATATGCCTCTTCCATCGTCGCCAGAAGATCCGGATCCGACGTCAATATCCTCACTGGCCGTTCCATGACCGACAGATGCAGGATAAAAATTTCTTTTGGCATGCGGCAATTTTATACTGAATCGCACCCGATGAACAATATGCGGCATCGTGGGAGTCTCGGACATTGATCCTGCTCGCCCATTCGTATTTTTTGCAGCACGACCCAAAACAATTTTCAAGGATGAAGCCCTATTCCCCGTTGTCCACCCTGATACTCGCCGCGCTGCTGCGCGAAGGCGGGCATGACGTGGCACTGTTTGACGCCACGTTCGCCCACGGGATTGAGGATTTCGAGAAGGCACTGGATGAGTACGAACCGCGCATTGTCGTTCTCATGGAAGACAATTTCAATTTCCTGACCAAGATGTGCACCACCAATCGCCGCGAGAGCGCGCTGGCGATCATCGGAGCGGCGCGTGCGCGCGGCTGCCGGGTGGCCGTGAATGGGCCCGATGCCGCCGACATGCCCGCCGCCTATCTGGCCGCCGGCGCGGCAGCCGTGGCACTCGGCGAGGGAGAGATGGCGCTGGCCGAACTCGTCGGCCTCTGGAACGGGGGAGATAACAACGCGTCCTCCGTCGCCGGGTTGCTCCTGCCAGGGGCCGGCAAGCCGGCTTCCACGCCCGCCCGTCCCCCGCTGCGTGATATCGACCGCCTGCCGTCCCCGGCGTGGGACCTGCTCGACATCGATGCCTACCGCCGCGCCTGGGCGGGCGCGCATGGCGTATTTTCATGGAATATGGCGACTTCGCGCGGCTGTCCCTATACGTGCAACTGGTGCGCGAAACCGACATTCGGCCGGCGCTATGAAGTTCGGTCGCCAACCCACGTCGCGAACGAAATGATTCGCCTGAAGGCGGAAGTGGCGCCGGACCATGTCTGGTTTGCCGACGACATCTTCGGCCTCGACACCGACTGGACGACCGGCTTCGCGCGTGAGGTCACGAACGGCAATTGCCGGATTCCGTTCACCATGCAGTCGCGCGTCAACCTCATGACCGAAAGCATGGTCGACGCGCTGGCACGGGCGGGTGCGAGAGAAGTCTGGCTTGGCGTCGAGAGCGGCTCACAAAGGGTCGTCGACGCCATGGACAAGGGCGCGAGCGTGGCAGCCGCGCGAACGGCGACACGCGTGCTCAAGGCACACGGCGTGCGCGCCTGCTGGTTCATCCAGCTCGGCTATCCGCCCGAAAGCTGGCCGGACATCCTTGCCACCCGCGACCTGATCCGGGAGGAAAACCCGGACGAAATCGGCGTGTCGGTCGCGTATCCGCTGCCGGGCACGGCATTTCATGCGCGCGTGCAGGCCCAGCTCGGGCGGCAGCGCAACTGGACAACCACGGGCGAACTGGCGATGCTGTTCCAGGGAACCTATTCCACCGAATTCTACCGCAAGGTGCGCGACCTGCTGCATGCGGAAAACGAGACCGGTATCTGGAACGACGAAGCGTGGAACGGGCTGGAGGCCGAAGCCTTCCACCATCGGTCGCCTCACCCGTTCCAGCATCCGCTCGAGGCCTGACGTTGAGCGGGATGCAAGGCCTGCCGCCGGCCGCAGCGGCTTTCGACGCGATCGCGGAAGGTTTCGACGCGCGCTTCACGCCATGGCTCAGCGTGGCCGCACAACGGCGCGCGGTCCGGAGGGTCCTGGCGCGCGCTTTTCCACCGGGCGCCCGGCTGATCGAGATCGGCGGCGGCACCGGCGAAGACGCATTGTGGCTTCTCGAGCGCGGGCGGGAGGTGCTTCTGACCGACGCCTCTCCCGCGATGGTGCGCCTGTCCGGCAGGAAATTCGCGGGCCGCGCCTGTGCGCGAACGGCGCTTTGCGCCGCCGAGGACCTTGCCAGACTGGCCACCCGGATCAGCCTCCCGCTGGACGGCGCTTTCTCAAATTTCGCCGCATTGAACTGCGTCGGCGATCTCCGTCCCTTTGCGGCCGGGCTGGCGACGCTCCTGCGCGAGGGGGCGCCGGCGATACTCGTGGTGTTCGGCCGTACCTGCCCCGGCGAATGGGTAACCGAGATGGCGCGCGGCCGCCCCGCCGAAGCCTTCCGGCGACTTGGTACGGGCGACCGGCCCGCGCGGCTGGGCGGGCGCACGTTCAGCGTCCGCTATCACGGGCGGCGCGACATCGAACGCGCCATGGCGCCGTGGTTTCGCCCCGATGGCCGCTTGGGCGTGGGTGTCTTCGTGCCGCCCAGCGCGGCCGAGCCTTGGATATCGGGCCATCCGAGACTCCTGGATGCGTTCGAGAGGCTCGACCGCGTGTTCGCCGGGCCGCTCGCGTCATTGGGGGACCATATTCTCTACCGTTTCGTGCGCAACGGGGCCGAAGCCCGATGAACCGCGACGCGCTGCGGGATTTCGCCCGGGATTACGCGGCCCACCGCGCGGCGGAAGGCCGCCTCTATGCCGAGGACGCGCTGCTCGGCCTGCCCTATCTGCGCCATGGCCCCCTCGCGCGCCAATGGGGTGTGCGGGCACGCAGCTTCGAGGCGCTGCTTGATCGGATCATCCGGCCTCTCGCCGCATCGCTCGGCCGCGGGTTGCGGTTGCTTGACCTGGGCGCGGGCAATGGCTGGCTGAGCTACCGCGTCGCGCTGGAAGGGCATGACACGACGGCACTCGACATACGCAGCGACAAGGTCGACGGACTAGGCGCCGCAGCCCCGTTCCTGGAGCGGAGCGGCGGCAGGATGCAGACGCTGGATGCGTCCTTCGACGCCGTCCCCATGCCGGATGCCAGCTTCGATATCGCGGTCTTCAATGCCTCGCTGCATTACGCGACGAATCTCGGCGCCGTCCTGGCAGAGGCGGCCCGCACCGTGCGACCCGGCGGCAGGCTCGTGATCCTGGATTCGCCCTTCTACCGCCACGAGGCCGACGGGCTTGCCATGGTGGCGGAGAAACTGGCCGACGCGCCATGCCGCTTCGGCGCGCATGCCGAAACGCTGATGTCCCTCCCCTTCATCGAATTCCTGACACGCGAACGCCTGTCGGCGGCATCGGCGCCGATAGGCTGCGCGTGGCGCCGGTCGCGCGTGCGCTATCCGCTCTGGTATGAAATCCGCCCCGTCGTCGCCAGACTGCGGCGTGCGCGCGCGCCCTCCCGTTTCGATCTCTGGAGTGCCACGCGCCCGTGATTATCCTCGTGAACCCGCGCGCCACGCGCCCGGAAAACCGCCGCTTCCCGCTCTCGATCATGGCCATCGGCGCCGCCCTTCCCTCCGACGTCAACTGGAAGATCGTCGACGGGAACCTGCCCGGCATCGACGCGTTCTCCGTCATAGCCGGGCATATCGAACAGGCAGCGGCGGAAGGCGCCCCGGTGCGCAGCATCGCCATGACCGTCATGCCGGGCCCGCAACTCGTAAGCGCCGTGCCCCTCGCCAAGGCGATAAAGCAGCGCTATCCGGACATTCCGATGATCTGGGGCGGCAATTTCGGCAGCCTGTATCCGCAGCCGGTGCTGAACGCGCCTTATGTCGACTGGGTCGTGCAGGGACAGGGCGAGGAGACGTTTCTGGAGCTGCTCGAAGCCATCGCTGGCCGGCGCGATCCGAAAACCGTCGCCGGCATCGCCTTCCGGCAGGACGACGGATCGCACTGGATCGGGCCGGAGCGCGTCTGGAAGGGACCGGGCGAGCTGCCCGCGCCGCCATATCACAGGATCGATGTCGGCCAGTATCTTCGGCCGACCATACTGGGCCATCGGTCCGGCGTCTATCAGGCCTCGATCGGATGCCCGTACGGCTGTAATTTCTGCGGCGTGATCAGCGTCTTCGGCCGCCGCGAAAAAGTACAGCAGCCCGAGCGCACTGCCGAGCACCTCCGCTATCTCGTGCAGCATCACGGCATGGATTCGGTGCATTTCTACGACAATAATTTCTTCCTCAACGAAGCGCACGCCCAGGAGGTCGCTCGCACGATGAAGCCACTGGGCCTGCGGTGGTGGTGTGAAGCGAGGGTCGACGCGCTCTGCCGCTTTTCCGATGCGACCTGGCGGACACTGCGGGAGGCCGGCCTTTTCATGGTGTTCTGCGGAGCCGAATCCGGTTCGGACGAAGTGCTGGAGCGGATGAACAAGGGCATCACGACCGAGCAGATACTCATGACGGCGGCGAAGACGCGGGAACACGGCATCATCCCCGAGTTTTCCTTCATCTTCGGCGATCCGGAAAGGCCGGAGCAAGAGATGGAGAACACGTTCTCCTTCATTCGCAGGCTGAAGGCGATCAATCCGGATATGGAGCTGATCAGCTACTTCTTCACGCCCACGCCCCAGCGCCGCCAGACCTATGGCGGCGTAGACGCCCATGCCGGCACGCCCGACACTCTTGAGGAATGGATCGAGCCGGAATGGGTGGCGTGGATGACGCACGAAGACCCGCGCCTGCCCTGGTTCGCGCAAAAACTGCGTACGCGCGCACAGGATTTTGATCTGGTGCTGAAAAGCCGTTTCCCCTCCGTTCATGACCGGAAGACGCGGGGATGGGGAAAGTTGCTCGGCAAGGCTGCCGCGTGGTGGCGCTGGAGGCAGGAGATCTACGACGATCCGCGGCTCCTGCGGCAGATCCGCAGGTTCGCCCGCATTACACCGGACGATTCCCAGGCCTATGGCCATTTGCGCCCCGCAAGCGCGCCGAAGCCGCGGAGATCGCCCGGGATCGTCCTTACCGGCTGATCGTGCCACGGATGAGGCGCCAAGCGCGGGCTTCGTAGATTCGGCGGCGATCCGACCAATGGCGGTCGTCGGGAAGCAGGTCCGCTGCGAGCATCCGCAACCGTCCGCGCCATCCCTGGGCCCACATGAAATGCTCGGCGAGCGAGTTGCGCCCGATACGCTGGGCCGATGCCGGGTTCAAGCGCGCGAGCCTGCGCCGCACGGTGCGCGGAACCCATCCGGCACACTCTTCGAGAACGTTCGCCGGCACCGTGCCCGGCAGAAGCCGCTCGGCCAACCGGAGGGCTGGATAGGCATAGCCGAGCGCCGTCGTGAGCCGACCCGTCGCGAGGAATTCATCCCAGCACAGGCGGCGCGAGGCGACCTCCCGCCGTACGACCAGAACCAGTTCGACCTGACGCAGCAAGGTCAGGTTCTGCCAGCCGACCCCCGCATGAGCCGCCAGATGCAGCAGCAACGGCGCTGGCTCCAGTACGCAGGCCCGCGCATCGACAGCCCAACGCTCCCTGCCCGCGAACGGAGCCGCCAGGTCGAAACAGCCCAGCGGCGTGCCGCGCCCCGCCGATATATTGAGCGAAATATGAAGGTCGATCGACCAGGGATCGTCGGCATGAACATAAGTAAGCGTTCGCGGTTCGCCGCTCGCCGCCGGCAGGGACCAGCTACTCTCCCACCGGCCTCGCTTCTGTAGCGAAAACCCAAGATGCGCCAGCACAGCCTCGGCGCGATGCCCATCCCCATGCGCCACCAGCAGGTCGATATCCGATGCCGGCCGCACGCCGGGCTCGGGAAAATAGACCGTGCTCGTGTGCGCGCCCTTGAGTATCAGAACCTCGATTCCAAGCTCGACCAGCCTGCCGACAAGCGCGGCGGCTACCGCCGCCATCCGCTTCGCCCGCCGCCTGTTATGCCTCAGTTGGCGCTCCAGCTCCACGACGACGGACGGGCCAGCCCGCAGCCGCCCCTGTTCGATCCAGAAGCCGAGAAGCGGCCCCATGCCGGACGTGTAGCCGGCCAGACCCAGAGATTCCGCGCCACCGTCAAGATCCGTGGCCGCCTCTCCGCCAAGACACGCAACAGCCGCCTTCTGAATGGTTCCGAGCGCGGTACCCCATGATTCGACCGACACGTCAGGCCACAGCCAAGCCGGTCGCCCCTGCCTGCGGGCCCAGGCGAAACGCTGACGTACCTCCTCGGCGGAGAGTCCGGCCTCGACATCCCATTCGCAGTCCATTCACGATACCTTGTCGTTGCACACATCATTGTGTGCTTTCCCCACAGCTTAGTTCCATCCGGCCGCTGAAACGTTCGATCGCGGAGAGAGGTCGTTATTAGTGGTGGTGCCCATGAAAATTTTCGCGAATAAATTGAATCTTGAACCTTGGGCGCGTTCCAGGGCACCAAAAGGGATAAACATGGGGGAGCCAGATTTGAGCGACCGCAGCCTGGAAGCTGCGCGGCGCCAGCCAGTTGCCCGAAACAACAACGATGCGCTGTTGGTGGAGCGCATCCGGGCGCGAGACATGGTTGCCTTTGAAGAACTCTATCGCAGCTATTATGATCGTCTCGCACGCTTTGTGCTTAAACGCGTTCATCGTCCCCATCTTGTTGAAGAGGTTGTAAATGACACGCTGATGGTGGTTTGGGACCACACGGATTCGTTCAAGGGCGACAGCAGGCTATCGACCTGGATATTCGGCATCGCCTATCGCAAGTCCATGAAGGCGCTCCGAAATCACCAGGACCCGATGGAAGACGAGAACGCGGAGTCGCATGTAAGCCCCGAACTCAGCCCGGAAGACAATCTCGGCCGCCGGCGCAATCGGGAGCTTCTCCTGGAAGCGATGGAAGGACTCTCTCTCGAGCACCGCGAGGTTCTCGAACTTACTTATTTTCAGGAATTTGGCTATCAGGAGATCGCTGACATCATGTCATGCCCAGTCGGTACCGTGAAGACCCGCATGTTCCATGCGCGGCGTCAGCTGCGTCGCCTGTTGGACGGCACTCTGCCGGATTGGATCTAGGAGTCCATTATGGTGGACATTATCGAGTCCATTAAGATGGGCATCAGCCGTTTCGACGACTCTCCGCACAGCCAAACCAGGTTATTGTTGCCTTGGTTTGTGACCGGCACGCTCGGCGATACCGACAGGGCGCTCGTTCAGCGGCATCTCGCTGAATGTGCGGAATGCCGTGAGGATTTACGGATGGAGCAGGCCCAGGCGCGGAAGATCAGGGCGCTTCCGGGCGACGTCGATCAGGGGTGGGCCGCGATGAAGGCGCGTATCGAAGCCGGTCACGCAGATATGAAGCGGCCGCAGCCGAGACAGCATGCTCGCAGCAGCCGAAGATTGGTCTCCGGAGCGGTGGCTTTTGCAGCGGCGGCTTCGGTCGCGATTTTCTTGCTGGTGAAACCGCCACCACTCTACCGAACTCTTGGTGCGTCACCTCGCCCCGGCATTGGCAATGTCATTGTGAAATTCAAGCCAGACACGTCCGAAGCCATCCTGCGCACGGTGCTGACGCAGAACCAGGCCAGGATTGTGGATGGCCCCACCACGTCTGACGCCTATGTGCTGCACGTGGCCGATGACCAGCGTGCAGCGGCCCTGTCCCGGCTCCGAAGCAACAGCAACGTCACCGTCGCGGAACCGATCGACGGTGATATGCAATGAGTGACGCGTAAAGTGGCTGCCCTGGCCTGGCGCCGCGCGGTCCAGACCATTTTTGTCCTGCTTCTGGGTTTAATGTTGCCCAATATGCCGGCCGCCTCGCGCGAAGTGGCCACGAATGCCCGGCAGATCCTCGTGATGCTTCGCATTCCACCGGACCATCACCGGCCCAGCGCGTCCTACGGCGGGGATTACGCCGACGCGTTCACCATCGCTGCGCAAAGACGGCGCGCGGAGGATATCGCCCATCGCTACGGGCTGGCATTTGTCGGCGACGGATGGCAAATGCCCCTGCTGGGCGTGGACTGCTACGTCATGCAGGTCGGGCCAGGCGATACGGTTGAAACCGCGATAAAACGCATTTCTGACGACAGTAACGTTCTGTGGTCCCAGGCGATGCATCTCTACAGGGCCGAAGCATCGCCCTCACCCATTGTTAACGACCCCCTGGCAGACCTTCAGCCGGTGACCACCGCTTGGAATTTGACAGCCCTCCAGCGGGTCGCAACCGGACGCGGCGTGGTCGTCGCGGTGGTCGACAGCCGCGTTGAGCTTGACCATCCTGACCTTGCGGGCCAGTTCGTCTCTAGCGAGAATTTCGTCGACACCGACGACGGACCAGCCGAGGCGCATGGCACTGGCGTCGCAGGCGTAATCGCGGCGAAGGCCGGCAACGCCATTGGTATCGCCGGCGTAGCGCCTCGGGCGAAGCTGATGGCGCTACGCGCCTGCTGGCAGACCGATGCCACAAAGCAAACGGCGCCGACTGTCTGTGACTGTCTGACCGGAAATGAGTTGAGTGATTTCAGCGGGTTATGATTCATGGGTTTGCGAGAACCTGATGAGATCACAATGGCCTGGACTGAAATCACCCGAGCGCAGTATCGCCGGGACGAGCTGGAGTATGCAAGCGACCTGCGCGATGCGGAATGGGCGCTGATTGCGCCACTGATGCCCGAGAGGAAACGACTGGGAAGACCACGACGTACGGATTTACGGCGCGTCATGGAGGCGATCCTCTATATTGTCACCACGGGCTGCCAGTGGCGGCAATTGCCGAGCCACTTTCCCGCCTTCACGACCGTGCAGGGCTATTTCGACCGCTGGATCCGCGAGGGACGATGGGAAGCCATGAACCATATTCTCGTGATCCTGTCGCGTGAGCTGGACGGGCGAGACGCCACGCCTTCGGTGGGCATTATCGATAGCCAATCGGTTAAAACCGCTGAAAACGGCGGCCCTCGCGGTTATGACGCGGGCAAGAAGATCAAGGGACG
>NZ_JABEQL010000006.1 GCF_014174215.1 Gluconacetobacter tumulicola | reverse complement strand
GCTTTCTTCATATCGCCCAGAAGGGCGTCCGCGTCCGACATAGTGCGGACCACGCGACCAGCCAGAACCTGGTCCAGAACATCGTCAGGGATCACCGGCTTCTTGCGTCGGACCCATGATGCTTCTCCTTCCTCAGCATCACACCAAACACACGAAATTCAGGATAGGCCCTCATTTGCCGCCTCTGATCACGCCCAACCGAACAGAGGCATCGCGCAAAAAATCACGTTCCACCAGCAATTGGCCGATCTTCGCATGCAGCTTCTCCACGTCGGCCGGGCTGACTGTCGCTTCCGGTGCTACCTTGCCAGAAAAGATGCTCGCCATGCCCTCGATCGCCTGACGCTTCCATTGGGCGATCATCGTCTGATGCACGCCGTACGTCGACGCCAGTTCCGCCAGCGTCTGCTCACCCCGGATCGCCTCCAGCGCGACCCGCAACTTGAACTCACCCGAATACGGTTTCTGCGTAACCTTACCCATAAACCCGCCCTCTCTCAGGTCGGATTATGGCTTATCGCCCTGTCCGAAAAACGGGGTCTACCTCTCTAATGTTCTCTATGCACTACGCACGACTTCGGTCACCTGATTGTACCCGATCACCTTCGCATATTCGCGCGGCACCAACTGCCAGAAGCGCGGCAGGATATTCTCCCACTTGTGCAGCATCAGCGCGGCAAAGCGGCTGTGCGTCTCCCGCGCATGGGTCTCCACCAGCCCACGCAGCACACCCTCCCATTTCGGGTCAGCCACACGGTTCCACAGCAGCGTATCGGGATTGATCCGCTGCTCGAACGTGCCGTTCTCGTCATAGACGAAGGCCATGCCACCGGTGAAACCCGCGCCGAAATTGTCGCCCGCCTCACCCAGAATCACCACGGTGCCGCCCGTCATGTATTCGCAACCGTTCGACCCGCAGCCTTCCACCACCGCCGTAGCGCCGGAATTGCGCACCGCAAAGCGCTCGCCCGCCTGGCCGGCGGCATAGAGCGCTCCCGCCGTCGCGCCATACAGCACCGTGTTGCCGATAATGGCGTTCTCGTTCGACACCAGGTTCGACGACGGCGACTGCCGCACCACAATGGTCGCGCCCGACAGGCCCTTGCCGACATAATCGTTGGCGTCGCCCAGCACTTCCAGCTTCAGCCCCTGGACCGCGAACGCCCCCAGCGACTGGCCGGCCGAACCGCGCAGACGCACCGTCAGATGCCCCGGCGCCAGCTTCGTCATGCCGAACTGCCGCACGATCAGCGAGGAAATGCGCGTGCCGATCGCCCGGTGCGTGTTCTGCACGTTGTAGTGCAACTGCATCTTCTCGCCATGGTCGAACAGCGGCCGAGCGTCGGCGATCATCTGCGCGTCCAGCGTCTCCGGTACCTCATTGCGTCCTTCCCGGGTGCAATAGCGGGCATGCGGCCCCGGATCGGCCTGCGCCAGCAGCGAATTGAGGTCCAGATCGTCCAGATAATCCGCGCCGCGCGACACCTGCTTCAGCAGGTCGGTCCGCCCGATGATCTCGTTCAGCGACGAGAAGCCGAGTGACGCCAGAATGTTGCGCACATCCTCGGCGATGAACGAGAACAGGTTGATCACCTTCTCCGGCGAGCCCTCGAACTTGGCGCGCAGCGCCTCGTCCTGGGTGCAGACCCCGACCGGGCAGGTGTTGGAATGGCACTGCCGCACCATGATGCAGCCCATGGCGACTAGGCTGGCGGTACCGATGCCGAATTCCTCGGCCCCCAGCATCGCCGCGATCACCACGTCGCGCCCGGTCTTCAGCCCGCCATCGGTGCGCAGCTTCACCCGGTGGCGCAGCCGGTTCAGCATCAGCACCTGATGCGCTTCCGCCAGCCCCAGCTCCCACGGCAGGCCGGCATATTTGACCGAACTCTGCGGGCTGGCGCCGGTGCCGCCACTATGGCCGGAAATCAGGATCGCATCGGCCTTGGCCTTGGCCACGCCGGCGGCGATGGTGCCGATGCCCGACCGCGCGACCAGCTTCACCGTCACCGTGGCTTCGGGATTGATCTGCTTCAGGTCGTAGATAAGCTGCGCCAGATCCTCGATCGAATAGATGTCATGATGCGGCGGCGGCGAAATCAGCGTCACCCCCGGCGTCGCATGCCGCAGCTTCGCGATCAGCCCCGTCACCTTGAAGCCCGGCAACTGGCCACCCTCGCCGGGCTTGGCGCCCTGCGCCATCTTGATCTCGATCTCGCGGCAATCATTCAGATATTGCGCCGTGACCCCGAAGCGGCCCGAGGCGATCTGCTTGATGGCCGAAGACGCATTGTCCCCATTCGGGCGCGGCTTGGCGCGCGACGGGTCCTCGCCCCCCTCGCCCGAATCCGACTTCGCGCCGATCCGGTTCATGGCGATCGACAGGGTCTCATGCGCCTCCGGGCTCAGCGCCCCCAGCGAGATCCCCGGCGCGATCAGCCGCTTGCGCAGCTGGGTGATGCTTTCGACCGCCTCGACGGGGATCGGCGTCCGCCCACCCCGAAAATCCAGCAGGTCGCGCAGCGCCACCGGCGGCTGGCGCCGCACCGCGTCGGCATAGCGGCGATAGATCGTGAAACTGTCGGTCGCCACCGCCGTCTGCAGCATATGGATCAGATTGCCGTCGAACGCATGGACCTCGCCATGGCGACGCATCTTGTACTGCCCACCCACCGGCAGCGCGATCACCGTCTGGTCCCACGCGGTCCGATGGAAGCTCATCACGTTGGTCGCGATGCCCGACAGGCCGATGCCCGAGATGCGCGAAGGCATGCCGGGGAAGAATTCCGCCGTCAGCGCCCGCGACAGCCCGATCGCCTCGAAATTATACCCGCCGCGATAGGCCGACACGATCGAGATGCCCATCTTGGACATCACTTTCAGCAGCCCCTTGTCCACCGCCTTGCGATAGCGTTCCACCGCCTCGCGCAGCGAGATATCGCCGAACAGGCCGCGCCGCAGCCGGTCGGCAATGCTTTCCTGCGCCAGATAGGGGTTGATGCTGGTCGCCCCGACCCCGATCGTCACCGCGATGGCATGCACGTCCAGCGCCTCGGCCGACCGCACGTTCAGCGAGGTAAAGGTCCGCAGCGACTGGCGGACCAGATGCGTATGCACCGCCGCCGTGGCCAGGATCATCGGGATATAGGCCCGGTCGGCCGACTGCCCCTGATCGGTCAGGAACAGATGGGTGCAGCCCTCGCGCACCCGGTCCTCTGCCTCGCGCCGAATACGCGCGATCGCCTCGCGCAGCCCCGCCTCGCCCTCCGCCGCCGGAAAGGTGCAGTCGATCACGAAGCCGCTGTCGCCGCAGAAACTGCGCAGCGCCTCGAATTCGCCGCTCGTCAGCACCGGGCTGGGCAGTTGCAGCAGGTCGCACTGGACCTCGGTTTCCTCCAGGATGTTGCCCAGATTGCCCAGACGGGTCAGCAGGCTCATCACCCGCGTCTCGCGCAGACTGTCGATCGGCGGGTTGGTCACCTGGCTGAACGCCTGCCGGAAATAATGCGCCAGCCCCCGATAGCGCGAGGACAGCACCGCCAGCGGCGCGTCGTCACCCATCGAGCCGATGGCCTCGGCGGCGGTCTCGACCATCGGATGCAGGATGGTCTCCAGCTCCTCCAGGGTCGTACCGACCGCCAGCTGCCGGCGGCGCAGCTCATCCCGGCCGAACAGCACCGGCTCCTGCACGTCGGCCCGCACTACCGAGCCGATCTTCTGGATGTTCTTCACCCAGGCGCCGAAATCCCGGCGCCCGGCCAGCAGGTCCAGCAGCGCCTCGTGGCCGTAGAGCTTCGCCTCCTGCAGGTCGAGGCCGATCATCTGCCCCGGCCCAAGCCGCCCGCGCCGCACGATGTCGGTCTCGGCAACCTTCACCATGCCGGTTTCCGAGCCCACGATCAGCAGCCCGTCCGCCGTCACGGTATAGCGCAGGGGGCGCAGGCCGCTGCGGTCCAGCCCGGCCACAACCCAGCGCCCATCGGTGGCGCACAGCGCCGCCGGCCCGTCCCACGGCTCCATCACCGCATTGCAATAGGCGTACAGATCCTGGTGCTTCTGCGGCATGCCCGAATTGCCGCCGACACTGGCCGGCACCATCAGCGCCTTGACCATCGGCGCGTCGCGCCCGGCAAAGGTCAGCAGCTCGAACACATTGTCCAGCATCGCGGTATCGGACCCCGCGGCCTGCACCACGGGCTTCAGATCCTCCATCACCGGGTCCAGCAACGGATCGGCCAGGCGCGTCTCGTGGCTTTTCATCCAGTTGACGTTGCCCGAGATCGTGTTGATCTCGCCGTTATGCGCCAGCCGGCGGAAAGGCTGCGCCAACTTCCAGGTCGGGAAGGTGTTGGTCGAATAGCGCTGGTGATAGATCGCAAAGCGACTGATGAAGCGCGGGTCGAGCAGGTCGGGATAGAAATCCGTCAGGTTCTCGGCCAGGAACATGCCCTTGTAGATCACCGACCGGCAGGACATCGAGCAGATATACAGGTCCAGCGAGTTGGCCTGGGCACTCTTCTCGATCCGGCGGCGGATCACATACAGGTCGCGCTCGAATTCTTCCTCGTTCCGCCCCGGCAGGTTGCGGATCATGATCTGCTCGATCTCGGGCCGGGTGGCATTGGCCTTCTCACCGATGCACGACGTGTCGATCGGCACCTGCCGCCAGCCATAGATGCCATACCCGAAGGCCAGGATCTCCGTCTCGATGATCTGGCGGCAGCGTTCCTGCGCCGCCAGATCCGTCTTGGGCAGGAAAACCATGCCGACGGCGATCTGCGTGTCCACGCAGCCCTCGCCACCGCTATGGATCGCCTCGGCAAAGAAATCCTGCGGAATTTCCAGATGGATGCCCGCGCCATCCCCGGTCTTGCCGTCGGCATCGACCGCGCCGCGATGCCACAGGGCCTTCAGGGCGGCGATACCGGCATTGACCACCTCGCGCCGCTTGCGTCCGTCCAGCGAGGCGATCAGGCCCACACCACAGGCGTCGCGCTCCTGCGTGGCGTCGTACAGCCCGGCAATCGCCTGCGCATTCTCATGCCACTCGGCCACGAACTCCTGGCCGGCATCCCGCGATCCGTGATCCTGGGTCAACTGGTCCATGTCCGTCACTCCGCCGCCTGGGCGCACTGGGCCGCCCGGTTTTCCAGCCAGCGATGCATCTGCGCCGCCGCATCCCGTCCATCGCGAATGGCCCACACCACCAGGCTGGCCCCGCGCACGATATCGCCCGCCGCGAACACGCCCGGCAGGCTGGTCATGAAGCTCTCATGGTCGACCCGCAGCGTGCCCCAGCGCGACACGGCCAGGTCCGGCTGCCCCCACAGGGTCGGCAGCGGCTCGGGGTCGAAACCCAGCGCCTTGATCACCAGATCGGCTTCCAGCACGAAGCCACTGTCCTCGACCGGCTCGACCGACTGGCGGCCACTGGCATCGGGCATGCCCAGCTTCATGCGCACCGCGCGTACGCCGCTGACGCTGCCATCTCCAAGGAACGCCTCGGGCGCCGCCAGCCAGACGAAGGACACACCTTCCTCCTCGGCGTTCTTCACCTCGCGGATCGAGCCGGGCATGTTCGCGCGGTCGCGGCGATAGAGGCATTTGACCGATTTCGCACCCTGGCGGATGGCGGTGCGCACGCAATCCATCGCCGTGTCGCCACCGCCGATCACCACCACCGACTTGCCGACGGCATTCAGCGCCGCGCTCTCGTCCGGGGCAAACGCGTCGCCCAGCGACAGCCGGTTGGACATCGTCAGATAATCCAGTGCCTTGACGATACCCCCCAGCCCCGCACCCGGCCCACCGATATCGCGCGACTTGTAAACACCCGTCGCGATCAGCACCGCATCATGGCGGGCGCGCAGGGTCGCGAAAGAGAGCGTGCCGTCCCCGTCGCCATCCGTGATGTCCACCCCCAGATGGAACCGAACCCCCGATTCCTCCAGATAGAGGTGACGGCGGGCAACGATGTCCTTCTCCAGCTTGAAGCCGGGAATGCCATAGATCATCAGGCCGCCGATCCGGTCGTACCGGTCATAGACATGCACCTGATAACCCTGCTGGCGGAACTGCATCGCGGCGGCCAGGCCACCGGGGCCGGCACCGACGATGCCGATCGAGGTCTCGCGCTCGACCGGCGGCCGGATCGGCTCCACCCAGCCTTTGGCGAAGGCAGTATCGGTAATGAAGCGTTCGACCGCGCCGATGGTGACGCTCTCGAACCCCTTCTCGATCACGCAATTGCCCTCGCACAACCGGTCCTGAGGGCAGATGCGGCCGCAGATCTCGGGGAAATTGTTGGTGGCGGAAGACAGCGCGTACGCTTCCTCCAGCCGCCCCTCGGCCGTCATCTTCAGCCAGTCGGGGATATTGTTGCCCAGCGGGCAATGGACCGAGCAGAACGGCACGCCACACTGCGAGCAGCGGCTGGCCTGCTGTTCCGCCTTTTCCACTGCGAACGCGCGATAGATCTCGTCGAAATCGCCATTCCGCTCCGCGGCCGGCCGCTTGTCGGGCTGGCTCTGCGGCACGGAGACGAATTTCAGCATGTGCTCGACCATCGGTCCCCCCTGGATAACGCCCGACCGTCACCTGCGGTGCGTGTTGTTGGCGGAACACCTACGACAGACATATCTCCCATAAAAGACAGCATCACTGCCATTTATGACAAAAAGGCCAATCGAGAACCATCAGGGCGAACGGGCCACTGGGTCACATTGGTCCGCTTCGGACCAATTGACCATATAATGCGTTGAGCTGGCTTGTTTATGTAATTTTATATCTAGCCAGATAGGATGGGACAATCATTTCCATCGACGCCGGCTGAATGCCCAGCTGCTGCAGGCCCGGCGCCCCATCCGCCGCCACATTGTCGCTCGACAGCATCGCCAGCTGGTCCCGCGTCAGCATCTTTCCGGGCAGGCGCTCCAGCCACATGGCCTGCCACCAGGCCAGGGCGGGCGGCACCGCAACCACCAGCCGGCGGCGCCCCACCGCCGCCACGACCAGGCGCGCGATCTCCTCCATCGTCCGAATCGCCGGCCCACCGAACTCGAAGATCGTCCCCGCATACCCGCCTGCCAGAAGCCGCCGGATTCCCTCGGCCACATCGGCAACATAAACCGGCTGCAGGCGCGTCCGCGCGCCATAGACCGGGACGATCGGGCTGAACCGCGCCAGCGTGGCGAACAGGTTGGTAAAATGGTCCTCCGCCCCGAAGAGGATGGACGGCCGCACGATCGTCGCCTCGGGCATCGCGCGCAGCACCGCGTCCTCTCCGGCCGCCTTGCTGCGGCCATAGGCGGAGCGGCTGTCCGGCGACGCCCCGATGGCCGAGACATGCACCAGTTGCGCCACCCCCGCCGAAGCCGCCAGACGCGCGACGGCCGCCGCGCCCTCAACATGCACCGCCTGAAACGTCGCCCGCCCGCGCTCGGCCAGGATGCCGACCAGGTTCACCACGACCCGCGCCCCCTCAACGACCGGCACGAGCGATTCGGGATTCAGAATCGAGGCCCCCAGCGGCACGATCTGCCCCACATCGCCCAGCGGGCGCAGTGACGCCGCCCGATCGGCGCGGCGCGCGGCCACGCGCACCACATACCCGTCCTCCGCCAGGCGCCGGACCACATGCCGCCCCAGGAAGCCCGAGCCGCCGATTACCGCCGCCACTTTTCGCGTCGTCATGTCCATCCCCCGAATATGGGGTCGGCCGCCATGCGCAAGGAGCCTGCCCACGCGCGGAATCCCGCCCCTCATCCTGTTTTTTCACACATGTAGCACAACGCCCATCCCGCTCGGCCGAACACACCTCGTCGCCGCGCGCATGCAATAAAAGCGACACGAATCGTCCAGCCCGTGTTGACCGCCCCCGAAGGGCAGAGTAAACGCCCCTCACCACCCCGGAAACGGGGGCCTTCTAAGCCCAGATGGCGGAATTGGTAGACGCGCAGGTTTCAGGTACCTGTGGCCGCAAGGTCGTGGAAGTTCGAGTCTTCTTCTGGGCACCATCTCTCCCAAATGCTGAAAAATCAGTTCGCTGGCAGGCGCCCGACAGTGTCGGAGCGCCCTTTCGGCATGGCGTCTCCCAACGCATTGCACATCCTGTCATTTCTCATGCGGAATATGTGAAGGGCGCCGTTGACCACCCTGTTGTTTCCGAGTAAATCCCCCTCACCACCCCGGAAACGGGGGCCTTCTGAGCCCAGATGGCGGAATTGGTAGACGCGCAGGTTTCAGGTACCTGTGGCCGCAAGGTCGTGGAAGTTCGAGTCTTCTTCTGGGCACCATTTTTTCAGCCGTATCAGATATCGCCCGCAAGGGCGGCCCCGGGCGGCTGGTCGGCACCCCCTCGCGCATTGGCGCTTCCGATATTATATGTCCGTCACCGCCCCCGACATCCGGTCATGACGGCATGTTGGCGCGGTCGCGCGTGTTGCGGGTTGGAACTCATGGGCCGTTCTTTCATTTTCCGTCGTCACGCCTGCAATGCGGGGACTTACGCATGATCGCCACCACGCCTTCGATCCTCCTGCATCGCGGCGATCTGCCGGCCGACATCACCTTCCACGGCCCCATCGCGGTCGATACCGAGGCCATGGGGCTCAAGCCGCATCGCGACCGCCTGTGCCTGGTGCAGATCTCCGCCGGCGACGGCTCGGCGCATCTGGTGCAGATCCTGCCCGGTACGCCCAGCCCCAACCTCGCCCGGCTGATGGCCGATCCTGCCATTACCAAGCTGATGCATTTCGCGCGTTTCGACGTGGGAATCCTCCAGCACACGCTGGGAATCACCGTCGCACCCGTCATCTGCACCAAGATCGCCTCCAAGCTGGTGCGCACCTTCACCGACCGTCACGGCCTGGCCCAGCTCTGCCGCGAACTGCTGGGGGTCGACCTCAGCAAGCAGCAGCAGACATCCGACTGGGGCGCGCCGGAGCTGACGGCGGAACAGCAGGCCTATGCCGCGTCGGACGTGCTGCACCTGCACGCGCTCTGGGCAAAGCTGGAAGCCCTTCTCCACCGCGAGGGAAGGCGCGACCTGGCCCAGGCATGCTACGATTTTCTGCCCGCCCGCGCGCGGCTGGACCTGCTGGGATACGAAGAACCGGACATCTTCGCCCACCGGGCATGATGCCCTCTTCCTCCGCGCGGTCCATCGTTCCGTTTGACCTGGACCACCGCCATGGCGATACACGGCTGGCATGACCCAATCCGCCCATCCCGCAGGTGACAGTTCCGACTCCAGCCCGGCCGATGCCGATATCTCGGCGGCATGCCGGGTGCTGGCGCGCGAGACCGACGGGCTGATACAGATGGCGGCCGCCCTGCGCGCACCCGCGCGCGCTGGCGACGGCACCCCGCCCCTCGGCGAAGCCTTCACGCGCACGATCGCAGCCTTCTCGGCGCTCACGGGGCGCGTCGTCGTCACCGGCATCGGCAAGTCCGGGCAGATCGGCCGCAAAATCCAGTCGACCCTGGCCTCGACGGGCACGCCCTCGGTCTTCGTCCATCCCTCCGAGGCCTCGCATGGCGATCTGGGGATGCTCCAGCCGGGCGATGCGGTGCTGGCGCTCTCCAATTCGGGCGAAACGGCGGAACTGGCCGATATCGTGGCCCACGCGCGGCGGTACGGGCTGTTGCTGGTGGCCATCACCACCCGCGCCGAATCCACTCTGGCGCGCGCGGCCGACATCCCCCTGATCATCCCCGATGCGCCCGAGGCCTGCCCGATGGGCCTCGCCCCGACCACCTCTTCCATGATGCAACTGGCGCTGGGCGACGCGCTGGCGGTGGTCCTGCTGGAGCGGCGCGGATTCTCGGCGACCGAATTCGGCATCTTCCATCCCGGCGGGCGGCTGGGCACCCGGCTGCGCCGCGTCGCGGACCTGATGCATCGCGGCGGCGTCATGCCGCTGGGCACGCCGGACAGCTCCCTGCGACAGGTCATCATGGAGATGACGCGCAAGGCATTCGGCTGCATGGGCGTGATCGGCACCGACGGAAGGCTGTGCGGGCTGATCACCGACGGCGACCTGCGCCGCGTCCTGGACCGCGACCTGGACCGCACCCGCGCGGCCGACATCATGAACACCTCCCCGCTGACGACCGAGCCCGACATGCTGGCGGCCGAGGCGCTGCGGCTGATGAACGCCCGCGCCCGCCCGATCACCAGCCTGTTCGTGCTGGATGGCGAGGGGCTTCCCGTCGGCATCCTCCATGTCCATGACCTGCTGCGCGCGGGCGTGGCATGAGCAGCGGCCCGCCTCCCAATGGCGACACCCCCCCCCGGCGCGAGGATTTCGCCCGCTCCGCCGACCAGGTGGCGCGGCAGCGGTCGCTGCTGCATCAGGATACGTCCCGCCTCCGCCGGGTACTCCGGCCGGGCGATATCGCCCGCCGCCAGCGCCTGGTCCGCTGGGCCAAGTGGGCGCTGCCGGCGGCCGCCCTGCTGCTGCTGGGCTCGATCGCGCTGTGGCCGGCCCTCGACCGGCTGATCAACATGCAGCGCGGCGCCCTGCGCGAGATGGAAAACCTGCACGTCACCAGCGGCAACATGCTCGGCGCCGTCTATCGGGGACTGGACGAGCACGACCGGCCGTTCATGATCACCGCCGACCAGGCCCAGCAGATCAGCCAGGACCGCATCAATCTCACCCGGCCGGCCGCCGACACGCTGACGCAGGGCGGAGACTGGATGATGGTCAGCGCGGTCCAGGGCGTGTATCTGCAACATGAACAATTGCTGGACCTGACGCAGGACGTGGCACTCTACCGCGAAGACGGCGTCATCCTCACCGGGGTCACGGCAGACATGGACCTCAGGCAGGGGATCATCGCCTCCGATCAATGGGTGCATGCCGAAGGTCCGTTCGGCATGCTGGACGCCCAGGGTGTCCTGCTGTCCCAGCATGAGGGGATCGCCCAGTTCCGCGGCCCGGGGCGGCTGATCCTGAACGATGACGCCCATGCCGGCCCGGCCGGCCACCCTTCCGCCCCCCACGCTTCCCAGACGGAGCCCAGTCGATGACCGCCCCCGCAAAGGCCGCCTCCGCGTTCCTGCTCCTTGGCGCCGCGGCCTGCCTCTCACTTCCGGGCGGCGCGCGCGGCCAGGCCATCGACCTGTCGCATGGCGGTCAGATCAACGTCACGGCGGCCGGCGGGTTCGACTGGGACCAGAAGACCCAGACCGTCACCGCCTATGACAAGGCCCAGGCCACCCGCGGCAACGTCACCGTGACCGCCGACCGCCTGATCGCCTTCTATCGCAAGAAAGCCGCCGGATCACCGGCACCGGCCACGCCCCCCTCGCCCCCCGCCGACGGCTCCCAGAGTAACGAGGCGGGATCGGGCGCGAACGAGGTCTATCGCCTGAACGCGCTGGGGCACGTCCACATCTTCACCGACACCGACCAGGCCTGGGGCGATAAGGCCGTCTACGATATCGACCAGGCGGTCATGGTCCTGACCGGCAAGGGGCTGAAGCTGACCACGCCGCAGGACGTCCTGACGGCCCGGGATTCGATGGAATATTATTCCCAGACCCGCATGTCGGTCGGCAGGGGCGACGCCACCGTCACCACCAATGACGGGCGGCAGATCCGCGCCGACGTGCTGGTCGGATACAGCGCACCGACCCAGCCCGCCGCAAAATCCACCGCCCAGCCCGCCCCGCAACCGGCCGGACAGGGCGGAGACCCATTGACCAGTTCGGGGAAGCTGGAAAAAGTGAACGCGTTCGGCCATGTTTTCGTCCGCACGCAGACCGAAACCGTGACCGGCGACCGCGGCGTGTATGTTCCCGACACCGGGATCGCGCGGATCGTCGGCAACGTGCATATCACGCGGGGCCAGAACCAGATCAGCGGAGCCGCGGCAATCGTGAACATGCATACCGGGATCGCCACGATGACCGAACGTCCGGGCGGACGGGTCAGCGGCCTGATGGTCCCCAACGAGGCCAATCCCCCCCCTGCCGGAACCCACCCATGAACGACATCCCCTACGCGCTGTCCGACGAGGCGAAGAATGCCGCCCTGTACGCGTCCGGCGGCGCCCTCAGCGGACTGATCGCCAGCGGGATCGGCAAGTCCTACAAGAAGCGGCCGGTGGTCCGGAACGTATCGCTCCAGGTCAATCGCGGCGAGGCGGTCGGCCTCCTGGGCCCCAACGGCGCGGGCAAGACCACCAGCTTCTACATGATCGTGGGGCTGGTCCAGCCCGACAGCGGGTCGATCACCCTGGACGGCACCGACATCACCCGCCTGCCGATGTACCGCCGCGCCCGGCTGGGCATCGGCTACCTGCCGCAGGAAGCCAGCATCTTCCGCGGCCTGAACGTCGAACAGAACATCATGGCGGCGCTGGAAGTCGTGGAATCCGATCCCGACCGGCGGGAGGAGATGCTGACCGGCCTGCTGGGCGAATTCGGGATTTCCCACCTGCGCCGCTCGCCGTCGCTGGCCCTGTCGGGCGGCGAGCGGCGACGGCTGGAAATCGCCCGCGCCCTTGCCAGCCAGCCCCATTACATCCTGCTGGACGAACCCCTGGCGGGCATCGACCCGATCGCGGTGGGCGAGATCCGCGACCTGGTCTCGCACCTCAAGGATCGCGGCATCGGCGTGCTGATCACCGACCATAACGTCCGCGAGACGCTGGAAGTCATCGACCGCGCCTATATCATGCATAGCGGCCAGGTGTTGATGGAAGGCCGCCCCGAGGAGATCGTCGCCAACGAAGACGTACGGCGCGTCTATCTTGGAGAAAATTTCTCCCTCTGACCGCCCGTCATGACGATCGGACCCAAGCTTGCCCTCCGGCAGGCCCAATCCCTGGTCATGACGCCACAACTCCGCCAGGCGATCCTGCTGCTGCAACTCTCCAATCTCGACACCTGGTCGGTGATCGAGCAGGAGATGGAGCGCAATCCCCTGCTGGAGCCCGCCGAGCCATCCGGCGCGCCACGCCACCCCGCTCCCTCTCCGGCCCCGACCCGGCACGGCAGCGCGCGGTATGATCCACCCGACGGCATGGCCGGTCCCCCACCCCCGCTGCACGAACGGCTGGCCGAGCAGGTCAGGCTGTCGCCCTTCGATGCGGGCGAACGGCAGATCGCCGCCCACCTGATCACCCTGCTGGATGCCGACGGCCGCATGACCACGCCGTCCGCGGATATCGCCCGCGTGCTGGGCACCGACACCACCCGGGTGGAGAGGGTGCGCCTCGCGATGATGCAGTTCGAACCGACCGGCCTGTTCGCCCACGATCTGGGCGAATGCCTGGCCGCCCAGTTGCGCGAACGCAACCGGCTGGACCCGGCCATGGCCATGCTGCTGCGGCACCTGGACCTGCTGGCCCGGCGCGACCTGCGCCGGCTGCAGACCCTGTGCGGCGTCGACCAGGACGATCTGGCCGCCATGATCACCGAAATCCGGGCCCTGTCACCCCGCCCGGCCCTGGATGCGATGGCGGGCGCCCCCTGCATCATCGTGCCGGACGTCCTGATGCTGCCGACCCCGGATCATGACTGGATCATCGAGCTCAATCCCGACACGATGCCACGGGTGATCGTGAATTCGGCGCTGACCACAGGGACCACGCTCCGCCTGCGCGACGCCGACCGCCCCTTCATGACCGAGCGCCTGGCCAGCGCCAACTGGCTGGTCCGCGCGCTCCAGCAGCGGGCCGAGACGATCATCCGCGTCGCCACCGCCATCATGCGCCGCCAGAGCGGCTTCCTGGCCCACGGCGTCGGGCATCTGCGGCCGCTGGTGCTGCGCGACATCGCCGAGGCGGTCGGCCTGCACGAAAGCACCGTCAGCCGGGTGACGGCGAACAAATACATCGCCACGCCCCGCGGACTGTTCGAGCTGAAATATTTCTTCACCACGGCCATTCCCGGCCGCACCGGCGGCTCGGATCACAGCGCCGAAGCCGTCCGTCACCGCATCAAGCTGCTGATTTCGCAGGAATCCAGACACGAGATCCTGTCCGACGATGCAATCGTGAACGAATTAATAAAGGAAGGAATAGACATCTCGCGCCGAACCGTGGCCAAATACCGGGATGCGCTGAGGATACCCAATTCGGTGCAGAGAAAACGGGAAAAGGCTTTCGAGGCCTGACGCCACGCCTGGCGGAATGAGCATTATGGACCGCCGGCCTGGTTCCGTCCGGTTTCGGACGCTCCTCTATGCAAGGGGTGATGTCACATGCAGATCAGTGTCGCTGGCAAACAGATCGACCTCTCGGACGCCCTGAAACACCGGGTTACAGGGCATCTCGATCGCCTTGCCGACAAATATTTCGATCGCGCCCTGGAAGCCCAGGTCACGTTCAGCCGCGCGCGATCCTTCTTTACCTGTGATATCAATCTTCACGCTGCGCGGGGCCTCACCTTGCGGGGCGAGGGCGAAGGCACCGACGCCCATGGCGCGTTCGACGACGCCGCCGAACATATGGCCCGGCGCCTCCGCCGCTATCGCGAGCGGGTCAACGACCATATCCGCACCCTCCCCCGCCGCAAATCGCCCGAGATGGGGCGCAGCTACATCCTCCGCCCGGCCGACGACACCGAGCGGGCGCAGAACGGCGCGGCACGAGAGGCCGTCACCCGCACCTACGCCACCATCATCGCCGAACGCACGGCCGAAATCGCCACGCTCAGCGTCAGCGAGGCCGTGATGCGCCTCGATCTCGCAGCCTCCACCCTGCTGATGTTCCGCAACAGCATCAGCGAGCAGATCAACGTCATCTACCGTCGGCAGGACGGCAATATCGGCTGGCTGGACCCGACTCCCGGCTGATACCGGGTCGCTTACCGCCGGGACGATCCCTTATCGTCCCGGCTGCATCCAGGCGGTAGATACTGGCTGCGTTCAGTGCAGCAGGGCAGGCACCATCTCGTGCTGCAGGATCGCCTCGATGGCCGTTTCCTGATCCTCGGTCAGGGCCATCGGGGTGCCGTCAGCCGCATGAATGGCGAACGCATCTTCCCCTTCGATGATCACGGGCTTGATATACGCAACCCGCGATACGCCCAGCGCCCGCATCTGGATATCCGTCAGATGACGGACATCGGCGATCGGCGTGTGGTCGGCCTGAAGGACGACCTGGCCTTTCTGTGTGGTAATTCTCATGATCCGATCCTCCATACGGACAATCCCCCATCATGCGGCGATCGTCCCGTTGGCCAACCCGCCCTGTCGTGTCCGGGCTGATGGCCATGTCGATAAGGATAGATGGCAAAAGCCGGGGCCGACTCAATCGTCCTCAAGCGCCCGCACGACACGCTGGGGGCGAACCTTGGGAAGGTCGATCTCGGTCGCTGCTCCGCCGGAACGCCCCTGCGTGATCTCGATCAGCTTCACGCGCACTTCCGGCTGCGGCCGCACCAGGTCGATATGCAGCAACCCGTTATCCAGCCACGCCCCGCTGACCTCGATTCCCTCGGCCAGCACGAACGCCTTCTGGAACTGGCGCGCGGCAATGCCGCGATGCAGGAAAACCCGCCCCTGCGTGTCGTCGGTCTGACGCCCACGAATGACAAGCTGATTGTCTTCCTGCGTGATCTGCAGGTCATCCATCACAAAGCCCGCCACCGCGAGCGTGATCCGGAGCGACGTGGCGTTCAGTTGTTCGATATTATACGGGGGATAGCCGTCGGCAGCCCCCTTCGACGCGCGTTCCAACATCTGTTCCAGATGGTCAAACCCCAGAAACATGGGGGATCCAAAAAGCCTACCCGACATCAAGGCCCCCTCAACCGAGCGAGACGATCACGCGGACCCGTCATCGGCGCCCGCGTGATCATGATATGGGACGCCCGGCCGGTTCCGCAAGGCCGCGCCCCGACTCCCGCGCAGCTCTCCCCCTTGACGCGCGCGTACCCACTGGCGCGCGCGCGCCAGGATCGCTACATCGCCCCTATGATCAGTCACGACGAAATCGCCGCCGCCACGCCCATGCCGATCCTGGTGGCGCCCCAGGCCATCCTGCGCCAGAAGACCCGCCTGGTCCGGCCCGAGGACGAGCCCACATTGCGCGACGCGCTGCCCCGCATGTTCGCCGCGATGTACCAGGCCCCGGGCATCGGCCTGGCCGCTCCGCAGGTCGGCATGGGCCTGCGCTTCGCCATCGTGGACCTGGGCGAGGAACGGCAGCGCGACCCGCTGGTCCTGATCAATCCCGAAGTGATCGCGGAATCGGAGACCCTGGTCTCGCGCGAGGAAGGCTGCCTGTCGCTGCCCAACCAGTATGCCGAGGTGATCCGCCCCCAGCAGGTGCGCATCCGCTACCGCACACTGGACGGCACCGAGCAGGAAATGGAAGCCGACGACCTGCTGGCCACCTGCATCCAGCACGAGATCGACCATCTGGAGGGCATCCTCTTCGTCGACCACCTCTCCACCCTGAAACGCAACATGATCATGCGGCGCCTCGCCAAGGAACAACGCCAGAAGCGCTAGAGACTGCTTTAACGTCGCTGTCACCCAAAGCCCTCTCCGAGACTTCCTTCCGGCTGGAGACCCCTCATGCGCCTGGCCTTCATGGGCACCCCGGATTTCGCGGTGCCCGCCCTGCTCGCCCTCCATGCGGCGGGGCATAAGATCGCCGCCGTCTACAGCCAGCCCCCCCGGCCGGCCGGGCGTGGCCAGTCGGTCCGCCTGTCGCCCGTCCACCAGGCCGCCGAGACCCTCGGCCTGCCGGTACGCACGCCCGCGCGCCTGCGCACCAATGAAGAAGAACACGCCTTCTTCCGCGCCCTGGAACTGGATGCCGCCGTGGTCGCCGCCTACGGGCTGATCCTCCCGACCGCCATGCTCGATGCCCCCCGCCTGGGATGCCTCAACATCCATGCCAGCCTGCTGCCCCGCTGGCGGGGCGCGGCCCCCATCCAGGCCGCGATCCTCGCCGGCGACAGCGAGAGCGGGGTGACGATCATGCGGATGGACGAAGGGCTGGATACCGGCGCCATGCTGCTGTCCGACCAGGTCGCGCTGACACCGTCCACCACCGCCACCGCGCTGCATGACGCCCTCGCCGCCATGGGCGCGCGCCTGATCGTCACGACCCTGGGCCAGCCCATCGGCCCCGGCCAGGCACAGCCCGAACAGGGCGTGACCTACGCCGCCCGCCTGATGCGCGAGGACGGGCGCATCGACTGGTCACGCGATGCCGCAGTACTCGACCGGCAGATCCGTGCCCTGACCCCCTGGCCCGGCACCTTCACCACCCTGGACAGCCAGGTGCTGAAGATCGGCGGCGCCACCCCTGCCCCGACACCCTGCGCCGCCGCACCGGGGACGGTCCTGGACGACGCGCTGACCGTGGCCTGCGGCCAGGGCGCATTGCGCATCACGCGCCTGCAACGGCCCGGCCGGGGCATGATGGACGCCGATTCCTTCCTGCGCGGCCAGTCCGTACGACGCGGGACGGTACTGGGATCGTGACCGCCGACACCCAGGCTGCGCCCTCGCCCACCATCGCGCGCTGGGCGGTCCGCATCGAATATGACGGCCGGCCCTTCGTCGGCTGGCAGCGTCAGATCACCGGCCTGTCCGTGCAACAGGTGCTCGAAGAAGCCGCCAGCCGGCTGGCCGCGGGCCGGATCGTCACCAGCATCACCGCCGGCCGCACCGATGCCGGCGTGCATGCGACCGGCCAGGTGGCCCATCTGGATTTCCCCGCAGAGACCAGACTGACGGCCTCCTCGGTCCGCGACGCCCTGAACTTCCACATGAAGCCGCACCCGGTCGCCGTCCTGCAGGCCGTGCCGGTCGATACGGAATGGAACGCCCGCTTTTCCGCCAACCGCCGGTCCTATCGCTACCGGATCGTAAACCGGCGCGGCCGCCTGGCCCTGGATGAAGGCCGCGTCTGGCTGGTCAAGCGCACACTGGACGCCGATGCCATGGCGCTCGCCGCCGGACACCTGCTGGGCCGGCACGATTTCACCTCGTTCCGCGCCAGCGCCTGCCAGGCAAAAAGCCCCCTGCGCACACTGGACCGGCTGACCGTCACCCGCCTGGGCGAGGACATCGTGATCGAGGCCGAGGCCCGCTCGTTCCTGCATCATCAGGTCCGCAACATGGTCGGCACGCTGAAACTGGTGGGCGAACGCACATGGTCCCCCGAACGCGTCGGCGAGGCCCTGCGCGCCTGCGACCGCCGCGCCGCCGGCCCCACCGCGCCGCCCGACGGGCTATACCTGACCGGCGTCGGCTACGACCCCGACCCGTTCAACACCGAATCTCTCCCGTCCTGAACGCCCCGCGTCACTGAATACGGATCACGCCCACGCCGTTCCCGATCGTGGTGTCGAACCGTGCCGACGGGCTTACCGGCCCCCATGCGCCGTGGGCAGCGCCAGGAAATCCTGCCACGGCGAATAATGCGGCGGCAGCACCGCCGAAATCCCGCTCAACGCCATGATGGCGGCCGCAATCGCCAGCAGCAGCAGCAACGCGCGCCCGGCCCCCAGTGCCAGCCCCACCCGCGCCACGAACCAGGTCAGCCAGAGATTATAGGCGAATATGATCCCGTTCAGGATCAACGCCGAATGCAGCAGGCTCATCCCGGCCGGCGTCAAGGTCGCCACCACCGCAACCGCCGCCAGCATCACGAACAGCACCAGCCAGTCACACCACAGGGCAGCCGCCATATAGCGCGGCCACAGGGCCTCGCGCCCCCACAGGCGCGCCAGCAGATGGGTCAGGACCACCGGCGTCAGGACCAGACAGAGCGAGAACAGGATCTTGGCGGCGCTCAGCGCCGTCGGCGCCTGTGCCACCGTCAGCACCCCGCCGACCATCCACAGGGCCACACGTGGCGCCAGCGCCGTCAGCACGGCGTCAGGCGTCGCGCCGAAACAGCTCATGCCCTCACGCCGGCCGCGCCCCAGCAGCATCATGCCCCGGAAGATGCCGGCGGGTGAGCCGGGCATCGGTCGAGGCGGTGCGCCGCGTCCCTGCGTCATCCCATCAGCCTTTCGATAAACGCCGCGTAGATATCGGTCAGCGCCCGCAGGTCGGCGACCGAGACATGCTCATTCACCTTGTGCATGCTGGCACCGACCAGGCCGAATTCGGCGACCGGGCAATAGCGGCTGATAAACCGCGCATCCGACGTACCGCCCCCCGTGTCCAGCCGGGGCTGGCGCCCCGTCACCTCCTCCACGGCCTCGACCAGCATGCCCAGTTGCGGGGTCGGCGGAGTCAGGAACGCTTCGCCGCTGACACGGATATCGATCTCCGCCCCCGGCGCGCGGGCCCGGACGGTCTCGGTGATCCAGTGCGCCAGATCCTTGCCTGTATGCCGGTCGTTGAAACGGATATTCAGACGGGCCGATGCCCGGCCCGGAATGACGTTGGTGGCGTCATTGCCCACATCGACACTGGTCACCTGCACGCTCGACGGCTCGAACCATTCCGATCCCTTGTCCAGCGGGTGCGCCGTCAGGTCCGACAGGATCGCCATCAGGCGATGGATCGGGTTATCGGCCCGCTGGGGATAGGCCACGTGCCCCTGGACGCCATGGACGACGATGCGCGCATTCAGGCTGCCGCGCCGACCGATCTTGATGACATCGCCCATATGGTCGGGATTCGTCGGCTCACCGACGACGCAGAAATCGGGAATTTGGCCATTGGCGGCCATCCATTCCAGCACCTTCACGGTGCCGTAGGTCGCCGGGCCTTCCTCGTCGCCGGTAATCAGCAGGCTGATCGAGCCGTTCAGCGGGCGGCCGCCCCCCAGATACCGCGCCACCGCGCTGACAAAGGCCGCGATGCCGCCCTTCATGTCGCAGGCGCCGCGCCCATACAGCACGTCGCTCCGCACGGCGGCGTCGAACGGGCCGCTGGTCCATCCCTCGCTGCCCGGCGGCACCACGTCGGTATGGCCGGCGAAGCACAGATGCGGGCCCGATATGCCCAGCCGGGCAAACAGGTTGGGCGTCCGCTCCGCACCATCGCCGAACGGCAGGTCGATGACATCGAAACCCAGGCGGCGCAGCGCATCGCCCAGAACGCCGATCGCCCCGCCGCTGTCGGGCGTGACGGACGGCGCGCGTATCAGCTCCTGCGCCAGCGACAGCGCATCGATCAGTTCCGGCTCCATCGCCGCGCCGATCAATCGCGCAGCAATTCGTTGATCGAGGTCTTGGCGCGCGTACGCTCATCGACACGCTTGACGATCACGGCACAGGCCAGCGACGGCAGCGGCGCACCATCGGCACCCGTCGGCTGGCGCGGCGGCAGCGTGCCCGGCACCACGACCGAATAGGCCGGAACACGCCCGACAAACACCTCGCCGGTCGCACGATCCACGATCTTGGTCGACGCACTCAGGAACACACCCATCGACAGGACGCTCCCACGCTCCACGATCACGCCCTCGGCCACCTCCGACCGCGCACCGATGAAGCAATCATCCTCGATGATCACCGGGGACGCCTGCAACGGCTCCAGCACGCCGCCAATCCCCACACCGCCGCTGATATGGCAGTTGCGCCCGATCTGCGCGCAGCTTCCGATCGTCACCCAGGTATCGACCATGGTGCCGCTCTCGACGCGCGCGCCGGCATTGACGAAGCTCGGCATCAGCACGACACCGGGCGCGACATAGGCCGAACGCCGGACGATGGCACCCGGCACGGCGCGGAACCCGGCCTGTGCGAAGCGCGCCTGGTCCCAGTCGGCGAATTTCAGCGGCACCTTGTCGAAGAACGGCGCGGGGGCCGCCTGCATGACCTCGCTGTCATTCAGCCGGAACGACAGCAGCACCGCCTTCTTCAGCCATTCATTGACCGCCCAGCCGGAATCGGACGGTGCAGCAACGCGCAGCGTGCCGGCATCCAGCCCGGCCAGCGCCTGCTCGACCGCCTCGCGGTCGGCACCGGTCGTGGCGGAGGAAAGGGTATCGCGCCGTTCCCACACCGCCTCGATATGGGTCCGAAGGGCGTGTTCGTCGTTCATGTCCTGCAATCCTCTGTCAGCACCGGCCCGGCCGGCGCCCGTTGTCGCCATGTGGCGGGACCATGCGAAGGAAGCCCCCGTCTGTCAACGCATCTTGCAATGCATCGCCATGGGCCCAGACGCGCCTCATTCGCCGCGAATCAGCGTGCCCGGACCGGCTTCGGTAAACAGTTCCAGCAGGCAGGCATGGGGTACCCGCCCGTCCAGGATCACCGCCGCCTTGGCCCCGGCACGAACCGCTTCCAGGCAGGTTTCGACCTTCGGAATCATCCCGCCGCTGATCATGCCGCTGGCAATGCCGCGCCGCGCCTCCTCGGCCGTCAGTTCCGGGATCAGTTCCCCGTTTTCGTCCAGCACGCCGGGCACGTCGGTCAGCATCAGCAGCCGCGTCGCATGCACGGCCCCGGCAATCGCGCCCGCCGCCGTGTCGGCATTGATATTGTAGGTCTCGCCCTTCTCGCCGATGCCGACGGGGGCCACGACTGGGATCAGCCCCGAGCCCGACAGGGCATAGAGCACGCGCGGGTCGATGCGCACCGGCTCACCCACAAAGCCCAGATCCAGCACCTGCTCGATCTGGCTGTCGGCATCGCGCACCGTACGGCGCAGGCGGCGCGCGGCAATCAGCCCGCCATCCTTGCCCGAAATACCCACGGCCAGCGCCCCGGCCTGGTTGATCAGCCCGGCCACCTGCTTGTTGACCTTGCCCGCCAGCACCATCTCGATCACGTCGACCATCGCCGCATCCGTGACCCGCAGCCCGTCGACGAAGGTCGAGGGAATCTGCAGCCGGTTCAGCATCGCGCTGATCTGCGGCCCGCCGCCATGGACGACCACGGGGTTGACCCCCACCAGCTTCAGCAGCGCGATATCGTGCCCGAACGCGTTGGACAGCGAATCATCGACCATGGCGTGGCCGCCATATTTGACCACGATCGTATCGCCGGCATAGCGACGCAGGAACGGCAGCGCCTGGGCCAGCACCGCGGCGCGCTCCTGGGCATCCTTCATGGTCTGGACGATATCGCCCGTTGTCTCGCTTGTCGGTTGGCTCATCGGGTCGTGCCCTGTCTCTCGCTCGTGATCAGGATAAAACCGTTTCGTCCGCCGGCGGCAGGGCCAGGCTGGTCAGTCCGGCACGCAGTTCGGGCATGCCAAGTCCATTCTCGCTGCTGGTCAGCAGGATCTGCGGATAGGCGGCGGGGTGCTGGCGCGCCAGATCGGCCACCTGGGCCCGCTTGGCCTCCAGCGGGCCAGGCTTAAGCGCATCGCACTTGGTCAGGACGATCTCGAACGTCACCGCGGCGCGGTCCAGCAGGCTCATGATCTCACGATCCGACGCCTTGATCTCGATCCGCGCATCCAGCAGCAGGATGACGCGCCGCAGGGTCGGCCGCCCGCGCAGATACGCGAACATCATGCCCTGCCAGTCTTCCTTCACGTCCTTCGCGGCCTTGGCAAAGCCATAGCCCGGCATGTCCACCAGCGTCAGCCGGCCGCCCAGGTCGAAGAAATTGAGCTGCTTGGTCCGCCCCGGCTCGGACGAGGCCCGGGCCAGCGCCTTGCGTCCGGTCAGCGCATTGATCAGGCTGGACTTGCCGACATTCGACCGCCCGGCGAAGGCGATCTCCGGCGCGCCGGGCGGCGGAAGCTGCTCCAGCTTCTGCGCCCCGAAGAAGAAGTCGCACGGTCCGGCGAACAGCAGCCGGCCCGCTTCGCGCAGGCGCTCCTCTTCCTCGGGCGAAGGCTGCGAGGTAACGAACTCCGACATCAGACCAACCTTATTTCCGCTTGGCCGCCGCCGGCGCGGGAACGGCCTGGCTGGTCGCGCCCTGCGTGCGACGCTGGATCACCATCTGCTGCGCCATCGTCAGCAGGTTGTTCCAGCAATAATAGATCACCAGCCCCGCCGGCTGACGCGCCATGAAGAAGGTGAACAGCACCGGCATCACCTGGAACACGCGCTGCTGCGCGGGGTCCATCGGCGCCGGGTTCAGCTTCTGCTGCAGGAACATCGTCACCCCGAACAGGATCGGCCACACACCCAGTTGCAGGTAGGGCGACAGCCCGGCCGGGTCCCACGGAATCAGGCCGAACAGCGTGAACAGATTGGTCAGGTCCGGGGCGGACAGATCATGAATCCAGCCGAAGAACGGCGCATGCCGCATCTCGATGGTGATGTACAGATCCTTGTACAGGCTCCAGAACACCGGAATCTGCACCAGCATGGGCAGGCAGCCGCTGGCCGGGTTCACCCCTTCGGTCTTGTACAGCGCCATCATCTGCTGGTTCAGCGCCATCTGGTCGCCCCTGTACCGCTCGCGCAGATCCTGCACCTTGGGCTGAAGCTTGCGCATCTTCGCCATGGAGCGGAACTGACGCGTCGCCAGCGGAAAGAACAGCGCCTTGACCAGCAGCGTAAAGGCCATCAGCGCCAGGCCGAAATTGCCCAGCAGCGTATTCAGCCAGTCGAGAACATAGAAGATCGGCCGCGTCATGAAGGCGAACCAGCCGAAATCCACCGCCTTCCAGAAATCCGGAATATGCAGGCTGGACTGGTACTGCTCCAGCAGGCTGACTTCCTTGGCGCCGGCAAAGACATGGCTCGCGGTCGACGCGGTCGCGCCTGCACCCACCACGGTGGGCACCTGCGCGATGAAGCCGACCTGATAGACCCCCGCCCCACCATTCGCCTGGTAGCCATAGCTGCCCGTCACCGGCACCCCCTGCTGGGGCACCACGGCGGTCAGCCAGTATTTGTCGGTAATGCCGGCCCATCCGCCCTGCCCGGCCTTGGTCCAGGACGTATTGCCCGGTGGCGTCGCCCCGGTGCGCAGGCTCTTGTAGCTGCTCTCGTCCAGCCGCCCGTCGATGACCGAAATCGGCCCCTCATGCACCAGGTAGCCGCCCGTTTCCTCGGGCGTATAGGCCCGGCTGACCCGCGCGAAGGGATAGAGCGACACCGGCTGCGCCGAATGGTTCACGATCCGCTGCTCGATCGCGAACATGTAATGCGCATCGATCCCGACGACGATCTGGAAGGTCACGCCCTCGCCATTGTCCCAGGACAGCGTCACCGGATGATCGGCCGTCAGCTTCGGCGCATCGGCGGTCCATACTGTGGAGGCATCGGGCACGCGCACCTGACCGCCGGCCAGGTTCATCCAGCCGATCTCGACGTAATTGGGCTGCGGATCGTGCGCGGCTTCCAGGATACGAACCAGCGGACTGCCGGCAGCCACCGTCTCGTGATAATCGCGCAGCACCATGTCATCCAGCCGCGCGCCCAGCAGGTCGATCGACCCGCGCACTGCGGGCGCATCGATCTCCAGCCGCGTTTCCGCCTGCGGAGACGGCACCGAGACGGGCTGGGAACTGACGCCCGCGACGGGCGCCGCAGAACGGGCCGCGTCAGACGGCGGCGTCTGCCGGCTGGTCTGCGCAACCTGCTGCGCGACCTCCTGATGGGTCTGCTTCGGCATGAAATATTCGAAGCCAACCAGGACCATGGCGGAGAGTAACACCGCCACGATAAAGCGCTTGGTATCCATCGGCGACCGGCCAGACTCTCGTTATCTATGGGAGGAACAGCAGGAGGCCCGCGCGTGCTCCCGGGTGGGCACGGGATCGTATCCGCCGATATTCCACGGATTGCAACGCAAGATCCGCCAACCGGCCAGAAATGCGCCACGCAATGGCCCGTGGCGGCGAATCGCTTCCTGCGCATAATCGCTGCAGGTGGGCACGAAACGGCAGTTGGAACCCAGGAAAGGACTGACGAACCGCTGATAGACGCGAATCGCCCCAACCAGCGCCCAGACCGTCGCGGTCCGGAGCCGACGGATCATTCCGCCCCCCGGACGCCGGCCTTGCGCAAGGCCCGGCGCAGATCCTCGACCAGGGCCGCGAATTCACGGCCCCGCGTCCCGCCCCGGCCGATCACGACCAGATCGACCCCCGCCAGCCCCTGCTCGCGCGTCACCACCCGCACGGCCTCGCGCAGACGGCGGCGAGTGCGATTGCGAATGACGGCGTTGCCGACTTTTTTCGTTACGGTAAACCCGACCCTCGCCGGGTCGGCATCGTCACGGCCCAATGCCTGAAGCACCAGCCCAGGAGACGGCACCTTGCGCCCCTTGGATGCAACCCGGAGGAATTCGGCACGCTTCTTGAGACGGACGGAACGGTCGGCCACTCTTCGCAGCCCCCTATGCGCGATATCCGGACCCGGATCCCGATGATCGGGGCCCGGAACGCGACAAGACCTGATAGATCAGGCCGAAAGGCGCTTGCGGCCCTTGGCGCGACGGTTGGCGATCACCCGGCGACCGCCGACAGTTTCCATACGGGCGCGGAAGCCGTGACGGCGCTTGCGGACCAGCTTGGACGGTTGATACGTGCGCTTCACGACGCGACTCCCCGATTGACATTAATAAACGCGGCGCGGCTAAATCCCACGACGCGCCGGAGCAGCCCGAAGGCCGCCTGACCTGAGGCGCGCCTTATACTTCCCGTTTCCCCGCGCGTCAACGTGCAAGAGAAGAGCCTCCATGCAAGGGCCCGACCCGATTTCGGACGACGATCGTCCCGATTCATCCCCCACCGGCGCGCCTGCGGGCGCACCCTCCGATTCGCTCCCCGCTTCCGGGTCGCGCTCCAAGGTTCTGCATGACATACGCGGCCTGCTGTCGCCGGCCCTGCTGTCCGCCGACCGTCTGAGCCTGCATGCGGACCCGAAGGTGCGCGAACTGGCCGAACAGATCATCCGCTCGATCGAACAGGCCGCCCACCGCCTGAAGGACCTGCCTCCAGGCTGATGACAGCCCAGGTCCGCCTGCCCGGCATGTCCGGGCAGACACTCAGGGCCTGAGCATCGAGAAATACAGGACCCCCATATCGACGAGGAATGCGCCGAGCAGACCGCAGCAGATCAGCCCGACCATCAGCCGGTCACGCGCGTCAATCCACGACGGATCGTCGTGGAGCAGGGCAATCGTGTACCAGGAATCATTCGCAAGGGACCGTTTCGGCCCCGCCACACCGGGATGGAACATGTGCGCCTCCCCCGGACCATCCCTTCTTCTTTGTCGCACGTCGCGACGGGTTCGTCCGGTGCACCATCACCATGCGCCCTGCCGGGCCCGGCCCCAAGGACGATTCGCGGCCAGTCGCAATCTCTTGAAACAGGACGTGTCGTCCCCAGCGCCTGCCGCACGGCGACCGGGCCGAGCCCGGCGCCACACGCATGACACGCCTGGAGGACGATACGCCGTGTCAGGTCAGGCCGCGCCCTCCTCGGCATAGACCGAGATATCGGGACAGGAGCAGACCAGGTTGCGGTCGCCATAAGCATTGTCCAGCCGGTTGACCGGCGACCAGTATTTGGACTCCGGCACCACGTCGCCCGGCAGGCAGCCCAGGCGCCGGTCATAGGCCCGATCCCAGTCAGGGTCGGTCAGGTCCCGCACGGTATGCGGCGCATGGCGCAGCGGGCTCTGCTCGGCCGTGATGCGGCCCTGCTCGATCTCGCGGATCTCGTCGCGGATCGCGATCATCGCATCGCAGAACCGGTCGAGCTCCACCCGCCCCTCGGACTCGGTGGGTTCGATCATGAAGGTCCCGGCCACGGGGAAGCTGACCGTCGGTGCGTGGAATCCATGGTCGATCAGGCGCTTGGCGATATCGTCCACCGTCACCCCCACCGTATCGCGGATCGGGCGCAGGTCGACGATGCATTCATGCGCCACCCGGCCGTTGGTCCCGCGATACAGTACCGGATAATGGCCGGACAGACGGGCCGCGATATAGTTGGAATTCAGGATCGCGACCTCGGTGGCCCGGCGCAGGCCCGCATCGCCCATCAGCATCATATAGGTCCAGGAAATCGGCAGTACCGCCGCCGAGCCGAACGGCGCGGCCGAAACCGCGTTCACCCCGCCTTCCTGCGGCACGCCGGGCAGGAACGGCGCCAGATGCGCCCCCACCCCGATCGGCCCCATGCCCGGCCCACCGCCGCCATGCGGAATGCAGAAGGTCTTGTGCAGGTTGAAATGGCTGACATCGGCGCCATAGGCGCCGGGGCGCGACAGCCCGACCTGCGCATTCATGTTCGCGCCGTCCAGATAGACCTGGCCACCCGCCGCATGCACCAGATCGCAGATCTCGACCACCGATTCCTCGAACACGCCATGGGTCGAGGGATAGGTGATCATGATCGCCGCCAGACGGCCGGCATTCTGGGCGATCTTCGCCTTCAGGTCCTCGATATCCACGTTGCCCTGGTCGTCGCAGGCCACGACCACCACCCGCATGCCCGCCATCTGGGCCGAAGCCGGGTTGGTACCGTGGGCCGAGGCCGGGATCAGGCACACATCGCGCCCTTCATCGCCCCGCGAACGATGATAGGCGCGAATGGCCAGCAGCCCGGCATATTCCCCCTGCGCCCCGGAATTGGGCTGCAGCGACACTGCGTCATAGCCGCTGACCGCCTTCAGCATCCGCTCCAGGTCGCGGAACAGCTCGGCATAGCCCTGCTGCTGCACTTCCGGCGCAAACGGATGGATGTCGCAGAATTCCGGCCAGGTAACCGGCATCATCTCGACCGTCGCGTTCAGCTTCATGGTGCACGATCCCAGCGGGATCATCGTGCGGTCCAGCGCCAGGTCGCGGTCCGACAGGCGGCGCAGATAACGCAGCATGTCGGTCTCGGACCGATGGGCGTGGAAGACCGGATGGGTCATGAAACCGCCCTGCCGCAGCAGGCTCTGCGGCAGCAGGCTGTCCGGCACCGACAGAGCCTGCTCCATCGCCGCCAGACGCTGCGCGTCGGGGCAGAAGCAGCGCCACACGGCGCGCACGATCTCCGGCGTCGTCGTCTCGTCCAGGCTGATCCCGACACGATCCTCATCGATCGCGCGCAGGTTCATGCCGGCATCCTCGGCACGGGCACGGATCAGGACGGACATGCCGCCGGCCGCAACGGTGACGGTGTCGAAGAACGCATCCGTCTCCACCCGCACCGACAGCGCGCGCAGCCCTTCGGCCAGGATCGCCGTCAGGCGATGCACCCGGCGCGCGATCGCCGTCAGCCCCTCGGGGCCGTGATAGACGGCATACATCGCGGAAATGACCGCCGGCAGCACCTGCGCGGTGCAGATGTTCGAGGTCGCCTTTTCGCGCCGGATATGCTGCTCGCGCGTCTGCAACGCCAGGCGATAGGCGGGCTCGCCCCGGCTGTCGACCGAAACCCCGACCAGGCGGCCGGGCATGTTGCGCTTGTAGGCATCGCGCACGGCCATGTAGGCCGCATGCGGGCCGCCGGCGCCCATCGGCATGCCGTAGCGCTGCATCGAACCCACCGCGATGTCGGCCCCCAGCGCCCCTGGCGATTCCAGCACCGTCAGCGCCAGCGGGTCGGCGGCCATCGCCACCACGGCATGCGCGCCATGCAGCGTCTCGATCCACGCACGCGGATCGCGCACCCGGCCCGACGAACCGGGATACTGGAACAGCGCGCCGAAGACCGCAGCCGGGTCCAGGTCACGCTCGGGATCGCCGACCACGATCCGCCAGCCCATCGGCTCGGCGCGCGTGCGCAGCACCGCCAGCGTCTGCGGATGACAATCCGCATCGACGAAGAACCCGTCGGCCTTCGACTTCGCCACCCGGCGCGCCAGGGCCATCGCCTCGGCCGCCGCCGTCGCCTCGTCCAGCAGCGAGGCATTGGCGACATCCAGCCCGGTCAGGTCGCGGACCATGGTCTGGAAGTTCAGCAGCGCCTCCAGCCGGCCCTGGCTGATCTCGGGCTGATAGGGGGTGTAAGCCGTATACCAGGCCGGGTTTTCCAGCACGTTGCGCTGAATGACGCCGGGCAGCACCGTGCCGTAATAGCCCTGCCCGATCAGCGAGACCATCACCTTGTTGCGGCCGCCAATCGTGCGCAGGCGCGCCAGAGCCTCGGGTTCGGACAGGCCCGCCCCCAGCCCCATCTCGCCGCGCAGGCGGATGGAGGCCGGCACCGTCTGTTCCATCAGCTCGTCCAGCGAGCCCGCGCCCACCACCTCCAGCATGGCGGCGACATCCCGCGCCCCCGGCCCCACATGGCGGGCACAGAAGGCATCGGCGGCGGGCTGCGTGCCCTGCCAGAGAGGAGTGGAGGTCACGATCAATATTCTCCGCGACAGGAACAGGAACGGCGTTGAGAGTCTGTTTTGGGAACCGGTCCGCCGAGCGCGCGCGCCGCGCGGAAGAAACGCGTCAACGCGCCGGCAGACCGATTTTTCAGGCGATCTGGGCGGCGTAGGCGTCGGCATCCAGCAGCCCGGCAAGCTGCCCGGCATCGGCAACGCGCAGCTTCAGGATCCAGCCCTCGGCTTCCGGATCGCGGTTGACCAGCGACGGATCGTCCGACAGCGCGGCATTGAAGCCGACGACGGTGCCCGAAACGGGAGCATAGATGTCCGACGCGGCCTTGACCGATTCCACCACGGCGGCGCTGTCACCCTGCGCAACCTCGGTACCCTCGTCCTTCGCCTCGACGAAGACCAGCTCGCCCAGCTCCTCGGCGGCATGGGCGGTGATGCCGACGACCGCGACATCCCCCTCGACGCGCAGCCACTCATGTTCCTTCGTGTAATAAACAGTCATGTTCCGTTCTCCACCCAACAGGTCAGCGTGTGAAATTCAACGTTCGAAGTTCAGCGTTTGAAGCTCAGCGTTTGAAGCTCAGCGTTTGAGGCTCAGCGTTTGAAACCGGGCGCCACGAACGGCAGCGCCGCCACGGTGGCCGGCAGGTAGCGCCCCCGCAGTTCGGCGAACAAAGGCGTGCCCGTCGCCGCGAATGCGGTCTCGACATAGCCCATGGCCACCGGCCCACCGAAGGTCGGGCCGAACGCGCCGGAGGTCACATGCCCGACCGGCTTCGTGCCCGCATCATCGGCGAACAGGCGCGCCCCGCCACGCACCGGCGCGCGGCCCTCGACCGCAATGCCGACACGGCGGCGGCTCACACCACCCTCGATCTGCTCCAGGATGATGTCGGCGCCAGGGAAGCCCCCCACCCGCGCCCCGCCGGTGCGGCGGCTTTTCTGGATCGACCATTCCAGCGCACCCTCGACCGGCGTCGTCTCACGGTCGATATCCGATCCATACAGGCACAGCCCGGCTTCCAGGCGCAGGCTGTCGCGCGCGCCCAGCCCCGCCGGCGCCACCTCAGGCTCGGCCAGCAGCGCCTCGGCCACCCGCACCGCGCCATCGGCCGCCATGCCGAGTTCGAACCCATCCTCGCCGGTATAGCCGGAACGCGAGGCCACGCAGGGCACGCCCGCCACCTCGAACTCCGCCACATCCATAAAGCGCATGTCGGCCGAAGACGGCGCCAGGCGGGCCAGCACGGCCCCGGCCTGCGGCCCCTGCACCGCGATCAGCGCGCGGTCCGGCAGCGGCTCGACAATACAATCCTCGCCCAGGGCGGCGGCGATATGCGCCAGATCCGCGTCCTTGCAGGCCGCATTGACCACCAGGATCAGCGTATCGCCCAGCCGCGAGACCATCAGATCGTCCAGGATGCCGCCCTTGCCGTCGGTCAGTTGCGTATAACGCTGGCGCCCCGTCTTCAGCGACAGGATATCGGCCGGCACCAGCCGCTCCAGCGCCAGGGCCGCATCCTCGACCCGGCCCGAGCGCGCACGCAGATGCGCCTGCCCCATATGGGAGACGTCGAACAGGCCGGCGGCATCGCGCGTGTGCTGGTGCTCGGCCATCACGCCGGCCCGATACTGGACCGGCATCTCATAGCCCGCGAACGGGACCATGCGCCCGCCCAGCGACAGATGCAGGTCATAGAGCGGCGTGCGCTGCAGCGAATCGCTCATGCCGCCCTCCGGACGCCGGCGGCGCCATGCATGAGGGCGGAAGAAGAGAAAACAAGGGGAAACGGCCAACGTGACATGAACAGAGCCTCCTGAATCCACAACCGGATCCGAATGCCCCTTCTGTCGGTTTGCCTGAGATCGCTATCCCGTCGGCGGACGCTCGAGGCGCCTCTCTCCAGAAGTCGAAGCCGGGCGGTCCTTTGGCCTGAGAGTTTCCGGGGCGGTTGCTCCTTCGGCGCCGGCTCTCGCCAGTCTCTCCCGCGTCAGCACCCGATGCTTCGCATATGTTCCGCAATCAAGTCAATCATCCCCGCACCGCCATCGGGGCTGGATCGACAGCCCTCCGCCCCCTACCCTTGGCGACCGGACAGAATATGACAAGGAGGCGCCCCCCATGGACGCCACACCACTGACCATCATCGCGGAATTCACGACAACCGACGAGAATCGCACGAAATTTCTGGAATTCTGCGCGTATGACGCCGAACGCTCGGTGGCGGATGAAGCCGGATGCCACGCCTTCGACGTCCTGCTGCCCGACGGCGAGCCGCATACCGTCATCCTGCACGAAGTCTATACCGACCGCGCGGCGTTCGACACCCACCTGACGACCCCACATTACAAGGTCTTCGAGGGCGCAGTCCGCGACCTGGGCATCCAGACGGTCGCGGTGCGTTTTCTGGCGACGCACCGCGCCTGAATACGACCGGCGCGGGAGCTTGCTCCGCGCCGGAGGTTTCCAAGGGCGTTGCCCTTACCCCACCAAAGGGCATTCGCCCTTTGGAAACCCAGTCGTTATCAGATGATTGGGGTGCAGGGCCTCAGGCCCTGCCGGGTCCAGGGCGGAGTTGGCCAAGGTTCCATCGGCCGGAACAACCGATGGAAAGCCAACGGAGGGAGCACCCTGGCCATGCCCCCAGGGCCCCTAATATTACTTCGATGCGGGCAGATGCTTCGCGATGTAAGGTGGCAGGTTAAAGGCGCCCGTATGGATCTCCGGCGTCCAGTAACCGGTGGTGCCCAGAATGCCCGCCTGCTCGGCCCGCGCGCGGATCGTCTCGACCGAATGCAGGGCCGGATTGGTCCCCTTTGCCGCCACGCCGAGCGTCATGAAGCCGCCGACATAGGTCGGCACCGCCGCCACATAGGCCGAAACATGCGGGAAGAACTGCGCACGGCGCAGGCTGGTCTCACGCAGTTCGTCAGCCTGCATGAACGGCACGCCGCACTGGTTCACGATGATGCCGTTGGGCGTCAGGATACGGGCGCAATGCGCATAGAACGCATCGGTGAACAGCACCTCGCCCACCCCGATCGGATCGGTGCTGTCGACGATGATGACATCGACCGAGCCACTTTCCGCCTTGGCGACGTAATCGATACCGTCACCCACGATCACGTCGGCGCGCGGGTCGTTCCAGGCGTCACCCGCAATGCCCGGCAGGAACTGCTTGGACAGTTCGATCACCGCACCGTCGATCTCGACCATCACGGCACGCTCGACACCCCGATGCTGCAGCACGCGGCGCAGCACGCCACCATCGCCGGCACCGATAATCAGCACGCTCTTTGCGTCACCATGGGCCAGCACCGGCACATGCGTCAGCATTTCCTGATAGACGAACTCGTCACCCTCGGTGATCTGGATCACGCCATCGAGCACGAGCACGCGCCCATGCGTCTCGCTTTCGAAAACGACGATATCCTGAAAGGCACTTTTGGTACGGGCCAGTTCCTTGCGGACACGGAAACGCTGCTGCCAGCCGTCATAGAGTGTCTCGCCGATCCATGCGTCGGTCATTGCCTGTGTCTCCCCGGCACGAAAATGGGCACATAAAAAAGGCCGGACGAATCCGGCCCCTGGAGCCTGACCCAAAATGTGGGCTGGCGAGCGAGAGCGGCCCAAAGGGGCGCGCCCGTCGTGTGTTTCCGAGCATCGGAGCGGAGCGGCCTTGATGGCCGTGAGCACCGAAGCACAGGAAACGCGCGTCGGATCGCCGCCAGCGCGCATTTTGGGTCAGGCTCCTGGAATTCTCGCGCGGCATCATGCCACGCAGGACGGACAGGTGCCGGGCCATGCCGGCACCCTCGCCATCAGCCGACCCGGCCGCGACGCTGCTCGTCCACGACCACCCGGCCCGCCTGGAACAGGCGCTGCATCACCGGGATCGCCAGGTGCGGATCGCACGCGCCGCACATGAAGATGTCGACGGCGGCGAAATTCCGCTCCGGCCACGTGTGGATCGAGATGTGGCTCTCGGCCAGCACCACCACGCCCGACACGCCGCCATTGGGCGTGAAATGGTGGAAATGGCTGTGCAGGATCGTCGCCCCGGCCGTCACCGCCGCTTCGCACAGCGTACGGTCGATCTGCTCCGGATCGTCAAGATTCCGAGCCTCCCAGAGATCGACAAGAAGATGCGTTCCCGCAAACTTCATCCCGTCGCGCTCGACGAAGTAATCCTTCCGCTCCTCGTCAACCGAGGACGGAGCTGAAGACATCTGGATATTGCTCGGGAGTTCCGAGACCATCCCCAGCTGAGCAAGTGCGTTCATCACGTACCCCCAAACCAGTAGACAGCCTGTTGGGCGGGATCGCCCCCTTGGGCCAAGAGGGGCCGCTGATAAGGCCTTCCCCCTGGCAACGCAAGCATTTTTACCCCCCGGACACGTTTTTTTTCACCTCTTTCACATAAGCTTCTCGCAGCGGGGAAAACTCAGCCCTTCGCGCGCCGTCTTCGCCCCTTCGACGGCGCCGGCAGAAGCGGCGCCAGGAAGCGCCCGGTATGGCTTTCGGCACAGGCCACAATCTCCTCGGGCGTGCCCTCGGCGACGATCCGGCCACCGCCATCGCCCCCTTCCGGCCCCATATCCAGCACCCAGTCCGCCGTCTTGATGACGTCCAGATTATGCTCGATCACCAGCACCGTATTCCCCTGGTCCACCAGCGCGTGCAGCACGTCCAGCAACTTGCGCACATCCTCGGAATGCAGCCCGGTCGTCGGTTCGTCCAGAATATACAGCGTGCGGCCGGTGGCCCGGCGCGCCAGTTCCTTGGACAGTTTCACGCGCTGCGCCTCGCCGCCCGAAAGCGTGGTCGCCTGCTGGCCCAGGGCGACATAACCCAGCCCGACCTGCTGCAGGATGGCCAGCCGGTCGCGGATGCGCGGCACGGCGGAGAAATATGGCAGCGCCTCGTCCACCGTCATCGCCAGCACGTCGGCGATCGACTTGCCGCGGAATTTCACGTCCAGCGTCTCGCGATTATAGCGCGCACCCTTGCAGGTATCGCAGGTCACGAACACGTCGGGCAGGAAGTGCATCTCGATCTTCAGCACGCCGTCGCCCTGGCAGGCCTCGCACCGCCCGCCCTTGACGTTGAACGAGAACCGGCCGGGCTTGTAGCCCCGCGCCTTGCTCTCCGGCAGTTCGGCGAACCAGTCGCGGATCGGCGCGAACAGGTCGGTATAGGTCGCGGGGTTCGAACGCGGCGTGCGGCCGATCGGCGACTGGTCGATGTCGATGATCTTGTCCAGTTGCTCCAGCCCGGCGATCCGGCGATAGGGCGCCGGATTCTGCCCCGACCCCATCAATTGCCGCGACAGCGCCTTGTACAGCGTGTCGATCACCAGCGTCGACTTGCCCCCGCCCGACACACCGGTCACGCAGGTAAAGGTGCCCAGCGGAAAGCGCGCGGTCACATCGTGCAGATTATTGCCGCTGGCCCCTTCCAGTACCAGCATCCGCTTGGGGTCCACCGGGCGGCGCTTCTCCGGCACCGCGATCTGTTTGCGGCCCGACAGATAATCCCCCGTCAGGCTCGCCGGATCGGCCGCCACCTGCGCGGGCGTGCCGATGGCCACCACATGGCCGCCATTGACCCCCGCCCCCGGCCCCATATCGATCAGCCAGTCGGCCGAGCGGATCGCATCCTCGTCATGCTCCACGACGATCAGCGTATTCCCCAGCCGCTTCAGCCGCTGCAACGTGCCCAACAGCCGCTCATTGTCGCGCTGGTGCAGCCCGATCGAGGGCTCGTCCAGAACATACAGCACGCCCGTCAGGCCCGACCCGATCTGGCTGGCCAGCCGTATCCGCTGGCTTTCTCCCCCCGACAGGGTGGCCGACCCGCGCGACAGCGTCAGATAATCCAGGCCCACATCGTCCAGGAAGCGCAGCCGGTCCAGGATCTCGCGCAGGATGCGGCGCGCGATTTCGGCGCGCTGCGGCGTCAGCGTCGCCTCCACGGTGCCGAACCATTCCAGCGCCCGGCGGATCGGCAGGTCGGAAGCCTGGGCGATGGTGCGGTTCGCCACCCGCACCGACAGCGCCTCCGGCCGCAGCCGCGCGCCATGGCAGACATGGCACGGCTTGTCGGACTGGTAGCGCGACAGTTCCTCGCGCACCCACACGCTGTCGGTCTCGGCCATGCGGCGGCGCAGATTGGCCTCCACCCCCTCGAACCGCTTGGTCAGGCTGTAGCTCTTGCGGCCGTCGCGGTACTGGAAAGTCACCTCATCCGCCCCCCCTTCCATGATCACCGCGCGTACTCCTGCCGGCAGGTCACGCCACGGCGTGTCCATCTTCACGCCGTAATGGGCGGCCAGGCTTTCCAGAGTCTGCTGGTAATAGGGGGTCTGCGTATTGCGCCACGGCGCAATGGCCCCTGCCGCCAGCGACAGCGATTCGTCCGGCACGATCAGATGCGGGTCGAAGAAGGTCTCGGTCCCGATCCCGTCACAGGCCGGGCACGCCCCCTGCGGCGCATTGAACGAGAACAGCCGGGGCTCGATCTCCTCCAGCGTAAAGCCGCTGACCGGACAGGCAAACCGCGAGGAAAACACCACATGCGGCGGCGCCTCCGCCCCGTCGCGCACCACTTCCTCGGCATAGACCAGCCCGTCGGAGAGCCCCAGCGCGGTCTCGAAACTGTCGGCCAGCCGGGATTCCACGCCCGACCGCACCACCACGCGATCCACCACCGCCTCGACCGTATGGCGCAGCTTGCGGTTCAGGTCCGGCACATCGGCGATCTCATACAGTTCGCCGTCCACCTTCACCCGCGCAAAGCCCTTGCGCTGCAATTCCGCCAGTTCCTTGCGGCACTCGCCCTTGCGGTCCCGCACCACGGGCGCCAGCAGCATCAGCCGGGTCCCTTCGGGCATCGCCATCACCCGATCGACCATCTGGCTGACGGTCTGCGCCTCGATCGGCAGGCCGGTGGCCGGCGAATAGGGCACCCCCGCCCGCGCCCACAGCAGGCGCATGTAATCATGGATCTCGGTAATCGTGCCGACGGTCGAGCGCGGATTTTTCGAGGTCGTCTTCTGCTCGATGGAAATCGCGGGCGACAGGCCCTCGATCGCGTCCACGTCCGGCTTGCCCATCAGCTCCAGGAACTGCCGCGCATAGGCCGACAGGCTCTCGACATAGCGCCGCTGGCCCTCGGCATAGATGGTATCGAACGCCAGCGACGATTTGCCCGAGCCCGACAGGCCGGTCACCACCGTCAGCGCGTCGCGCGGAATCTCGACATCGACATTCTTCAGGTTATGCGCCCGCGCGCCGCGCACCCGGATGGCCGGCGCATCGCGCATCCCGATCGATTCTGTCGGCTCGGCCGCGACCGGGCCGGATCGATTCGCCATGATGTCCGCTCTCCGTTCTGCTCCGGCGCGCGCCGGGCTGATTCGTTCATACTCTGTTCTGCCGCGTTCCATCGCCGCCGCCAAGATCCGTCCATTTGAAAAAGCAGCCTCGACATACCCACGCGAAAAGGGCGCGGTACATGCCGGTATCATCGGGCGCCCATCTGGGTTAGGATCGCACCTGAGTCCCGTCCCCCACCGCACCGGTCCGGGTGGACGGTTTTTTTTGATGGGGCGGCGCCCGAATGCGCGGCCCCGGACCGGACAGCGGCAGGGCAGCACTATGGCGGGTAGCGTCAACAAGGTCATCCTCGTGGGCAATCTGGGGAAGGACCCGGAAGTCAGGAACAGCCAGAACGGCGCCAAGATCGTGTCGCTGACTCTGGCCACCAGCGACACCTGGAACGACAAGGCATCGGGCGAGCGGCGCGAGAAGACCGAATGGCACCGCGTCGTGATCTTCAACGAACGCATTGCCGACGTGGCCGAGCGTTTCCTGCGCAAGGGCCGCAAGGTCTATCTGGAAGGCTCGCTCCAGACCCGCAAATGGACCGACCAGTCCGGGCAGGAACGCTACACGACCGAAGTGGTGGTGGACCGTTTCCGTGGCGACCTGGTCCTGCTGGACAGCAACCGCGGCGGCGAATCCGGCGATGATGCCGGCGGCGGCTATAGCGGCGGTGGTTACGGTGGCGGTGGAGGTGGCGGCGGATACGGAGCCCCCTCCGCTCCCCGCCAGATCGGCGGCGCGCGCGGCGGCGCAGGCGGCCATAGCGCCCCTGCCGCACCGGCAGGCGGCGGCTGGGATGCGCCCCATGGCGGCGGCAGCGACCTGGACGACGAAATTCCGTTCTAAGGCGGCCTTCCTCCCGGCCCCGGCCCCTGTCGGCCCGGGCCGGGGCGCGGTTTTTTCCCGGCCGGCAGTCTATGCTAGGGTGGATGCCTCCACCGGCGCCGGACCCGGACCAGTTCCCGCCATTCGGCGCGCCCGGCGCGAGAGAGATGGCACTGACATGACGGATATGCCTTGACCGAGATTCCCGACTCGCCGCAGCCGCCGGCCCCCTCCGACATCGTTCCGGTAACCGTCGAGGAGGAAATGCGCTCCTCCTACCTCGCCTATGCGATGTCGGTCATCGTCAGCCGCGCCCTGCCGGACGTGCGGGACGGGCTGAAGCCGGTGCATCGGCGCATCCTCTATTCGATGCGCGAAAGCGGGTTCACGCACGACAAGCCCTATCGCAAATCGGCCCGCGCGGTCGGTGACGTGATGGGTAAATACCATCCCCACGGCGATTCCTCGATCTACGACGCCATGGTCCGCATGGCGCAATCCTGGTCGATGCGCGTGAAGCTGATCGACGGCCAGGGCAATTTCGGCTCGGTCGACGGCGATTCCCCAGCGGCGATGCGCTATACCGAAGCGCGCCTGGCCAAGGCCTCGTCCTTCCTGCTGGACGATATCGACCGCGACACCGTCGATTTCCAGCCGAACTACGATGAAAGCGAGCAGGAACCCAAGATCCTGCCCGCCGCCTTCCCCAACCTGCTGATCAACGGTGCCTCCGGCATCGCGGTCGGCATGGCGACCAATATCCCGACCCACAATCCGGGCGAGATCATCGACGCCACGCTGGCCCTGATCGCCCAGCCGGACCTGACGCTCGAAGACCTGATGAAGATCGTGCCGGGGCCGGATTTCCCGACCGGTGGCATCATCCTGGGCCGCGCGGGCATCCGCAGCGCGTTCGAGACCGGGCGCGGCTCCGTCATCATCCGCGCCCGCGCCGAGATCGAGGACCTGCACCGCGACCGCCACGCGATCATCATCACCGAGATCCCGTACCAGGTGAACAAATCGACCCTGCAGGAGCGCATCGCCGACCTGGTGCGCGCCAAGCAGATCGAAGGCATTTCCGACATCCGCGACGAAAGCGACCGGTCGGGCATGCGCATCGTCATTGAGGTCAAGCGCGACGCCACGCCGGAAGTGGTGCTGAACCAGCTCTACCGCTTCACCCAGCTCCAGACCTCGTTCGGGGTCAACATGCTGGCGCTGGATAACGGCCAGCCCCGTCTGATGGGGCTGAAGGACGTGCTGGACGCCTTCATCACCTTCCGCGAGGAGGTGATCCTGCGCCGCGCGCGCTACGACCTGATGAAGGCGCGCGACCGCGCCCATCTGCTGGTGGGCCTGGTGATCGCGGTGGCGAATATCGACGCCGTGATCGCGCTGATCCGTGCCGCCCCCGACGCCGCCAGCGCCCGCGAAGCGCTGATGACCACGGCATGGGACGCCGCCGATGTCGAACCGCTGCTGGCGCTGATCCTCGACGAAGGCAACGTCATCGTCGACGGCAAGGTCCACCTGACCGAGGCCCAGGCCCGCGGCATCCTGGAACTGCGCCTGCAACGCCTGACCGGGCTGGAGCGCGAGAAGATCCAGCAGGAACTCTCCGAGGTCGCGGAGAAGATCAACGAACTCCTGGCCATCATCGCCAGCCGCCCCCGCCGCATGGAAGTGATGCGCGAGGAACTGGTGGCGATCCGCGCCGAACTGGCCACCCCGCGCCTGACCGAGATCGCCGATTATGCCGGCGACCAGACGGACGAAAGCCTGATCGAACCCGGCCAGATGGTGGTAACGATCACGCGCGAGGGCTTCATCAAGCGCACGCCGCTGGAAATCTTCCGCGCGCAGAATCGCGGCGGGCGCGGCCGCACCGCCGCCGGCCGACGCGGCGACGACATCGTGGTGCGCTCGTTCAACGCCCACACCCATCAATGGGTGCTGTTCTTCTCGTCGGGCGGCAAGGCCTATCGCGAGAAGGTCTGGCGCCTGCCCGAGGCCAGCCCGACGGCCAAGGGAAGGGCGCTGATCAATCTGCTGCCCGACCTGGGCGGCGATTCGATCACCGCCGTCCTGCCCCTGCCGCAGGACGAGACATTGTGGGAGAACCTGCACTTGGTCTTCGCCACCGCGTCCGGCACGGTGCGCCGCAACCGGCTGAGCGATTTCCGCAATATCCGCGCCTCCGGCCTGATCGCGATGAAGCTGGACGAGGGCGACCGGCTGATCGGCGTCGCGACCTGCCGCGAAGGGCAGGATGTGTTCCTGGCCACGCGCAAGGCCCGCTGCATCCGCTTCCAGATCACCGACGACACGCTGCGCGTCTTTGCCGGGCGTGACAGTTCGGGCGTGCGCGGCATCCGCCTGGGCGAAGGGGACGAGGTCAACAGCCTGTGCGTCCTGAACCATGTCGAGGCGACGGTCGAGGAACGCGCATCGTATCTGCGCATGGCCAATGCCCGCCGCCGGGCCGAACTCGCAGCCAGCCAGGGCGGCGACGAGGCCGAGGATGTCGCGGCCGACGCCTCTGCCGACTCCTCCGATGAAGAGGCGCTGCCCGCCGACTCGGTGATCGACCCGGAACGGTTCGCCGAACTGGAACTGGCCGAGGAAATCCTGCTGATCGTCAGCAACGCGGGCTTCGGACGCCGCTCGTCGGCTTACGATTACCGCGTGACCGGTCGCGGCGGCCAGGGCATCTCCAACATGAACTTCACATCCGGCAAGCGCGGGAACGAGGTCGTCGCCACCCTGCCGGTCATCGGCGGGACCGACGTGATGCTGGTCACCGATGCCGGCCGCCTGATCCGCGTGCCGGTCGACCAGATCCGCGTCATGTCGCGGCAGGCCAGCGGCGTGACGCTGTTCAGGCTGGATGCGACCGAACACGTCATCAGCGTCTTCCCCGTCATGGAAGACGATGACGACGAGGGCAATGACGGGGACAACGCCACGGACGAAGACGCCGCTCCGCAGGAGGCCCCCGATGCCTGATGGCGGGCCGCGCACGGGATTCTACCCCGGCACGTTCGACCCGGTGACCACCGGTCACCTGGATATCGTCGAGCGTGCGGCGCGGCTGGTGGACCGGCTGATCATCGGGGTGGCGGAAAATTCCGGCAAGCAGCCATTGATGCCGCTGGACGAACGCATCACCTGCGCCGTCGAGGAAACCCGATCCATCGCCGAACGGACCGGAGCCCTGATCCAGGTCATCGGCTTCAGCAACCTGCTGGTCGAGGAGGCGCGCCGTCATGGCGCCACCGTGATCGTGCGGGGGCTGCGCGTGGTCACCGATTTCGATTACGAGGTCCAGATGTTCGGCATGAACCATCATCTGGCCCCGGATATCGAGACGGTGTTCCTGATGGCTACCGAACGCAGCCAATATATTTCTTCGCGGCTGGTGAAGGAGGTCGCACGCCTGGGCGGCGACATCACCAGCTTCGTCCCCCCCTTCACCCGCCAGCGCATCATGGCGCGGCTGGGGGGATAACGCCGGTCGCACGGCATCCATGCCGCGCGACACGCAAGCAAACTGGAATACGAACGATGTCTGACACCGCACCGAAGGCCGACCTGATCGACGTGGAACTGAAGACCGGCCATGTGATCATCCAGCTCCGCCCCGACCTGGCGCCGCTGGCTGCCGAGCGGATTCGCACGCTGGCCGCCGAAGGCTTCTACGACAACACGCCCTTCCACCGCGTCATCCACGGCTTCATGGCGCAGGGCGGCGACCCGACGGGCACCGGCACCAGCGGCAGTCACCTGCCCGACCTGAAGGCCGAATTCACGCGCGCCGCGAAGTTCGAGCGCGGGACCGTCGGCATGGCCCGCACCATGAATCCCGACAGCGCGAACAGCCAGTTCTTCATCATGTTCGAGCCCTCGCCGCATCTGGACGGCCAGTACACCATCGTCGGCCAGGTGGTCGAAGGCATGGAACATATCGACCAGATCAAGCGCGGCGCCGGCCAGAGCGGCGTGGTGCAGGACCCGGATCGCATCATTTCCATGCGCCCCGTCGCGGCCTGATCGACAAACCGCGCCACGTCACCGCCTTTGACGGTTGACTTGACCGGCTGAAGCCGGTACCCGGGGCCGCACCGCTACGCGGTCCCGGTGAGCCGGTAGCTCAGTCGGTAGAGCATTCGACTTTTAATCGAATGGTCGTGGGTTCGAGTCCCACCCGGCTCACCAATTCCAGGGGCCAGCTCGGCTTCTCAGCCGATTTCCTCATAAGTCGTCACGAAAAAGTTGGACAGTCCCGCCGGACCGAAGGTCGTCGTCAGCGCCACATCCGTCGCATCCCGACCCCTGGCCATCACAATCCGGCCGATCCGGGGCATATTATGCCGCGCGTCGAAGGTGAACCACTGGCCTTCCAGCCAGACTTCGAACCACGCCGAGAAATCCATCGGATAATCGACCGGCGGAATCCCGATATCGCCCAGATAGCCGGTGCAGTAGCGCGCGGGGATATTCATGCAGCGGCAGAGCGTCACCGCCAGATGGGCATAGTCGCGGCACACGCCCACCCCCTCCTGATAGGCCTCATAGGCCGTGCGGGTCGGGCGCGCCTGCTGGTAATCGAAGCGGATATGCTGGTGCACGAACGAGACGATGGCCTGCACCCGCCCCCACCCCGGCGTCAGATGGCCGAACATCGACCAGGCGATGGAGGACAGAAGATCGGTCTCGCAATACCGGCTGCCCATCAGGAACACCAGGCAATCCGCCGGCAGGTCCGCCACGGGCACCTCCGGCGCCCCGGGCATCCACCGATCGGGCAGGCCGCTATCGGCAATGACGAAGGACAGGCTGGTCCGCAAGGTACCGATGGGCGCCACCAGCCGGGTGCAGCGATTGCCGAATCCGTCCAGATAGCGCTGCGTCGGCACGGGTGGATCGAAGACCGGGGTCTGGGGCGTCATCAGGTCCGGCTCGCGATCCGGATGGACCTCAAGCATCAGCACCATGGGGGTCGGGGCCTGGACCGTCAGGGCGATGTCATAACCGGCACGAATCAGCACGCCGTTTTCCCTTCCTCGCCGTCCCCATCACCCCGCCCGTACCGGTTCACGCTGTCAAGTCAGTGCGGCTCGACCGCATGCGCCCGCTTGTAGATCACGATCGGCAGCTGGCGCGCCAGGATCGTGACGACAGCCGGCACCGACAGGCCCGTCTGTTCCGCGAAAAGCTCCAGATCGCGTTGCGCAATCAATGTGCGCAGCATGTCTTCGGTCATCGGGCCGGCCGTGTCATCGGCCTTCCAGCGCGCAACGATATCGCCATAGCCCGCGGCTGCCGCGCGCTCGGCAAAGCCGTTCGGCCCGTATTCGCGCTTCACGCCATCCAGATATTCATGAACCGCACTGACCAGCCCCGAATGATCGTAACGGGCACCGGTCAGGAAATCGCCAAGCGTCGTGGCGGAGTCGGTAATGGACATAGGGCCTCTCCATTCTCGAAACGTTGTGGCCTGACATCAGCAACGCTTCAAAAACCGTAATGTTTCGCCCTCCCGAATGATTGAGGCCGGAACCCGATCCTCAAACGGAAAAACCGGGGCCTTTCGGCCCCGGTTTCCCGCGGATGAGACGACACAGAGGAAATGGCCTTAGTGGCCGAGTTCTGAATAACACTCATTCATGTTTGATATCAATCCATCTCACGGCAAAGTGAGACAAGGGCGACAATCCAGTCGCGGACATGAAAAAGGCGGCCGTTTCAGGCCGCCTTTCCATCATCGCCGAAGCTGGCTCGCCTCAGAAATTGTCGTCGCCGCCGCCACCCCAGTCGCCGCCGAAACCGCCATCGCCGCCGCCACCGGCATCGAAGCCCGGATCGACATCGGTCCCAGCACCACCAAAGGGATCACCCCCCGGCGCAGCCCCGTAATTATTGTTGATGACCGTCTCGCCACCCATTCCGCCCCCACCGAAGCCCCCGCCGTCGTGATGGCCGCTGAACAGGTCGGTCAGGGCGTTGCCCACCATCATGCCACCCGCGACACCAGCCGCCGTCGTCAGGGCCGACCCAAGGAAACCGCTTCCACGCGCCGGAAACATCCCCGGCTGCATGCCCATCGGATAGCCCTGCTGCGGCTGGGGCGGCGGCGGAGCCGCCTGCTGCCCCCAACCCGGCGGAGGCGCCGCCTGCGCCCGCTGTCCACCACCGAACAGCCCGCCAAACAGACCCCCGCCGCCACCCGCGGGACGCTGCTGCTGCGCCTCCAGGGCCTGCTGCGCCTGCTGAAGCTGCCACTGCAATTGCTGGATACGATTCTGCGCCGCCACCAGCGCCGCTTCCTGCACCACCGCCATCTGGGTCACGCGATAGCGGGCCTCGGGATATTGCTGGAACATCTGGCCGATATACTGGTCGGCCTCCGGGTCGATCGGCGGCAGGTTGGGCGTCGTCGCAGGTACGCTGCCGAAGCCCCCCTGCGGTGCGCCCCCCACACGGGCGACGAACTTCGTGATCAGGTCGCGTTCTTCGGTATTCATCTTTCCGTCCTGTCTCCGACAAGAGTGCCAAACCTAGATGTGGCCCGCGTGCATGGATTTCGCAACCCCGGCCCGTCACGCCACGCGCCGCCTTTCGATCCGCGCGTCATACCTGTATGGTGCGCCCCCTGTGCGTGCCGGATGGCATGCGTTTTCCATCGCTTACCCGGAGCATCCCTGTCCATGGTCCCGGCCTCCGCGCCTCGCCCCCGTGCCCCTGCCGCGCGTCCCCTGTCCTTCCAGGACCTGATCCTGACACTGCATCGATTTTGGTCCGCACAGGGCTGCGCCATCCTGCAACCGTACGATACCGAAGTCGGGGCCGGCACGCTCTCGCCGCACACCACCCTGCGCGCGCTGGGCAAACGGCCGTGGAAAGCAGCCTACGTCCAGCCCTGCCGCCGGCCCTCCGATGGGCGTTACGGGGAAAATCCGAACCGGCTGCAACATTACTACCAGTACCAGGTCCTGCTGAAGCCGACGCCCGAGGAAAGCCAGAAACTACTGCTGGACAGCTACCGCGCCATCGGCATCGACCCGCTGGAACATGATATCCGCTTCGTCGAGGACGATTGGGAAAACCCCACGATCGGCGCCTGGGGGCTGGGCTGGGAAGTCTGGTGCGACGGCATGGAGGTGACTCAGTTCACCTATTTCCAGCAGGTCGGCGGCATTCCCACCGTGCTTCCCTCCACCGAACTGACCTACGGGCTGGAGCGGCTGGCGATGTACGTCCAGGGGGTCGAAAATGTCTACGACCTCGACTTCAACGGCCAGGGCCTGACCTATGGCGACGTCTTCCTGCGCGCCGAGCAGGATTATTCGCGCCATAATTTCGAATTGGCCGACACCGAAATGCTGCATCGCCATTTCATCGATGCCGAACGCGAGGCCACTTCCCTGGCCGAAGCCGGTATCGCCCAGCCCGCCTACGATCAGTGCCTGAAGGCCAGCCACCTGTTCAACCTGCTGGATGCGCGCGGCGTGATCAGCGTCAGCGAACGCGCATCCTATATCGGCCGCGTGCGGGCCCTGGCCCGTCGCTGCTGCGACGCATGGCTGGCCGGCGAGGAATAAGTCATGCCCGAACTTCTGCTCGAACTGTTTTCCGAGGAAATTCCCGCCCGCATGCAGGCCCGCGGGGCGGACGACCTGCTGCGCCTGGTCACCGAGGCCCTGGCGCCGCTGAACCCGCGCAACGCCACCGCCTTCGCCGGCCCCCGCCGCATCGCCCTGACCCTGACGCTGGACGGCACCGTACCCGGCACCACCATCGCCGAACGCGGCCCGCGCGAAGGCGCGCCCGAAAAGGCGCTGGCCGGCTTCACCCGCAAGCATGGCGTCACCCAGGACGATCTGGTGCTGGAGAATGGCTTCTGGGTGCTGAACCGCACCGTCCCGCCGGTCGAGGCGGCGACCCGCATCGCCGAGATCCTGCCGCCCCTGCTGCGCCGCTTCCCCTGGCCCAAATCCATGCGCTGGGGCGACGGCAGCGCCTTCACCTGGGTCCGGCCGCTTCGCCGCATCCTGTGCCTGTTGGATGGCGAGGTGGTCTATGTCACCCTGGCCAAGGACGAGGATGACGGTCACGGCCTGCACGCCGACCGGCTGACCGAGGGCCACCGCTTCACCGCGCCCGGCGCCTTCGCCGTGACCGGCGCGGCCGACTGGCGCGAAGGCCTGCGCGCCCGGCAGGTTCTGGTAGACGCAGCCGAGCGCCGCGCCCTGATCGAGGACGGCACCGCCCGCCTCGCTGCCGAGGAAGGGCTGCGCATCGTCGCCGACCCGGGCCTGGTGGACGAGGTCGCGGGCCTGACCGAGTGGCCCGTGCCGTTCCTCGGCCGGATCGACGAAACCTTCATGGATCTGCCGCCGGAGGTCATGCAGGTATCGATGCGCGTCAACCAGCGCTATTTCGCCCTGGTCCGCGATGACGGCTCGGCCGCGCCGCGCTTCGCCTTCGTCGCCAATCTGCAACCCGAGGATGGCGGCGCGCTGACCATCGCGGGCAATGAACGCGTGCTGCGCGCCCGCTTCGCCGACGCCCGTCATTTCTGGGACCTGGACCGCGCCCGCCCCCTCGCCAGCCGGATCGGGGCGCTGGATGCCATCATCTTTCACGCCGCCCTCGGCAGCCAGGGCGAACGCGTGCAGCGCATCGTCCGTCTGGCCGGCCTGTTGGCGCCGATGGTCGGCGCCCCGATCGCCGAGGCCGAACGCGCTGCCTTGCTGGCCAAGGCCGACCTGACCACCGGCATGGTGGGCGAGTTCCCCGAGCTTCAGGGCGTGATGGGATCGTATTACGCCCGCCATGATGGCGAGCCCGCCAGCGTCGCCACGGCCATCGCCGAACATTACATGCCACGCGGCCAGACCGACGGCGTGCCGACGGCCCCGGTCTCGATCGCGGTGGCACTGGCCGATAAGATCGACAGCCTGACCGCCTTCTTCGCGGCGGGCGAAAAACCCGGCGGATCGGGCGATCCCTACGCGCTGCGCCGTGCCGCCCTGGGCATCATCCGCATCATCCGCGAAAACGCGCTACGGCTGGATCTTGTCCGGCTGTTCGTGCTGGCGGCCGAGACCCTGCCCGAGACCCTGCGCGACGCGCCGGACCTGGCACTGCTGCCCGGCTTCGTGGCCGAGCGGCTCCGGGTCCAGTTGCGCGCCGAAGGTGCCCGCCATGATATCCTGGCCGCGATTTCCAGCGGAAACGAGGACAGCGACATCACCCGCCTGCTGACCCGCACCGACGTACTGGCCGCCATGCTGGCTACTGATGACGGGCAAAACCTGCTGGCGGCGACCAAGCGCGCCGCCAACATCCTGCGGATCGAAGACCGCAAGGACGGCCCGCATGACGGCACGCCCGACCCGACGCTGTACGAGCAGCCCGAGGAACGCGACCTGGCCAACATGCTGCTGGAGGTCACCCCCGCAGTCGAGGCCGCAATCTCCAATGAGCGCTATACCGACGCCATGCGCGAAGCCGCCCGCCTGCGGCCGGCCCTGGACCGATTCTTCGAAGCGGTCACGGTCAACGCTGACCGCGCCGATCTGCGCCTGAACCGGCTGCGCCTGCTGGCCGAACTCCGGCGCATGATGGTGCTGATCGCGGATTTCAGCCAGATCGAAGGCTGAGTCCATCCCCACCCGGCCGCCGCGCCGGGTGCGGCGCTTCAAGAAACACCAGCCGTGCCGGCCTCCCCTCCCGCACCAGCAGAACGGCATTCTGCCTAAAGCGCCGAGCGATCACCCGTCCGCGTGCCAGCGGCAGACGCACGGCGAACAGCGGCTCAGCCCACTGTCCCAGCCGCCCCTCACCTTCCCGGATTTCGCATCCCGCCAGACATGCGGCCAGTGCCCGCATTCGCCGCAGGTTCCAGCCATCCGGCCGGCGGCGACCACCCGGATTGGCGGCGCTGACGAATACCACGTCACCGCGCCGCCACCATGCGGGCAGCGTCGGATCGTCCCGCACCGGGCGCTGTCCGACCCGCACAGATATCCCGCCCGCACGATACAGGCTCCGCCGATATGCAAGCGCGGTCGCGGCATCGACCGGCCGCAGACCGGTCACGACCTGTCCCCGGCCTCGCCAAAATGGTCGTTGCGGTGCACCCAGGCCGACATCAGCAGGCCGAAACCGAACATCACCGTCAACATGGCCGACCCACCATAGGAAATCAGCGGCAACGGCACGCCACCAACGGGGATCGTCCCCATCACCATCGACAGGTTGACCGCACAATACAGGAAGAAATTGGTCGCGATCCCCAACCCCAGCAACCGTCCGAACTGGTTGCGGCTGCGCATGGCAATCAGCATGCCGCCGATCACCATCAGCATCAGCAGCCCGATCACCGCAATCCCGCCGACATAGCCCCATTCCTCGGCGATCATGGTGAAGATGAAGTCGGTCTGCTTTTCAGGCAGGAAGTTCAGCTGGCCCTGCGTGCCGTGCAGATAGCCCTGCCCCCACATACCCCCCGAACCGAGCGCAATCTTCGACTGGATGATATTATAACCCGCCCCAAGCGGATCGCTTTCCGGATTCAGGAAGGTAGTAATGCGCGCCTTCTGGTAATCATGCAGATGGCTGTAGGCAAACTTGCCCAGAAAGGGCAGCGGCAACAGCAGCAGCGCGATCTGCCACAGCCGCATCCCCGCGCCGAAGAAGATGGTGGCACCCACCACGCCAATGATGACGGCCGTGCCCAGATTGGGCTCCTTCAGCACCAGCCCCACCGGCAGCAGCACCATGGCGGCGGGCGGCAGCAGATAGAGCGGATTGACCATGCGCCGGTAGCTGACACGATGGAACCAGGTCGCCAGCACCAGCACCAGCGCGATCTTGGCCAGTTCGGACGGCTGAAGCTGCACGCCACCGACGATCAGCCATCGCTCCGCCCCCTTGCCGACATGCCCCATGCGCAGCACGGCGACCAACAGCACCAGCGACAGGCCATAAAGCGGCCACGCCAGACGCGTCAGCACACGCGGACTCATCAGCGCCACGCAGACCATCATCACCAGACCGATGGCGAAGCGGATGGTCTGCGGCCCCGCAAACGGATGGGATGACCCGCCGGCGGCGGAATAAAGCGCGCCATACCCCACCATGGCCAACGCGCAGATCAGCAGCACATACAGCCAATTGACCTGCCACAGCTTGGCCAGGATACGGAAATTGGGCTCGGCGCGCAGAAGGCGTTTCTGGAAATTCATGCTCTCGGTCCCGCGTCATCGCCCGCAACGCCACACGGACGGCGGCCACAGATGCGCGTCCCACCCGCCCTTGTCCAGAGTCTGACTGAACATGTGCGCGCGGTGCGATCCGAACGCGCTCCCGTAGGGACAGCTATTCGAAGTCCTCGACCTCCGCCACCACCTGGCCCGGCGGCTCCTTGCGGTTCGCCGGGTCGCGGGTCAGCGTATCGGTCATGATATCGCGGGCCAGCGGGGCGGCAACCGCAGCCCCCGCATTGCCATGTTCCACCACCACCGCCGCTGCATAGCGCGGTGCGTCATAGGGCGCGAAGCAGATGAACAGCGCATGGGGCCGGTATTCCCACGGCAGCGAAGACGAATCGAAATGCCCGCTCTCGCGCAACGCGCGCGAAACATGCCGCACCTGGGCCGAACCGGTCTTGCCGGCCATCTGCACTCCCGGAATATCCAGCTTGGCCTTGGGCGCGGTACCATGTTCCTCGTTGACCACGGCATACATCCCGGCCCGCAACTGAGCCAGGAAGGGCTCCGGCATGTCCAATGCCGGCCAGTGGCCACCATCGGTGCCGTCGGTCTGCCGGCCCGAAATCGCCCGAACCAGATGCGGCTGCACTGCCCGCCCACTGGCGATCCGCGAGACATAGGTGGCAAGCTGCAGCGGCGTCACCTGCACGAACCCCTGACCGATGCCGCTGACGATCGTGTCTCCGCCATTCCAGTGCTGGCCATGCGCCCGCCGCCATTCCGGCGTAGGGATCAGGCCCGCCCGGGTATGCTGCAGTTCAATATCCAGGTTCGTGCCCAGCCCGAAACTGTGGGAGGCGGCCGCAATGGCATCCATGCCGGTCCGCCGCGCCACTTCGTAGAAGAACACGTCGCAGGAGAATTTCAGCCCTTCCTTGAGGGTCAGCGCGCCATGACCATAGCGGGACCAGCAGTGGAACCGCGTCCCGCCCACATCCAGATAACCTGGACAGAAAATCCGATCGGTCGGCGACAGGGTGCCGGCCTTCAGCGCCGCCATCGCCACCGCCGGCTTGAAGGTCGAGCCCGGCGGATAGACACCAGCCACCGCCTTGTTGATCAGGGGCGTGCGCGGATCGGTGGCCCATTCCTGCCACTGCGCCTGACTGACCCCGCTGTCGAATAGCGACGGGTCGAAGGACGGGTTGCTGACCATGGCCAGCACCTCGCCATTACGGCAATCCATCACCACCGCGCTGGCCGACTGGTCGGCAATCCGCCCCAGCACCGCCTGCTGCAGGCCCGAATCGATGGTCAGGGTGATTTCGTCGCCCGGCTGCCCCTCGTCGCGCGACAATTCGGACATCAGGCGACCGACCGCGTTGACCTCGACCTCCACCGCGCCGACCTGGCCGCGCAGTAGCCCATCCTGGGTCTGCTCGATACCGGCGCGTCCCACCCGCATTCCGGGCAGTGCCAGCGTCTGATCCTGCGCCACATCCTTGTCGCCGGGCGGTGCGACATAGCCCACCACGTGCGCCATCAGCGGCCCGAACGGATAATTCCGCGTGGTCCCGACATCGATCAGCACCCCGGGCAGCGAGGGCGCATTGAGTTCGATCCGCGCCATGTCGTCCCAGGACAGGAAATCATGCAGCATGACGGGAATAAAACGCCGCTTGTGCCGGATCTCGCGCTCGATACGCGCCCGATCCCGCGCCTCGATCGGCACCAGCGCGGAAAAACGATCCAGGGTGCCCGGTATGTCGCTGGTTTCCTCGGGCAGCAGCAGGGCACGCCAGTTCACCTTGTTCGAGGCCACGGCGATCCCAAACCGGTCGACCACCCGCCCGCGTGGCGAGGCGATCAGGCGGCGGCTGACGCGATTATTCTCAGCCATACGGGCGAAGTGATCGCCCTCCACCACCTGCAACCCGTACAGCCGATGGCCCAGCAGGCCGAATGCCGCCATCTGGGCTCCCAGCACAACCAGCGCACGCCGGGTAAAGACCCCACGCGAGGGCGTATCGGCATCGGGCCGCGACATCAGGCGCTGCAAGGTTTTGCGACGCCGAACCATCAATCCATCCAGGCCGGGACGAAATCGAAAACCGCCATCAGGCTCGATCCGGATTGGCGATAGAACGCCCCAGAGTGCTGAAGACTACGCACAGAAGCGGAAACACACCGACCCCGAGCACCCACTGGAACGCGAAGGCAATCATGGGCACAAGGTGCAGCGACAGCGCGGAAATCAGTCCCCATTGCAGCGCCGTCGCGGCCAGCGACACGCCGTCGAACACCAGCCACAGAACGAGAATGTGAGCCCGCGAGAAGCCGTAGCGGCCAGAAAGTGCCACCCCATGGACGAGCAGTACCACCAGAAGCATCACACCCGGCGGCCCGAACCCGAGCAGATCGACCAGCATCCCAAGCAGGAACACGATCGGCGACGACATCGATGCCGGCCGGAACACCGACCAGAAGAAAACGGACGACAGCAGAATGCCCGGCAACAACTCTGCCTGCCCGGGCAGGCCGAACGGCGCGGAAAGCAGCAGGACAGCCATACCGGTCAGCGCGGCGGGCAGGCCACGCCGCGATAGCATGTCCAGCCGCCGCCACAGACTGGGCCGAGGCTGAATGCCCGGTTGGAACTCTGGAGCCTGGTCGGGCGTCATCCATGCACACTCTCATCCATGGCCCAGTGGGGAGGAAAATGGGAGCGAGAAGGAATCGGCCGGGCGCCGCACCGGAATCCGCCCCGGCGCATCGGGAGGGACGACAGCGGAGCGCCCATAATCGAAGACCCGTACGATGTCGAGATGCCCCAGTGACGCAAAGGGGATGACGACCGGCTGACCGGGGCGAACATAATGGATCTGCCCGACAGGCAGGCCCGCGGGCATTGTATCGATCTCGCCATTGGTGACGACGCGCTCTCCCTCGACCGGGGGATTGTCCTGGGAATAGTAGATAAGGCGAGGTGTACCCGAATTATCGCCGGCCATTATAGCGGCCCCGTGGCTGACTTCCAGTCTGACCGGTATGCGGCTCGACGCATCGGTGAGCAGCAGGACACGCACCGACCGGCTACCGATCTCGGTCACGCGTCCGACCAGGCCCGAACCGTCGAGCACGATCTCATCCTTATGGATTCCCGCATCGACATTGGCCGCCACAAGCACGCTGCGGGCATACAGACCACTAGTATCACGGACGACCCGGCCCGTGACGAAAGACGGCGAGGGATCGGGCATCCAGTGCAAATTAGCCTTGAGGGCCGCGTTTTCATCCGCCAGCGCGGCCGCGACATCATACCAATGGCGCAGATTGGCGTTTTCCGCGCGCAGGCGCTGGTTTTCGATCTCGATCCGACCCATGTCGCGCATGCGGCCCAGCAGGTCGCGCGCCTGTTCCTGCGGCCAGACAACCAGCCCGTACGCGGGCGCCAGAATATCGGCCAACCCCATCCGCACCCGTTCCGTCAGACTGCGATCCGCCTGTCCAAGCAGGATGATCCCCAGCGCGGCAACGATCAGAATCGGAAGGACCAGCCGCTCCAGCGCCTGACGCAAGGTGATGGAAAGCGGAATCATGACGGGTTCGCCGGGTATCGTGCATACCCACGCCAGTCACACCCGCCATTATGCCGGACGTCCATCGCCTCGGCCCCCCGCGTTCCGCTCGTCGTCAGTACATACTGGTCAGCACATTCTTCAAACGTTTCATCTCTTCCAGGGCGCGTCCAGTCCCCAGCGCCACGCAGGACAGCGCATCCTCACCGACCGTGACCGGCAGGCCGGTGGCCCGGCGCAGCACGTCGTCGAGACGATAGAGCAGCGCACCACCACCGGTCAGGACGATGCCTTTGTCCACGATGTCCGCCGACAGTTCGGGCGGTGTGTTTTCCAGCGCCGTCGTCACCGCATCGACAATCTGGCTGACAGGCTCTGCCAGGCTCTCGGCGATCTGCGCCTGCGACACCACAACCTCGCGCGGAACGCCATTGATCAGGTCGCGCCCCTTGACCTCGCGCCAGCCACCGTCATCGTCAGGATCGTCAGGAGGCAGGGCCGAACCCAGTTCGATCTTGATGCGCTCGGCCGAGCTTTCGCCGATCAGCAGGTTATGGTTGCGCCGGATGTAAGAAATAATGGCCTCATCCATCTTGTCGCCGCCGACACGGGCCGATCGGGCGTAGACGATTCCACCCAGCGAGATCACGGCAACTTCGGTCGTGCCGCCGCCGATATCGACGATCATGCTGCCCGAGGGTTCGGTCACCGGCAGCCCGGCACCGATCGCCGCGGCCATCGGTTCCTCGATCAGGAACACCTTGCGCGCGCCCGCGCTCTCCGCGCTCTCCTGAATCGCCCGGCGCTCGACGGCCGTGGAGCCGGAGGGGACGCAGACGATGATCAACGGGCTGGCGAACATCCGCCGGTTATGCACCTTGCGGATGAAATGCTTGATCATTTCCTCCGCCACCTCGAAATCGGCGATCACGCCGTCGCGCAGGGGCCGGATCGCCGTGATGTTGCCGGGCGTGCGCCCGACCATCTGCTTGGCTTCCTCGCCGACCGCCAGCACCTGCTTCTTGCCGCGCACATCGGCGATGGCAACCACCGATGGTTCGTTCAGGACAACGCCGCGTCCCTTGACATAGACAAGGGTATTGGCCGTGCCGAGGTCGATGGCCATATCGGCCGACAATAGACCCAGCAGACGAGCAAACATCCAGAACTCCCGACAAACAAGCACGACACGATTCGGAACATGGGACGCACGACCTGCCGAACGGCAGCCCGTCGCGACGCATCCCAGTCTGCCGGATCAGGCCGAGGGCTTACCGGGGCTACAGGACACGGGCAAGGCCCGGCCACATTAATTCGTGCTTTTCAGGCCGTCACCCTCTTCCGGACATGAAAAAGGCACAGACCCTTCCCATATGCCCTCAGGCCGCTATTCGGCCCAGCGCGAATGGGCCGCCGGAAAAAAAATCCGGCCGCCTTTTTTTCGCCATCGGAACGCCCCGCCACGCACACGACCTGCAGGGAAACTCGCAGCACCGGAAGACGATACCCCGTAGCTGGCGAACGGCGCCCTTTCGACAAGGAAGATTATCATGACGATCCGCACCCAAACCTCTTTCTTCACCCGGACGGCCTTGCTCGGCGCCGGACTTCTGGCCCTGGCGGGTTGCGGCAATCCGTACGACCCGGGCGCCCGCGCAGGAACCGGCGCGCTGATCGGCGCCGGCGGCGGCGCCGCGATCGGTGGTTTGGCCGGCGGCGGGAGCGGCGCCCTGATCGGCGCATTAGGCGGCGGCGCGGTCGGCGCTGCCGCGGGGGCCGCCACCACGCCCAATCCGCCACGCCGGAGTGGATATTACAACCGGGGCTACTGATCCGCCGATGACATCGCCCCGATTTCGCTTTCCGCTGACGAGGGCGAAAAAGCGCGATACGGTGCATCATACGATGCCCACCGCCCTACACCGGCCTGAAACCACGAGAATTCCATGAGCCCTCTTCGCACTCCCGCCTCTCCACCCCGCCACCTCGTCCGCAAGGCCGGGCTCCTGACACTGGGCGCTCTTGCCCTGTCGCTGGCGGCCTGTAGCAATCCGTATGATCCGGGCCAGCGCGCGCTCGGCGGCGGCCTGATCGGCGCGGGAGGTGGCGCCGCGATCGGCGCATTGGCCGGTGGCGGTCGCGGCGCCGCGATCGGCGCCCTGGCCGGCGGCGCGGTTGGAGCGGCGACCGGCGCCGCCACCACGCCGAACCGGCCGCAGCAATATTATCCGCCGCCGGGCGGTTATGCGCCTCCCGCCTACGGGCCATACGGGCAGCCATCCTATCCGCCGCCCGGCTATCCGCCGCCGCCCCCGCCACCGCCCGGCTATTACAATTACTGACCGGCCGCACCCGGAAAGCCGGATATGAAAAAGCGGGGCCTCCCGGGGGAGGCCCCGCCGATTCGTCCTGTCCGCGGCGTCAGGCGGTCACACTCAGGGCCTCGGGCTCTGTCCGGGCGCGCTTGACCAGCAACTTATTCAAAGCGTGCACGTAGGCCCTGACCGCCGAGACCAGCGTGTCGCTGTCCGCACCCTGGCCATCGACCAGCTTGCCGTCCTCTTCCAGCCGCACGGTCGTGCGGGCCTGAGCATCACTCCCCTCAGTCACCGCGCCGACCGAATAGAGCTGCAGAGTCGCCTCGTGGGGGAAGATCGCGCGTACAGCGTTAAAGGCCGCGTCAACCGGTCCCTGCCCGTTCGCCTCGCCGCTACGAGCCTCTCCATCGACCTCCAGCGTCAGTTCCGCGCGCGCCGGGCGGCGCGACCCGGCCTCGATATCCAACGAGATGAAACGGATGCGGGCATGATCGCGCGCTTCGTCATCCACCAGAGCGACCAGATCCTCGTCGTAGACAACCTTCTTGCGGTCGGCCAGGTCCTTGAAGCGCGCGAAGGCATCATTCAGATGCGCCTCGTCCATCTCGCCATAGCCCATGGCCTTCAGCTTGTCGCGGAAGGCCGCACGGCCCGAATGCTTGCCCAGCACCAGCGACGACCGGGTCCAGCCGACGCTCTCGGGGGTCATGATCTCATAGGTCGCGGCATTCTTCAGCACGCCGTCCTGATGGATGCCACTCTCATGCGCAAAGGCATTGCGCCCGACGATCGCCTTGTTGGGCTGCACGTCGAAGCCGGTGATGGTCGCCAGCATGCGCGAAGTCCGCAGCAGGTTTTGCGTCTGGATGCCTGTCTTGTAGGGCAGCACATCCTGGCGCGTCCGCAGCGCCATCACGATTTCTTCCAGCGCCGCATTGCCCGCGCGCTCGCCGATGCCATTGATCGTGCATTCGATCTGCCGGGCGCCCGCCGCCAGCGCGGCGATGGTATTGGCCACGGCCAGGCCCAGATCGTTATGATTATGCGCCGAGAAGATCACCCTGTCCGCGCCCGGAACGCGGGCCTTCAGGTCAGCGAAAATGCGGGCCATGTCTTCGGGCGTGGCATAGCCGACAGTGTCGGGGATGTTGATCGTGGTCGCCCCGGCCTTGATCGCGGCCTCGACGCAGCGGCACAGAAAATCCGGGTCGGTGCGCGAGCCATCCTCAGCCGACCATTCCACGTCGTCGGTGAACTGCCGCGCTGCCTTGTTGCCGGCCGTGATCAGTTCCAGCACCGTCTCGGGCTCCATCCGCAGCTTGTATTTCATATGCAGCGGCGAAGTAGAGATGAAATTGTGAATGCGCCCGCGCTCGGCAGGGCGAATGGCCTCGCCCGCACTGGCAATGTCGTTTTTGCCGCCGCTACGGGCCAGAGCGCAGATCACCGGGCCACGGATGGCGGATGCGATCTGGTGAACGCTCTCGAAATCACCCTTCGACGCCACCGGGAAGCCGGCCTCGATCACGTCGACGCCCAGTTCGGCCAGCGCCTCCGCCATCCGGAGCTTCTCGGCCAGATTCATCGAGAAACCAGGGGATTGTTCGCCGTCGCGCAGGGTCGTGTCGAAGATGATGACCCGGTCGTCGTCAATACGGCCGAAGGACGGATGGTCGATTGTCATGAAATACCTCGGACAGGTCCGGAATGTTCGCCTGCATACGCCGCGTGGGCGCTGCTTCCTCGCATGCGGGATTGCTCCCGCCGTCTCCCCTGGGCGCGCCGGCATCATGCCGACCCTGAACGCTCAGGGGCAGATAAGTCGGAGACGAAGGAGAAGGGCAGCCCGGTCGCGGGCATGCGACACCAACAGCGCCTTGGCGCCGGACAGCCCTGCCGTCATGGTGATCGCGTTAACCATGCCGCGCACCATACAGTCCGCCCCACCGATTGCAACAGAAAAGGCCGTGGGGAACACCCCGGCTTTTACCCTGTCAGACGGGTCACCCCGCCGGCCGAGGCGAAATAGCGGTCGACCGCCTGTTTCATCGCGCCCGCCACCATCATCCGATGCCCCGCCTGGCGGAGCGCGGCCTCATCCATCCGGTTAGACATGAACCCCATTTCCACCAGAACCGAGGGGATGTCGGCCGATTTCAACACGACAAACGCCGCATGGCGCGCCGGATGGGACAGCAGGCCGATCCGTGGCCGAAAGGCGTCCACCACACTACTGGCCATATGGGCCGCCCCACGCCGCGTTTCCTCGCTTACCAGGCTGGACAGGATGGCCGCGACCTCGGGCGAATTGGCATGCACCTGGGGGCCGCCGAACCGGTCGGCGCTGTTCTCGGTCCGGGCCAGCGCCGCGCTCTGGGCGTCAGACGCCTGCCCGGAGAGCGTGTACACGCTGGCCCCACGCACCGAGCGATCGGTCAATGCGTCGGCATGCATGGAAATGAACAGCGACGCACTATGCGCATGCGCGATCTCCACCCGCCCTTCCAGCGGGATGAAGCGGTCGTCCGTCCTGGTCATCGCGACGCGATAGGCGCCGCTGGCCAGCAATTGCCGCTGCAGTTCGGCGGCAGCCGCCTCGGCAATATGTTTCTCATACGTGCCGGAAACCCCGATCGCGCCGGGGTCCTTCCCGCCATGGCCGGGATCGAGCATGACCAGCGGCAAGGGCGCCGCCGCCCGCCCCACAATCGCCGGGGCACGCAGGGGGGGCCGGGCATGCGCGACGGCGCTGTGCGCGGCCATTCGATGCACCGCAGCGCCCGCGTCGCCGGCCCGTGCCGCAAGCCCCGCGCCCAGCGTGGCCAGCAGGACCGCGCGCCGCCCCCGGCCGGCCGGCGCCCTTTCGGAATGATCAGCATCCATGAAACCGCCCCTCGTGGCCATTTCCGCGACGGATCATAGCAGGCTCCACTCCCTTCGTCTGCATTTCAACGGCTTGCACGAGATCATTGATACAGATCGTCAACCTGTCATTCCGGGATGCGACAGCGCTTGCAGCGCGGCCTCAGTTAGGTCATGCTTGCACCGTGATGGGTCCGCGTCGGTTGGCGCCGGAAAACGGCCAGGTCGACAGGACCGGATCCATCCGGCAGGTCGCCCCCGTATCGACGGGCCACGGATGCCGCTCCGCCCGGCCGCAAGGCCGGCGCAGGATGACGATGCCCTTTATTCCGACGCCGCACCGCGCATGCGCAGGTGCGCGTCACCGCCTGATGAGGATGGATGAACGCCACGCGACCCGCGTTCGCAGACAGCCCGGTACAGCGCACGTCACATGGGACGCGCGTGGGCAGGATCTGCGCGGATATCGCCGCAACGGCTTCCGGATCCGTCGTATTGTCTCCCATTTCTATCGTTGCCCCTCCCCACCGTCGCGATTGCGCATCCCCCATGAGGACGCCGGACAGACAGCGGAAGCGGGCATACCGGAGTTCCGTTTTTAATGACCAAGCGCATGCTGATCGACACGACACACGCGGAAGAAACCCGCGTGGTCGTGATGGATGGTAACAGGCTCGAGGATTACGACGTCGAGGCTTCGGCCAAGAAGCAGCTCAAGGGCAATATCTACCTGGCCAAGGTCATCCGGGTAGAACCGAGCCTGCAGGCCGCCTTCGTCGAATATGGCGGCAACCGCCACGGCTTCCTCGCCTTCAGCGAAATCCATCCGGACTATTACCAGATTCCGGTCGCGGATCGCGAGAAACTGCTGGCTCTTCAGGAAGAGGAAGCCCGCGCCGAAGAGACCCAGGCTGAAGATGACGCTGACGCAGCGGCCGCTCCTGCCGAAGCCACGGCCGAGGATGCGTCCGAAGGCGAGGTGGAGCCCCTGCCCGAGACCGTGGGCGGCGAGACCGATACCGGCGACGAGAGCATGGTGCAGCGCCGCATCGCCCGTTTCCTGCGCAACTACAAGATCCAGGAAGTGATCCGGCGCCGCCAGGTCCTGCTGGTTCAGGTGGTCAAGGAAGAGCGCGGCAACAAGGGCGCGGCGCTGACCACCTATATTTCGCTGGCCGGCCGCTATTGCGTGCTGATGCCCAATTCGCTGCGCGGTGGCGGTGTGTCGCGCAAGATCACCTCGGTCGCCGACCGCCGGCGCCTGAAGGACGTGATCGCGGAACTGCAGATCCCGCGCGGCATGGCGATGATCGTGCGCACGGCCGGCGCCCAGCGCCCCCGCCCCGAGATCATGCGCGACTGCGAATATCTGCTGCGGCTGTGGGACGACATCCGCGACCTGACGATGAATTCGGTGGCTCCTGCGCTGATCTATGAGGAAGCCAGCCTGATCAAGCGCGCGATCCGCGACATCTATACCCGCGACGTCACCGAAATCCTGGTGGATGGCGAGCCCGGCTGGAAATCGGCGCGCGACTTCATGCGCATGCTGATGCCGCAAAGCGCGCCGAAGGTGAAATGCTGGCGCGACGGCGGCCAGCCGCTGTTCTCTCATTTCAATGTCGAGGGCCTGCTGGACTCGATGCTGTCGCCGACGGTGCAACTGCGCTCTGGCGGCTATCTGGTCATCAACCAGGCCGAGGCCCTGGTGGCGATCGACGTCAATTCGGGCCGGTCGACGCGCGAGCGCAATATCGAGGAAACCGCGCTGCGCACCAATCTGGAAGCAGCCGAGGAAGTGGCCCGCCAGTTGCGCCTGCGCGACCTGGCCGGCCTGATCGTCATCGATTTCATCGATATGGAAAGCCGCAAACATAATGCGATGGTCGAGCGGCGGCTGAAGGACGCGCTGCGCACCGACCGCGCACGGATCCAGGTCGGCTCGATCTCGCATTTCGGACTGCTGGAAATGTCGCGGCAGCGTCTGCGGCCGTCGATTACGGAATCGTCCTTTACCCCCTGCCCGCACTGCCAGGGCACGGGCATCATCCGTGGTACCGAAAGCGCGGCCCTGCACGTGCTGCGCGCGGTCGAGGAAGAAGGCGCTCGCCGCCGCGCGGCCGAGATCACGGTCCATGTAGCCGCCGAGATCGCGCTGTATATCCTGAACAACAAGCGCGCGTGGCTCGACGAGATCGAGAAGCGGCACAAGATGCGCGTGGTCTTCTCCCCCGATGCCACGCTCCTGCCGCCCCAACTGCGCATCGAACGCGTGCGGCCGCAGACCGAGCGGTTCGAACCGGTTGTGCAGGCCGCCCTGGCCGAGCCGGTGGAGACCGAAGCCGAAGCGGCAGTCGAGGCGACCGCCCCCGTGGTGCGCGAGATCCCGATCCAGGCCGAAGCCCCGGCACCGGTCGAGGAGGCTCCGCGTGCCGCCGAAGGGTCCGAGGAGGGTACCGACCATCGCCGGCGGCGCCGCCGGCGCCGTCGGCGTCGGAATGGCGAACGGACGGCCGAGGGCGCGCAGCAGTCGGCCGTTATCGAAGCCGGTGGCGAGGATGAGGATGCGGATACGGATGCGGAAGACGCCGCCGAGCCCGTCGTCGCGGCGGTCGAACCCGCCGAAGCGCCAGTCCCCCGGAACCGCGAAGACGAAGGCCGCGATCGCTCGCGCCGTCGGCGCGACCGGAACGACCGGCGCGAACCCAGGGCCGCAGAAGCACCCTATCGCGGTCCGACGCCGGCCAACCCGTTCGGCAATGGCATCATCGACATCTTCGACGTGATCGAGCAATCGACCGAAGCTGGCCTGCCGGCGGCACCCGCCCCCCGACGTCCAGTCGCTCCCAAGGCCGAACAGGCGGAAATCGTCGATATCGCCGAAACATTGGCGGTGTCGGAACCCGAAGCCGTACCGGTGGAAGTGGCAATCGAAACGGTGGCGGAAGCGGTGCCCGAGAGCGCACCTGCGGCCGAAGACGCGCCGAAGCCGCGCCGCCGTCGCAGTCCCCGCACCCGCAAGGACGCGGAGGCCGAACCGGCGGCGGTTGAACCCGCCACGGTTCAGGCGACGGAAGAGCCCGTCGTGGCTGCTGCCCCGGCGGAGCCGGCCGAGAGCGTGGAACCTGCCGCAGCCCCCCGGACACGCCGCCGGCGCACGGCCAAGGCAGTTCCAGTCGCTGAGGTGACCGCAGAGGCACCGGCCGAAGCGCCTGAAGAGATCGTGGAAGCCGTGACGGAAACGCCGGAGAAGAAGAAGCCCGCACGCAAGGCTGCAACGCGCGCAACGGCCGCAACTCGGACCCGCAAGGCTACCAAGACCGACAAGGTCGAGCAGGCCGAACCGGTCAAGGCCGCGCCGGCCGAGACGGCCGACGCACCCGCCGAGCCGGCCTCCGCCAAGCCCCGGCGGGCCCGCAAGGCTCCGGCACGCACCAAAACCGCAAAGACCGAGACGGCGGACAGCGCACCCGCCGCCGCGGCCGACGGACCGGTGGTGCAGCCGATCGTCATCGACGATGCCACCCCCGCTCCGGCACGCCGGACTGGTTGGTGGCGTCGCTAATCGCTGCCGCAGCCAAGGCCCCGCATTCTCGCCGGACGCGGGGCCCCGATCGGTCGCATCGATGGGTAATCGAAGCCCGCGCACAAACGACACAGGCCCGCTCCCCGTATCGCGGGGGCGGGCCTGTCCGCATTCCGAGACACTGCGTCAAAAGCTCCGCCGTCAACGCCTGGCGGTGCCAGCCCGGACCGGCCGCTCTCAGCCGGTGACGAGTGAAGCGCGGCGCAGCGGCATCGTCATGCAGTGGATGCTGCCCCCCCCCTGCGAGAACTGGTTCAGTTCGGGGTCGATCACGGTCAGCCCCTCGGCCCGCAGCATCTCGTTGATCCGCATTGAATGGCGCGGGCTGACTACCCGGTCGCGACCCAGCGCCAGCACGTTGCAGCCCATGTCCCGCATCGCTTCCTTGTAGCTGACCGGCAGCAGCCGGATACCCTGCGCGCGGAACCAGTCGAGATCTTCATCATCCAGCACGTCCACGGCGGCAATGGCCAGATTTTCCGTCACCATCGTAAAAATAACGTCCAGATGCAGGAAATGTTCCGGGAAGCGGATCATCCTCGTCGCCCACCCGGCCTCTTCGAACCACCCCAGGAACTCGCGCGCCCCCGCTTCGTCCGTGCGGCCACCCGTCACGCCCACGGCAACCAGGCCCGGGCGGATGATATGGATATCCCCCCCCTCGATATGGCCCTTGGTAGCGCTCTTCCAGATATCGTCGGGCTGGTAGAATGTGCGGATTTCCCCCTCTTCCGCCGTACGCTCGGGGCGCATCAGCCGGGTTACGACGGTGCCCCACGGCGTGGTCTGCGAGCTGTCACGCGTATAGACCTGATAAGGCATCCCCGCGCGCGGCTGCAGGAAATGGCAGGCCGCGCCCGCCCCTTCCAGGGCCGAAACCAATTCGCGGAACTGCGCAGCCAAGGCACTCCTGTCGATCCGCACACCCTTCGCCATGGTCTGGATCGCGATGTCATTGCTGGGTATCCAGCTGTAATTATCGGGTGGGCACAAAAGAACATCCGACAATTCGCCGGTTTCACTGTCGATGAACCACCGGTTCGACGTCATGTACCCATACTCCTTCCGCTCGACGATAATGCGAGTCCAATCCTATTCTCCATCCAGCCTAGGCCGAGCACTCCAGAGTGCTCGATTTAAATCTCGTGGAGTTCTCTTTGGGTTTTGGTAAATCAACAACCAACCGAAATGGTGTATAAGGTTCCGATCCGGCTGGCGCCAGCCGGAACATTCCGCCTATGATTCCGGTCGCCGTTCCGCGTCATGCCGCCCCACCAAGGATGGACCCGCTTGCCGAGCTCCTGCCCGTCTACCCTCGCTTTTTCCGGATATCGGTCCCTGGCCCCTTCCGATCGCTCCCTGCGCCGCGCCGGTCCATGGCGCCGCATGCTCGCGGCAGCCCTGCTCGCCCTGGCCGTCCTCCTGCCGGCCGCGCGCGCGCTGGCCGATGATCTCCCCAGCTTCGTACATGACGGCCAGTTGACGCTCTGCACCAACCCTACCCTGCCGCCGATGACCTTCGTCAACGGGTCCGACACCAATGCCCTGGCTGGGATGGATATCGACCTCGCCCGCCGCCTGGCAGCCTACTGGCATGTCGCGCTCATCCCCCAGACGATGGATTTCGAGGGGCTGTTTCCCAGCCTCTCCGCCCAGCGCTGCGGCATGGTCATCAGCGGCGTGCTGCGGCAGGCGGGACGGCTGCGAAATTATGACGCAGTCGCCTATCTGGATTCCACCGTGGTGGCGGTCGCCCGCGTGGGCACACCGAAAATCCGCGAAATGGCGGATCTGTCCGGACAGACCGTCGCGGTGCAGTCCGGCACCAGCTACGCCGCGCAGATCGAACGCGAGAATGATCGCCTCCGCGCCTCCGGGCGGCCACCGATCATCCTGCAGCAATACCCGACCGAAGATCAGGTTGTGCAGCAGGTCCTGATCGGGCGGGTCCATGCGTTCATCAGCCAGGATGTCGAACTCTATTACCGGCAGAAGCAGTTGGGCGGAAAAGTCACGATCATCCTGACGCCCGATTATCCCGACTTTCATCAGTTCGCGGTCTATATCCGCAAGGATTCACGTGATAGCGCCCTGCTGCAGAAGGCGATCGACGAACTGTCCCAAAAGGGCGAAATCGCCGCCATGGCAAAGAAATGGGGCATTTCCGGCGACCATCAAAGCGTCTTCACCGAACGGAATGCCCCGTCACGCTTCGATTTCGCCACCTTCTTCGGCGCCCTGTTCTCCACAGCCTTTCTCAAGGGCGCCGCACTGACGCTGGTCATCGCCCTCCTGTCGCACCTGACGGCCATCGCCATCTCGATCCCGATGGCGATGAAGCTGAATGGCCGGGATTCAATCATCAGGCGGCTGCTCGGGCTTTATGTCGCCGTGTTCCGGGGCGCACCGACGCTGCTTCAGTTGCTGTTCATCTGGAACGCCCTGCCGCAATTCTTTCCCATCTTCCGCGAGCACTGGTTCACGCCGTTCCTGGCGACATGGCTCTCCCTCTCGATCAATGAATCCGCCTATCAGGTGGAGATCAACCGTGCCGCCCTGCGCGCCGTCGATCCGGGCCAGGTCCTGGCCGCCGACGCTCTGGGCATGACGACGGCGCAGACCTACCGCCATGTCATCTTTCCACAGGCGCTGCGCATCGCCCTGCCCCCCACCATCAACGAATTCATCAGCCTGCTGAAGACGACATCGCTCGCCTCGGTCATCTCGTTGCAGGAGCTTCTGGCCGTTACCCAGATCCAGGTGGCCCGCACATTCCAGTTCACCGAATATTATGCCGCCGCCCTGGTCTATTACCTGGCGATGGTCTTCTTCTTCCTGTTCCTGCAGAAGCGGATCGAGCGCCGCTTCATCTGGGCCGACCGCAACAAGGCATCCGCCGATGCAGCTTAGCACTTCCCCCGATCCGACCGCGCGCATCTCGATCCGTGGCCTGAGCAAATTCTACAAGGATTACCTGGCACTCGACCGGATCGATCTCGACATCAGCAAGGGCGAGAAAATCGTAGTGCTCGGACCGTCAGGGTCGGGCAAATCGACCTTCATCCGCTGCCTCAACCGTATCGAGCCGCATGATAGCGGCGTCCTGATGATCGACGGCCACGTCATCGACGACCGTACGGACCTTACGGCGCTGCGCGGCTCGGTCGGCATGGTATTCCAGAACTACAATCTGTTCCCCCATCTCAGCGTCCTGGATAATTGCACGCTGGCACCGCGCCTGGTACGCGGCATCACGAAATCCGATGCCGAAGCCACGGCCCGCCGCTATTTGTCGCAGGTCAATATCGCCGAACAGGCCGAAAAATTCCCGATCCAGCTTTCGGGCGGCCAGCAGCAGCGCGTCGCCATTGCCCGCGCCCTGTGCATGAATCCCGAGATCATCCTGTTCGATGAACCCACGGCCGCCCTCGATCCGGAATCCATCTCCGGAATCGTCGGCATCATGCGCGACCTGGCCGATCAGGGAATCACGACCGTCTGCGTGACCCATGAAATGGGATTCGCCCGCCATATTGCCGACCGCATCGTCTTCATGGACCGGGGCGCGGTGCTGGAGGTCACGCCACCCGAGGAATTCTTCACCGCGCCACGCACCGAAAGGGCCCGGACTTTCCTCGCGCAGATGATCCGCCACTGATCGGCGCGAACCACAGAGCACGTCCCAACACACGAACATGCCCCGCCTGCCGGCAATGCAGGACGGCGGCAAAGTAAACTTTGGAACCTTCTCAACGAAACCATTCCGCTTTTCGTTCTTGGATAAGAACAAGATCATTCCAGGACGGAAAAGCCCCCATGACAGCACGCTCCAGTTCCCCGTGTCGCAACGCCATCGCACAGAGGAACCGGCATGTCCTGTTCTCGGCGCTGCTTCTGGCTGGGGTCAGCAGTATCGCAGCACACGCCGCGCCGACCACGTCCCCGCCGGCGCACGCCACCCGTCACGCCCGCGCCCCCCAGCGCCCGACGCTGGAAGCCATCACCGTCACCAGCGCGCGGACGGCGCGGTTCCATACGATGGCCAACACGGTCAACACGCTCAGCGGCAAGGAACTCCAGTCGCTGCACATCGTCAGCCCCAAGGAGATCGCGGCCTTCATCCCCGGCGTGACCGCCGTCAACGCCACCTCGGGCAGCACGCCGATCTTCTCGATCCGAGGCATCGGGCTGGACGACTATATCGGCACCAACATGGGCGGGATCGGGATCTATATCGACGGCGTCTTCGCACCCTATCCAGTGCTGTATAACGGCCAGATGTTCGACGTGCAGACAGTCAGTGTCGAGAAAGGCCCGCAGGGCTTCGAATATGGCCGCAGCACGACCGGCGGCAGCATGAACATCGAATCCATCAAGCCGACGGGCCATTTCGGCGGCTACCTGAACTGGGGCTACAGCAGCTACGGCACCAACACGGCACGCGGCGCCATCAATACGCCGATCACCGACCGCATCTTCAACCGCTTCGCCTTCAGCTACATCAACGGCGACGGCTGGCAGCACGATATCCATACCGGCCGGCGCTACGGCGCGCAGGATATCCTGTCGCTGCGCAACCTGACCCAGTTCGTCATCGACGACCAGTCATCGCTGATGCTGAACATCCACTACACGCGCGACAAGGGCACCCCGGTCTCGCCGCAGGATGTGGATGGCGACGCGGTAAATGGCCTGCCGGACCGCACGATCAGCGTCGGCCAGAATGCGAAATACAATGCGGTGAATGTCGGCGACAACCGCGCCTCGCGCAACGAAAACGGCGGCGGCATCGGCATCAACTACACCAGGAACTTCGATTTCGGCACCTTCACCTCGGCCACCGGTATCGATTTCTACCGTCGCGACGATTATGACAATTACGATGGCGAATCGGTCAATGTCGGCGACTATCGCTGGAACGACACGACCATCGCCCAGTCGCACGACATGCATCTGAACATGAACCTGGCCAAGCGCCTGAACCTGACGGTCGGCGTCTATGAATCCTGGGACAAGATCAACGGCGCCTATACCAGCTACCGTTCCTTCATCCTGGATTCGCCGCACGCCAGCCTGACCGATCATTTCGTCCAGCAGAACCTGTCGACCGGCCTCTACATCAACACCGTCACGCATATCATCAAGGGGCTGGATTTCATCGCCGCCGGCCGCCTGTCCTATGACGAACGCGGCTTCGATGGCGGCACGCTGGACAATACTGGCGCCGTGACCGGCACGGCGGGTTCGCACCTGTCCTACGTCAACCAGAACCATGAATATGAGCGCCTGACCGGCCGCGTCGGCCTGCGCTATACGATCCTGCCCGGCACACTGGTCTATGGCACGATCTCCAACGGCTACAAGGCGGGCGCCTATTTCGCGGCGCCTGTCACCGCCCCCCAGGCCCTGGACTATGTCCACCCCGAAAACCTGATCGCCTACGAAATCGGCGCCAAGACCAGCCTGTTCAACAACAAGGTGCAGATCGAAGGTTCGCTGTTCGACTACGAATACCACAACCGCCAGACCCTGTTCGTGGCCGAGATGCCGCGCGACATCACCTCGCTCAGCCTCGGCCTCATTCCCCGGGCAAGGACGCGCGGCGGCGAACTGTCCAGCACGCTGCATGACCTGCTGCCCAACCTGGACCTGCGCGGGTCCTTCGCCTATCTCGACGCACAGACCGTCAGTTCGGTCAGCTCGATCGGCGGCCTGCCGCTGCTGGGTAATGTGGATTCCCACTCCGCCCTGCCCTTCGCGCCGCGTTTCTCGTGGAGCGCGGTCGCGCGCTACGGCATCGACGTGACACCGCGCTATCGCGTGACCCTGCAGGCCAGCTACACGTGGAAGGACAACATGCAGGTGGCGCTGGGCGACCCGAACGGCAAGACCAACAAGATCAGCTCGATGGGCCTGCGGATGGAAGTCGGGCCCAAGACCGGCAAATGGACGGCCGCTGTCTATGTCGACAACATGCTGAACCAGCACGGCAATACCTATTCCTTCACCGGCAGCGACAATAGCCGCGTGCAGTATCTCCAGACGCCTCGCTGGGTCGGCTGCGACCTGCGCTATAATTTCTAGGCCCAAGGGTAAGGCGGCCGCCATGCGCCTCGACCTCTTCAAGACCCTGTGGGGCGACACCCGCCCCTGGGCGCCCGTCATCGCGGAGATGCGCGCCGCCGCCTTCGACGGGATCGAGGCGCGCATCCCCGACAACGCGCAGGATGCAGCCGACAAGGGCCGCCTTCTGCGCCAGGAGGGCGTGCCTTATATCGCCATCGCCCTGACCGGCGGCGGCGTCATTCCCCGCCAGGGCGCCACCCTGGCCGACCATCTGGCCGACCTCCGCCACGCGTTGGAGCGCGCTGCCATCATGCAGCCCCGCTTCGTCAACGTGCTGGGCGGCAACGACCGCTGGAGCGTCACCCAGCAGGCGGATTTCATCAACCAGGCAAACGAGATCGGGTGCCAGGCGGGGTTGCGCTGCGTGTTCGAAACACACCGCTCGCGCATCCTCTCCTCCCCCTGGATCGCGCTGGATGTGCTGAACCAGTGTCCCGACGCACTGTTCACGCTGGATATCAGCCACTGGATCGTCACCTGCGAGCGGCTGCTGGACGATCCGCTGGACGATTTCAGCGCCTTCATCGCACGTGTCCATCATCTCCAGGCCCGGGTCGGCTACGATCAGGGCCCGCAGGTGCCGCATCCCGCCGCGCCGGAATACGCGGCGGCCCTCGCCTTCCATCAGCATGTCTGGGCACAGGTATGGGCCGCACAGGCACGGCGCGGCTATGCCGTCACGACGCTGACACCGGAATGCGGCCCGGACGGCTACCTGCACACCTTGCCTTTCACCAACGCGCCGGTCGCCGATCTGTGGGATCTGAACCGATGGATCGCGGACACCGAACGCCGGCATTTCGACGCATTCCAGCAGTGCCAGAACAGCCTGGCCTCAGGAGACATCTGACATGACGACAGACGCACTCACCCGGCGGGAAACCTTCTCCGCGATTCCGGTCGTCGATATTTCCGGCCTGTATTCCGCCAATCCCGCCGACAGGCAGAAAGTGGCGGACAGGCTGGGCGATGCCGCCCGCAATGTTGGCTTCCTCTACATCTCCGGCCACCGTGTACCCCAGGACCTGATCGACGGCGTGCGCGCGGCGGCGAAGGATTTCTTCGCCCTGCCGCTGGACCGCAAGATGGACTATTATATCGGCACCTCCGCGACCCATAAGGGCTTCGTGCCGGAGGGTGAGGAGGTCTACAACAAGGACCGGCCGGACCATAAGGAAGCGTTCGATATCGGGTTCGAGGTTCCAGCCGACAACCCGCTGGTGCTGTCCGGCACGCCGCTGCTGGGCCCCAACAACTGGCCGGGCCTGCCGTTGTTCCGCGAACGGGCCGAGGCCTATTACCGCGCTGTGTTCGCCCTCGGGCGCCTGCTGTTCCAGGGCTTCGCGCTGGCACTCGGCCTGCCGGAAAACGCCTTCGATGACATGGCACAATTCCCGCCTTCCAAACTGCGGATGATCCATTATCCTCATGACGGCGCGGCGCAGGACGCGCCGGGCATCGGCGCCCATACCGATTATGAATGTTTCACCATCCTGCTGGCCGACCAGCCGGGCCTGGAAGTCATGAACGGCAATGGGGAGTGGATCGACGCGCCGCCCATCCCCGGCGCATTCGTGGTCAATATCGGCGACATGCTGGAAGTCATGACGGCGGGCACGTTCGTCGCCACGGCGCACCGTGTGCGCAGCGTGAAGGAAGAACGCTATTCCTTCCCATTATTCTATGCCTGCGACTACCATACCCAGATCCGCCCCCTGCCGGCCTTCGACAAGGGCGGCGAGGCATACGAGGCCATCAAGATCGGCGATCACATGTGGTCGCAGGCCCTGCAGACCTACCAATATCTGGTCCGCAAGGTCGAACGTGGCGAACTGGCGCTGCCGTCCGGCGCACGCGGCACCGCCACATTCGGGCATTTCAAACAGAAGGCGCAGCACGCATGACGACGGACGCATTCACCGCCCCGCAGACTGAACAGGACGAACAGTCGCTGCGCGAGGACCTGGCAGCCGCCTACCGGTTGCTCGCGCTGTTCGACATGACGGACCTGGTCTACACCCATCTCTCGGTGCGCCTGCCCGGTCCCGGCCATACCTTCCTGGTCAACCCTTACGGATTGCTGTTCGAAGAGATCACGGCCAGTTCGCTGGTCGTGGTGGATGCCGAAGGCCTGCCGAAACAGGCGACGAGCTGGCCGGTAAACCCCGCCGGCTTCGTGATCCATTCCGCCGTCCACCGCAGCCGCCCCGACGCCGCCTGCGTCATGCACACCCACACGCTGGCAGGCATGACCGTGGCCGCGCAGCAGCATGGAATCCTGCCGCTCAACCAGATCAATGTCGAATTCCACGGCCGCGTCGGCTTCCATGCCTATGAAGGCATCGCGGCGGATGACAATCTGAGCGAACGCGAGCGGCTGGTCCGTGATCTGGGCGACAATATCGGCCTGATCCTGCAGAATCACGGCCTGCTGACGGTCGGCCAGAGCGTCGCCCAGGCATTCTATCGCACTTATTATCTGGAACAGGCCTGCCGCATCCAGATCGCAGCGCAATCGACCGGCGCGCCCCTGCACCTGCCTTCCGAAGACAAATTGCTGCGCACCCGCGCGCAGTTCGAGAACGATCCGGACCAGGGTCAACTGGTCTGGCGCGCCCTGCGCCGCAAGCTGGATCGTGAACAGCCTGATTATATCCGCTAGGGGCCTGCTCCCTCGACCAGCGCACCATCATTCGACATGGGAGGGTCCGGAACGGCCCCTCCCTTTTTTGTGGATTCTTTTATATATTCCGTGGCCTGCTTCCTGCGCCGGCCCATGAAAAACAGTCTCTTTCCCCCTCTTCCCCGCAAGCCACGCTTTCTGAAGGCGCTCGCCCACAGCCTGACGCCCTCTATCGTCACGCACTGGCTGGGCGCGCGCGCCATTGCCATCGCGCCGGAACAGATCGCCATCCGCGAGGGCCTACGGGCCGGCGTCGCCGTCAGCACCGTCATGCTGGTCGCCCGGCATCTCGACATGCCCCTCATGGCCTGGTCCGCCTTCGCCGCCTTCTGGACTTGCCTCGCAGACCCCGGCGGCCTTCTCCACCGCAGGATCAGGGCCCTGACATCCTTCGGCCTGGCCGGCGCGTTCATCACCGGCACCATATCCGCCCTGGCGGGATACAGCACCGCCGCCGCCTTCGTCGGCCTGGGTCTGTGCGTTTTCCTGTGCGGGCTTGCCCGCGCCCGAGGGGCGGCCGCCACCCAGGTCAGCGTCCTCGCTGCCATCGTCGCCGTGGTCGCCATCTGTTATCCCCAGACCCCGACGGGGGCCGTCACCCTCGCCGCCCTGTTCTCCCTCGGTGTCCTGTGGGCCATGCTCATCTGCCTGCTGGCCTGGCCCGTCGACCCCAGCACCCCGCAGAAACAGGCCTGCGCCGCCCTGTTTCGCGAACAGGCCAGTATGGCCTTCCGACTGCTCAACCTCCCGCACCTTCAGGCAGCCAGCCTTCTCACCCAGCAGAAGGAACTCAGCGCCTGGCGCCGCGACATCCGCCACCGCATCGAACAGGCCCGCTCGTCGGTCGAAAAACTCTCCAGTGATGCGCCACTCAGTCCGGCCCGCGCCACTCTTCTGCCCGCCGTCGAGGCCGCCGACCGCATCTTCGTCGCCCTCATCGCCTTCGAACATGCGGCGTTCTCCGCCCCGCTGCCACCCCAGACCACCCGTGTCATCCGCATCACCGCCGCCGCCCTCCGCCGCATCGCGCGGGACATCCCGCCCGGCCGCCATGCCCCGGGCAGCATCGGCCCCTATATCCGCGCGCTCGGCCGCCTCGGCACCCACCCTCAAACCCTGTCAACTCGCGCCGCCGCCTGGAATGCCGCTGCCCTGACCGACCTGCAGACCGCCTGGCTGGGCAAGGACCAGTCCCTGCACGGCACCGCGCCATCCGCCCTTGCCACGCCGTCGCAGCCACTCAGCCCGATCTTCATCCGTCACGCCGCACGCCTGTCCGTGGCGGTTCTGGCCGCCTTCGGCATGACGCTCGCCTTCCACCTGCCCTATGCCTACTGGGCGATGATGGCCGTCGTCGTCGTCACCCAACCGGGCAGGAGCACCACCCTCTCCCGCACCATCGAGCGCGTCGCCGGCAGCGTCGCCGGCGGCATCCTCGCCGCCATCGCAGGCACGCTGTGTCCGAAATGGCTGGTTCTGCTCCTTGTCTTCCCGTTATCGGCCACCACCATCGCGCTGCGCAGCGTCAACTACACGCTGTGCGTGACCTTCATGACCCAGCTTTTCATCCTGGTCACCGACCTCGTCGGCTCCGACACCGGCTGGTGGCTCGGCTTTGCCCGCGCCGAAAACAACATCATCGGCAGCCTGGTCGGCATGGCCGCCTGTCTTCTGCTGTGGCCGGAAAAATCCACGGCCTCGCTCCCCACCCTGGTCAGCCGCGCCTTCCTGGCCAATCTCCGCTATGCCGCGCTTGCCACCACCGGCAACGGCACCCGCGATGAAACCGAGCAGGCGCGCCGCGCGGCCGGAACCACGTCCAACAGAGCCGAGATCCTCTGCCAGCAGACCAGCCTCGAAGGCCTCCGCCGTTCGGAAAACCTGAAGATCTGCATGGAGATCCTCTTCCACCTGCGCCAGCAGGCCGGCATCGCCAGCACAAGCTGGCTCGAACGCACGACGGACCACACTCCAGCCCCGACCGCACAGACCTACCAGACGGCCCTGCGGCATTTTTCAGACCTGCTGTCCGCCCCATCGGCTGCCGGCGACCATCTGCGCGAAATGCTGCTGTTCCTCAGGCGACCGCACTGAACCTGCCGCGCCGGATACTTGATAAGGCGCTCAACAGGAAGACGCTGGATGACAAGATCAAGGACGAGGACGGGCTGACGCTCGGCGCCCGAGACCTATCCTGCGAGCCATTCCTGAATTTCGTTCACAAGCGTTGTGACGGCAGAGGCCATAGCCCCGCCCGAAGGCGCCCTGTACGTGCAGGAAACCGGGAGCCGTTTATGTGCGGTGCCCATCCGGCGGAACAGGGGAGAGAGGTGCATGGTCGAAATCGTCAGCCAGATGGACGTCGCGGTCAGCGCCGACACAGCCTGGGCCCTGCTCGGCGGCTTTGACAGCCTTCCGCTGTGGATACCGATGATCCGGACCAGCACGCTGGAAGAGGGCGGGCGCGTCCGGCGCCTGACCGTTGCAGAAGACATAACCATCGTGGAACGCCTGCTCCGCTTCGATGACCGCGAGCGCGTCTATTCCTACGCCTATATCAGCGGGCCAGACCCGGTCGAACACTATGTCGGCCAGGTCGCCGTCGCCGAACATGGTCCCGACCGCTGCATCATAAGCTGGGGTAGCCGCTTCGTGCCTGTGGGCCTGAGTGAAGCAGACGCGGCCGCACGATATCACGCCACCTATACGACGGCACTCGCACACGCAAAGAAGCTGCTGGAAGGCATGCCCTGACCGTCGCGGCATCCTCCAGTCCACTCCTCACGATCATCCGCTGCTGAAATCACCGACAGGATAACCGAGCATGAAAAACATCCTCCTTCTGAACGGCGGGAAGGTTTTCGCACATTCGCACGGCCGCCTGAACGATACGCTCCATGCGGTAGCGGTCGAGGCCCTGTCGAACGCCGGCTTCGCCATCCGCCAGACGAAAATCGATTCCGGCTACGACATCCAGGAGGAAGTCCGGAATTTCCTGTGGGCCGATCTGGTCATCTATCAGATGCCGGGCTGGTGGATGGGCGCGCCATGGATCGTCAAGAAATACATGGATGAGGTCTTCACCGCCGGCCATGGCGCGCTTTACGCAAACGATGGCCGCAGCCGGGCGCATCCGGAACGCAAATACGGCTCAGGCGGCCTGCTGCATGGCAAGCATTACATGCTCTCCCTGACCTGGAATGCGCCGGAGGAGGCCTTCCTCGACTCCGCGCAGTTCTTCGAAGGCAGGGGCGTCGATGCCGTCTATTTTCCTTTCCACAAGGCCAATCAATTCCTCGCCATGTCGCCCCTCCCGACCTTCCTGGCCTCGGACGTCATGAAGGCCCCCGCAATCGACACGACCACCCACCGCTATCGTCGGCATCTTGCGGAAACCCTGGCGTTCGGCGAGGCCTGAGCGCTCGGACGGGCGGCCCCGCGTTTCACGCAGGGTCGTTCCGCATGAAGATCTGCAGACGCGGAATCATGAAATCCAGGAACAGCCGAATGCGCTGCGGCATGCGCTGGCCGCCCGGATAGAGCGCATGGACCTCTTCCTCGTCGCCATGGCCGGCCTGGCCCAGCACTTCGATCAGCCGGCCGTGGCGGATATCCTCCCGCACATGGTAATCGCCCAGACGGGCCAGCCCCATTCCCGCCAGCGCCAGCCGCCTGACGGTTTCGCCATTATTGGCCAGCAGGTTTCCACCCACCATCCGATCGACGATCCGTCCGCCATCCTTCAGCGGCCAGATCGGGGCCGCACGCCGGAAATTGAACCCAAGGCAGTTATGCCGGTCGAGATCTCCGATCATGAGCGGTGTGCCATGGCGTTCAAGATAGGCCGGGGCGGCGACGATCTTCCGGCGTGCGACCCCGATCCTGCGCGCAAGCAGACTGCTGTCCGCGAGCGGACCCACGCGGAACGCGATATCGGCACGATCAAGATAAAGATCGACAATCTCGTCCGACAGCGACAGATCGACCACCATGTTCGGGTAGGTTTCCCAGAACGCAGGCAACAGCGGCTCGATTCCCAGCACACCGAATGCCACCGACGCATTGACGCGGATCGTGCCACCGGCCCCCTTGCCGCCCTGACCGACCTCGCGCTCGATATCGTCCAGTTCCGCCAGCAGGGCACCGCTCCGCTCATGGAAAAGACGCCCTTCGTCGGTCAATGACAGCCGCCGCGTCGACCGCTCGACCAACCGCACGCCAAGGCGATCTTCCATGCGCGCGATCAGCTTGCTGACCGTCGATGGCGTCATCAGAAGCTGCCGCGCCGCTTCGGAGAAGCTACCGGACTCCGCGACCCGGACAAAGACCAGCATCTCTCCCGCCCGGTTATCCATCATCGCTCCGATCTGTGAATTCCTGTCGAAGATAACGGCATGACCGGGACAGGGCCAGCATCACGGCCTCTTCGATGCGATCCGCTGCAATCCGTCCTCAGGAACATTGAGGAAGAAAACTCAGACGCGCCGCCACAAGATGCATCATCGCAATATTTACCTCTGGCAATATTGCGAACTGCGGCAAGATCGTGACCGACAGCCTCATTGCCTGGCGGTCACGCGGTTCCGAAGAGAAGGAATACCCCCTATCGCTCGTCGCCGTCCTCGACGAACGCCCGAAGCCCTTCGATACGGGCATCCCACACTGCCGACAGCCGGTCGAGATGCTCGCGGATGATCGCGATCTGTTGCGCCCGTAACTGCCATTGCCGAACCCGGCCAACCCGCGCGCTTTCCACCAGCCCGGCATCTTCCAGCACGCGCAGATGCCTGTTGATGCCCTGACGCGTGATCCCCCCCGTGCCGTCCGTCAACTGGACGGTGGGCAGCGGCCCGTTTTCGCTCAGCCGTGCGACAATCGACAGACGGACCGGATCGCCCAGAGCCGCAAAAACCGGCACCGCGGATTGCAGATTGTCCGAACAATATCCGCTTTCCATCAGCGCGCTTTCTTTGGGGTCATTCGTAAGAACACCCTTGGCGGGCAAGCCTGTTTTTCAAACAGAGTGTCATTCGTCTCCCAGGGCGAGATATCTCTCCACCAACCTGGCCTGATGCGCCCAGCCACCATCATTCGCCTTGATCGCCTCCGCTCGCCGGGCAGACGGCAACCGGTCGAAACCCGTCTCCGTAATGGTAAGCCGGATGCCCTCCTCCACCTCCGCCAGTGCAAACGTAACCAGCGTCATCGGCTCGGCGGCATAATCATGGGCCGGATCGATGGCATATGGATGCCAACAGAACGAAAACAGCCGCATAGGCTCGATCCGCTCGACGTGAACACGCCAGGGGGTACCGCGATACGGTTCCTGCATGCGGGCGACATCCGGGTCGACCTGGGTGGGAACGATCCGCCCGATCGCCTCCTGCCCCGCGATAAAGGGGCCGTCGACCTCCACGCCAAACCACTGGCCGAAACGGGTGGAATCCGTGATCGCGCGCCATACACGGTCGTGCGCCGCCTTCAGCATGACCGTCTTTTCGATCCTGTCCGTCTCCATGAGCAACCTCCCAGTTGCTCGAACCCTATTGTCGCAGGCGTCGAAGCGCAACCATATTGTTGCGCTTCGACATACGATCAGCACAGACTGCCAAGCTGCTCCCGAAAATCCGTTTCCAGGGCGACCGTCCAGACGCGCGCGACGAAAGGCGAAGGCGGCCGTTCGCTCAACCTCACCAACCCGATCGCGCCCGGCGAAAAACCGGCCAGCCGGCGCATCTGCAGGCGACCGGCCGGCGGCACCCGCAGCGGAAAAGAGGATAGAGGCAGGATGGTCGCCATGGCGCCACGCATGATTTCGGCATGAATCAATTCCAGTGACGCGGTCTCCAGACGAATGATCGGTTCCACCCCGGCGGTCTGAAACCCGATATCCACCAATTGGCGACAGCGCATGCCGCGACTGAGCAAGGCGAGCGGAAATGTCGCGGCCTCCTCCCAACTGATTTCCCCCTGGTCGGGAAAGACATACGCCGTGGTACCGGCCAGAACCTGCTCTTCCGCATAAAGCGCCCGGACCGTAAAAGCCTGCGCCTGCGGGCACTGGTCATAATACATGATCCCGATATCAAGCTGCTTGCTGGCAAGCCTCTCGATAATGTCCGAATTCGGAAGAACGGCAACATCGCTCGAAAAATCGCCGATCTTCTCCTTGATTGCTTCCAGGAGGATCGGAACGATATGCACGGCGGTCGGGATGACGCCAATCTTGACCGATCCCACCAGTTCCTGCCGCGACAGCGAAACCTCATTCCGCATCTCCGACACGCTGCGCAGAATATCATGCGCCCATTTCAGTATGCGCGTACCCTCAGCCGTCAGACCGAAGACTTTCCTCTTGCGATCGACAATAACGACCCCAAGCTCGTCTTCCAATTGCCTGATGGCGCGTGAAAGCGCGGGCTGCGAGACGTTGCACGCATCCGCGGCCTTCGAAAAACTCCGCAGCCTGTCGATTTCCCGAAGATAATGAAGCTGCCTCAGAAACATTTATCGTCTTCTCATTCACAACCGACGCCGCCGTGCGCGAACCTTCCGCCCGGCGCCCACTTATTGCACAAGCCGCTCCCCGCCGCAGAACAGAACCTGCCCGTCACGTCGCGCAATGGCGATCAATGTCTGTTTCATCGTTTCAGCAAGCCGGCAGGCCCGGTAGGTCGGGGCCGAGACCGCAACGACGATCGCGATCCCGCTCCGCAACGTCTTGAGGGCCATTTCAAACGAATAGCGGCTGGTCAGGAGACAAAACCCCTCACCCGCTTCTTCGGCGCCACGCGCCCGCGCGCCAATCAGCTTATCGAGCGCATTATGCCGCCCCACATCCTCGCGAATCATCAGGATATGGCCGTCGCGATCGGCCCAGGCGGCCGCATGCACCATCCGCGTCGCCGCATTCAGCGTCTGCCATTCGCCAAGCGCGTTCAATGCCCGCTGCACCGCCTCGGTCGAAACCACCGGGCCCGGATCCAATACCGGCGCCCCGATGGCATCACAGGACGGCACCGCATCACTGCCACAGATCCCGCAGCTCGAATGCCCGGTCTGGGCCCGCGGCCCGCGCCTGATCAGCGACGTCAACGCGTCTCCGGCAATCGAGACATCCACTGTCAGACCGTCACCCGTTTCCGCCACGACGACCGACCGGATCTGCGCCAAGGTGCCGACAATCTGTTCCGTCAGGCAGTAACCGACTGCAAAATCCTCCAGATCCTCGGGCGTCATCATCATGACGCCATAGGAAAAGATCCCGTTGAAGATCAGCCGGACCGGCACCTCATCGGCCACATTCAGGTCGAACGCCCTGTCCGGTTGGCCCAGGGATGTAACGCGCAATCGGTGAAAGAGAGAGGGCATCCCGCCAACCTTGCCATAACCGGCCGCACCGGCCGTTCAGCCTCCGATATAATGCATTTCGATTTTCTCCGCCGCCCGGGCCTTTCCCTTCACGGCGCTGCACCCGCGTGGAATCGCGCGCTCCTCACTGTAGCGATCCATACGGCCGCGCCAGATGCCTGACAACGTAGCGCGCAGCTTCATATCGCCCTGCACGGTGTCATCCTCACGCAGGATCGCCCGCAAATCCGTCCCCTCGGTCGCAAAGAGGCAGGTATAGAGCTTTCCGTCGGAAGAAAGCCGCGCGCGCGAACAATCCCCGCAGAAAGGCGCGCTGACCGAGGAAACGAACCCCACCTCGCCTTCCCCATCGACATAGCGATAACGCCGCGCCACCTCGCCGCGATAGTTCGGCGACAGAGGAATCAACGGCCAGCGCGCATCGATTTGCCCCAGTATTTCGCGTGAGGGCACGACATCGGCGCGCTCCCAGCCATTACGGGTTCCCACATCCATATATTCGATAAAGCGCAGCACAATATCCGTGCCGCGAAACCGCGCCGCCAGATCCAGAATACCGGAATCGTTCACACCCCGCTGGATGACATTGTTGATCTTCAGCCCGCCCGGAAACCCAGCCGCCCGCGCGGCCTCGATCCCGTCAAGCACAGTCGACAGTTCCGCGCGCCCACCATTCATCCGGGCGAACACAGCCGCATCGAGACTATCGAGGCTCACCGTCACGCGATGCAGGCCCGCCGCACGAAGGGCAGCGGCCGACCGTGCCAGCAGCACACCATTGGTGGTCAGCGCGACATCCTCGATGCCCGGCACCCGCACCAGCCGCGCGACCAGATCCGGCAGGCCGGGGCGCAGCAGCGGCTCGCCTCCCGTCAGGCGCAGCTTGGTCACGCCCAGCCCCGCCGCAACCCGCGCGACACGCTCGATCTCGTCGAAATCCAGCCGCTCACGCGGCGTCAGAAAGCGGAATCCCTCATGATAGGTCGCTTCCGGCATGCAGTACGGACACCGGAAATTGCACCGATCCATTACCGAAATCCGCAGATCCCGCATCGGGCGCCCGATCCGGTCCACAAGCGGCGCATCCATGTCCATCAGGAAACTCTCATCCACCCACAGGCCGGCGATCGACGGTTATCCGGCAATCCTGATCGGCACCGCCGATGCGAAACTCTCCACCACCTTGACGGGAATGGACTTGGCAGCCGGCGTTCCGCTGATCTCGTCGAAATAATCGAGCGGCAGCAGCGGGTTGAGTTCCGGATAATAACCCGCGATGGCACCACGCGACATCGGATAGTCGATCACGGTCAACCCATCGACATAACGCCGGAACCCGTCATCACTATAGGTTTCCAGCCCGATCACCGCGCCGTTTTCCAGCCCGCGATCCTTCATGTCCTCCTTGTTCATGAAGATCACCAGCCGGTTGTTGTAGACACCGCGATAGCGGTCGCTATTGCTGTAGATGGTGGTGTTGTACTGGTCATGCGACCGGATCGTCGCCAGACGCAGCATCGCGCTATCCTCGACCGGAACATTCACCTCCAGCCCCGGCAGCACGAGAAAATTCGCCTTGCCGTTCGGCGTCTGCCACACCAGACGACGCGGCGGAATGTCGAGGTGAATGCCTTTCGGATTCTTGATCTTCTCCGAGAAATCCGAATAGATCTCCGGATAGACTTCGGCGATCTTGTCACGGATCGGCGTGTAATCGACCATATAGCGCGCCCAAGGCGTCTTCGAATGCGGCAACGTGGCCATGGCCATCCGGCATACGATCTCCGTCTCCGGCCGCACATGCTCGGTGACGGGCTCGAACACACCACGCGAAGCCGTCACATTCGCCATCGCATCCTCGATGGTCACGAACTGCTCGCCTGCTTCCGTACGAATGATCTCCGACCGCGCCACCACCGGCAGGACCAGGGCATCCCTGCCGTGAACCAGATGCCCGCGATTGAGCTTGGTCGCGATCCCGACGGTCAGATTGAGCTTCCGCATCGCTTCATAGGAGCGATCGGTATCCGGAACCGCCCGGATGAAATTCCCGCCCATGCCGATAAAGACCTTGGCGGTCCCGGCTTCCATGGCCTCCAGCGCCTCAAGCACATGGTGACCATGCGCGCGCGGCGGCTCGAAGCCGAACGCATCGCGGACCCGATCCAGGTAACGCTGCGTCGGCTTCTCGTCGATGCCGACGGTGCGGTCGCCCTGCACGTTCGAATGCCCGCGGATCGGCGCAATGCCTGCACCGGGCTTGCCGAAATTGCCACGCAACAGCAGCAGATTCGCCACCTGCTGCAACAGGCGCGACCCTTCCTGGTGCTGCGTCAAACCCATCCCATAGCAGATGATCGTCGCCCTGGACTGTTTGTAGATCCCGGCAATCCGCCGGATCTGCTCCTCCGACACGCCCGAGATCCGGGTGATATCCGCCCACGAACACCCCATCACATCGTCACGCAACGCATCCAGACCAGCCGTGTGCTGCTGGATGAACGCCATGTCGAGCACCCGCTCGCCCTGCTCCTCGGCCTCGAAGAGCGCCCGCATCATCCCCTTGAAGATGGCCAGATCCCCGCCGATCCGCACATGGACGAATTCGCTGGAAATCGGGGTGGAACCGAACGTCGCCATCTGCAGCACATCCTGCGGCTCCGTAAAGCGGATCAGTGCGCGTTCCGGCATCGGGTTGATCAGCACGATCGGCACACCGCGCTTTCTCGCCTCCACCAGGTTGGTCATCATGCGCGGCGAGTTGGTGCCCGTATTCTGCCCGATGACGAAGATCGCCTCGGCATGGTCGAAATCCGACATGACGATCGTACCCTTGCCGATCCCGATCGACGCCGGCAGCCCACGGCTGGTCGGCTCGTGGCACATGTTCGAGCAGTCGGGGAAATTATTGGTGCCGAACTCGCGCACGAAGATCGAATAGAGGAACGCGGTCTCGTTGGCCGTGCGCCCCGATGTATAGAATTCCGCCTGATGCGGGCTGTCGAGCGCCTGCAGATGCCGCCCGATCATCGCAAAGGCGTCGTCCCAGGCAACGGGCACATATTTGTCGGTGGCGGCATCATAGCGCATCGGCTCGGTCAGGCGCCCCTGCATCTCCAGCCAGTAGTCGCTCTTCTCCATCAGTTCGGTGACGGTGTATTTCGCGAAGAATTCACGCGTCACGCGCGCCTTCGTCGCTTCGTGCGCCAGCGCCTTGGCGCCGTTCTCGCAGAATTCCAGTGTCTTCCGATGATCCGGATCAGGAAACGCGCAACTCGGGCATTTGAAGCCGCCCGGCTGGTTCATGGCCAGCAGCCCGCGCGACCCTTTGACGAGCACGCTCTGCTCCATCAGCACTTTCGCGGTCGCGCCCGCCGCTCCCCAGCCGCCGGCCGGATGATGATAGGGCTTGAACTCGGACGGTTTTTCTTTGCTCATGACATCAACCTCCCAAGGCCGCTTCCGGGAATACGCTCGTCCGTCACAGGACGCCGAACTCTCTCAGGGCCGGCACGAAATTCTCATTCTCATGCTGCGAGCGCGCGAGCTTGATCAGCGCAAAACGCTGCAGCGGTGTCAACATGGACCATTGCTCCGGCGTCGGGGGCGTCACGCCATCCGCCTCGGCCTGCATCCGCACGGCCTCCGGCATCCGGTCGGCCTCCCGCCAGTCGTCAAAGCCATCCGTGACAAGCGGGCGTGGCGGTTCATCGGTCCGCATCGCAACCAGATGCAGGACCAGCGCCCGATACGCCCCCTGTTCCGCTTCTGTCTCGCACGGCAGGTCGGCAAGCTGCCCCCGCTCTTCGCGGGAGAAGCGGCTCCATTGCCGCAGGCTCAGTTTTATGCCGGCGATATCGAGCTTCTGCCGTGCGATCATCGGGATACAGCGCAGCGAGCCCGCGAAGTCACTCTCAAAGTCAAAAATCATCGAACCAGGTCCGGAACTTCTTCTGTCAGTCGAAAACGCGAAGAGTCGCCCTGTTATTTGGGAACAAGCAGGTGCAGCAGAGACGCCATCACGAAAAACACCACCGTGCTGAGCGCCCAGATGGCAACGAACCACCCGATCCGCACACCGAAACGCTTCGGTGCATCGTCTCCATTGCCCTTGACGATCTCAGTGATAGCCATCGGCTTCCGTCACTTTCCCGCGGAACACGCGATAGGAATAGATCGTGTAGGTCAGGATGATCGGCAGCAGGATGGCGGTACCGACAAGCTGGAAGAACTGGCTCGACGGCGGCGACGATACATCCCAAAGCGTCAGGCTGGGCGGCACGGCATACGGCCACACCGTGATCCCGAGACCCGACAGACACAGGAAGAACCAGCCAAGAGCGCACAGGAACGGCCCCCCTGAATGGCCGCGCCGCAACCCGATGGCAAGCAGGAGCCCCAGCACGACGACCAGAACAGGTACCGGCGCGACGAAGAGGATATTCGGCCAGGCAGTCCAGCGCCGGAGATAAGGCGCATGCAGCAGCGGCGTCCACAGGCTGACCGCCACAATACACAGGAACAGCCCGACAGCCAGCCACGCTCCCCATTTGCGGCATGACGCCTCCAGCACACCGGTCGTCCGCCAGACAAGCCAGGTCGCACCCAGCAGGGCATACCCGCACATGACCGCCAGCCCGCAGAGGACACTGAAGGGCGTCAGCCAGTCGAACGCACCACCGCTGAAGGCGCCGTCGGTCACCGCAATACCCTGGATCACCCCGCCCAGGATCGCCCCCTGGCTGAACGCGGCGATGCCGGACCCGGCCATGAAGCCGGCCTCCCACAGTCCCTCACGGGCGGTACCCCGCGTCATGATGCGGAACTCGAACGCCACGCCGCGAAAGATCAGGGCCAGCAGCATCAGCACGATCGGCAGGTAGAAAGCCGGCAGAAGCGTGGCATACGCCCCCGGAAAGACCCCGTAGAGCACGGCGCCCCCCAGGACCATCCACGTCTCGTTGCCGTCCCACACGGGCGCGATCGTATTGACCATCACATCCCGCCGCCCCTGGTCGCGTTCCAGCGCGAACAGCATCCCGATCCCCAGGTCGAACCCGTCGAGAATGACGTAGATCGTAATCGCGGCGACCAGGATGACGGCCCACACGATGGGGAGCCAATACGCGAAATCCATCATGGCTCAGGCTCCTTCATCGGGAATGGGGCCGGCAATCCCCGGATGCGTGTGCGTCGCCAGCACGTCGGCAGGATGTGCGGGGCTGGGATTATGCTCCCCTTCCTCCGGCGCACGCCCCAGCAGGCGGAGCAGGATGACCAGACCAGACCCGAACACGATCACATAGACCACCACGAAAGCCGCCAGCGTCATCGCCATGCTGGACAGGACGATCGGCGAAACGCTCTCGGCCGTCCGCAGAAGACCATAGACCGTCCAGGGCTGCCGCCCGACCTCGGTGGTGATCCAGCCGCACAGCAGCGCGGTGAAGCCGGCAGGCGCCATGCACAACGCCACGCGATGAAAGACCGGGCTGGTGAACAGGGCGCTGGTCCGGCGCAGCCACAGCGACCAGAATCCCACCAGCGCCATCAGAAAGGCCAGGGCGACCATGATGCGGAACGAGAAGAAGATGATCGGCGACGGCGGCCGCTGGTCGCGGGGGAAATCCTTCATCCCCGGCACCTTGCCGTCGAGACTGTGCGTCAGGATCAGCGAGCCCAGCAGCGGCACCTTCACGGCATAATCCGTCCGCTCCGTCTTCATGTTCGGAATGCCGAACAGAAGTTCCGATGCCCGTCCCTCGGTCTCCCAGTCGCCTTCCATCGCGGCGATCTTCACCGGCTGGTATTTCAGCGTATTCAGCCCATGCGCGTCACCGGCCAGGATCTGCAGCGGCGCCACGATCGCGGCCATCCACATGGCCATGGAAAACATCACCCGGACCGGTTCGCTCGCGATCGCCCCCGCCCGCCGCGCCTTCAGCATATGCCACGCGCCGGTCGCTCCCACGGCGAACGCGACGGAGAGAAACGCCGCCAGCCCCATATGGACCAGCCGGAACGGAAAGGACGGATTGAAGATGATGGCCAGCCAGTCGTCGGGCATGAAGCGCCCGGTGGCCGGATCGATCGTATAGCCGCGCGGGGTCTGCATCCATGAATTCGATGCCAGGATCCAGGTCATCGAAATCAGCGTCCCCACCGAAACGCAGCAGGTGGCGGCGAAATGCAGCCCGCGCCCGACCTTGCTCATGCCGAACAGCATGACGCCGAGGAAACCCGCTTCCAGAAAGAAGGCGGTCATGACCTCGTAGGACAGAAGAACACCCGTAATCGGCCCGGCCTTCCTCGAAAAGACCGACCAGTTGGTCCCGAATTCGTAGGACATGACCAGTCCGGACACGACGCCCATGCTGAAGACGATCGAAAAGGCCTTGATCCAGTAGCGATACAGATCGAGAAACACTTGGCGCCCGGTTTTCAGCCACAACCCTTCCAGAACGGCCAGATAGGCCGCCAGCCCGATGGAGAAGGCCGGGAAGATGATATGAACGCCCACGGTAAAGGCGAACTGAAAACGCGCCAGGACCAGCGCAAGGGCAGCGGTCTGCATCTATACCTTCCTAAAAGCCTGACATCGGCGTCTGCGTCAGGCAACGGATTCCGGGGACGAAGCGTGATGATGTCTTCCGGCCACGGGCGACCGCCATGCCTGTCATTCTGTCCTGCAGGACCAGCCATGACGTTCCAGCTTCCCAGCTAGATCACGCGACCGGCGGGGCGTCCAAGACCTTTTGCTTATGGCATTATGCACCACAGGCATAACGATAAGCAATGTGTGAACACCCTGGTTATTTAGTCCATCCCGATATCTTGTCATGAACCGTCATCTGCCTATGCTGAACGTCCGCAATCGCTATACGAGCCCGTCCGCAGGGAGTTTCAGTCCGTTGGCCACACCGCAACCCGTTGGTACGAAGCTGACCCAGGCAGCCATTTTCCTTGTTGCGACATTAAGCGAGAGCCCTTCGATCCACACGCAGGTCCGCGATCTTCTGGGAGATCTCTCCTCTCTCGTGCGCGGTGTCGGATTCCGGGTCCCCGACGGGAGGTTAAGCTGCATCACCGGCATCGGTTCGAACGCCTGGGATCAACTCTTCGGCACCCCTCGCCCCCGGGACCTGCATCCGTTCCAGGAGATCCGGGGCGTGCATCACGCCCCCGCCACGCCGGGCGACCTGCTCTTCCATATCCGCGCGACCCGGATGGATCTCTGCTTCGAACTCGCTTCTTCCATCGTCTCCCGACTGGCGGGCGCCGGCAAGGTCGTGGATGAAGTCCACGGATTCAAATATTTCGACGAACGCGACCTGCTCGGCTTCGTGGACGGCACCGAAAACCCCTCCGGCCAGGTCGCGATCGACGCGGCCATCGTCGGCGACGAAGACCCCCCCTTTGCCGGTGGCAGCTATGTCATCATCCAGAAATACCTGCACGACCTCAGGAAATGGGATGCCATCCCGACCGAAGTGCAGGAACATATCATCGGCCGCCGAAAAGTATCGGACATCGAACTCGCCGATGCAGCCAAGCCCAGCTATGCCCATAACGTCCTCACCAATATCGAGGAGAACGGGCAGCAACTGCAGATCGTGCGCGACAACATGCCCTTCGGTGAAGTGGGCAAGGGTGAATTCGGCACCTATTTCATCGGCTATGCGCGCTCCCCCGCGCGCACCGAGCAGATGCTGCGGAACATGTTCGTCGGCAAGCCGCCCGGCAATTACGACAGGCTCCTCAATGTCAGCACGGCCGTGACCGGGGCCCTGTTCTTCATCCCCACCGCCGAGTTCCTGGATAACGCGCCGGACATGGCCGCCGAAGCTCCCGGGGCCTCCAGTCCGGACGACCAGCCCTCCCTCCCCGGCTCCTCCCCCGATCGGCATGGCGCGGGCCCGCATGACGGCTCGCTGGGTATCGGCTCCTTAAGGATGGACATCTGACATGAACAATCTCCATAGACATCTCGCCCCCATCTCCAGCGCCGCCTGGGCGCAGATCGAGGAAGAGGCGTCACGCACCATCCGTCGTCACCTGGCCGGCCGCCGCGTCGTCGACACCTCGGAACCGCGGGGGACCGCCTTCGCCGGCGTCGGCACCGGACGCGGCACGCTGATCGACGCGCCCGGCAACGGCATCCGCGCCCTGCGGCGCGAGGTCCTGCCGCTGGTGGAACTGCGCGTTCCCTTCACGCTGTTGCGCACGGAAATCGATGCCGTCGAGCGCGGATCGCTCGATTCCGACTGGCAGCCCGTCAAGGACGCGGCGAAGCAGATCGCCTTCGCCGAGGATCGCGCGATCTTCGGCGGCTACGCGGCGGCCGGCATCCCCGGCATCCGCAACGGCACGTCCAACGCCCATCTCACGCTCCCCGCCCAGGCCCGGGACTATCCTCATGCCATCGCCGACGCCCTGAACGCGCTGCGCCTGGCCGGCGTGAACGGCCCGTATTCGGTGGTCCTCGGCGCCCAGGCCTTCGCCAATGTCAGCGGCGGTGACGATGACGGCTATCCGGTCTGCAAGCATATCGAGAGCATGATCGACGGAAAGATCATCTGGGCCCCGGCCATCGAGGGCGCATTCGTCGTCTCGACGCGCGGCGGCGACCTGGCGCTGGATATCGGACAGGATTTTTCGATCGGCTACCTGTCCCACTCGGCGGATACGGTCGAATTGTACCTGCAGGAAAGCTTCGTCTTCCGCGTCCTGACCAGCGAGGCAACCGTCGCCCTCGATCAGCCCGGACAGGCCCCCGCCTGATCGCCGCACCCGCGCCCGAACGGCGCGGGCAACGGACATGGGCATGAAGCGTTTCATATCACAGGAACCCGCCGCCCCGTCACAGCCCCTTGCGAGGATAATTGGAATGGAAAACCCCCTGGAATCCTCTCCCGAAAGAGACGCGCGCATTCTCGCCAAGGCGAAGGAGATGTGGATCGCCGACGGAAAGCCCGCCTCCGGCCCCGAGGCCTACAAGGAAGCCGCCGCCGACCTGATCGGGATGGAACTCAATGCCGACGCCGGGCAGATCCCGGTGGAACCGCCCGTTCCCCTCGACGCCAACGGCCAGCCCATCGAGGAAGCCTGGCTGGAAGAGAATCTGGGCAACCCGGGCGGCTACATGAACGAACTGGACGACAAGCGGGAAACCCCCTTCGCAACCCGGCAGGACGAGGAAAAGGCCCTGAAGGACGAAACCTGACGCCCCCTCGGCCGCCGGGCCCCCGGCAGATCGTCCATGAAGGAGAATCCCGGATGATCGCGATCTATCTTGACGACAGGACCGCCCCCGTCGCGCCCCGCGAAAACGGATGGTACATCATGGATGGCACCACCATCCTTCTGGCCGGCCCCTTCTCCAGCAGGGAACAGGCCCTCCTGTCGATCGACGAGCAGGAACCGGACCCGGAACCGGGCGTCCCCGCCTTCTGACGCCATTCGTCCATCGCAGTCAGCGAACGGGCGGATCGGGATGAACGGGGTCCCCAGCTTCACCGTCCGGTTCGCCACTCCCCGGGTCGGCGCCCGGCACGGCGGGATGGTCGATCAGGCGCATCAGGTCGTCCGGAATGGGTTCGTCGATCACGCTCCCGAACAGGCGGCGCAACCCGCGCTCCAGCCACAGCGCAAATGCCTGCTGGCCGGGATCGGCCCGGCCACAGCCGGCCTCCGATGGGTCTCGCCCGCTCGATGGCCCGCTCAATGGACGGTATCGCTTTTCCGGCGCGCCGTCCTCAGCAAGGCATCGGCCCTGTTCCTGACCCGAAGCCAGAATACGGCCTCATCGGTCAGGTCATCCTCCACGCATCGCCTGATCTGACGCCGGATCACCCCAGGAGCCTCCCCGCCATAAATCCTGATCAGGCTCGCCGCGACGGTGGAAGCGGTTATCCCCGCTTCGTCAAGCTCTTCCATCCCCGCGCCCCGATCGTCTCCGATGGACGTTCGACGCCAGCGCGCTGGATCGGGGAAAGAAGGGTACACGTCTCCCCCGCCGTCCCTGGCGTCGGGCGGTTAGCAACGTGTTTCAACTAGGCAAAAGCACGCCCTGCCTATTCCCAGACGACACGCGGCCGAAACCACGCACCGCTGGACCATAGGTCCGGGTGTTATATTCGGCAGGCCACCCGACAGAGGAGGCCGCCTAGTTGAAAGGCGTTGCTAAGCGCCACTTTGAGGGTAACACAGGGTGATCGCTCCCGCCAACACCCGTACCGGCACGCGTGGCGAGCCGCCCCTTGCCGGACCAGCCCGTCCTACGCCGCGCAGGTGCCACGCCGCCCCACTCTCCTAATGAAAATCCCTCGATTTCACGACGATCTTTTCCGTTTTCCCTCCCTCGCCCGCCCCATTCTCCAGGCCCGCTCCCCGGTTTCCCACATCGGCCAGCAGGTCTGAAAGATCCGTGATCTCGCGTGCCACCAGATGCACGACCTCCCCTTCCTTCTGCACGCTGCCCATCACGGCAAGCATCTGCCCCGACATGACCCGGCTGCGATATGTCTCGAACAGGTCGCGCCATATGATGACGTTCAGCGCACTGGTTTCATCTTCCAGCGTCAGGAACACCACGCCCTCGGCCGAGCCGGGGCGCTGGCGCACCAGCACCAGGCCGGCCGCCGTCAAACGCCTGCCATCCCTGGCCTCTATGACGTGCCGGCACGGCACGATCCCCATCCCGCGCAGATCGTCGCGCAGAAAGGCAACGGGGTGGTCGCGCAGGCTCAGGCCGATCCGGTTGTAATCCCGCGTCACCTCGGCCCCCTCGCGCATGGGCTGAAGCAGCACAGCGGGTTCCTCCGCCTCCCGCGCAACAGAGGCGGCCGCGAACAGCGGCAGAGGCTCGTCACGCAGCGCCTTGATCGCCCACAGCGCCTCACGCCGCGGCAGGCCAAGACTGGGCCGGAACGCATCCGCTTCGGCCAGATGCGTCAGCGCCGCCACCCTCACCCCAGCCCTGCGCCAAAGATCGTCGACGGAAGCGAAGGGCCGATCCCCCCGGGCCCCCACGATGCAGGCCGTGTCCCTGTCGGTCAGTCCCCTGACCAGGCTCATGCCCAGCCGAACGGCAAGATACCCTTTTTCCGTCGCCGGCCCTTCCAGCGTGCTGTCCCAGCGCGAGGCGTTGATGCAGACGGGCCGCACCTCCACCCCATGCTCGCGCGCGTCCCGCACCAACTGGGCCGGCGCATAGAACCCCATCGGCTGGGAATTGAGCAACGCGGCCAGGAACACATCGGGATGCCTGCATTTCATCCAGGATGACGAATAGGCAAGGATCGCGAAACTCGCCGCATGGCTCTCCGGGAATCCATACGACCCGAATCCCTCCAACTGCTGGTAGATCCGCTCGGCGAATTCGGGCGCATAGCCGTTCGCCTTCATGCCTTCGACCAGCTTGGCCTGGAACCTGCCGATCGTGCCGGTATTCTTGAAGGTGGCCATCGCACGCCGGAGTTGATCGGCCTCGCCGGCGGTGAAATCGGCGCAGACCATCGCCACCTGCATCGCCTGCTCCTGAAACAGGGGGATGCCCAGGGTCTTTTTCAGCACCTTCTCCAGTTCCGGGGTTGGATAGTCTTCCGTCTCGATCCCTTCCCGCCGCCGCAGATAAGGATGGACCATATCCCCCTGGATCGGGCCGGGCCGCACGATGGCAACCTCGATCACCAGATCGTAGAATTCGCGCGGCTTCAGGCGCGGCAGCATGGACATCTGCGCCCGGGATTCGATCTGGAACACCCCGATCGTATCCGCCTTGCGGATCATGGCGTACGTGTCGGGGTCCTCGGCCGGAATGGTGGCAAGCGTCAAATGCTGCCCTTTACAGTCGGCCAGCAGATCGAGCCCCTTCTTCATGCAGGTCAGCATGCCCAATGCCAGGCAATCGACCTTCATGAATTTCAGGACGTCGATATCGTCCTTGTCCCATTCGATGATCTGCCTGTCATCCATCGCCGCAGGCTCGACCGGCACCAGCTCGTCCAGCCGGTCATGGGTCAGCACGAAGCCGCCCGGATGCTGCGACAGATGGCGCGGCACGCCGATCAGGCAGCACGCCAGGTCCAGCGTCAGCCGGATACGCCGGTCGGACAGGTCGATGCCGGTATCCCGGAACTGCTCGGGGTCCGCATTCTTCGACCAGCCCCAGATCTGGCCCGAAAGCGTGCGGATCAGATCCTCGGGCAGACCCATGACCTTGCCGACATCCCGCAACGCCCCCTTGGCGCGATAGCGGATCACCACGGCCGTCAGGGCCGCACGATCGCGGCCATAATGGCCATAGACCCACTGGATCACCTGCTCGCGCCGTGCATGCTCGAAATCGACGTCGATATCGGGCGGTTCCCCCCGTGCCTCGGAGACAAACCGCTCGAACAGCAGATTATTGCGCGCCGGGTCGATGGCGGTGATGCCCAGCACGTAGCAGACCGCGCTATTGGCCGCCGATCCCCGCCCCTGGCACAGAATATCCTCGGCGCGGGCATGGCGCACGATGCTGTTCACGGTCAGGAAATAGGGCGCGTAGTTCATGCGCGCGATCAGGGCCAGCTCATGCTTCAGGCTTTGCCTGACCGTATCGGGAATACCTTCGGGATAGAATTTCTCGGCTCCTTCCCACGTCAATTCCTCCAGCGCCTGCTGCGGCGTCCGGCCCGGTACCGACACCTCGTCGGGATATTGATAGGCAAGATCGTCGAGGCTGAACGTGCAGCGTTCCACGATCTCGATCGTGCGGCCCATCGCCTCCGGATAGCGGGCGAACAGGCGCGCCATCTCATGCGGCGGCTTGAGATAACGGTCGGCATGGCGCTCGCGTGCGAAGCCGGCCTCATCGATGGTGGTATTATGCCGGATGCAGGTCACGACATCCTGCAGGATGCGCCGGTCGTGGGTATGGAACAGCACATCATTGGTCACCACGGTCGCTACCCGGGCCTGATGCGCCAGGTCGGCCAGCGCATACAGCCGCATCTGGTCATTGGGCCGCCGCCGCAGCGTCAGCACCATATAGGCACGATCACGAAACGCTTCCTTCAGCATGCGCAGACGCTGCGCACACGCCTCATCGGCCCCATCCGGAACCAGAAGGACGATCAGCCCCTCCCCCCATGCGACCAGGTCTTCCCACAGCAGATGGCACCTGCCCTTCCCGGCCCGCGCCTTGCCGATGGTCAGCAGGCGGCACAGGCGGCCATAGGCGGCCCGATCGGTCGGATAGACCAGCACAGGCGAAAAATCGGCCAGATCCAGGCGACAGCCGACGACCAGCCGCACCCCGGCTTCCTTCGCCGCCACATGGGCCTGCACCATGCCCGCCAGCGTATTCCGGTCGCAGAGCCCAAGGGCCTCGATCCCCAGCGCCTTCGCCTGCTGGAACAGGTCGGCCGGCGCGGACACCCCGCGCAGGAAGGAAAAATAACTCGTCACCTGCAATTCGGCATAACGGGTCATCCGAAGATCCCATGCAGGAACCAGCCCTGCGACCCGGTCTCGCCATGTTCCCCGTCACCGGCACGATAGATCCAGAACCGCTCTCCGGATGTATCCTCCACCCGGAAATAGTCGCGCGCCGTGGTCAGTTCGGCATCCCCCTTCCACCATTCGCCAAACACCCGTTCCGGCCCATCGGCGCATTTCACCTTCCGCCGTACACCACGCCAGATGAAGAAGACCGGCGGCTGGTCGGGCAGTTCAGCCATGGCCTGCACGGGCTCGGGCCTGGGCAGCAGGCGCGTCGGGCGCGGCCAGTGATCCGGCCAGTCCCGCGCGTCGTCCGGCGCCAGGGCAGGCACCCGGCAGAAGGAACGTTCCGGAATATCGCTTTCGACCGGCGCGACGCGATACAGCGCCCGCATGCCGACACGATTGGACAGGATATCGATCAGGCCGGAAAGATCGGGTTCCTCCGCCTCGCCCAGCAGCGACAGGGCCTGGCGCGCCCCCACCCTCTCGGCCTGCGAGGCCGTCAGCACCATGCGCTCGATCCCGAAACCCGGATCGATGGTCTCGATCTTCTCGCAGAGCAGCCGGATCAATCGTCTGGCGTCCCGTACCGGCTGGGCAGTGGCGACCCGGATCGCTTCGGCACGATCGTCCACCCGGTGCAGCAGCAGGTCGAAACACCGGCCGCCCTGCCCACGCTCCTCCAGCAACAGGCAGAGCGCCGGCACCAGCGTACCGATCATGCGGGCGATCGTCTCGGCGGCCCCGATCGGCTCGGCAAAATTCCGGCTGACCTCGACCGGCGCGACGGGGCGCACAGGGACGATGGCCTCGGCCACACGCCCGAACGCCTGGTCCAGCCTGCGCGCGACCTCCGGGCCGAACCGCAGGGCCAGCGGCGCGCGCGGCATGGCGGCAAGCGGGCCGATGCGCGACACGCCCAGCGCATGCAGCCCGTCGACAATGCCTTCGGGCAGGCGCAGGGCCGCGACGGGCAGATCCGCGATCGCCCCCCCCACCCCGCCGGGCGGCACGACCAGCATCCGCGCCCGGCCATAACGCGCCAGCGCATGGGCGGCCCCCAGCGTATCGGCGACAACCGCCTTGACCGTGATCCCGGTGTCGCGCAGCCGCTGGACCATCGCCGCCAGCATGGCCGGCTCGCCACCATGCAGGTGATCGGCCCCACTGGTGTCCAGCACGATGCCATCCGGCGGGTCGGCGGTCACGATGGGGGCGATACGGCGCTGCAACCACAAGGCCAGCTTTTCCAGCCCCTCACGGTCCCCCTGCGGATCGGCCTCCATGATGGTCAGGTCGGGATGAAACGCCTGCGCCTTGGCCACCAGCGTACCAGGACGCAACCCCGCCTTGCGGGCGGCAAGATCGACCGAGAGCACGACCCGGCTCCGCCCCTCGCGGCCAACCAGCGCCAGCGCCGCGTCAGGCGCGGGCGCGCCGTCGCCCAGCCTCTTCCTGACCCTGTCCGTCGGCCAGAATGGCAGGTAGAGCGAGACGATTCGCGACACGGGCGCTTTGGGCAAGCCTCCCTTCTCCATCGCAGGCCTCCACGTCGAAAACGGCTTCGTCCCCAGCCCGGGCCCGAATCAGCTCCAGCCTCCAGCGCGGCCGCCCCACGCCCGGCACCGGCAGGGCAACGGATGGCAGCACCGACACCCGCCAGCGCGTGACGCTGGCCGTCGGCTGGCCGAAATCGGCCGCCCCGGTCGGATGCCGCCACCGCCGGATCGCGATACCCAGCGCGCCCGACGTCTCGGCGGCCAGTTGCAGGCGGCGCGAGGCCGTCATCGACAGCCGCGCCACTTCGGCCACCACGGCCCCCAGCCCGCCATGCCGCAGCCCCTCTTCGAAACAGGCCAGCACATCGACCTCCGATCCCGCCTCGACATAGATGACCCGCCGCCCCGACAGCCCAACCTGCATCAGGGCCGGCGCGAAGACATCCTGTCGGCTGACGATCCACAGAATCCTGCCCCGCGTCCGGGCCGCGATCCCGGCCGAAAACTGGCCGGCGGCCGCGGCGTGCTGGGCATCGCACCCACCGCCCGCCACCTCATGCAGCGCCCCCAGCGTCAACCCGCCGCCCGGCAGGCGGCTGTCGATCTCCTCCAGGCCGAACGGCAGGACCGCCCGCCTGCGCCCGGCCCCGCCTTCCAGACGGCTGATCTGCTCCCGCAGCACCTCCAGCGCGGAACGGGGTTCGGGTGCGGGCATGCGGCAAGACAGTCCATCCATGATATCCCGACCGAGGCTTCCCAATCGGCGGCCAGGTAAATATGTTCCCTATTTGTTCCATATCAGGGGTCGGCGTCAACGACTTTCCAGACGGCCCCCGACATTTGATCCGCATTTGATCCGCGTCGCCCGATGGCGGAAACTATAGACACCCAACAGGGAACACCCTCATGTCCGGTGGGTTATGGGAGCAATCGTGGGCGACGGATATCTCGACAGGCTGAATGACGCGCAACGGGCCGCCGTAACGCATGGAGTCGCGCAGGGCGCGGCACCTCCGGCCGCCCCCCTGCTGGTCATCGCCGGGGCCGGCTCGGGCAAGACCAATACGCTGGCCCACCGCGTCGCGCATCTGGTCGTCAACGGCGCCGATCCCCGTCGCATCCTGCTGATGACCTTCTCCCGCCGCGCCAGTGCCGAGATGGCGCGGCGGGTGGAGCGTATCTGCGGCCAGGTGCTGGGCGACAGGGCCGGCGCAATGGCCGACGCACTGACCTGGGCCGGCACGTTCCACGGCATCGGCGCGCGGATCATCCGCGACCATGCCGAACAGCTCGGGATGGACCCGGCCTTCTCGATCCATGACCGCGAGGATTCCGCCGACCTGATGAACCTGACCCGGCACGAACTGGGTTTTTCCAAGACCGAAAGCCGCTTCCCGACCAAAAATACCTGCCTGGCGATCTATTCCCGCGTGATAAATGCCGAACAACCGCTGGGCGACGTGCTGCTGAAACATTACCCATGGTGCGCAGGCTGGCAGGAACAGCTTAAAACCCTGTTCGGCGCCTACGTGGCGGCCAAGCAGGCCCAGAACGTGCTGGATTATGACGATCTGCTGCTGGTCTGGGCACAGATGATGGGCGATCCGGTGCTGGCGGCCGAAATCGGCGGCACCTGGGACCATGTGCTGGTCGACGAATATCAGGACACCAACCGCTTGCAGGCCACGATCCTGCTGGGCATGAAGCCCGATGGCACAGGCATGACCGTCGTCGGCGACGACGCCCAGAGCATCTATGCCTTCCGGGCCGCGACGGTGCGCAACATCCTCGATTTCCCGTCCGCTTTTCCCATTCCGGCGACTGTCCTGACCCTCGACCGGAACTACCGCTCCACCCAGCCGATCCTCGCCGCCGCCAACGCGGTGATCGAACAGGCGTCCGAACGCTTTGCCAAGAACCTCTGGACCGACCGGGAATCCGACGCCCTGCCCCGCCTGGTCTGCGTGAAGGACGATGCCGACCAGGCCCGCTATATCGTCGAACGCGTGCTGGAAGAGCGGGAACAGGGTACGGCGCTGAAGCAGCAGGCGGTACTGTTCCGGACCTCGCACCATAGCGGGTCACTGGAAGTCGAACTGACCCGGCGCAACATCCCGTTCGTCAAGTTCGGCGGCCTGAAATTCCTCGACAGCGCGCATGTCAAGGACGTGCTGGCCATGCTCCGTTTCGCGGAAAACCCGCGCGACCGGATGGCCGGGTTCCGGGTGATGCAGCTTCTGCCGGCCGTCGGCCCGACCTCGGCCCGGCGGGTACTCGACGCCATGCAGGACGCGGCAGACCCGATCGCCGCCCTGATGCAGGCCAGGGCGCCGGCCCGTGCGGGCGAAGGCTGGGCCGGGTTTGTGGAAACGATGCACGGCCTGGGCAACCGATCCGCCGGCTGGCCGTCCGAAATCGGCCTGATCCGCCATTGGTACGAGCCGCATCTCGAACGGCTGCACGAGGACGCGACCACCCGCCTGGCCGACCTGCTGCAACTGGAACAGATCGCGGGCGGCTACCCCTCCCGCGAGCGGTTCCTGACCGACCTGACGCTGGACCCGCCGGATGCGACCTCGGATCAGGCCGGCGTGCCGCTGCTCGATGAGGATTATCTGATCCTCTCCACCATCCATTCCGCCAAGGGGCAGGAATGGAAGAGCGTCTTCGTGCTCAACACCGTCGATGGCTGCATCCCCTCCGACCTCGGCACCGGCGAGACCGAGGAAATCGACGAGGAACGCCGCCTGCTCTACGTCGCCATGACGCGGGCAAAGGATTCCCTCGACCTGATCGTGCCGCAGCGTTTCCATGTTCGCGGACAGCACGGCATGGGCGACCGCCATGTCTATGCCGCGCGAACCCGCTTCATCGACCGTGAAATGCTGCCGCTCTTCGAAACGCGCGCCTGGCCGCTCGTCACGCCAGAGGACGAAAAGCGCCAGGACGCGGCAAAACATGTCCGCATCGACATGGCCGCACGGCTGCGCGGCATGTGGGGGTAGAACCGGCCGACGCGCCGCGCCCCATTTGCCCACCATCACGTCCGATGCCTTGATGACGGCATAGGCTTCGTCACCCACGGCCAGGGCAAGCTCGTCGATCGCTTCGTTCGTGATGGCCGAGGTGATCACGACGCCTCCGCCGACATCGATCGTCACATGCCCGGTGGTCTGGCCCTTGGTCACAGCCGTGACCGTGCCCTTGATCTGGTTACGTGCGCTCAGTTTCATGCCGCCCCCCTTGCGCCCTGTCCGCGCCGCACCGATTACACGCCGCCATAACCATTGGGGTGGCTCAAACGCCAGCGATAGGCCGTCTCGACGATCTCGTCGAGCGCCACGAAACGCGGCGCCCAGCCGGTTTCCCGGCGCAGTCGCTCGGCCCCGGCAACCAGCCGCGCCGGGTCACCCGGGCGACGGGGGGCCAGATGCCAGGGGACGACGCGTCCGGTCACGCGCTCGACGCTGCGGATCACCTCCATGTTCGAATGGCCGCACCCGGTGCCGACATTATAGACCACACTCCGGTCCTGGATGGCATCCAGCGCCGCCAGATGGGCGTGAGCCAGATCCGTGACATGGATATAGTCGCGGATGCAGGTTCCATCCGGCGTCGGATAATCATCGCCGAACAGGTGCAGCGCGTCCCTGCGCCCCAGCGCCGCGTCGATCACCAGCGGGATCAGATGTGTTTCGGGGCGATGATCCTCACCGATCCGCCCATCCGGATCGGCCCCGGCGGCATTGAAATAGCGCAGGCACGCACTGCGCAATCCATGAATCCGGTCGGCCCAGAGCAACGCCCGCTCGACCATGTGCTTGCTTTCGCCGTAGGGAGAGCCGGGAATGATCGGCGTCTCCTCGGTAATCAGCGCATCATCGGTCTGGCCGAACAGGGCGGCGGTCGAGGAGAAAACGAAGCGTTTCACGCCATGGCGGATACAGGCATCGATCAGCGTAAAGCCCAATCCCGCATTGGCTTCCATGTAGCGTAGAGGGTGCTGCATGCTCTCGCCAACCAACGACAGCGCCGCGAAATGCAACACCCCATCCCACGGGCCGCTGGCCAGGATCGTATCGACCATGGCGCGGTCCGCCAGATCCCCTTCGACAAACGTCACGTCATCGGGGACCGACTCCCGATGGCCGGTACGCAGATTGTCGAAGACCAGCACATCATGCCCCGCGTCCCGCAAGGCAGCGACGACATGGCTGCCCACATAACCCGCCCCACCGGTAACCAGAAAACGGGATCGATTCGTCATGTCCCCAGCCTCAAACTGTCTCGCGGCCTGCAATCCGCGCGTGATTCTGGCCCCCGATGAGCCCTTTACAATCGCCTGATGATCCTCAGGTCCGGTTGTAAGTATCCTCGAAGCGGACGATATCATCCTCGCCCAGATAGGACCCGGTCTGGATCTCGATCAGCACCAGCGGAATCCTGCCCGGATTTTCCATCCGGTGGGTGCATTCCTGCGGCAGGTAGATGCTCTCGTTCTCATGGACAGTGATCTGCTCGGCATTGCGCGTCACCAATGCCACACCACTGACGACGACCCAATGTTCGGCGCGATGGTAATGCTTCTGCAGCGACAGTTTCTCGCCGGGCATCACAACAATGCGCTTCACCTGGAAGCGCGTGTCCTGGATCAGGCTCTCGTAGAATCCCCACGGGCGATAGCAGCGATTATGGGCTTCAGCTTCCTTCCGGCCCTGGGCCTGCAGACGGGCGACGATCTTCTTGACATCCTGCGCCCGGCTCCGCTGCGTGACCAGAACGGCATCCCGGGTCGCGACCACGACGACGTCGTCCACGCCCACAACGGCGGTCAGGATCTCGTCCGAACGAACATAGCTGCCATGGACCGATTCCAGGCAGACCTGACCCTGCGTCACATTGCCGTCGGCATCTTTCTCGCCGATATCCCACAGCGCGTCCCAGCTACCGATGTCGGTCCACCCGAAATCGCCGGCAATGACCGCGGCCTGGTCGGTATGCTCCATGACGGCATAATCGAAGGAAATATCCGGCGTCGAAAGGAAAGAGGCAGGATCGAGACGCTGGAAGATCAGATCACTGGTGCGGCGCTCCACAGCCTGCCGGACCGGCGCCAGCACCACCGGGGCATGGGTTTCCATTTCCTTGAGCAGCGTGCGGGCGGTAAAGACAAACATGCCCGAATTCCACATATATTTGCCCGACGCCACCAGTTCGGCGGCGGTTGCCGCATCCGGTTTCTCGATGAAGCCGGCAACCATGCTGGCCTCAGGCAGTCGCGACAGCGGCTTGCCGGCCTCGATATAGCCATACCCGGTTTCCGGCCGCGTCGGCTGCATGCCAAAGACAACGATATGGCCGCGCTGCGCTGCGGCGGCGGCGGCGGGCAGAAGCTGTTCAAGCGTTTCCGGCCGGGTGATGACGGCGTCGGCGGCCATGATCCACAGCACGGCATCCGGGTCGCTTTCAGCAGCCAGCAGGGCGGCCGCGGCGATGGCGGGCGCGGAGTTGCGGCCTGCGGGCTCCAGCACGATTCGCGCATTCTCGATCCCGGCCTCGCGCAGTTGCTCGGCGATCAGGAAGCGGTGGTCGTTGTTGCAGATCACGATCGGCGCGTCGAACATCGCGCCCACCCCGCGTCGGGCCGTTTCCTGCAGCATCGTCCTGGAGCCGACCAGCGACCAGAGCTGCTTCGGGTAGCTGGCCCGCGACAGCGGCCACAGCCGGCTGCCTGTTCCACCGGACAGAATGACCGGCACGATCCTGGTCGTGCTGGCAGCCTTGGCGCCAATCATCGGAAGAGTGGTGTCAGACATGGCATGGTCCCTCTGCTCTACTTGCCTGCAAAATCATGTCGCCCCCGGCCCCGCTCGCCGCATGGTTCCGGCACCTGCCGCCGCAGTATCTCCCGGCAAACTGGCCATGCTGGCCGGACCACGACGAAACCGTGTAACATAGCAGGTAACACATGCCATGCCGAGTGTCAGCCAAAGACGACGACATACCGTTCAATAGCTTTGTTTCGCCTTTATTATGGCAACCCAGTCGTCAGGGATTCACCCGACCATACGCCCCGTCCTTGCATGGCAGCCAGCCTCCGCCATCATCCGGCGGTCTCCTCGCTGGCTTCAAAAAGAAGCCCCGACGGAAGGCCTCAGCACAGACTGGACCGCCCCCACATCCCGACCGGGCGGCCCCTGAACAGCCTCATCCCGCTTCAAGCCGCTTTCATAAGCCAGGATACGCTGCCTTTTCGCGCCGAGTCCCCATGTGACCAGCGCATGCACGCGCTTGTAACGCTGATGGAGGTGATGGCGCAGCCACGTGGCGCGTTTCAGCCTGCGCCAATATCGCGCCGTTTGCGGAAAATCCCGCGCGACCTCGCCATATACCGCCGAGGTTTCGGCATTCCAGGGCGGAAACGTGCCCTCCCACGGCTTGGGGCGTGCCATGTAATGAACGATCCGCGGGCTGATCATGGAAGATACACGGACATTGTTCATAAAGACCGGAAAATTCCACGACAGCGACATGGAAAGGCAATACGGCAGGCCGACGAGGTTCAGAACATCCTGATCGGGAAAACGGGACGCCACCGGCTGGCTGGAGAAAATCCTCCATGCCTCCGCTCCGATGCGCGCCCACCCCCAACGCTCGGCATAGATCACGCCGGAATTGAAATACCGGCATGCATCGGCCGATGACAGACCGAGCGATGCAAGATGCGCCGCAATAGTGCGGCTCTGCCGGTCCGTATCGTCCCGCGCAAATGTCATCGGATCGGGAGCGCCGTAGAACATTCCATACGGAACGGGCTTCAGCAACAGATCGTCCAGCGGACCGCGAATCTGGGTATCACCATCCACATAGAGAAAATAATCATATTGCTGCGGAAGAAGCTCCGACAGAAACAGACGCGCCAGCATGGCCGGGGCACCCCGAATATCGGCCTCGCTTCGGCTCATGAACACGATATCAGCGCGTGCGCAAGCCTCGGCGAATATTGCTTCGGCAACAGTGTCGATTCCAAAGGCAATAATGACAATATCCGCCAGATCACGCCGCGTGAACCGGCGTGCCTGCAGCGCGCTGACGAAACTCGGGAACAGATAGGACATATCTGTGGTGTAGCAGACACAGCTCTTTGTCACACGCTCGGCCTTCTTTGCGATTTTCACGGATTCTTCAGTTCCCATAGACTCAGACTCCTGAAGGAGATCACCCAAGGCATTCCCTGAAACGATAACATAACATGCGCTATAGCCGGCCAACCCAGTGAAATACGCTGTGACAACACTCCGGATAAAGCAAGCATCGCTCAACGAACCCGGTTATGGGGCGCTCTCGTTCCTTCGACGTCCATGAACGCGATTTCTGTCCGACGTCCGGTAGACCTTCACTGAAAGGAGTCCTGCGAGACGGAATCGACGACGATTCGGTTGGCGGGAAACGTTACGGGCTTACGAAAGATGCCGATAATTTTTCCTCTTATCGCGGACAAGACCCGATAGCCACGATCGAAGACCAGTCGCTCGATACCATCAGGCCGACCGGACATGAACCAGAACATGAAAAGGGAACCTGTGTATGCAACCGCGCCACCGATGCCGCAGGCGGCCAGGTCAGCAGCGGCATGTCCAAACGTATCGACAGGCGGCAGCAGCCATTTCAGCATCTCGACCGCGAGCACCATGAACAGGGACGCCCCGACGCTGAATTTCCACTCCAGAATCTGCCGCCAGACGCCAAGGCCGATCAGGCCACGCACCAGGAAAAGACCGAAGATATCCGCGGCGAGTTCCGACACGAAACGCGCGGCGATAACGCCCGAGAATCCCGCCCACAGGACGCCGATGATCACCAGAGGAGATTTGACGAAAAATTCCAGAAGATTGCGCATCAGGACGGTCTTTGTCCGACCGAACGCCATCAGCAGCGGCAGGGTGGCGAGGGTGAACACGGCGGGCGTCAGGCTCAGGGCCAGCCAGCGGACCATCGGAGCCGCCCCCGACCAGGCCGGGCCAACGACGACACGGACCGTACTGTCCGCAACCAGGCTCTCCCCAATCAGCAGCGGCAACCCGATCGTCGCCATGGCCGCGGACGCCTTCTGGTAGCTGGCCGCCAGTCGCTCCTTATCATCCCCCAGATGAGAGAATGCCGCCAACAGGGGGCGCGCCATCGGCCCGAACAGCGCGAAGAAGGGAATGTTCGTGATGTCGCCCGCGGTCGCGAACAGGCCGAGAGAGGCCCGGCTCACCACCTTGCCCAACAGCAGGCGTTCAAACTGCCAGTTGAGCGCGCTGACGATCTGCGCCATCGTTATCCACCCGGCGAAGTCTATAAAGACATGTCTCTCGCGCAAGCTCAGCCGTGGGCGGTACGGCGCAAAACAGTATGACTGCATCATAATGGCGCCGGAATACATCACTGTATTGAGCGCAATGGCCCAATAGCTGTGCGTAAGGAGCGCGATCACCGTCCCGAGGACGAAGCTGATGCTCTTGCCGGAGAGTTCGATGGCAAAGTCGCGCCAGAAACTGAGCTGCTTCTGGAACGCGGCCATGCGCGGGCTCACGAGACCACGCATGAAGGGACTCAGCCCAAGAACACATATAAGCGGGAGCAGGCGCGCATCATTGTAGAAATGCGCGGCAGGCACCGCACTGGCCATAAGGATGGCCATCAGGACGGCACCGCGGATCAGACCGATGGTGAAGGCCGTATCGTAATGCACACGCTCGATGACCGGCAGACGCAGCAAGGCCTGATTGATCGGCAGCTCCAGGACTGATTCCATCAAGGCGCACAAGCTTGCGGCGATCGCCACCAGCCCGAAATCGGCCGGCAGCAGGATGCGCGTCAGAACCAGCATGCTTGCGAGATCAATGAACCGCGTCACCAGTCGGGCGCCAACCATCAGCGCCGCGCCGGTCGCCGCGCGCGCACCGATATTGGCCGGCTTCGCTATCTCAGACATGCATCCCCCTGCTGTCCGCTCGCAGAACGGGGGCTGACGGCTGCGTCATGTTCCGAAACAAGGACGCCACGAGACGATCCACGGGATGATCCCTGCCCGGCCCGACGCCTGACAATGATTTCTTCGTAGATATTCATATAATCCGGGACCAACCGCTTGGCATCGAAGATCTCGGCGCCCCGCCGCGCGGCTTGTCTCATCGCCTCCCGCTGGTCGGGATCGCGCATGATCTCGCCAAGTGCCTGCGCAAGAATGCCAGGCTGCCCCGGAGGAACCAGGCGCCCGGCCGCTCCGAACTCCAGCATCTCGGTCGTTCCACCGACCGATGTCGCGACAATGGCGCAACCGGCGGCACGGGCCTCGCCAATCGTCAGGCTACCGGGATCGGCATAGGACGCAAGGACAAATATATCCGCCTGACTATAGAGCAGTTGGGGAGTATCCACATAGCCCAGGAAGATGACCCGTTCCGACAGGCCGCACGCCGCGACCCGCGCTTCCAGGTCCGCCCGATCGGGGCCCTCCCCGGCGATATAGACGGTCCATTCAGGCATCGACGGCAGAAGGTGCGAAGCAGCTTCAATAACGTCGGCAACTCCCTTGCGTGCATGAAGACCGCAGATCAGCGTGATGTTGGGATGACGCAATGTCGGCACGATCCCGGCATCTCCCTTCATGGATACCATATCATGCCTGGCGGACCCGACCGGCGCATTCCACACCACACGCGTCCGCTCCGGCGGAAACCCGCGCTTGACAAGCGCCTGCCGCTCGGCCTCGCTGACGGCGACAATTCTGCCCCCCATGCGCATCAGGATCGAGTGCCGATCGAAGGAATTGTGAACTGTCGTCACCAGCGGAACGGAAGCGAGACGAGACGCAATGGCGCCGATCAGGGCACCACCCATCATATGGGCATGGATGATATCCGCCCGAATGGCGCGACACAGCCGCGTCAACGCCACCGCACTGCGCAACATCGCGAAAGGCTTCTTCTGGTCTTGCGGCAGCATCACGTGGCGGACGCCCTCGCTCTCCAGAAGTTCGACGAATGTGCCGCCTCCGCTGCAGAAATAGACGCTATGCCCGGCTCGGGCCTGCTCGCACGCCAGGTCAACGGCAACATGCACGTTGCCATTGGCACGGCCGCAATGCTTCGACAGATGAATGATCGTTTTACGGTATTCATAAAAAGCATTCATAACACTTCATCTTTCATACCGTTATGCTGCGATTCACGCGAGCGATCCGCCATGGCATCCCCCGCATCCCGCACGATCCCGATCCTGTCGGTCGTGCCGGACTGCTGAGAAGAGCGCGCGGCCATGGCTTCGTCGACGATTTCCATGAAACGCCGACGGAATGCCTCCTCCGAGAAACGCATGGAGTTTGCACGACACGTTTCGGCACGGATACGATGGTGATTTTCCTCGAACGTCCGCACGGCCGCGACAATCGCCTCCGCCGTCTGTTCTGGAAACAGCACGCCGGTGGGATCGGTTTCATTTTCTCCGATCACGATATCGCAGGCTCCCCCCACGCCGTAGGCGATGACCGGCGTGCCACAGGCCTGCGCCTCGGCCATAACGATGCCGAAATCCTCCGCTGCGGCAAAAACGAAAGCACGAGCCTTCCCCATCAGCGCAACGAGTTCGTCGATCCGCACGGGCTTGCGGATCTCGATATTCGCGCAACTGGCAGCAGCCGCCCTGATCGCCGCATCGCCCTCACCTTCCCCAATGATGACGAGCCTGCGATCGGGCATCCTGCTGAACGCCTCGGCGATCAGGTCGATCCGTTTGTAAGGAACGAAGCGCGAGACGACGAGATAGAAATCCTGCCTCTCGGACGAAAGACGAAATTTCTCTACGGCGACGGGTGGATTGAGAACCAGAGCCTCCCGGCGCCAGGCCTTCTGCACGCGCCGGGCGATATAGCGCGAATTGGCAATAAACAGATCCACCCCGGAAGCCGAACGCGCATCCCAGTTCCGAAGCCGATGGAGAAGCCACCGCGTGTAAAGACCCATCGCCCCCCATCGCAGCCCTCGTTCCTCCAGATAGCGCGCCTGAAGGTCCCACGCATAGCGCATCGGACTATGGACATAGCTGACATGAAGCTGGTCCGGTCCGGTAATGATCCCTTTCGCAACCGCATGATGGCTGGAAATCACGAGGTCGTAGCCGGTCAGGTCGAATTGCTCGACAGCCAGCGGCATCAGGCCAAGGAACTTGCGAAAATGACGTTTTGCAAAAGGAAGTTTCTGTATAAAGGAAGTCCGGACGATATGCCCCTTCAGAAACCCCCTCTGCTTCTCCGGCATGAAATCCGCGACCACGAAGACATCCGCCGAAGGATAGCAGAGCAGGACCTGCTCCAGAACCCGTTCCGATCCGGCATACTTCTCCAGCCACTCATGGATGACGGCAATCCTGGGGGACTGTTCCTTCGGTCTACCCCCCTCCTGCGCCGGCACGACATGCGAATTGCGCATCATCTGGACGGCTCCATGCTGGAGGAACGACGAACAGGGGTGGGAACGGCGTGCCGGGCGGCAGCGATAATGCCGGCCATGGCGGCACTGGCCTGCGCCCAATTGTAGCGCAGCAGACGCACCGCCCCGGCTTCGCGAAGCCGTCCTGCCAGACCGTCCTCGTCGAGGACACGCATGACCTGACGCACGAAAGCATCCTGGGAGAACGGATCTGCGAACAGCGCAGCCTCGCCGCAAACTTCGCGCAGGACCGGAATATCGCTCGCAACGACCGGACAGGCGCAAGCCATCGCCTCCACCGCCGGCAACCCGAACCCCTCGTAGCGCGAAGGAAACACAAAGCAGGCGGCATGCTCGTACAGCGCGCGCAGGGCGCCGTCGGATACCCGGCCCAGATAGCGGGCGACCCGTGGCATATCCTCACCACCCTGCTGCTGGAAGATCCCGTCCCGTCGTGCCCCCACAATGGCAAGCACCAGACCGCGTGCCGCCAGCGCCTCGCCAAGCTTCGCGAGAACACGCAGATTCTTGTGCGCAACAAGATTGCCGACCACGAGCACATAGCGCCCGGGTACCAGATCATTCGCGGCCAGAACCGTGGCGTCGGCCGGAACGGTCCGGACATGGTCCCCGCCCTCCGGAATGACGGAAACCTGCTCCGCCCGCGCACCCAGATGGTGCATGATCTCGCCCCGGGCGAATTCCGACACCGTGACGATCCTCACCCCCCTCGCAACCAGCCCGGCCTGCATCACGCGGTAAATCGTCCGGAAGCGCGCGGAATAGGCCTCCGGCACGCTCGCCCAGCCGCAATCATGGATCACGACGATCTGCCGGCGCGCCAGAAGCGGGGCGGTATTCCCAAGATTGACCAGAAGACCGTCGGACGTCGCCCACGGAAGCATGGCCTGCTCCCACAGATGCCCTTCCCCGACGCCGAATTTCCTGATCCGGACATTTCCGAAACGGCTCGCCCCCCGATCCTCTCCCTCCTTGCCCGAAGGCGGGACGACGATTTCCGAAATCACCCCCTGCCGCACAAGCCCTGCGGAAATTTCGGTTGCAAAACGCTGAACGCCGCTCAGCGTCTGCTTCAGGAAACGGCCGTTCAGATAAACGGGGAACTCCCGCGCCTCATGCGTTGTCATAGCCGTGCAGATCCTGCGCCAGATAGGCATGCATGCTGCTGTCCCGCCCGAGGTCGTTCATGTCCGCCTGGGTCAGAATCCCACCCAGCACGCGCACACCGCACGCGTGGAGCCGCCGCATGGTCGTCAGCACGGCATCCATCTCGGTCCGCTGCCACCGCACGGCGATGACCGCGCCATCCACCAATCGTCCGGCAGATGCAGCATCCGGAATGACCAGGACGGGCGGCATGTCGATCAGGATCAGATCGTAGAGCGTCCGCGCTTCCGCGATGATCGCCGCAAGCTGCTTCAGATCGAGCAGATACCGCCCACTCCCGTTGGAGCGCGTGCCCCGCAGCGTGATCAGGTCGACATTCTGCATGATGTCCCGCGTAAGCCCCGGCAGACGGGACGCGCCCGAACCTTCGCCCTGGGGAGGGCGGAAGGTGGGACGGATCGACAGGCCGACCTGGTTGCGGCGGATATCCGCATCAATGATAAGCGCCCGCGCCTGGCTGCGCGCCGTGCTCGCGGCGAGGGCGACGGAAAGGAACGTCTTGCCCTCTCCCGGCAATGCGGACGTCACCAGCACGACCTGCGCGCGAAACCGCTCGTCGCCATGACGCAGCATGTTGCAGATATGATCGACCGAAAGCGTATAGGACGATGTCCGGTATTCCAGCAGAGGCCGGCGCTCGCGCCCCGCGAAGGGAACGACACCGAGCGGAAACAATGTCGTCCTCTGTTCAAGCTGCTCCAGCGTGCGCACGCCCGGCCTCAGCCGTTCGAGCAGGATTGTACCGAAGCAGCCCACCGCGAGCGAAAGGAGGCCGGCCGCGCCAATCAATTGTCCCCGATGCGGACCCGACGGGGTGAGAGGCGCCTGCGCGTACGAGATGAGTACGGCATCCGGCTCCTGCATCGCCGCCTGGGCGGATGTCTGCTCAAACCGGGTCAGGTAATCGCGATAGACCGCCTGCGCCGCCTCTGCCTCGCTGACGAGCTGACGCAGTTGCACCTCGGCCACGTTCTCACCCGCGACAGCGCCCTTGAGATCACGCACCCGCGCCTCCAGCGTCGCGACCTCCGCGCGCGTCGCATCGAGCTGCGCGCGCAGGCTGCCGGCAATATGGCTCTCCTCCGCTCCAAGCTGGGCACGAAGCCCCGCGATCGCGGAATTAAGCTGGCGCAGACGCGGGCTTTCCGACATGTCCGTCGTCTGCAGATCAGCCCGCTGCTTTTCCAGCTGCGCGAGTTCGCCCGAAATCTGCTGGACGAGCGGAGACGCCACCACGGCGGGCAATGCCCCCAGCGATCCGCCGCGCCGCGCCGCCTGCACCTGGTCATAGATGCTCTGCTGCTCGGCGAGCTTGTTGGAGGCTTCCGTCAGCGCGATGTCGACGCGGCTCATCCGGCGGCCCGTCAGCGTCGTCTGGTCCCCATCGCGGGAAACTTCCTGACTCAGGACCAGGCCATGCGCCCGACGAAACTCTTCGACGCGCCCTTCCGCCTCGGCCACACGCGACTGAAGCGCGCCGATCTGCTCGTTCAGCCACTCATGGGCATGGGCAACAGTCGTGATCTTGAGATCGCGCATGAAGTCCAGATAGGTGGCGGCGTACGCATTCGCGATCCTCGCACTTAACGCCGCATCGTTCGTCTTGGCGCTGACCGCGATCGTGTACGAGCGGCCGTCATTCCCAACCGTCACATGCCGCAGCAACCAGTCAATCGCAACCTGACGCTGCTCGGTGCGCGAGAGCGGCTTGGGGGGCGCGGGATCGAGGCCCAATCGGTGACGGACAACATCCATCACCCCCCATGGCCCGGGTGACGGCGCAGACGGATAGATGATCTTCTGAAGCTCGGGCCGATGGACGAGATCGATACGGTCGACCACCTTTCCAGCCATGTCCCTCGACAGGAGGATGTCGGTCTGAGTGTGAATCATGAGCGTGTCGCCGCTGACGGCGCCGCCATGAGCCTGAAGATCGGTGAACTCCGTCTTTCCTGTATCGACAAGGAGCGAGGACTGGGTTTCGTAATAACGCGGGATGGAGAGGATCACGCCCGCCATGGGAATGAACAGCCCGGCTGTGATCAGCAGGACGGTCCATTTCCGACGCCGAACGATGACCAGCGCGTTTCCCAGCGGCACATGCTCCGCCGCCGTTGCCGCAAGCGGCATGGGCGGCGGACCGACGAATGATTCGTCGCGGACGGACAGCATTGTCATGGCGGGACCTATTGCGCACCGTCGTGCCGCAGCACGGCGGGAATCGTTTTCAGGAGAATCACGACGTCCTTCCAGAACGTCCAGTGGCGGACATAGGCGCTATCCAGCGCCACACGCCGTGCGTAGCTGGTATTGCTGCGCCCGCTGACCTGCCAGAGCCCCGTCAGGCCCGGGCGGGTCGCATAATAATAGGTGATATTGTCGCCATAGCGCTCGACCTCGGCCTGGATGATCGGGCGCGGCCCGACCAGGCTCATGTCACCGCGCAGGATGTTCAGCAACTGCGGAAGCTCGTCCAGGCTAGTCGCGCGCAGAAAGCGGCCCAGGGGCGTGATGCGTGGATCACGACACAGCTTCTGGGTCTCTACCCACTCCCGGCGTGCAGCCTCGTCCCGCTCCAGAAGATCCTTCAAGACCTGGTCCGCGTTGGAAACCATGCTCCTGAACTTGAGGCAGCGGAAGCTTCGCCCGTTCTCCCCGATCCGGCTATGACCGAACAAGGCCGCTCCGCCGTCACGACGAACCAGCACGGCAATCACCAGCATGACAGGCAACGCGAAGAACAGCATCGTCCCGGCGACCACGACATCCATCATGCGTTTGCGCGGATCGCGGATCGCCGCGGCGTTTTCGGGCCTGGCGACTTGCCCGCCGATAAGCCCAGCATAGGGGACAACAACCGTCGCGTCATCCGCGATAAAGGCGGTCCCCATGAATTTTTCTTGTTGCAGACCAGACATACTAGCACCTCGTCTTCTGCGAAGAATGAAGCTGACAGGCAAGTTGAACCGGCATGATCCCGATCAGATTGCTACCTCCCTGATATGATCGGAACGTTGCCTGTGCAGACGAGCACGGCGCAATAATAAAAGAAGCCCATAATGTGTTTTTAATCATTGACGAAAGTATTTATTACCCAGACCTACCGTTATTTACGTGTTAAAATATGGATTCTTCGTTGAAATTCTTACATTTCCTCATCAAGTCAGCTTCTCCGTCTTTTCAGGTTGCATAAATTACCGATCACATAATTGTGATCATTCATTTTGGACATAAAAATCGTCGTCAAGCGGAGAAAGCGATTTAACGCATAAATTGGCCATTTTTAACGTAATATTTCGTTACTCCGTGGAACGATAGATCTTCGTACTTCTTATGTTGCCGCGCGTTTATTTCTTGCGGTGTCTTCCTCTCCCGTCCGGTGTTGTTCTTCGTGCTGGGCAGCGAACGGATGCGCACAGCAATAAAGCATCGTGATTCTTTTCCTCGGTCAAGGAGTGTGGCCTCACGCAGGACTGATCGTGAAACGATGCACGAAGCAGGAGCAACGCTAAAACAGGGAAGAAAGCGATGCGGGGCGACAAGCTTGAAAAGACCGCGGGAATTCATGCCGGACTGTCAATGTCGGCATCCCCGGGACTGCACCGGGCCGATCCGGCGGATGCCCTTCTAACGCCATTGTTATTTGACGGGGGCAGAACGCGCCGGCGCATATATGACAATCGAACAGTTGGAAGGTCGTTCTCTTCTCCACGATCTCAATACCACTCTCGACCGATCCGGAGCCGCTCCGGGACACGGAACGTATGCGTTTGTCCTGCCTCCGGAGCACAGCCTCATTCTGATCCTCGCGCACAAGAAGGAATCTGGAACGACGACCGTTCGTTTTTCGTATCCGATCGGGATACGAGTTGGCGACACACGCTGCCCATCACGAGCGGGGAGTTAGCGTGACGTGCCGGCGCCGGGGGCAAACATCCTAAATATTCGACTGATCGGGCAGATGGTCGCCACGACCGCGACGGGGAAGAACGTCCTTCCCGCCGGCGCCCGAAGAACACGCGGATTGCTGGCCATTCTCGCCTTGTCCAACCGCAAGCCCGTCATGCGTCAACGCCTGACCGAACTTCTGTGGAGCAAACGTCCGACCGATCTCGCACGTGCCTCCCTGCGGCAGGAGATCCATCGCCTGCTCGACGTGCTTCAGCCTTTCGGCACCGAGATTATCGACATCGGGCGCCATACATTGACGCTCAAACCAGACCTGACATCGGTGGATGTCGAAGAAATCTACGCCGGCTGCCTGGATGCGCTGGACCGCACAGTCGAACCGGAGGAAATTTTGTTTCTGGATCTGAACGGTATCGACCCGGCCTTCGACCTCTGGCTTCAGACCCAGCGCGCACGGTTTTCCCGTCACATCCAGCGCCTCATGAAATCTGAACAGGCGCCTCCGAACGATCCTGGCAGCATCCTCTCCCCTATATCATCATTCAGTTGGAAAGGTCCCCCGCCCATCGAAAGCGCTTCCGGCGCCCCTTCATCGAACGCACAGACGGGCCAGTTCCATCCGCCGCCCAACTCCCCGCTGCCTTCCAGCCATTTCCCCTGGAAGGAGGCGGCTCCGGCACTCGAAACCTTGCGCCGCCTGTCCGATCCGCCCGGGAGCGGCTCACACCCGCAGAACGCGGAAGGCGAACCTGCGCCCCCCGCCCCGTCGCACACAGTACGCTCCCTCAGCCTCGCCCTTATACCGATTGAAACGAAAGAGCCGTCTTTGACGGCACTGGCGGACGAACTCGGGAGCCAGCTCAACGTGCTGTTCGTCGGGTCCGATGCCTTTACGCTTGTCATCCCGCGCCCCTCCCCCGAAGGCACGCATGCCGCAGCTGACTGGATCGAGGACCTTCGAAGCAAGAACATCGATTTTCTCTGCTCGGGCGTCCTGCATTCCGGTGCCGAAGGCCCGCAGGAATATTCCGTTCTGTTGCTGCGACTGATCGACGTGCAGAATGGCGCCGAGATGATCTGGACAGTGCGGGCTGCCTTGCCCCCAGGCGCCAGACAGAAGCCCGGCCTCGCCGTTCCCTTGCTCGCCCGGGCAGTATTGTCGGCGCAGTGGGCTAGCATCCTCCGCCATGCCAGGACCCTCCTCAAGCGCAGCATTCAGACCCTGGCCCCGGATCAACTGGCAGCCCGGGCGCTGGTCACACTGCTGCAAGCCAACCAGCACGCATTACACGAAGCTGAAACCCTTCTCAAATTCGCGGAATGGCTGGGTCCGACCCTGCCGCTCGTCGCCATTGCGCGCGCCGTAATGGAGATGACACGCGCCGGCGCGTTTCTCCAGGGCGACTACCCGGCAGGGGTGGCGCGTGCCCTGGCAGCCGCGCAGCATGCGGCCACTCTTTCGCAGCACAATATCAGCCGCAATTTCCTGCTCGCTTTCGTCTATTGTCATATTCCCGGCTACGCGGATACGGCCGACGCGCTTCTATCCGCATTCAGGATCGCCAACGAAGGCCCCGATCAGGCCTGGTTCGCCCCATACCGGACACTCCAGGCCCTGCTGGCCTTGGTAAACGGCCAGCAGGAAGCGGCCCGCGAGCTTCTGGGCCATTATCGCATTTCAGGAAATGCCCAGCCGCTCAGCGTGGCGATGGACCCTTGCGCGGCGCTCTATCTGTTCCTGGTCGATCTGCCCAAGGAAGCCAGCAAGATCGGACGGATGGTCGCTGCCCTCTATCCACAGCTTCCATCGGCCCTCGTGTATCATCTCGTGGCACTCACCACCGAGGAGAATAGCACCGAACGCGCCGACATCCTGGCCCGGCTTTCCGCACTCGACCCCACCCTCACGATCCGGCGCGTCATGGCGGCCCATCCCTACTTGCCCGCCGGAGCCCGCGCGAAACTCGCAGCCGCGCTGCGCCTGACAGGCCTTCCGGAATGACAAGGGGCCGCTCGCAAGACCGGCCTGCCGGCAAGCGGCTCGCCCAGTTTCATGTCCGGCATGGTACTCCCCTGTCGAGACGTCGAACGACGGGGAGCCCGCCGCCACAAAGCCCAGGACATCCGCGCCCGATCGTCGGCGGCCCAGGCTCCGTCAGCGGCCTGAAAAGAGGTATCTTCGATCCGCTGTCATTTCTTCCGCGAAATCCTGATCCAGCGGCCGATCAGCAGGGCAATCGGGAAACTGAGCGCAATATAGGCGCCAATGGCGGCAAGAATTGTCTGGATCATGCTTGTGCACGGCCATCCCGGAAATAAGCGTGTCAAAGAAAATCGTATATCATAAGGTTGCCGCCCGCTCCGGCGTCATCCGCCCGCGCACGAGATCGAAGAAAGCAAGCATATTTCCCACGAGGCGGCCACGTCTGTCTATATAGGGTTCGGGACGCAGAGCCTTCGCGATGTTGGAGAGCAGATTGCGGATAATATGCTCCCAGGCGCGGGTGCGGGGATACCCCTCCCCCTTTGCCGCGATATAAAGTGGATTGGCAACCTGCGAATATCCCAGCTTGATCCCGGAACTGCGACCCCGCTTTACGCCGAGATGAACGCCTCGCGCGCCTGGCAGAAGCAATATTTCGCCGTAGGCGGCAAGCCTACGCGACAGATCCACATCTTCCTGCCATCCATAGAGCGGCAGACGCTCGTCGAACGAAAGGCCGAAAGCCCGCATGGGCGCAAGACGAAGCGCCATGTTGCAGCCATATCCGGTAAAGACAGACTCGGGCGCCCCCGGGTCGTTCCTTTGCGCGCATGCCGCCAGAATGGCCCGGCCCTCGGCGACAGCCAGGCCCGGTCCCTTGATCCCATCGGCGAGAACGGCCCCGGTTACGACAACCGTACGATCGTTCGCTTCCATATGCGTCTCGACCGCCTCGAGATAATGCGCATCTGCAAGGAAATCGTCATCGAAGAACATCACGATTTCAGCATCGGGAACAGCGGCAATGATTGCATTGCGCTGCCGCGTCAGTCCGCGCGGGCCGGTCATCAGGCGTACCCCGGGAAACGCCTCCGCGGCACCCAGAATATCCTCTTCCGACGGCGCGCAGACCACCACTTCATCGGGCTGGCGGGTCTGGTATTTGAGATCACGAAGGGTTTCGGCAAGGACGGATGCCCGGCCGGCCGTGGCAATACCGATGACAATCTTCATCGCTCCTCCTCCCGCAACGTCATGGTGTCTTCCCGCTCTGATAAACGCGGACGTAATCAACTTCCATTATCGCCGGGCTAGGCGCCTTGTCGATCGGCCAGCCGCCGCCCAACCCCAGATCGACAAGCACATCGAGCCCCCCAAGCGGGCGCGACGGCGCAGGCGTACGCCAGATCTCACGACGGTCGAAATAGAAAATGACCCATTGCGGCGTCACTTCCGCGCCGTAAGTGTGGAATGCCTGCGAAAGGCTCCCACTCGGCACGGGCTGGATATGCATCTGAGAATGGTTTTCATGGCTGTTCTTCGGATTCCATTCCGTGACAGTCGTATTATAGGCTGCGGGAAAACGACCGTAATGCTCGATGATATCCACTTCCAGAGAATGTTTTCCAGACCCCGCCGGCGTCAGCTCATCAAGCCAGAAGGCGGGCCACACCCCATCCCCGGCGGGCAGACGTGCCCGCATCTCGAAATAGCCATAAGGCGCGGTAAAGCCGCGGCCGTAACCAGGCGAGGATGACAGAAGACCCGACTGCCATTTGCCGTCCGCCGTTTTCCGCATCTCGATCCGAAGGATTCCGTCTCGAACGCTGAACGGTAAACCCGGTTCCTTGTCGCGGAAGCCGGCATCACCGAAATCGCCCCCCCATGGCGTATGCGCGCTCCAAACCGTGTCGGGACCGTGCGGCGAGACGCTGAGACGGTCGAATTCCTCGTCAAAGATCACAGTGCGGCCCTTGAGGTCGATCATATCACCTGGAGAAGCCCCGAACGAGGTCCCCCAGAGACCACACCAGCCGATACCCAACATGACAAAACTGCCTCTCATGGCAGGGATGATACGCTGCCCCAGTCTTTCGATGATCGCTGAAATGGACCTGGTCATGGTGCCTCCTTGGACAAAGCCGGTTCCTTGCGAGGCAACGTCGCCGCCGACCAGAGGTTGTCCCCCGTCCCGCTTCCAGCAAGCAGATACATGCCTAAAAAAGAAACTTGATCTGCATTCGGACGTAGTTGATGATTAATACATCCAACGCATTCCGTCCATCTTTTCGATCCCGGTACGCTCGGGCGTCCAACACATAACGCCGCATAAAAGCGGCGGGAGGGGAGTCTCGTGGGCATCACGTTTTTCTTCCTGGTCCTGGCTCCTCTATGCCTTATATGGGCCACCCGTCCGGACCGGCTTATCCAGCTCATGGTCATCATGGGGATCTTCGAGGCCAGCGCCGCGATCACGATCGGCGGCTTCGGCATCGCCCCGAGCATATTGCCGGCCATGACAATGGTTGCCTATATAGGAACGCAGTTCCTGCTCGGTGCCCGCTATCCCGGCCGCGCGCGGGTCTGGCCGCTCGCCGCTCCCCTTATCGGCCTCGCGGGGTGGGCACTCCTGACATCCTGGCTAAGCCCCCGGCTCTTTGAGGGGCGCGCCTATGTCTGGCCGCAAAAATCCACGCCTCCTTTCGTCATCACTCCCCTCGCTCCGACTTCATCCAACCTCAATCAGGATCTTTACCTTCTTCTGAACATCATTCTGTTCGTAATGGTCGCGCTATATGCAACGCGGCAAGGGCCGGCGGGGCATCCCTTTCACCCTGTCCGCATCCTCCGCGCCTATTTTGCGAGCGTCCTGCTCGCCTTCGGCTTCGGCATCTGGCAGTTCGCCAGTCATGTCGCGCATGTTCCTTTCCCCTCCGACATACTCTATTCGAACCCCGGATGGTCTATCCTTACAGAACAAACCATCGGTTCTCTTCCACGGATCAATGCAACTTTCTCCGAGCCATCCGCGTTTGGCAGCTACATGGCGGCTGGCGCCTTCTGTTCAGGATGGCTGATCCTCAATGATTTTCCGGGCACACTGGTCAGAATTACTTTGGCCGTCGCCATTGCCGGCGTTCTGCTTTCCACATCAGCCACCGGGATTGTCTCCCTGGGAATCGGGGCTCTGATCGTGGTCTTCATGGGTCTCACAATCCATGCGAAACGATTCCTGCCCATCATCCGGCGGCGGGCCATCCAATTCCTGCTCTTCAGTGTCCTGCTGGCAGTCCTCGTGACCGTCATGGTCCCCGACCTCCTGACCAGTCTCAGCACGATCTTCGACAGCGTGACGAACAAGCAGGGCAGTGAATCCTATAACGAGCGCAGCTCTACCGATCTCGACAGCCTGCAGGCGGCAATTGATACATTTGGCTTCGGCGTCGGCTGGGGCAGCAACCGTTCGTCAAGCCTCATTCCCGGCCTGCTGGCGGCAATCGGCATCCCAGGCATGCTTGGCCTCCTATGGTTTGGATGGCGCCTCGTGTCGCGTGTCAGGTCGTTGGGAAAGATGGATCGCAAACTGCCCGACATCCAGCTTGTGAACGGGGCCAGCGCGATCGTCGTGAGCTACCTGGTCTCCGCATGCCTCTCCGGCCCGACGATTACCTCCGCCACTTTCTACGTCTTTCTTGCCCTGCTGATCTCCGGCATCGTCCGGGCGGAGAGCACGCAGGCAGGCAAGGCTTCCGCCCGCCTTTTTCCTCCGGCCGCACGACGTCAGCCCGAAAGCGGGACAGACATGCGGGACCGCCCCCTCCAGCACTCGTGGGTGATCACACCGTGACAATACGATTTCCCGTCACGCACGGGCCAGACCGATCATCGCGCAGAACGGGCATGTACCGTCTCGTGGGCGCCTTCGCCTGCGCCGCGCCGTTCTTTCCTGCTCATGCGTCCGCACAGGTGCTGAGCCAGTATTTTCCCGAGATCGGGCGCGGTGTCGGCGAAATCTGGGTCGATGAGGAACAGCTCCGGCTCAGCAAGGAATTCCAGCCGCAGGGGCTGCATCTCGGCGGGTTCAAGCTGAATGGAGACCTGAACGAGGGCGTCGGCTATATCGACAATGCCAATCGTCTGCCGGGCGGCGTGCAGAGCGCGATCATATCGACCATGGCGCAGATCGGCCTGACATCGGACTGGTCGGCGGACCGTCTCTATACCAACGCCTCGGTCTCCGACCTCCGTTATCCCAGCCAGGGGTCCCAGAACCAGACAACCTGGACGGCAGCGATCGGCGGATACCACGATATCGCCAATGACAGGCTGGGCTTCGACTATTCCCATCTCAGCCTGGTCCAGGTGCCCAACACGATCGGCAGCTTCGCGACGATCCAACCCGTCAAATACCGGGTCGACCGAGCAGCGCTGAGCTATACGATGGCGCGCGATGGACGCTTTTCCCTGATTCCGGAAGCGAACATTACGAATTTCGCGTTCGATCAAAGCGCCCGCCTCCCCTCGGCAATCGGCATTGCCGTTCCCCAGACCTATCGGAATCGGGCAGTGATCGTCGAAAGCCTCACGGGCCGTTACCGCTGGACCGAAGCAGCCAGCGCGCTGGTCATGCTGCGCGGAACCGAAATCCGCTATACGCATGGGCTTGTCGGCTATCCGGGCCGCGATTCCAACGGGTTGGCGCTTCTGGCGGGAATCGATTACAACGCCGTCCACCTGGTCGACCTGCGCGTCATGGCCGGATATCAGCACCGCTTCTACCGCAATGCCGCCTATCCCGATTATGCCACGCCGATCGTGGAAGCCCAGGCAAGGTGGGCCCCCACCCGCCTGACACGCCTCCAGTTGGACGTCCAGCACGGGATCGAAGACAGCGCCTTCGAAAACGTGGCCGGCTTTACCTACACAAACGTGCAGCTCGGCCTTACCCACCAATACCGGCGCGACGTCCTCCTGTCCGGGTATTTCACTTTTCAGAAAGGAGAATACCAAAACACGCCGACACACCTTGTCGGCAGCATCCTGACCCAGTCCGGCGGTAGCCAGACCATCTTCGGTGGGGGGCTTTCGGCTCAATGGCTCATTAGCCGACACCTCAGCCTGAACCTCGACTACACAATCTCCAATCAGAATGTCCTGGGTACGACAGGAAAATTTACCGTCAACACCGTCATGATACGGGTGGATCTGAATCTGTGACCTGACACGATCATTACCAACCAACCTCAGCAGGGAAGTTCCGACATGTCGCCGCTCCGTCATACTTTTGGTGTTCGTACCGCAAGACTCGGCTTCCCGCTCATGCTCACGGGGGCATGGCTCGCCGGGTGCGCGCCTGGAAGTGATCTGACACCAATCCCCCGGTATGATCCGGCGAGCTACACGATCGGCGTCGGCGACCGGATCAATATCTCGACGTTCGGTGAAAATCAGTTCCAGACCGACGCACGCGTGCCCGTCGACGGAAGCATCGCCTTTCCGCTGATCGGCATGGTCAAGGCCGAGGGGCTGACAGCCGGGGAGCTTGGCCAGAGTGTCGCCACCACACTCAAGGACCAGCATATTCTCAGCAACGCGAAGGTGACCGTGCAGGTCGTGGAATACCGGCCGGTTTCAGTCATCGGCGAGGTCGAACATGGCGGACAGTTCGCCTATCAGCCCGGCATGACCATGTTGAAGGCCGTAGCGGCCGCCGGAGGGTTCTCCTACCGCGCATTCCAGGACTACGCCTATGTCGTCCGTCAGGAGCCAGGCGGCGCGGTGGTCGGCCGCATCGAACCGCAGGATTACGTAAAGCCTGATGATGTCATCAAGGTTTACGAACGACACTTCTAATGCACCGTCGGTGACAACAGGCCCTGGAACGCCAGAATCTTTCCTCTCGCATGGCGGAAGATTCCGGGCTCCAGGCTCTGGCCGTACCCTGGCCTCGGAGACCATGCCTGTCGGCGCGTGATCCTTTCGAATGTCGTGCGCATTGTCATGATGCAACCGCACGAATGGCATCCGCGAAGGAAGCTGGCACCTCCTGCGGCAGATTATGGCCGACCCCACCCGAAATCAGGCGGTGTGCGTAGCGCCCGGCGAAGCGCGCCCGATAGGTCTCGGGCGCCGGGTGCGGCGCGCCGTTGGCATCCCCTTCCATCGTGATGGCAGGCACGGTAATAGGCGGAAAGGCCGCAAGCCGGGTCTCGATCGCATCATAGCGCGCCTCCCCTTCCGCAAGGCCGAGACGCCAGCGATAATTATGAATCACGACGGCAACATGGTCTGGATTCTCGAAGGCACGGGCCGAACGATCGTAGGTCGCGTCGTCGAAATTCCATTTCGGGGAAGCAAGCTGCCAGATCAGCCGGTTGAAGTCCTTCGTGTTGCGGGCATAGCCCAGCCGCCCGCGCTCGGTCGCGAAATAGAATTGATACCACCAGGACAGTTCGGCCTTCGGCGCCAACGGTACTGCGTTGGCCCTCTGGCTGCCGATCAGATAGCCGCTGACCGAGACAAGTCCGATGCACCGCTCCGGCCACAGGGCGGCAACACAGTCCGCTGTCCTGGCCCCCCAGTCGAACCCGGCGAAGATCGCCCTGCGAATAGCCAGGGCATCCATCAGCGCAATGGCATCGGTCGCAAGGGCTGCCTGCTGCGCGTTCCGAGGCGTGGCCGCCGAACGGAATATAGTCGTACCATATCCGCGCAAATACGGGACGACCACGCGATAACCATCTGCGGCGAGCATGGGCGCGACTTCCGCAAAACTGTGGATGTCATAGGGCCAGCCGTGCAGCAGCATGACAACGGGGCCGTCCGCCGGTCCCATTTCGACATAGCCGACGGACAGGGGGCCGGCATCGATCTGCCGAGGCGCCGGCAGAAGAGACATAGCCGCCGGCCGACTGGCCGATCGCGTCGCCGCACGCGCAGGGCGACCGAACATACCCAGATCGAACGCGGCGGTGGAAAGGGCCGCAAAGCCGAGAAAGCGGCGTCGCCCCCGATTGCACAAAGGCGTGCAGGACATGATAGGAACTCCCCGATATCAAGGGCCGGAAGACATGTTCACGGCGCCCGCCAGAACAACGATATGACGCTCTTGCGATCCAGCGGATGATCGTTCGCATCGCCAGCGTCATAAGAGGCTGGCGTGGCCAGACGGCCATACCGACCGCCACGCGCGTCCGCCCAGCGGGCGCTCAACGCCCCCGATGCATGCAAGGTCGAACTGTCGACCATATGCGGCGTTGAAGTCTGGCGCATGCCAGGGGGCGCTTCCCACATGTGAAGGCCAGCGGAAACGACCAGGAAGAGGCGGTTAACATCCAGCCGTCGATTCATCATTGAGCATGATGATGCAGATCATCCCAACAAGGTCGGGTCAGGAAATGTCGATCACCTACGAAGGCACATTAAAGAAAGTCTCCCGCGCCGCCTTCGGTACCGCAAGTGTCATGCTGATGATCCTGTCCCTGGGACTCATCTTCTACGGTGTATTCAATCTGCTGTTTACACTGCTGACCTCCTGGCACGAAGGACGCGATGCCCTTCTTCTTGCCATCAGCTATGTCGTTATCGCCATTGCCGTATTCGACGTGGCAAAATATTTCATGGAAGAGGAAGTCATTCAGAGCCGCGTCAAGGTCTCGCCTCTCGAAGCGCGCCTGAGCCTCACAAAATTCATCACAACGATCATCATCGCCGTTTTCATCGAGGGTCTGGTGGCAGTCTTCGAGGTAAGCAGGGAACATATCCAGCAGATTTTCTATCCCATTGGGCTTCTTGTGACAGCAACGATCGTCGTCCTGTCTCTGGCGGTTTACCAACGTATCAGCGTAGATACCGAAAATCAGGAATCACGAGCCGTCATCCGCTCAAAATAAAAATAAAGGCTCCTCGCCCCTCACCCCACATCGTCATTCTCATCATGCATGGACGGGGTCGACGACGGCCAGCCTCTGTGATCGTGTCGAATCCCATATTTCTTCCTTATCTGTGCTTTTTCGCCAAAAAAAAACGAGATCATGACGGCGGTGCCGGAGCACCGGCGATGCGGATCAGACGGCAGCGCGCTCCATTCCTCATTCCGCCGCAGACGACTCTTCAAACGGCCTGTAAAATTCATCGTGATCGCTCGTAATTGACGAACTTTCGTCCGCCGCCGGCAGCTATATCAACTGTTGGCGGCCAACCATGCCCGCATGCCAAGGCTTCCTTACGCCGGATCATGGAAAGATGCCGTTTGATGCAGGACCGGAGGACTAGCGGGCGGCACGATGCCGGGAAAGGGCACGCGCCGGAGAGGACACCCTGCGAGGCACTTCCGCCGGATCGGCCGCACGCCCGCACCGCGCGGTCATGAACGCGATCGTCCGGCTGGCGCTCGCCCGGCCCTACACATTCGTGGTCATGGCGATCCTGATCGTGATCGCCGGCGTGCTGTCGGCCATTCGCACGCCCAAGGACATCTTCCCCGATATCAGCGTCCCCGTCGTCGCGGTCGCCTGGACTTATACCAACCTTTCGCCGCAGGACATGTCGGGCCGCATCCAGCTCCCGTTCCAGCGTGCGCTGACGACGACGGTGAACGATATCGAGCATATCGAAGGCCAGGCCCTGACCGGGATCGGGGTCACCAAGATCTTCTTCCAGCCCGGTGCCGATGTGCGCCTCGCCAACGCCCAGGTCACGGCGATCGCCCAGACGCTGCTGCGCCAGCTTCCGGTCGGGACAACGCCGCCGCTCATCCTGAACTACAACGCCTCCACCGTGCCGATCCTCCAGCTCGGCTTGTCGGGAACGGGGCTGACCGAACAGCAGCTCTATGATTTCGGCTTCAACTTCATCCGCACCCGGCTCGTGATGGTGCCCGGTGCCGCCATTCCCTTCCCCACTGGCGGCCGGGTGCGGCAGATCCAGATCGACCTCGACCCCAGCCAGTTGCAGGCGCGCGGCGTCTCGGGCCTGGACGTGGCCAACGCCCTGTCCATCCAGACCCAGATCACCCCCGCCGGTTTCGTGAAAATCGGCGAATACCAGTATAATCTCCGGTTGAACAACGCGCCGCCGTCGGTCGAGCAGCTCAACATGCTGCCGGTCAGGACGGTGAACGGCGCCGTGGTCCGTGTCCGCGACGTGGCCCATGTGCGCGACGGCTCGCTGCCGCAGCAGAACATCGTCCATGTCGACGGCCAGCGTTCGGCCCTGCTGACGGTGCTGAAATCGGGGGCGACCTCCACCATCGCCATCGTCCAGGGCATCCGCGACACGATCCCCGACGCCAGGCGCGGCCTGCCGAAACAGCTTCAGATCACGCCCGTCAACGACCAGTCGCTGTTCGTCCGGGCCGCCGTCGGCGGCGTGCTGCGCGAAGGCGCGATCGCAGCCGGGCTGACCAGCCTGATGATCCTGCTCTTTCTCGGCTCGTGGCGCTCCACCCTGATCGTGGCCACCTCGATCCCGCTTTCGATCCTGGGCGCCGTCGCCATCCTGTCGGCCTTCGGCCAGACATTGAACGTCATGACGCTGGGCGGGCTGGCACTGGCCGTCGGCATCCTGGTGGACGAGGCGACGGTAACGATCGAAAATATCGAGCGCCATCTGGAGATGGGCAAGGACGTTCACCCCGCCATCATCGACGGCTCGGGCGAGATCATCGTGCCCGCCTTCCTGTCGCTGCTGTGCATCTGCATCGTCTTCGTGCCGATGTTCTACCTGCCGGGCGTGTCGGGCTTTCTCTTCGTGCCGATGGCACTGTCGGTGATGTTCGCGATGATGATGTCCTTCCTCCTCTCGCGCACATTGGTGCCCACCATGGCCATGTTCCTGCTCCGCCCCCACAACCATGGGGACGGCACGGAGGGCGGCATGTTCACCCGCTTCCAGCAAGGATTCGAACGGCGCTTCACGTCATTCCGGGAGCAGTACGGCAGGGTGCTGGAGGCCGTGCTGGCCCATCGCGGCCGCTTCATCTGCCTCTTTCTTGGCTTCGCCGTCCTCAGCCTGGCCTTCCTGCCCTTTCTCGGTCGCAATTTCTTTCCCCAGGTGGATGCAGGGGCGATAACCCTGCATGTGCGCGGACCGGTCGGCATGCGGATCGAGGAAACCGCCTCACTTTTCCTGGATGTCGAGAAGCAGATACGCGCGCGCATCCCGGCCGGCGAAGTACTGTCCATCGCCGACATGATCGGCCTGCCGAACAGCGCCATCAACGTGTCCTACAGCGCCTCCGGCACGATCGGGCCCGAGGACGGGGACATCCTGATCGCACTGAAGGAGGACCATCATCCCACCGCGCGCTATATCCGCCGCCTGCGCGCCGACCTCCCCCGGCTGTTCCCGCAGGCCACCTTCGCCTTCCTGCCATCGGACATCACCAGCCAGATCCTCAATTTCGGTGCCCCGGCCCCGATCGACATCCAGATCAGCGGGCCTCAGCCCGACGAGACACGGCAATTCGCCGAACGGGTGCTGCGCGACATCCGCCGCATCGACGGGCTGGTCGACGCCCGGATCCAGCAGCCCGCCAGCTATCCCGAACTGCGTTTCGAGGTCGACCGCACCCGCATCAACCAACTGGGCCTGACGGAAGGCGACGTCACCAGCAGCATCGCAACCTCGATTGCCGGCACATCGCAGACCGCCCCGCTCTACTGGCTGAACCCGCAGAACAACGTGACCTACCCGATCTCGGTCCAGATGCCGGAGTACCGGATCGGCGCGCTGTCGGACGTGATCGGCCTGCCGGTGACAGGCATGGGAGTCCTGGCAACACGGCCCCAGGTGCTGGGCGCACTGGGCACGATCACGCGCGGCACCACGTCCCCCGTGGAAGGGCAATACAATATCCGCCCGCTGATCGACATCTTCGCCGGCAGCGACGGGCGCGACCTGGGTGCCGTCGCCTCCGACGTGCAACGGGTGCTGGACCGGCTGGAGCCCCAGCGCCCGGCAACGGTCACGGTGACGCTGCGCGGGCAGTACGAGTCCATGACCACTGCCTTCTTCGGCCTCGGCGCGGGGCTGCTGGGGGCCATCGTGCTGATCTATCTGCTGATCGTGATCAATTTCCAAAGCTGGACCGATCCCTGCATCATCATCCTGGCCCTGCCGGCGGCGCTGGCCGGGATCTGCTGGATGCTGTTCGCGACAGGCACGCCGCTGTCGGTCCCGGCCCTGACCGGCGCGATCATGTGCATGGGGGTCGCCACCGCCAATTCCATCCTGGTCATCGCCTTCTGCCGCGAGCAGCTCGCCGAACATGGCGACGCGCTGCAAGCGGCGCTGGCGGCCGGCAAGACCCGCCTGCGACCGGTGCTGATGACCGCGCTGGCCATGGTCATCGGCATGCTGCCCATGGCGATGGGCTTCGGCGAGGGCGGCGAGCAGAACGCCCCGCTCGGCCGCGCCGTCGTCGGCGGACTGATCTTCGCCACCTGCGCCTCGCTGTTCTTCGTGCCGACCCTGTTCGCCATCATCTATCAACGCCGCGCACGGGCTGCCGCGCATGAAGCATCCGCCCATGCCTGACCCCGCCCCGACACAGACGGAGACACAGACACAAGGCGACAGGCCACCGCCCCGGCTCGGCCGGTTCGTCCTGATCGCCGCGTCGCTATTCGCGCTGGTCCTGGTGGCGGGCACGCTGTTGCGCCTGCATGCCCGCCACCAGCTTCATGCCGAAACACTGGCCGCCACAATCCCGACGGTGACCATCGTCCATCCGGGCGGCATGGTACCCGACAGGCTGGTCCTGCCCGGCCGGCTGCAAGCCTGGTACAGCGCGCCCGTCTATGCCCGGACCAACGGCTATCTGCGCCGCTGGTATGTCGATATCGGGCAAAAGGTGCAGCAGGGCCAGTTGCTGGCGGACATCGACACGCCCGATGTGGACCAGCAACTCGCCGCCGCCCGCGCCGCACTGGCAACCCGCACCGCCCAACGCGACCTCGCCCGCATCACCACCCGCCGCTGGGACCGCCTCAATGCGCAGAACGCGGTGTCCCAGCAGGAAACCGACGAACGAAGGGGCAATTTCGCCGCCAGCGAGGCCACGCGCCACGAAGCAGCGGCCGAGGTGGAGCGGCTGGAAACCCTTTCTGACTTCAAACACATCACGGCGCCATTCACCGGCATCGTGACCAGCCGCGCCACCGATATCGGCGCCTTGATCGTCGCCGGCACCGCGGCGGCCCAGCCGCTCTTCACCGTTTCCGATGTCGCCAGGCTGCGCCTCTATGTCAGCGTGCCCCAAGCCTATGCCGCCCGGATACAGGACGACATGGTGGTCGCTTTCACGGTACCCGATTACCCCGGCCGCACCTTTCAGGCCCACCTCATCCGCTCATCGAACGCCGTCGATCCCCAGTCCGGCGCCATGCTGGTGCAGCTTGTCTACGACAATGGCGAAAACCTGCTGAAACCGGGCGCCTATGCCCAGATCGCCTTCACCTTCCCCGGCACCGATGCCACTGCCGGCACCGCATCCTCCCCCGTCCGCGTGCCCGCCAGCAGCCTGTTGTTCCGGCGCGACGGCACCACTGTCGCGACGATGGATTCCAGCCACCATGTAAAGATCCAGCCCATCACCATCGTGACCGATTTCGGCACCGAGCTGGAGGTCACGGGTCTGCCACCGCAAAGCGCCGTCATCGACAATCCCAGGGACGATCTGCGCGACGGCGACGAAGTCCGGCCGCAGGACACCACGCATGGCACCTGATTCCCGTGGCAGAGCCTTGCTTCTCACCGTGACGCTGCTTTCTGCCTGCAACCTGGCGCCCGACTACCACAAACCCGCTCTCCCTACCGTGCCCGCCTTCAAGGAAAGCGGCCCCTGGACCCCGGCACAACCGGCAGACACGGCCGGCCGCCCGGACTGGTGGACAATCATGGCGGACGACAGGCTGAACGCGCTGGAAGCCCGGATCGCGCATAACAGTCCACAACTGGCGGCGGCGGTGGCGCGATACGATCAGGCCCGCGCTCTGGTGCGGCGCGCACGGGCCGAATTCTTCCCCCAGATCGACGCCTCCTCCAGCGCCGAGCGCGAACGCGCCGTGTTCGCCCAGACCGGCAACCGTTTCGATTATCGCACCTACGCAGCCGGCGGCACCATTTCATGGGAGCCCGATCTCTGGGGCCGCATCCGCAACCTCGTCGCCGCCGCACGCTCCGACGCCCAGGCCAGCGCCGCCGATCTCGCCGCCATGCGTCTCAGCCTGGAGGCCGAACTGGGCGAGGATTATTTCCAGCTTCGCGGGCTGGATGCGCGGATCGACGTCCTGCGCCGCACGATCGCCGCCTATCAGGCAGCGCTGGACCTGACGACGACCCGCTTTACCGGCGGCGCGGCAAGCGAACTCGATGTCGGCCGCGCCCGCACCCAACTGGCCTCGGTCCAATCCCAACTGGACCAGCAGGTGGCCGATCGCGCCCTGACCGAACACGCCATCGCCGTGCTGATCGGCGAGGAACCGTCCCTGTTCTCCCTCCCGCCGGCCAGCGCCATGGACCCGGTGCCGGTCATTCCCGTCACAGCCCCATCCGCGCTGCTGCAACGCCGCCCGGATATCGCCGCCGCCGAGCGGCGCATGGCCGCGGCGAACGCGCGGATCGGCATCGCACGCGCGGCCTTTTTTCCTACCATTACCCTCGGCGCATCGGGCGGATCGGCTACCACCACAGGCATGCTGCTATCGGCGGGGACGGGCGTGTGGGCCCTCGGCCCGGCACTGGCCACGCTGGCCGTTTTCGACGGCGGCCGCCGCTTCGCCGATCTGGCCGCCATGCACGCCGCCTATGCCGAAGCCGCGGCGAATGACCGCCAGACCACACTCAACGCCTTCCGCGAGGTCGAAGACCAGCTCGCCTTGCTCAACCACCTGGCCGACGCCTCCGCACGACAGGCCGAGGCCGTCTCCGCCGCCGCCCGCACCAACCAGTTGGCAACCATCCAGTATCGCGAAGGCGCGGTGGATTATCTCCAGGTCGTCATCGCCCAGACCGCAGAGCTACAGGCACGCCAGGACATGATCACCATCGCCACCCGCCGCCTGGTGGCGGGGATCGACCTCGTACGCGCCATGGGCGGCGGATGGGAACGACCCCCACAGAACCGTTAAATATTCGGCAAAGATTTCCCGTCCTGCAACCTGGCATCCGCGGCACACGTTCAGCGGCGACAACCCGATGGTGTTGTCCATGTGGAGCTTCTGTGCGCTGCATCCCCTGATGCTCTATGCCATCGCCATCGCAGCCCTGCTGTCGGTGATGCTGGCCCTGGCTTCCGTCACCGGCAACCGGCGTGTCGGCCCCGCCCGTGGCGCATCGATGAACCTGCCGTTCGAATCCGGCATCCTGCCCGTAGGCTCGGCCCATCTGCGCCTGCCCGTGCAATATTATCTGATCGCCGTGTTCTTCGTGATCTTCGATGCCGAGGCGGTCTTCCTGTTCTCGTGGGCCCCGATCGTGCGGCAGGCCGGGTGGCAGGGCTACGCCGCGGTGCTCCTGTTCACGGTCTACCTGGGGATCGCACTGGCCTATCTGTGGCGCAGCGGGGGCCTGGAATGGGGCCCCACGCAGCGGCTGGCCCGAAAGGTATCATAGGCATGCGCTGGTCCCTGACCTCGGCCTCGGCCACCCCAGCCTCCGCGCGACCGGAGAACCCGACCGTGACCGAGGCGGTCCGGCGCAACCTGGTCATGGGCCGCCTGCAGGATTTCGTGTCCTGGGGCCAGAAGAATTCGATCTGGCCGTTCAATTTCGGCCTCTCCTGCTGCTATGTCGAAATGGCGACGGCCTTCACCAGCAAATACGACATCGCCCGTTTCGGGTCCGAAGTGCTGCGCGCCACCCCGCGCGAGGCCGACCTGATCGTCATCTCCGGCACCGTATTCGTGAAGATGGCCCCGATCATCAAGTATCTCTACGATCAGATGCTGGAGCCGCGCTGGGTCATCTCGATGGGATCATGTGCCAATTCAGGCGGCATGTACGACATCTACAGCGTGGTGCAGGGCGTGGATTCCTTCCTGCCGGTCGATGTCTACGTGCCCGGCTGCCCGCCGCGCCCCGACGCGCTGCTGGAAGGGCTGATGCTGTTGCAGAACGCCATCGGCACCCAACGGCGTCCGCTGAGCTGGATGGTCGGCCCGCAAGGCATCGAATGCATGACACCACCCAGCATGCGCGACGCCAGGCGCGACATACGCCGCGCGGCGCGCGACCTCCGCTCTCCCGACGCGCTCTGAACGGGGGCGACGATGATCGTGGCCACCCCACCCCGGCCGGCCGATCTTCGCGCGCCCGACACCATGTTCGCGCAGGTGACGCACGCCTCCACGCCCGCGATCCTGGCCATCGAGCCAACACGCGACGCCGTGCCGACGGTCTGGATCGCGCGGCAGGCTGTGCATGATGCCCTCGCCCGCCTGAAACAGCCGGACACAGCACTGCGCATGCTCTTCGACCTGACGGTGATCGACGAGCGCGAACGCACGCATCGCCGCAACCAGCCCGCATCCGCCTTCACCCTGGTCTATCACCTGCTCTCCTTCGCCGACGCCGGCGACGAACTGCGCGTGAAGGTCCCCCTGCCGGAAGACCGCCCGCACGCCCCCACCATCACCGACCTGTGGCCGAACGCGAACTGGTACGAATGCGAGGCCTGGGACCTGTTCGGCATCGTCTTCGACGGGCACCCGTTCCAGCGCCGCATCCTGACGCCGCCAACATGGGTCGGCCACCCGCTGCGCAAGGACCATTACGCCCGCGCCACCGAAATGCCGCCCTATAGCCTGACCGAGGATCAGGAGAAACGCGAGCAGGAAGCCCTGCGCTTCGATCCCGGCCAGTGGGGCATGCGGCGCCATTCGGCGAACACCGATTTCATGTTCCTCAATCTCGGCCCCAACCATCCCAGCGTGCACGGCGTGTTCCGCATCGTGCTGCAACTGGAGGGCGAACGCATCGTCGATGCCGTGCCCGATATCGGCTTTCACCATCGCGGCGCCGAGAAAATGGGCGAGCGCCAATCCTGGCACAGCTACATCCCCTACACCGATCGCGTCGATTATCTGGGCGGCGTGATGAACAATTTCCCCTACGTCATGGCGGTGGAAACGCTGGCGGGCATTCAGGTGCCCCCCCGCGCGCAGATGATCCGCGTGATGCTGGCGGAACTGTTCCGCATCGCCAGCCACCTGGTGTTCTACGGCACCATGAGCCAGGATGTCGGCCAGCTTTCGCCCGTATTCTACATGTTCACCGACCGCGAGCGGGTATTCGAGATCATCGAAGCCATCTGCGGCTTTCGCATGCATCCGGCCTTCTTCCGTATCGGCGGCGTCGCGATGGATCTGCCGACCGGCTGGGACGGGCTGATCCGCACCTTTCTCGACTATCTGCCGAAACGCCTCGACGAATACGAGAAAATGGTGATGCGCAACGGCATTTTCCGCGCGCGCACCAAGGGCGTCGGCGCCTACTCGCTGCGCGAGGCCATCGAATGGGGCGTCACCGGCCCCGGCCTGCGCGCCTGCGGGCTAGAATGGGATTACCGCCGCCGCGCGCCCTATGCCTGCTACGACCAGCTCGAATTCGATATCCCGACAGCCACGAACGGCGATTGCTACGACCGCGTGGTGGTACACATCGCCGAAATCCGCCAGAGCCTGCGCATCGTCCGCCAGTGCGTCGACAACATGCCCGCCGGCCCGATCAAGGCGGACCATCCGCTTACCACCCCGCCGCCCAGGGCGCGGACGATGCACGACATCGAAACCCTGATCCATCATTTCCTGAATGTGAGCTGGGGCCCGGTCATTCCGCCCGGCGAGGCACGCGGCTGCGTCGAGGCCACCAAGGGGCTCAACCAGTATCACCTGATCAGCGACGGCGGCACGATGTCCTACCGCACACGCATCCGTACCCCCTCTTTCCCCCATCTGCAGATGATCCCGCTGATCAGCCGCGGCGCCATGATCGCCGACCTGATCGCCATCATCGGCAGCATCGATTTCGTGATGGCCGATGTCGACCGCTGACGCCCCGCTCCCCCCCGAATTGCGGACACGGATCACCGATCTCGCCCAGGCCGAGCACCGGCCCCGCGCAGCCTCGGTCTCCGCGCTGACGATGGTGCAGGACCATTTCGGCTGGGTCAGCGACGCACATCTGGCCGAAACTGCATCCCTGCTCGGCATGTCGCCAGCCGATCTCGACGGTATCGCCACCTATTTCAACCTGATCTTCCGCCGCCCGGTCGGGCGACACGTCATCCTGCTGTGCGACAGCGTCTCCTGCTGGATCATGGGCCGCGACGCCGTCTGCGCCCGCCTGCAAGCCCGGCTGGGCATCCGCCCGGGCGAAACCACGGCGGACGGTGCCGTCACGCTGCTGCCGATCGTCTGCCTCGGCCATTGCGACCACGCGCCTGCCATGCTGGTGGACCGGACCCTCCACGGCGACCTGACCGCCGAGACGGCGGAGCAACTGGCCGACACCCTGCGGGCCCCCACGCCATGACCATAACCGACCGCCCCCTCACCTCCATGATCGGCCTCCCCGACGGCCCGCCCGATTGCGCCGCCTATGGCCGCGCCGGCGGCTGGCAGGCGGTCCGCCGCGCCCTGCGCGACATGACGCCGGACGCGGTGATCGACATGGTCACCGCATCGAAACTGCGCGGCCGCGGCGGGGCGGGCTTCGGCACCGGCCAGAAATGGAGCTTCGTCCCCAAGGACCCCGCCGCCACCCGCCGCAAATACCTGATCGCCAACGCCGACGAGATGGAGCCCGGCACCTTCAAGGACCGAATGCTGCTGGAAGGGAATCCCTTACAGTTGATCGAAGGCATGATCATCGCCGGCTACGCGATCCAGGCCGGCCATGGCGTGATCTTCCTGCGCGGCGAATATCATCTGGCGCTGAACCGGCTAAACCGCGCGATCGCGGAAGCCCGGCAGGTCGGATGGCTGGGCGAGAACATCCTGGGCTCCGGCTTCGGGTTCGAGATCCACGTCCATGCCAGCGGCGGCCGCTATATCTGCGGCGAGGAAACCGCGCTGCTGACCGCGCTGGAAGGCCGCCGGGCGCAGCCGCGCAGCAAACCGCCCTTCCCGCAGGTTGGCGGGCTATGGGGCGCCCCCAGCGTCGTCAACAATGTCGAGACCCTGTGCAACCTGCCGCACATCGTCACCAACGGCGCAGAATGGTTCGTCTCACTCGGCCTAGGCCCGGACAGCGGCACCAAGCTCTACGGTGTCAGCGGCCGCGTGCGCCGGCCGGGCGCGTGGGAACTGCCGATGGGCACCCCCCTGCGCGCGATCATCGAGGACCATGCCGGCGGCATGCGCGACGGCTACCGGCTGCGCGCCCTGCTGCCCGGGGGCGCCTCCACGGCGTTCCTCGATGCCGGGCAGATCGACATACCGATGGACTATGGCGCGGTGGAAAAGGCCGGCAGCCGGCTAGGCACCGGCCTGGCCATCCTGCTTGACGACCGGACCTGCCCCATCGGCATGCTGCATAATCTGGAACATTTCTTCGCGCAGGAATCCTGCGGCTGGTGCACGCCCTGCCGCGACGGCCTGCCCTGGGTCGAGCGCCTGCTGAACGCCATCGAGAACGGCACCGGCGAGCCCGAGGATCTGGACCGGCTGCACGACCATGCCCGCATGATCGGCCCTATGGGCCGCACCTTCTGCGCGCACGCACCGGGCGCCATGGCCCCGCTGGCCAGCGGCCTGAAGCTGTTCCGCGAGGAATTCGACGCCCACATCCGCCAGCGGGCCTGCCCGCTGCGTCACGCCGCATAGAAGGAACGGGACCATGGCGACGATCCTGGTCGATGGCCGCGCCTGCCCCGCCCGCACGGACGAGAATCTGCTGCAAGCCTGCCTGGAGGCCGGTGCCGACCTGCCCTATTTCTGCTGGCACCCCGACCTCGGCTCGGTGGGCGCCTGCCGCCAGTGCGCCATCAAGCAGTTCAGCGGCCCCGACGACAAAACGGGCCGCATCATCATGGCCTGCATGACGCAGGTCACCGACGGCGCGATCCTGTCTATCGACGATCCCCAGGCGCGGGAATTCCGCGCCGGTGTCGTCGAATGGCTGATGACCAACCACCCGCATGACTGCCCGGTCTGCCCGGAGGGCGGCGAATGCCACCTCCAGGACATGACGGTGATGACCGGCCATGTTTCACGCCGCTACCGCTTCACCAAACGCACCCACCGCAACCAGAATCTGGGGCCGTTCATCAATCACGAAATGAATCGCTGCATCGGCTGCTATCGCTGCGTACGCTTCTATCGCGACTATGCCGGCGGCGAGGATCTGGCGGCCTTCGCAGCCCATAACGACCTCTATTTCGGCCGCCACGAAGATGGCGCGCTGGAAAGCGCCTTCAGCGGCAATCTCGTGGAAGTCTGCCCCACCGGCGTCTTCACCGACAAACCGTTCTCGGCGGTCTACAGCCGCAAATGGGACATGCGCGGCGCACCCTCGGTCTGCGCGCACTGCGCCGTGGGCTGCAACACCATCGTCAATGCTCGGCAAGGCACGGTCCGCCGGGTGATCAATCGCTATCACGAGGCGGTCAATCGCTATTTCCTGTGCGATCGCGGGCGCTACGGCCACGGATTCACCAGCGCCCCCACCCGCCTGCGCGCGCCCATCCTGCGCCAGGACGGCATCCCCGTTCCCATCTCGATGGCAACCGCACTGGAACGGTTCGCCGTCATGGCCAAGGACGGCCCAATCGTGGGCATCGGATCGACACGGGCGTCGCTGGAATCGAACTTCGCCCTGCGCTGCCTTACCGGCCCTGACCGGTTTTCGACCGGACTGACGCAGCTTGAGCATAACCTGACCATGCAGGTCCCAGCCCTCCTGCGCGCAACGCCGGCCCGCAACCCCAGCCTGCACGACATGGAATCCGCCGACGCCGTCCTGGTACTGGGCGAGGATGTCTGCGTCACCGCCCCGCGCCTGAGCCTGACCCTGCGCCAGACCCTGCGCCGGGCTGCTTTCCCCGCCGCCGACACGGCGAAAGTGCCGCACTGGATGGACGCCGCCGTGCGCATGCTGGGCTCCGACGCCCCCTCGCCGCTGATGGTGCTGACACCCGCCGCCACCGACCTCGATCCGATAGCGGCCACGGCTCACCGCGCGGCACCCGACGCCATCGCGCGCCTGGGCTTCGCCGTCGCCCACCGCCTCGACGGTTCGGCGCCCGATGCGCCGGACCTGTCGGAGACGGAATCCCGACTGGCGGACACGATCGCCACCGCCTTGCGCGCCGGCCGCCGCCCCTTGATCATCGCCGGCCTGCAATACGCCAACGCCGCTCTCATCCACGCCGCCGCCAACATCGCCACCGCCCTGCATGCCACCGGCGCGGACGCGGCGCTGTCACTGGTGGTTCCCGACTGCAACAGCATGGGCATGGCTCTGACAGGCGGTATCCCGCTCGACGCGGTGCGCACCATGGCCCGCACAGGGCACATCGGCACGCTGGTGGTGGTGGAAAACGACCTGACCCGCCGGCTGGATGCCGCAACACTGGACGAACTCCTGGCCGCCGTGCCCCACCTCGTGGTCATCGACCATATCGCCACAAGACTGGCCGAACGCGCGGACCTCGTACTGCCGGCCGCCAGTTTCGCCGAGAGCGGCGGCACGCTGGTCAACACCGAAGGCCGCGCCCAACGCTTCCTGCCGGCACTCACCCCCACCATGCCGGTTCAGGAAAGCTGGCGCTGGACCCAACAGTTCACCCAGGCCGCCACCCACGCGGATGCACCCGAATGGACGAACCTGGACCAGATCGTGGCCACAATAGCGCACGATATCCCGGCCCTGTCCCGCATCATCGACGCCGCGCCCGACGCCGGATACCGCCTCGACGGCCGCAGGCTCCGCAGCGAACCGGCACGCATCAGCGGTCGCACGGCTGTCCGGGCCAATATCAGCGTCCACGACCGCCCCTTGCCGCAATCGCCCGACACCCCGCTCTCGCCCTCTATGGAAGGCGCCTATTCCCCGGACATGCCCGGAGCCCTGGTGCCCTTCTATCACGCCCCCGGCTGGAACTCCGTCCAGTCCCTCAACCGCTTCCAGCAGGAAATCGGCGGCCCGATGCGGGGTGGCGATGCCGGCACGCGCCTGCTGGATGGCGGCATCCCTGCCCAGGTCCCCGAATGGCATCATGACATTCCCGTCCCCTTCGTCACCGCCCTCGACGACCTCCTGCTGCTGCCCGAACCCCGCCTGTTCGGCACCGAAGAACTCAGCGCCCTCTCGCCCCCCATCGCCGCGCGCGTAACGCCAGCCACCCTGCGCCTCGGCACGTTGCCCGCAGGACAGCAGGATGGCGGCATGGTCAGCCTGACGCTGGCCGGCGAACGCCTCACCCTGCCCATCCGGCACGATCCGGCACTGCCATCTGGCATCGCCCTGTGCCCGCCCCATCTGGCCGCCCGCGCTTTCACCGCCCCCGTCCGCGTGCAACTGCACAGGGACGATACGCCATGACCGCCCCAATGCCGCTGATCATCGGCGTGACCCTTGCAGTGCTGCTGGGGCTGGCCACCTTCCTGACCTGGTTCGAGCGACGGCTGCTGGGCCTGTGGCAGGACCGCTACGGCCCCAATCGCGTAGGGCCGGGCGGCATCCTTCAGGCCGTGGCCGACGGCGTCAAGATCCTGTTCAAACAGGACTGGATTCCTCCCTTCGCCGATCGGGGCGTGTTCGTGCTGGCGCCTGCGATCGGCATGATGACGGTGCTGCTGTCCTTCGGCGTCGTGCCCGTCACCGCGTTCTGGAGCATCGCCGGCAATCTGAATGTCGGGCTGCTGTTCGTGCTGGCGATGATGGGCATGGGCGTCTACGGCGTGGTGCTGGCCGGCTGGGCCTCCAACAGCAAATACGCGCTTCTGGGCGGCATGCGCGCGGCAGCGCAGATGATCAGCTACGAAGTGTTCATGGGCCTGTCGGTGCTGGGCGTCGTGATGCAGACCGGCTCGTTCAGCATGCGCGACATCGTAATGGCACAGTCCGGCCTGTGGTTCATCGTGCCGCAGGCGCTGGGCTGCGTGGTGTTCACGCTCGCCGGCGTGGCGGAGACGCACCGCCTGCCCTTCGACTTGCCGGAAGGCGAGAACGAACTGGGCGCCGGCTTCCACACCGAATATTCGGGCATGAAGTTCGGCATGTTCTTCCTGGCGGAATATGCCGGTGTAGTCCTGATTTCGGCCCTGCTGGCCACATTGTATCTGGGCGGCTGGCAGGGGCCGCTGCTGCCGCCCGCATTATGGTTCGGCCTGAAGACCGGGGCTCTGGTCTGCCTGTTCATCCTGCTGCGCGCGGCACTCCCCCGCCCGCGCTACGACCAGCTGATGGCCCTGGGCTGGAAGATCCTGCTGCCGCTCTCCCTGCTCAACATCGCCGCCACCGGCGCGATCCTGCTCCTGCATGCGCCGGGATAGAGGAAGACCATGCCATGTTCGGAATCCTGCGCACCCTCTGGCTGACCTTCCTGCATATGGGCCACCGCCGCGTGACGGTGGGCTATCCCGAGCACAAGCCTCCCCTGCCGCCGCGCTATCGCGGCCGCATCATCCTCTCGCGCGATCCGGACGGCATGGAACGGTGCGTGGCCTGCAATCTGTGCGCCGTGGCCTGCCCGGTGGACTGCATCAGCCTGCAAAAGGCCGAGCAGGACGGCAGATGGTATCCCGACTATTTCCGGATCAACTTCTCCCGCTGCATCTTCTGCGGCATGTGCGAGGAAGCCTGCCCGACCTACGCCATCCAGCTCACCCCCGATTTCGAGATGAGCGAATATCTGCGGCCGAACCTGATCTACGAAAAGGAAGATCTGCTGATCAGCGGCACCGGAAAATATCCCGACTACAGCTTCTTCCGCGTCGCCGGCGTGAAAATTCCCGGCAAGGACAAGGGCGAAGCCGAACGCGAGGCACCGCCCGTCGACATCCACACCCTGCTGCCATAGCCGGGAGAGGCACCATGTCGGACCTCCCCTTCATCCTCTTCTCGCTGGTCGCCGCCTGCGCCGCCATCATGGTCATCACGCGGGCGGTCCCGGTGCATGCGTTGCTGTATCTCGTCGTACTCCTGCTGTCGCTCGCCGGCGTGTTCCAGGCACTGGGCGCACCGTTCGCCGCGATGCTGGAAATCATCATCTATGCGGGCGCCGTTATAGTGCTGTTCGTCTTCGTGGTGATGATGCTCAATCTGGGCCGGACGGACCGCGACCGGGAACGGCACTGGATGGCACCCGGAATCTGGATTGGCCCTGCCATCCTCGCGTGCCTGCTGCTGGCCGCACTCTGTATCACGCTGCGCGCCTTGCCGCCCACGGCGGGTCCCGACACCCTGGTTCCGATCGGACCGCAGGCCGTCGGCATCATGCTCTACGGACCCTACGTGCTGAGCGTGGAGCTGGCCTCCTTCCTGCTTCTCACCGGTCTGGTCAGCGCCTTTCACATCGGCAGCAACATCCGCGGCACCGGCACCGCGACAGAAGAGGCGTGAGATGAGCGCCGCCTCTCCCACTCAGGCGCTGCTGCTGGCCACCATCCTGTTCGCCACCGGCCTGCTGGGCGTGCTGGCCCGGCGCAACCTGCTGCTGATGCTGATGTCCATCGAGATCATGCTGAACGCGGCGGCGCTGGCCTTCATCGCCGCCGGCGCGCGCTGGCACGCGGCACAGGGACAGGTGATGTTCCTGATGATCCTGTCGCTCGCCGCCGCCGAGGCCGCCGTCGGGCTGGCCATCATCCTGCGCCTGCATGCCGCCGGCCGCCCGACACTGGACGCCGATACCGGCAACCGACTGAAGGGATAGGGAAATGGACGCTCTGCTCCTGCCGTTGATCGTCGTCTTCCCCCTTCTCGCGGCTGGAATCCTGTTCGTTTCGGCCGGCCGCCTGTCTGCGCGCCCCTCCTGCGTGATCGGCGCCGGATCGGTCGGGCTCTCGGCCCTGCTGGCCGGCCGGCTCGCTACCGGTTTTCTGGCATCCCCTCCGCCCACCGGCGCCCTGCATGTGACACTCTGGTCGTGGATGCAGGTCGAAGGCTTTAGCACCCGGATCGCATTCGCCCTCGACCCGCTCTCGCTGGTCATGATGCTGGTGGTCACCGGCGTCGGCTTCCTGATCCTGCTTTACGCCTGCGGCTATATGCACGACGACCCTGACATCGCCCGCTTCTTCGGCTGCATGACCCTGTTCGTCGCGGCGATGCTGGTCCTGGTCTTCTCATCAGACCTGCTGAGCCTGTATATCGGCTGGGAAGGCGTGGGGATCTGCTCCTATCTCCTGATCGGCTTCTGGCATACCGACACCGCCAACGTCGTCGCCGCGCGCAAGGCCTTTATCGTCACCCGCATCGGCGACGCGGCGATGCTCTGCGGCCTCCTGCTGCTGGCCACCCAGGCCGGCACGCTGGATATCGCGGCCCTGCTGCACATCGTGGCCACCAGCCCGGCCCAACTGCTGCCGACAACGGCCGCTTTCCTGCTGCTGGGGGGCGCCCTCGCCAAATCCGCGCAAGTGCCGCTCCAGACCTGGCTACCCGACGCCATGGCCGGTCCCACCCCGGTCTCCGCCCTGATCCATGCCGCGACCATGGTCACCGCCGGCGTCTATCTGATCGCACGCCTGCACCCCCTGTTCATGGCGGTCCCCCCCGCGATGACGGCGGTAGCACTGGTTGGATTGATCACATTACTGCTGGCCGCCGGCAGTGCCCTGGTACAGACCGACATCAAGCGTATCCTCGCCTATTCGACCATGAGCCAGATCGGCTACATGTTCCTGGCCCTCGGCACCGGCGCCTGGCAGGCGGCGATCTTCCATCTGGTCACCCACGCCTTCTTCAAGGCCCTGCTGTTCATGGCGGCCGGCGCGGTCATCCTGCGCGTCCATCACCGGCAGGATATCTACCAGATGGGCGGACTGGCACCCGCCATGCCGGACGTGTTCGTCGCCTTCCTGGCAGGGGCTGCGGCATTGGCCGGCCTGCCGCTGCTGACGGCCGGATTCTACAGCAAGGAGATGATTCTCCAGGGCGCGTGGCACGCCAATCCCCTGCTCTGGGCCGGCGCCCTGCTCGGCGCCTTCGCAACGGCGATCTATATCTTCCGCTGCGTCTTCATCGTGTTCCTCGGAACCCGGCACACGGAACCCACGGGCCGCACCGGCGCGACAATGGCCATTCCCCTCGCCTGCCTCGCCATTCTCGCACTGGCGGGTGGATGGATGGAAATGCCCGACACCATCGCCCCGGTGCATCTATTGTCGCACCTCCTGTCGCCCCTGTTCGGCACACCGATGGCCGAGGGCCCCTCATGGCTATTGTGGGCGGGCTCACTGGTGCCGCTCGCCGGTGTCGGCGTGGCATGGCTATTGTGGCGACCCCGCACACAGGCGCGAAGGCCGCCAGAAGACGCAATCGCCCGCCTGGCACGCACCGGCTGGGGATTCGACACGCTCTATGACACGCTGCTCGTGCGCCCGTTCATCACACTCGGCCGACTGAACCAGAGCGATATATGCGACCGCCTGTCCGACGCCACGGCGGCGACCGCCCGCGCCGGCGGCCGGATGCTCAGCCACATGCAAAGCGGGCAGGTCCGCCGCTATGCCGGCTGGATCGCGGCGGGCACGGTCGTGGCCCTGTGCCTGGGCATCCGGCCATGATCGCGCTACCCGCCCTCATCCTGCTGCCGGCAGCCGGTGGCCTCGCCGCGTGGCTGTCCGACCGGAGCAGACAGGCATCGTCCCTGTCCTGGTGGGTTGCGATCACAACCATCCTGTTGCAGGCGCTGCTGTTGCTCGTCATCACCCGCACGGCCGATTGGGGCCACGGCCCATGGCTCGCCCATTTCTCCGCGCCCTGGATTCCGGCGCTGGGCATCGCCGCGCGCATGGATATGGACGGTCTGAGCCTCGTGATGCTGTGGCTGACGACCCTCCTGTCCTTTCCGTGCGTAATCCTGTCGGCACGCGACGTCGGTGAACGACCGGGCCTCTTCAACCTGCTGCTTCTGGCGACCATCGCCGGCATCAACGGTGTCTTCCTGGCCACCGACCTCTTCCTGTTCTTCTTCTTCTGGGAACTGATGCTGGTACCGATGTATGTGCTGATCCTGCAATGGGGGCATGAGGACCGGCGTCGCGCCGCCATCAAGTTCTTCCTGTTCACGCAGGGCAGCGGCCTGCTGATGCTGGTCGCCATCCTGGGCCTCGTCATCCTGCATCAGCACGCCACGGGCATCGTCACCTTCGATTACTTCGCCCTCGCCGACACGCCCCTGATGCCAACGGCCGCCATGGTGCTGATGCTGGGCTTCTTCATCGCCTTCGCCGTCAAGCTGCCGGTGGTGCCTCTGCATGTCTGGCTGCCCGATACCCATACCCAGGCCCCTACCGCCGGCAGCGTGCTGCTGGCCGGCATCCTGCTGAAAACCGGCGGCTACGGGTTGATCCGTTTCGTCGTTTTGCTGTTCCCCGAGGCTGCGACCCGGTTCGCGCCCGTGGCCCTGGCGCTGGGCGTGGCCGGCATTCTGTACGGCGCGTGGCTATCACTGGCACAGGACGACATGAAGCGGCTGATCGCCTACAGCAGCGTGAGCCATCTGGGCTTCGTGCTGCTGGGCATCTTCTCCGGCTCGCCCATGGGCATGCGCGGCGCGGTGGTGCAGATGGTGGCGCACGGGCTGAGCACCGGCGCCCTGTTCGTCATCGCCGGCTCACTGCAGGACCGGCTGCACACGCGCGACATGCGCCGCATGGGCGGCCTGTGGCAGGCCCTGCCGCATCTCTCCTCCGTTGGCCTGTTCTTCGCCATCGCATCGCTCGGCCTGCCGGGCATGGGCAATTTCGTCGGCGAATTCCTGACCCTGCTCGCCACCTGGCGCGTCAGCCCGCCGATGGCGATCCTCGGCACTGTCGGGCTGGTACTCTCGGCGGTCTATTCCCTCACCATGGTCGGCCGCGCCTTCCTGGGGCCGCCCCATGCAGGCCAGGGGACCACCCACACACCACCGCCGGCGGATTTCGGCCCCCGGCAGATGACGGTGCTGGGCCTGACTATGGCCCTTCTGCTGGTGCTGGGCACCTATCCCCAACCGGTCCTGGACCTGTCATTGCCGGCGCCCGCCCACGCCACGCCGCAGCCGGAAGGTCCCCACCCATGACCACCCTGCTTTCGGGTCTGCCACCCTCGCTACCGATCCTGGGCGGCGGCATCGCACTCCTGCTGCTGTGCAGCGCGTGGCGCCGATCCGAAGCACGCGCCATCCTCATTGCGCTGGCAACGCTGCTGCTGGCCTTTGCCAGCCTGTGGTGGCCCCTCCTCCCCTGGCCGGGCGATCCTACGGGCATGCTGTTCGTACCCGACGGATGGTTCACCTACATTGCCGCGCTCATCCTGCTTTCCTCGGCCGCCACCATGATCATGGCATGGCGGGAGACCGGCACGTCTTCCGACGAATTCTACCTGCTGCTACTGCTCGGCACGCTCGGCGCGCTGGTCATGGCCGGCAGCGCGGACATGGTGATCTTCTTCCTGGGGCTGGAGACACTGAGCCTGTCGCTGCTGGGCCTGATCGCCTGGCACCGCACCCATCCCACGGCCGACGAAGCCGCGATCAAATATCTGATCCTGGCCGGCCTCTCATCGGCGACCCTCCTGTTCGGCCTCGCACTCTCCTACGCCGACAGCGGCAGCCTGCACTTTGCAGCACCCTCTCTGGAGGGGCCGGAAGGGCCGGCGCTGCCCCTGGCGGCAACGGCTTTGGTGCTGACCGGTCTGTTCTTCAAGCTCTCGGCCGTGCCCTTCCACACCTGGCTCCCCGACGTCATGGAGGGCGCCCCCATACCGGTCGCGTCTTTTATCGCCGTCACTTCCAAGATTGCCCTCTTCGCGGCCCTGGCACGCTATTTCGCAGGGGCCGATCTGCTCCGTCCCGACGCAGCCGGCACGGAACTCGCCATCGTCGCCGTGCTGAGCATGTTCGGCGGAAACCTGCTGGCGCTGGGGCAAAGCAATCTCAAGCGCCTGCTGGCCGGGTCGTCCATCGCGCATGTCGGCTACCTGCTGCTCGCCCTTCTGTCTCCCGGGCCGTTCGGCCTCACCAGCGCCGCCGTCTACCTGGCGGCATACGCCGCCGCAACGTCCGGCGCATTCGCAGCACTCGGGGGGGCATCCGTCCCTGCGGACATCGCCGGTTGGCGCGGCATGTTCCGCCGTCGCCCCGCGCTGGCGCTCGCCATGGCCATCATGCTGATCTCATTGGCAGGCATCCCACCAGCCATCGGATTTTTCGCCAAGACCTATATCGTGATCGCCGGTGTGTCGGCGCGCCGGATCGTGCTGCTGGTCGCGCTCGTCGCAAGCAGCATCATCGGGCTCTATTATTACCTGAACATCGTACGCGCGATGATGGAACCAGCCCCGGAAGTGCACCGCGCGGCACGCGGCACACCCGCCAATGCCGGCCTGATCGCCATCCTGGCCATCATTACCGTCCTGGCCGGACTCTTTCCCGAAACGCTCGTCCGACAGACCCGCTCGCTCCTGCAGCCCGCGCCCATCATGCGTGAAGCCAGCCTGCGCCCCGCTGCGCCTCACGACATCCTGTACAGGGAATAAGCGGATGCCGCCCCCACGCCCTGTCTTTTTCCATGGCGGTTCCCATCTGAGCGATACGGACAGGTCCGCGACGCACACGCCACATCAATAATCCGAAAAAAGGAGAAGACGTCATGACCGCTACCGTTCTCCAGGCCCTGGAAAGCAAGGACCGCCATCTCTTCACCGTGCATGAAGACACACCAATCCGCGAAATCGCCAGCCTGATGACACGGAACCGGATCGGTGCCGTTCCCGTGCTCGACGAGCACGCCCATCTCCGCGGCCTGGTATCGGAACGCGACCTCGTCGCCGCACTGGCCGGCCACGGCATGGACGTGGCCCATCTGACGGCCCGCGACATCATGACCCGCAACGTGCCGACGACAACGCTGGATGAACAGATCCTGAAAGTCGGGCGCAAGATGACCGATTGCCGGGCACGTCATCTCCCCATTATCGACAACGGTACCGTCATCGCGATCGTGAGCATCGGCGACATCGTGAAATTCCGTGTGGACGAGGCCGAGCGCCTGGCATCTGCGATGCAGGATTACGTCTGGCGCAACGATCACGGCTCGGTCGGACATTGAAAGACTGAACGGCTATTTCAAACGGCTCGCTGGCGGCACCCCACCCCAACAGGGATAAAAACTCTAATTCTATATATAAAAAACAATAAAACAATCCAGATTCCCTGCACCATTGAATGTGACATTGCACGTCTTTTCTTTCATTTTATTTCAACATGACAACAACAAATGTCAGATGCGATATATATGCAACAATGCTTGTGCCCAGAACAAATTCGTTGCACGCAACATGATTTTGTATTGAAACGAAATCGCGATCCGCTTCACGTTATCTCGACCATGTAATAAATGGCGCGGGAGCACAGTAATTCTATGACCCTAAGGCGAAGCCTGATCGCAGCTACAATTCTTGCTATCCAGTGCGACGTCGCCAGCGCGATCGCTCAGACCGCCACGACATCCGCAGCCTCCACAACCGGCCATCGCCCTGCCACGAAGAGTCGGAAAGTGACCAGCACGCCGGCTGTCTCCGCCGGGGCGCCCCCTGCCCCCATTCCCGCTATAGCGCCCCCCGTCGCTCCCTATCAGGCACCGCCCGATGCGGGCGAAGCCGTGATCGTGACCGGCACCCACGACAGCAACCGCCACGCCCGCCAAAGCACCTCGCCGGTCTCGGTCGTCACCGCGGCCACCCTGACCCGTTCGGGACAATTGAACCTGGCGGACGCGCTGACGCGCACCTATGCCTCTATCAACATCCAGGCCAAAGGCAGCGACACCGCAGCCCTTACCTCCTCGATCCGCATGCGTGGCCTCAACCCCAATCAGGTTCTCGTCCTGGTGGATGGCAAGCGCCGTCACGTGACGGCCAACATCATCCAGAACTCCGGTCCGAGCTTCGGCGCAACCGGCGTCGACCTGAACATGATCCCTGCCAACATGATCGACCATATCGAGGTGCTGGAAGATGGCGCGGCAGCCATGTACGGTTCGGACGCCATTGCCGGCGTGGTCAATATCATCACCAAGAAGACCAGCCAAGGCCTCAACGTTTCGGCGCAGACCGGCGCGAACGCCTATAACGGCGACGGCTGGCAATATCAGGTCAACGCCGATGGCGGGTTCAAGCTCGGCAATGACGGCTACATGCATCTGAGCGGACAGGTCTACCATACCGACCATTTCGTTCCGAAAGGTACCAAGGACCACCGTCTTCTCGGCTACTGGCCGCAAGGGGCCACCACCAGCGGCTATTATAACGGCATCGTCGCCAACCCGCTCAAACTTCCCCTCGACTCGAACAAGATCATGAGCACGCCGGAGGAAACGCGCGAGAATCTGGGTATCGATTTCGGAAAACCGATCGGCAAGAAGGTCGATTTCTACGGGCAGATCACCTACGGTCACCGTCATGCGGAAGCGATCCAGAACTACCGTATTCCGACCATCGCACCGACGCTCTACCCCGCCGGCTTCTCGCCTCTGGAAACGATCGAGGAAAATGACTACGCGGCCATGCTCGGCATCAAGGGCCACGATTTCCTCGGGTTCGACTGGGACCTCAGCACCCAATATGGCGCGGATGAAGACAATATCGGCAACAAGCACACAGCCAATCCGGGGCTACTGAGCAGCCGATGCAACAACGGTAACGTCGCGAACATCTCAACCACCGGCTGCGGCTATTCGCCGACCACGGTACACACCCAGAGCTACCGCAACGCCCAGTGGACCAACAATCTGGACTTCCGGCGGCATATCGACATCTTCCACACCGTGCCGATGACCCTGGCCTTTGGCGGCGAACATCGCCTGGAAACCTACGAAATCGTGGCTGGTGAACCCGCTTCCTACCAGGTCGGCGGCACGCAGGGCTATGTCGGCATCGCACCGCAAAGCGCCGGCAACTGGAGTCGTGATATCTGGGCCGCCTATATCGATGGCGATTTCCGTCTCCTGAAGAACTGGGATCTCGATTTCGCGGGACGTTCCGAGCATTATACCGACGTCGGCAATACCCAGAACGGCAAGGTCTCGACCCGCTACGACATCACGAAGCGGATTGCCGTACGCGGCACCATCAGCACAGGCTTCCGCGCCCCCACGATGGCGGAGCAGCATTTCAGCACCATGAGCGTCAGCCCGACAGGTGCGGCCGGCCTGCTCCCCGTCAGCTCCGCCGCAGCCGCGCTTCTCGGCGCCCAGCCGCTGAAACCGGAATATTCGGTCAATGCCAGCGGCGGCCTCGTCGTCGAACCGGTTGATGGCTTCCATGTCGAAGCGGACGTCTATCAGATCAACCTCCGCAACCGTATCGGCCAGGGCGGCGTGACCAAGGGGCTGACCGCCATCAATGCCATCCAGGCGATGGGCTATGTCCTGCCGGTCAACGATATCGATCCGCAGAACGTGTCGGCCTATTATTTCGCCAATATCGGCAGCACACGGACCCAGGGCCTCGACATCAAGGCCGACTACACGTTCCACCTGCACCGTTACGGCAACCTGATGCTCTCCATGGCGCTGGACCTGAACCGCACGCGCCTGCATCATGCCGCCACAGACGCGAACGGCAGGTCCCTGCTCAATGCCCAGACCATAGGGTATCTCACGACCGCCTATCCGCGCAGCAAGATCATCCTAAATGCCTATTATACGATCGGGAAATGGGACATCAACGTGCGCCAGACCCGCTACGGCGAAACGACGGATATGATGACCTATCAGGACTGGACGAACGGCGCGCTCACCTGCGCAAGCGGCGGAGCCCTACGCTACTCCAATTCCTGCTTCGGCCAGTTCAAGAACACGCCGCGCTGGCTGACGGATCTCGAAATCGGCTATCGCTTCGACCGCCACTGGCACTTCGCGGTTGGCGCGAATAACGTCTTCAATGTGCGCCCGCGCCGGCTGCCTGACATCCTCAATAGCGGCGGCACCGCCGTGTATGACGCCAGCTCGTCGCAGGTCCCTATCACGGGTGGGTATTATTATGGGCGCGTGAATGCCACATTCTGACATCCGTTCTTGCGGATGCGGGGACGGGCATAATGCCCTTCCCCGGCGCTATTTTTCCACTAGGCTACGTGCATATGACCAATGGAAACAGAAATATCGGGCGGAGGCATCTTGTCGCAGGCGCCTCCGCCTGCAGTCTCGTCGGGGCCCTCGCAGGCAGCCGCCTCCATGCCCAGACCCCACCCGTCTCTCCCACTCAGGCGTTCACGCCGCGGAGGCAGAGTATCAGGCTTCAGCCATTCGACCTGCGTGCCGACCAGATCACCGATATCAAAGTCTGCCTACGCCCTTTCCGTCCGATGGGGCCGCGCTTTGATGTCGAACATGTGGGGAGCAAACTCGTTTTCCATAATTACGGGCACGGTGGCAGCGGGTGGTCCCTTTCCTAGGGATCGGCGAGCTTGGTGGTCGAAAAGGCCTCCACCACCCTGCAACGCAAAGTCGCGGTGATCGGCTGCGGCATCATAGGCCTCACCACCGCCCTGACGGCGCAACGCGCCGGATTCGACGTCACGATCTATACCAAGGACCTCCTGCCCCGGACCCGCTCGGTTCGCGCCAATGGTAGCTGGACACCGGATTCCCGCATTTCCCTGACGGCACCCGCAGGGCCGGACTTCGCCGATCTGTGGGAAAGGATGGCGCGGATATCATGGGCCACCTATCGCGACTATCTCGGCCTTCCCGGTAACCCTGTCGAATTCATCGAACATTTTGTGCTGTCCGACCGGCCGTTCAACACACCCCACGAGGAAAATCCGGATGGCCGCACAGGCGATTATGCATCCACCGGCATGCCCCAGCATGGCACGGAGTTCGCGCGCTACTCGGATCGCATCAAGGATATCGTGCCGGCGCCTGAAGAACTGCACCCGTCGGAAAATCCCTTTGCCGCCCCCTATGCCAAGCGCAACACCCTCATGCTCTACAATTTCGCCTCCTATGGGCATCTGCTGATGTCGGAATTCTTCCAGGCGGGCGGCCATGTCGTGATCCGGGAATTCCACGACCCCAGCGAACTGACATCCCTGCCGGAGAAGGTGATCATCAATTGCCCCGGCTATGCGGCACGCGACTGGTGGAACGACAAGAGCCTGATCCCCGTAAGGGGACAGACCGCCTGGCTGCCCCCCCGTCCGGACCTTCCATACGGCCTGCATTATCAGGGCGCCTCAGCAGTCTCAAAGACGGATGGGCTGATGGTTCAGGCATACGACCTGAATAACGAAGGCGAAATGGGCAGCGTCGGAAATTCCTTCGAACATCCAGACCGCTCCGAATCGGAACGGGCCATTAAGGTTCTGGCAGACCTGTTCGCCCGTTCGCCCCTTTCGGAAGGCTGACTCATGCCCCGCAAGCTTTTTTTTCGCCTCATGCCTTTAGGCACGTTGGGTGCAATGGCCCTGTACGTCGCCTCCGCCTCCCCACTTCACGCCGCCAGGCCTGTGGCCTCTTCGATTCCGTCATTCACCGCCGAGCAGGCGCAAAGTGGAGCGGATCTCTACCAGAGAGCCTGCACCATGTGCCATGGTGCCGATCTGAGTGGAAATTTCCAGACGCCGTCCCTCAAAGGACGGCTGGTGGCAAGCTGGGCCGGAACTCCCCTTTCTCGCCTGACGGGCTATATCCAGCGTGCCATGCCACTGATGGCCCCCGGCACGCTGTCGCCGGAAGACGCCACCGCCCTGGTCGCGTTTCTCATGCGTGAAAACGGCGCGTCTCCAGCCAAGACCGCATTGCCGGTCACGGAAAAACGTCAGGCATCCCTCAAATTTCCCGCATTGGCCATACAGCCCGACACATCGCCCTCAAAATAGACCACGCATAAAAACGGGGCTGTATCCGTAACCCACATGAACGGATACAGCCCCACCACATTCCGGCGAGGCGGCCGGATTGGCCCACCTCGCCCACGTCTCAACCGATGATAATCAGGCGAAGACCTTGTCGGTCGCCGCGCAGAACTTCTTCATCTCATCAGCCGATCCGACCGTAATACGCGACATATTGGGCCAGATCGGCCAGCTGCGACCGATATCGATCCCCTGCGCGGCGTACTGCTCCTTCACATGGTGGGCAGGCTGGTTCCAGTTCACCATGAACATGTTGGCGTTGCTGGGGATGAACGCGATCTTGCGCTTGCGCAGATAATCGAACGTCTCTTCGCGCGCGGCAACCATCTCCTTGCGGCGTGCCACGATATTTTCAGCCTGAGCCAGGCTCGACGCACCGATTGCCAGAGCGACGATCGACAGGGTACCGCTCTGGCTCTGCCCGTCATAGCGCATCATGCGCGCATGCAGGTCCGGCCGCGCGAAACTGAATCCCAGGCGCAGACCCGCCATCCCGAACAGCTTCGAGAATGTGCGCAGAACGACAACATCCTTGTTTTGGGCCACAAGATATGCCGCGCTCTTCGTCCCCGCAAAGTGCAGATAGGCTTCGTCCACAACAACCACGGCACCCGCTGGTTTGTTGTCCACCAGCCACGCAATATCCTCGATCGGGGTCAACGTGCCGGTCGGGTTATTGGGCGAGCAGATATAATACAGGCCAGCATTCGGATCTGCCTTGAGCATGGCTCGCACGTCGGCAGCATAATTGTTCCGCGCGCTCAGCGGCACCTTGGTCACCTTGACGTTCAGCCACGCCCCCGTCCGCCAGGCCGCCTCAAAAGTCGGATCGGCCGTGACCAATCCCCGCGTGGGCGAGCAGAATGTGACGACAACACGCGAAAGCGGATCGCTCGACCCCGGCCACGGCAAAATATGCGTGGCGGGCAGTCCCTCAACCTTGGCCGCCGTATCGATCAAATTGTCTCGAAGATGCGAGGGCTCATAACGGTTTCCCTCCTTGATCACCGCGGCACCGGCTTCAGCGGCGGACGGGAACGGCCCGGTCCAGCATTCGTTGGAGGCAATACGCACCATGCCGGATTTATCGGGCCGATGCATCTCGGGAATTGCAGGAGCGACAGCCCGCGCCTGTCCCATCAGGTGCGGCAGTGCAGCCGCCGCAGCCACCGGCATGCCAAGCAGGGCTGCGATCCGGCCGAACTGGCGACGGGAATAGCCGCGCTCCAGCAAATCTTCCCGGCCCTCCTTGGGGATCATCGTCGTCATTCGAAAACTCCGCGCTTGTCAGTCATTCCATACAGAGATCAATTACGATCACGATATTGTATGTTGGCCGGATGGAAGTCCACCTTCAATCTGCGCGGTCGGGCAACCCTTCCACGCGGCCCCCCCCTGGCCGTCGGCTTCACCAGGATGGACGGGCCCCTTATGTCAGCCCCACCCGAAATGCTCCCGCATTAGGGCCCCCTCGGCGTCCCCGCATCCGGCGAAAGGGTCGTCCTCGGCACGGTCGCCTCCCTGCGCGTCGGCAGGCGTTATGAAAACGCCATGCGACTGAACACTCCGGATCTCGAACAGAAGGTCGAGGCCATCGCAAATTCGATGAACGGCTTCCATTTTGGCCGCCTGAACGTACGTTTCAGCAGCGAAGACGCCCTGCGTCGGGGAGAATTCCAGATTATCGAGATCAACGGCGCCCGATCGGAAGCCATCGAATTCTGGGACCCGACGCTGAGCCTACGGGCCGCCTATCGCGGCGTCTTCGCCAAACAGAAAACCCTGTTCGCGCTGGCGGCCGAGATGCGCGCTGCCGGCCACATCCCAATCGGCATCGCTCCTCTCTTTCGCGCATGGCTACGGCAATTGAGATTGATACGGCACTACCCCCCGTCAAATTGAGGGGCAACCAAACAGATCGGACTTTGCCCGAACCCATCAGGGTCTGAAGCTCTGGGTCTCGATCAGGTTTTTCACGGCCAAACCACGCATGCGCGCGCCCGAAGAGTCATTCATGTGGCGCGTGAACAATCCGAACCATGAAGCGTTATCAGGACAACCACTCCCGGAGTCCCCACGATGCTGACCCTTCTCGTGATCATCCTCATCCTCTTCGCCATCGGCGGCGGCGGTTACGGCATTCGCTCCGGCTGGTATGGCGGCCCGCGAAGCACGGGGTTCAACGGGCTAGGCCTGTTGCCGATCATCGTAATCATCATCGCGCTGTTCCTGCTCTTCCGCGGCACAGGCGGCCCATGAACCCGCTGGAAGAAGCGGAGATTGATTTGATCAGATCACGGAACACGAAAACAAAAGAAAGCCCAGTTCTGCGTAATAGAACGGGCTTTTTTGGATTCCATGGTTGCCGGACAAGACAATCAACGATACTTGCAATTGCTGGCCCGCGAGATATCGCGCCTCGCACATGACAAGGATAAAGATGCCAGAACACACCCAATCAGAATCCATGCCGTAGGCACGTTGCCTCACACATGATCCGATAATAAGGCCAATATATGAGGCGGTCCGGCATGTCTGAGACCATATTCCTCTCCAAGGCTGTCGATCCGTCGGGACGGATCGCGGCGGAACGGCTGAGCAGCATGTTGCACATCACGAGGAGTTCAATGGGGGGGGCGAAAGGCCCATCCACTGGGGATGCCGCGCTTCGATCCAGCATAGAAGCCGACCGGTGAGGCGACGCACGGGCGGCGGGTCCTCGACCAGAAACAACAGCCCGAGCGGCAGCATCCAGAGCCCAAAGACCGGCAGCAGGGCAAGCACACTGCCCGCTATCAGCAGGATGCCCGTGGGAATGCGCACCCAACGCGCGGCCGGCCGACGCAACCAGCGAACGGTCGGCTGCAGCGCCAGGGGCAGACGTCGGATCAGAAGTTCGATCCGTCTTTCGCGGTCGCTGCCACAGCCCGAACCGCCCTCGATACTATAGCCATCCATAATTCCGCCTCCTTGCCGAACCCACGACGCTCATTCACCGATCGCCCCAGTGCAATGCCTGCTTCATAAAAGACATGAGCACATCGTGGATCATCCACAAGTCGGTCATGCGAGGAATAATTTCGGTCGGTTCGAAACCGGCCGGAAACGCCGCCGCGTCACAAGGACAGGAGGTGGACGGACCGGCAGCACGCCCCATGTCGGTCTGCCGTCCCCTTGAAGACCGGGCGGCTGGAGTGTCCGGACCATGAACCCACAGGCGCAAAGAACGAGCCATCCCGTGTCTTGGGAGTAATCCCTTAAAACCCTCCTCCTGCTCACAGTCCTGACCGTTCTGGTCGCAGGCATTGGCGCCCGGATAATCGGTCAGCCGCGCGGAGCCGCATGGCTATGGATCGGTGGAACCACGGCGGTCCTGGCCATGACCGGGGCGCTTGTTCTCGGCGCGCATCTGACCGGCATCATCGTCGCCCTGATGTTTACGGGCGGTCAGGCGCTGGAGGATTTTGCCCAGACAAGGGCGCGGCGCGAAATGACGGCGCTGCTGGACCGCATGCAGCGAAATGCCGCCCGACATTCCGACGGGCAGATTCGGGATGTCCCCCTCGCCGACCTGATGCCCGGAGACAGGATTCTGGTGCGCCGGGGCGAGATCGTGCCCGTGGATGGCGTGGTCACCCAGGGCATGGCCGTCCTGGATGAATCCGCCCTGACCAGCGACCGGCACCATCACCGACGGCCGCGCGCGCCTTCTCGAAACCAGATCGGCCAAGGGTCTCGATCCGCTCGAACTGCGGCGGCTCTCGGCATCCCTGGACCAGAGTTCGCACCATGTCGTGGCCCAGGCCCTGGTTGCGGCGACGCGGGAACGCGATCTACTGCTTGAAACACCCCAGGACGTTCGAGAACAATTCGGAGCTGGCGTCACGGGGCATGTCGGCCGGCACGCGATGGCTATCGGTGGCTGGGACTACGTGAAAACCCGGACGGACGCCTCGTCCTTCTCCGGCGAAATCGAGAGCTGGATCCGACGGGACGGGACGGTCGCGGTCGTGGTCGGGATCGACGAGCATGTCGCCGGGGCGTTTCTGCTGGCAGACCAGATTCGACCCGAGGCCGGTACCGTCTTGCGACAATTGCGCGACGCCGGGGTACGACGCATCGTACTCGCCACCGGGCGACCGGGCCGATCTGGCAGCCAGCGTTGCCGTTTTCCTGGGAGTCGATGCCGTGATCAGCGGCTTGAAACCGCAGGACAAGACCGCGATTGTCGAGGCCGAAAAAACCAACGGTCCCGTGCTGATGACAGGCGATGGCGTCAACGACGCGCCAGCATTGGCGGCGGCCGACCTCGGCGTCGCCATGGGCGCGCGTGGTGCTGCGGCATCCTCGGAAGTCGCGGACATCGTCATCCTCGTGGATCACCTCGACCGTCTGGTCAATGCGGTCCGTATCGCCCACCGGTCCCGGGCAATTGCCTTGCAGGGCGTCTATGCCGGCATGGGTCTGTCGACGGCCGCCATGATTGCCGCCGCCTCCTTCGGCTATATCGTCCCGGTAGAGGGTGCGCTGCTCCAGGAAGCCATCGACATAGCCGTTATCCTGAATGCCTTGCGCGCGTTGAAAGGACCAATCCGGAGACGCGGACAACGCGGCAGGTTGAGCACGGACGACCTGCGCGCCCTCGATGCCGAACACCATGCGCTGCTCGATGTGGTCGACATGATCCGCATCTCAGCGGATGTTTAGTCCCGGGATTTGATGGTGCATTATTTTCACGAGAGTGGCATGAAGCGCTATGGGCTAGGTTCACCACGGGAGCGCGACGACGACAGCGGCAGTCCGTCGAGCGATACAACATAGTCAGGAGAGCCTGAGGGCTTTGGCGAAACGCTACGGGATCAACCCGAAGACGGTCGCCAAATGGAAGGGGCGGCCCGATACGGCGGATCGGCGCACTGGCCCGAAGGCTCCTCTTTCGATGGTCCTATCGATTGAGGAGGAAGCCATCGTCTTGGCGTTCCGCCGCCATACGTTATTACCCTTGGACGACTGCCTTTACGCGCTACAGGCGACGATCCCGCATTTGAAGCGCTCTTCGCTGCATCGCTGCCTTCAGCGCCACGGCACCTCGCGCCTGCCCGATACCGAAGGCGACAAGCCGAAACGATCGAAGTTCAAGACCTGTCCGATCGGCTATTTTCATATCGATATCGCTGAAGTCCGCACCGAAATGGGGCGCCTTTATCTCTTTGTGGCGATCTACCGGACGTCGAAATTTGCTTTCGCCCAACTGCACGAGAAAGCAACACGTCGCGTCGCCGGTGACTTCCTGCGCGCCCTGGCCGTTGCAGTCCCCTATCGCATCCACACCGTGCTGACTGATAACGGCACACATTTCACCGATCCGGCTGGCAATGGATGGACACCGGAAGATATCAAGGCCATGCGGGCCGACGGCGTCCTGTTCCGTTGCCATTCTTTTGAACTGTCCTGTGCTGATCTCAATATCGAGCATCGTCTGACAAAGCCTCGACATCCATGGACGAATGGTCAGGTCGAACGCATGAACCGCACAATCAAGGAGGCAACAGTCAAGCGCTTCTACTACGAAACGCATGACCAGTTGCGCCAGCACCTCACCGATTTCGTCGCTGCCTACAATTTCGCCCGAAGGCTCAAAACGCTGCGAGGCCTCACTCCATATGAATTCATTTGCCAGCAGTGGGAAAAAGAACCATCACGATTCATACAAAATCCGCACTATCAAATCCCGGGACTAAACAAGAAGGCACGGCAGGATTTCATGGCGCAGGCCGGCGGCGGACGGGTCCACGCAACGCTTGCCTATCACTGGGCACGGCTGATCTGCATGATCCATTGTACCGAAACGATCCGGGCCCTTCTATATGACGACGACCTGCAGGGCACGGACCTGGTCGTCACGGGAACGCGCCGCCCCGTGGGGATCTCGATCCTCGAAGCGCCGCGCGGCAGCCTGTTCCATCATTACGAGGTCGATGACGACGATCGGGTGACGCGCGCCAACCTGATCGTGGCGACCACCCACAACAACGAGGCCATCAACCGCTCGATCCGCCAGGTCGCCGTGGAATACCTGACCGGCCGCGAGATTACCGAAGAGCTTCTGAACCATATCGAGGTCGCGATCCGCGCCTATGATCCATGCCTGTCCTGTGCCACTCACGCGCTGGGACAGATGCCGCTGATCGCGACGCTGGAGGACGCCGAGGGCACGGTCATTGCCACCGGAACCCGGCATTGACCGCCCGCATCCTGATCCTCGGCATCGGCAATCCGGGTCGTGGAGATGACGGTCTGGGCCCCGCGGCGGCGGCCGCGATCGCCCGGATGGCCCTTCCGTCGGTCACCACCAGCGATCCCTACCAGTTGGCGATCGAGGACGCGGCGGACATTGCCGAACATGACGTCATCTGGTTCGTCGACGCGACGATGTCCGGGATCGATCCTTATACCGTCGACGAAATTCATCCGGCGACCGAAATCGGCTTTACCAGCCACGTCCTGTCTCCACACGCAGTTCTGGGCATCGCGCGCGATTATTTCAGTCGCACGCACCGCGCCTTCCTTTTGGCCATCCGGGGCTACAATTTCGCATTTTCCGAAGCGTTGACACCCCAGGCGGCGGAGAACCTCGCGGACGCCCTCGCGATGCTGACCAGGCGCTTGCGAGACACGGGGACGGAACCATGACTATCGGCCTCGGCTCCCTTCGCCGGACTATCCTCCTGGTCGATTCAGACCCGCTTGGCAGAGGCACACTGCGCAGCGCGCTGGAGGAAGCGGGTTTCAGCGTCGACGAAGCCGCGACCGGTCAGGAGGGCGAACGCACTGCGCTGCGCATCGCGCCGGACGCGATCCTGGCGGACCTGATGCTGGAAACCGTCGATGCCGGGAGCCGGTTGGGGGAACGGCTGCGTGCGCAGGGCAGTACGATACCATTCTACATCGTCAGTACGGCGTCCGACGCACTGACGGGCGCGGTCGGGTTTCATGAACTCGGAATCTCGGGCGTATTTCTCAAACCTGTCGATATAACGGTCGTTATCCAGTCCTTGCGATCACGTCTCGATATCAGGTGAGGAGCGGCACCGCCCTACCGGATGGCGTGCGGGAAGTCCGCCGAACTGTCCCGGTTTTCTCTGCCGACCGGTATATTCTTCGCCGTTCGAATGACGAGCCGATCCCCAATCCCTCCCGGTATTTGACAACCGTCCGACGTGACAGAACGAAACCGAGCCGATGGAGCGCCTGGACGATCCGCTCGTCCGACATCACCAGATCGGCGGTTTCGTTCCGAATCAGGCGACGGATATGGGCTCGGGCTGCCTCGGCGGAACGCACTTCGTTATTCGTTCCTTCGACGACCGCCGAAAAAAAGAATTTGAGAGGAAACAGACCGAACGGCGTGGCGACATGCTTGTTGGCCACGATCCGGCTGATCGTACTGTCATGCAGGCGCAAATCCTCGGCGACACGCCGCATCGTCAGCGGGCGCAAGGCCTCCGGCCCACGCATCATGAAATCGGCCTGCCTGAACAGGATATGTTCGCCCACCACCATCAGGCTGCGCTGGCGCCGCGCCAGTGCATGCACCAGCCAGCGTGCGCCGGACAGCCAGCCCGCGACACGCCTGCGCTCGTCCTCGCGGCGCAGCCCCCCCAGCCGTTCCGCCAGGGACATGTTGAGGCCGACCGTATCGGACGGATCCTGCCCCGCCACCAGGCACCAGGTACTGTTCTCGCCATAGCGCACGATCAGGTCGGGGATGCGCGTCCGGACGGGCTCGGCCAGGTCCTCGATCCATGGCCGCGGGTTCAGCGCGCGCAATTCGGCGATCATGTCTGCCAGGTCGTCCGCGTCCACGCCGCATACCGCGCGCAGCCGCGTCATGTCGCGCCGCGCCAGCATGTCCAGGTTCGCCAACAGCGCCGCCATGGCGGGGTCGAACCTGTTTTGCTCCTGCAACTGCACTGCGAAGCATTCCGCCAGCGACACCGCCGCCACCCCGACCGGGTCGAAACGCATCAACCGCTGACGGACCGCCTCGATCCGCTCCTGTGCGACATCCAGGCGGCGGGCCAGATCCGCCCTGTCGGCCGTCAGCCGCCCCGATGCGTCCAGTTCGTCGATCAGCGTCGCGCCAATCCGCCGGTCAGTGCCATCGGGCATCGCCCGCATCATTTGCCGCAGCAGCCGTTCGCGGATGCTCATGGGGCCGGCCTGTACGCGCAGTGTGGCATCGTCCGGCCCCCATGCCTCGGCGCGCATCGGCCCTTCGGCCGCAAAGGCTGGCGGATCGAAGCGTTCCAGCAGAGGGTTGCCATCGACCTGGGCAACGATGAAGCGTTCGAGATCGACCTGCGACATGTGCAGGACACGCAGGGTTTCGCGCATGCGCGCCGTCATCACCAGCCCATGAGCCGGCCCCTGGCGTTGGCCGACTTTCTGGCCTAGCGCGACGGACATGAGGGGACGGCCTTCACGGGCGCGGTTCCGTCGGCCGAGGCGGCAAGGTCCCTGCGCGATCGGGGACAAACCGGTCCAGCCCGGCGGACACCACCCAGATCGCCAGGAACAGGGCGGCAATGCCCAGCCCCACCACCGGAAAATGATCGCCAAGCGCCCGGGCCGCCCGCACCGCAAGCCCGGCAGGGGTGGCTTCGTCGTTATCCAGCATCTGCACGGCCTCGACCAGCCCGACGACGACGGCGGCCATGACCGAGGCCATGGTGACGACCAGGTTATAGATCATGCGCCGCCGCCCGGACCGTGCGCTCCACCCGAAGGCACGGATCATCAGCATGGCCTCGATACTGTCCACAAGCGCCATTCCCGCCGTGAACAGCAATGGAAAGACCATGATGCCCGCTATGCCCAGCCCGTGCGCGGCGTGGGTCGCCGTCAATCCCAGCAGGCCGATTTCCGTGGCGGTGTCGAAACCCAGCCCGAACAGGAAACCCAGAGGGTACATCTGCCACCCCCGGTTGACCAGGCGAAAGGCCGGATGGAACAGCCGCGCCAGCATCCCGCCCGGCACGGACGGCCCAGCGCTCTCCACGCCACGCGCGCTCAAGACCCGCCACTGGGCCAGCGCCACATCGGTATTGACCAGGGCCATGGCCAGCAGGAAGGCGATCGAGACCACCGACCCCACCATGCCGCCGATCAGGTGCCAACGGTCCAGCCACCCCCGTGCCGGCAGGATCGCCAGCAGCAGCGTCGCCAGGACAACGACGCTGGAATGCCCCAGCGAGAACGACAACCCCACCCATAGCGGCCGTCGTCCCTGCGTCATCAGCTTGCGCGTCACCACGTCGATAGCCGCGATATGATCCGCGTCCATCGCATGACGCAGGCCGAACGACCATGCCAGCAGGGCCGACGCCATCAGCACGGGCTGGCCGCCCAGCGCGTACTCGGCCCAGTTCCAGGCCGCGATATTGACCACGGCCAGCCCCACCAGCAGCGCACGCATCGTCCCAGGCGCGACGGCGGACGGCCGGGCGTTCATGTCGGCAGATCCCATATCAGCAGATTCGCGGCAATTGTTCGCCCGATGGCATGCTCACCACGCGCTGTCCGCCGAACCGGTTGGCCAGATGCACCGCGCTCCGTCCCGACGCGGCGGTCTCCAGGCGGCCGATGACCGCGGCGTCCCGCCCCAGCGGATGCGCCCGCATTGCCGCCAGGGCAACATCGGCGGCAGCGGCCGGTACCACGGCAGCCAGCTTGCCCTCGTTGGCCAGATAGAGCGGGTCCAGGCCCAGGATCTCGCACACGCCGGCGACCTCGGGCCGGACCGGCAACGCGGCTTCGTCGATCCGTACGGTAACAAGGCTGGCCTCGGCCAGTTCGGTCAGCACCCCGGCCAGGCCGCCCCGGGTGGCGTCGCGCATGCAGCGCACATCCGGTACCGCGTCCAGCAGAGCCTCGGTCAGCCCGTTCAGGGGCGCGCAGTCGCTGCCAAGGGTGACATCCAGCGCCAGGTCGCCGCGCGCGCACAGGATCGCGGCCCCATGATCGCCCAGCGTACCGTTCACGATCACCACATCGCCGGGGCGGCCGGAGGCGATGCTGATGGCGCATCCAGGCCGGATCACCCCGATCCCGGTCGTGGTGACGAACAACCCGTCGCACGCGCCGCGCGGTACCACCTTGGTGTCGCCGGTCACGATCCGCACCCCCGCCGCCCGGGCGCATGCCGCCATCGAGGCCGCAATACGTCGCACCACCGCCAGATCCAGCCCTTCGGCCAGGATGAAGGCCGCCGACAGCGCCACCGGCCGTGCCCCGCCGACCGCCAGGTCGTTCACCGTGCCGCAGACCGCCAGCGTCCCGATGTCGCCGCCGGGAAACTCCAGCGGATCGACTACGAAAGAATCGGTCGTGAAGGCCAGACGGTCACCCAGCGCAGCCAGGTCGGCCATGGCAAAGCGTGCCTGATCTTCCTGCGGTGCCGCGGGATTGTCCGAGAAGGCGCGCAGGAACACGCCGTCGATCAATGCACGCATCGCCGTCCCGCCGCCGCCATGGGCCAGGGTGATCCGCCCGTCGGCGCCGACGCCCGGAATAGTATGGTCGCTCATGCCGCGCCTTTCTGGCCCTGATACTGATAATAGGCCGCGCACGCGCCCTCGGACGAAACCATCAGCGCGCCGGACGGACAATCCGGCGTGCAGCTTGTGCCGAACGCCGGGCACTGCGTCGGGCGGATACGCCCCGTCAGCACATCGCCGCAGCGGCAGGCCCCCGGATCGGCCACATGATGCGGTGTGACGGCGAACCGCTGCTCGGCATCGAAGGCGCGCCATGCGGGCCGCAGGCTCAGCCCCGATCCCGCGATGGTGCCCAGGCCCCGCCACTCGCAGGCCGGCCGCGTTTCATAGACCCGGTCGATCGCCGCCATCGCGGCCGGATTACCGTCTGCGTACACCACGCGGGCATACTGGTTTTCGATCCGCGCCGTGCAGGCATCGACCTGGCGCAGCACCATCAGCAGCGATTGCAGGATATCCAGCGGCTCGAACCCCGCCACCACCAGCGGACGATGGAATTCTGAGGCAATGAAATCGTAGGGCCGGGTACCGATCACCATCGAGACGTGGCCGGGGCCAATAAATCCGTCCACCCTGAAATCATCCTGCGACAGCAGGGCACGCAGCGTCGGGATGATGGTGATATGCTGGCACATGATCGAGAAATTCCCAATCCCCTCTGCCGCCGCGCGCAGCACGGTCAGCGCGGTCGACGGTGCCGTGGTCTCGAACCCCAGGGCGAAGAACACCACCTGCCGCTCCGGATTGGCCCGTGCCAGCGCCAGCGCGTCCAGCGGCGAATAGACCATCCGCACATCCGCCCCGGCAGCGCGCGCCTGCAACAGCGTACCCTGCGCGCCGGGCACCCGCATCGCGTCGCCGAACGTCGTGAAGATCACCTCGGGCCGCCGCGCGATCGCAATGGCGTCGTCTATACGCCCCATCGGCAGCACGCAGACCGGGCAGCCCGGGCCATGCGCGAATTCGACGTTCTCCGGCATCCGCGTTTCCAGGGCGTAGCGGAAGATCGTATGCGTATGGCCGCCGCAGACCTCCATGACCGTCACCGGGCGCGTTCGCGTCCGGCCGATCCGTTCGGCGACACGGGCGATTTCGGAAAAAAGGCGATCTGCCAGTTCAGGATCGCGGAATTCGTCGACAAATCTCATCGGTTATTCCCGACCCTCAGGGCTCCGTCCTGAAACCCGCCAAAGCGCATCGCCCTCTGGAAATCCAGGCGTTTATTCATGATCGCGTGTCGGAGCCTGGGCGCTGGCGCGCATTGTCGCAAGCTCGCTGTCCAGTTCGCCGATTTCGGCCAGAAGGCGCAGCGTTTCGCGGGCTTCGTCCTCCTCGATCCGGCTCATGGCGAAACCGACATGCACCAGCACCCATGTCCCCAGCAATGACGACAGCGGATGCCCCGTCTCGGCTACGCACAGGACGTTGACCGCGCGCCTGACGCCCGAGATCTCGACCTCGGCCATCGCCGATTCCTCGTCGAGAATGGCCGTCACCTGACCGGGAATGCCCAGACACATTGCGTAATTCCCTTACTGTATTGTCCGTTGTCCGGCATTCGGCACGATTCCATACCGATCCAGCTTCGCCCGCAGGCCGACGCGCGACAGACCCAGTTCGCGCGCGGTCAGGCTCTTGTTCCAGCCGCAGCGCACGATGGTTTCCATCAGGATCTGCGCTTCCAGCACCTCCATGCGCTGTTGCAGGGGGCCGCTGTGCGGAATGCTCTCCATCTGCCCCGCGCCTTGCCGCACGCCGTCGTCGGCTCCGGTCGCGCGCACGCCCGGCGACAGCAACGCCACGCCCAGCGTATCCTGTTCGGCCAGCACCAGCATGCGCAGGACCTCGTTCTGCAATTCGCGGACATTGCCGGGCCAGTCATGGTGGATCAGCGCGGCCATGGTGTCGGGCGTGAAGCCCCGGACATGGCGGCCGTGGCGCAGGCAGGCGCCATCCAGCAGATGGTTGGCCAGCACGCGCACATCGTCCGGCCGGTCACGCAGCGGCGGAATCGTCAGGACCATGGCCGACAGGCGGAAATACAGATCCTCGCGGAACCGCCCGGCCCGCACCTCCTCGCGCAGGTCGCGATGGGTCGCAGCCAGGACGCGCACATCCACCCGCGTCGTCTCGTTGGTGCCCAGCGACCGGAATTCGCCTTCCTGCAGGAAACGCAGCAGTTTGACCTGAAATGCGGGCGAGATGTCGCCGATCTCGTCAAGGAACAGCGTCCCACCATCGGCCTCCTCCACCAGTCCGCGCCGGTTGGCATGCGCCCCGGTAAAGGCCCCCTTCCTGTGGCCGAACAACTCGGATTCCAGCAATTCGTCCGGGATGGCGCCGCAATTGACGGCGACGAACGCACCGGTGTCGCGCTGGCTGGCGTAATGCAGCGCGCGCGCCATCAACTCCTTGCCGGTGCCGGTTTCCCCCTGGATCAGCACGGGGATATCGAACGCCGCCGCCTTGGCCGCCTGGCGGCAGGTCTCGTTCAGCGGACTGGCCGGCGTGCGGATGATGGATTCGAAATGATAACTGCCGCGCACGCGTTCGCGCTGCCGCACCAGCCGCCCCTCGGCCACTGGAGGCGCCAGGCGCAGTTCCAGCGACAGGCGTTCGTAGTCGCGCTGCATCGCGAACAGATGCGTGGCGTTGCGCGCCGCCAGCAACAACTGGTCCGGGTGCCATGGCTTGGTGATGTACTGATAGATGCCCGCCGCGTTGATCGCGTCGATCATGTCGTCAGGCTCGGTATAGCCGGTGACGATCATCCGCACGATATCGGGCCAACGGTCGCGAACCTCGGAGAGAAACTGCACGCCCGTCATGCCGGGCATCCGCTGGTCGCAGAAGATTGCCTGGATCCAGTTGGCTTCGAGAATGCCCCGTGCCTCCGCCGCGCCCGAGGCGACATGGACATCGAATTCCTCGCGCAGGATACGAGCCATGACCTCGACCGAACGCGGTTCGTCGTCGATGACGAGGATAGACGGCGGAATGCTCACGCCCCGGCTACTCCGCCGCGCGCAGCAGGGCCGCGCGAGCCTCGGCCTCGGTGGCCAGGCCGTCCAGCCACGCACGGCGCCGTGCCGACAGCCAGTCCAGCCAGTCCGCCATCCCTTCGCCGGTACGGGTGGAAACGCGCAGCACCCGCGCGGTGAGTGCCACACGCGCCACATTGGCCTCCAGGGTTGCCATGTCGACATCCAGATAGGGCAGAAGGTCGGTCTTGGTCAGCAGGACGAGGTCGGCATCCTGGAAGATATCCGGATATTTAAGGGGCTTGTCCTCGCCCTCGGTCACGGACAGCAGCGTGACGCGGTGGTGCTCGCCCAGGTCGAACGCGGCGGGACACACCAGATTGCCGACATTCTCCACGAACAGCACACCGCCAGCCGCAAGGTGCAGGTGCTCCATCGCATGGCCGACCATATGCGCGTCCAGATGGCAGCCCTTGCCGGTATTGACCTGCACGGCGGCCACGCCGGTCGCGCGGATGCGCTCGGCATCGTTGCTGGTCTGCTGGTCGCCTTCGATCACCGCGGCGGGCATGGCGCCATCGATCCGGCGCAGTGTCTCCACCAGCAGCGTGGTCTTGCCCGCGCCCGGCCCCGCCAGAAGGTTCAGCGCCAGCACGCCGTCACGCGCCAGGCGCGCGCGGTTAGCGGCGGCAAACCCGTCATTCTTCGACAGGATGCTGCGTTCGATCTCGACCATGCGGGCCTGCGACAGGCCGGGCGCATGCGCACGCGCCGGACCGGCCCCGTAATCCAGCAGACCGTCGGCGTGCCCGTGGGCATGGCCGTGGTCATGCCCATGTCCGTGATCGTGACTATGGTCGTGTGCATGGTCGTGGCTATGGCCGTCGGCCGCGTCGATCGTGGCCCCGTCGCCGGCGCATCCGCATGTCGTGCACATCAGACTACCTCCATATCCCTGATCCTGATTTCCATCCCGCCCGAGGGCTGAAGCCGCACGCCGCCGCAGCGGGGGCACGGGTCCAGCCGGTTGTCCAGGCTGACGGTGTCGCAACAGTCGAAACACCACGCCGCGCCCGGAACCTCCAGGATCTCCAGTTCCGCGCCCTCGGCCACCGTGCCGCGCGTGACGGCGTCGAAGCCGAAGCGCATGGCCGACAGTTCCACCCCCGCAAAGCGCCCGACTTCCAGCCGTACCCGCCGTACGCGGGTGAAATGCTCTCGCCGGGCGGAATCCTCGATCACATCGACAAGGCTTTCACATAGCGACATCTCGTGCATCCGGCCTAGTCCTCCGCCACCGTCACGGGGATACAGGGGTTGACCGCGGACAGCATCATGCAAGTCAGCACCGGCCGCCGCAGGTCCACCGGCAGGGCTGCCGCGATCCGCTCCATTAGCCCCCCGGGCGCGGCATGCCAGACGGTCGGCGACAGGACCGTGTACTCCACCACCCGTCCGTCGCGCACCACGGCGCGATGCGCCAGGATGCCGCGCGCCGCCCGCGCGATGCCGACACCCGGCGCGCACGACGCGGCCAGGCGGCGCGACCGGGCGAACAGGTCGGCCCCCGGCGCGCCCAGGCACGCCAGCAGGTCCAGCACGCGCGCCAGCATCCGCGCGAACAGCGACACCCCGTCGCGCGCGACCAGCGCGCGCAGGACGGGACGGTCCAGATGATCCGCCAGGATTCCCGCGTCCCGCGCGGCATCGATCCGGCCGTCCAGCGCCGCCCCGATATCAGCGGCCGCAAGCGCCATCAGGTCGGCACGGCCCCAGCCGGCGGGCGCAACATCCCGCAACCGTGCCAGGACACGCGGCAGGACAGGTGCCGCAGCGTCCCGCCCCAGATCCAGCCAGTCACACAAGCCGACGAGGTCCAGCGCACCGATCTCAGCATCGGTGCCGGTCAGCTCGCGATGCAGCGCCGCCGCATCCCCCTCCTGCCGCGCGATCAGGCGCGACAGCAGCGCCCGCGCCGGCGGCAGGCCCAGCCGCCCGGGCCAGTCCAGCAACAGAGCAATGGCGTGGTCGCGCAGGATTTCCCCGCGCATTGCCGCCTCGGCGGCCCCTCCCCCGGCGCGCAGGCCCATCGCCCCGGCCGCGGCCATGCCATGCGCGGCACCGCACAGGCTGAACAGCCCCGACACGCGGGCCATGGCCTCGGCGGGCGTCAGGCCGACGCAGAGCCGGCCGGCTGCGACCGGCGCCTGGAGCGCAATCCGCCAGGGACGTCCCCCGGCACCGCCCGAAAGAGTGAGGTGACCGATCATGCGCCCGACGGCGACGCCTCCTGCGGTGTGCCGAACAGCAATCCGCGCCGCCCCATCGCGGCCGCAGGAGCGACGGGCGGCGGGGCCACGTAATCTGGGTGCAGCGTCGGGTCCAGCAGTCCGCGTAACGTGGCCTCGGCCGTCTCGACAGCCTGCAACATCGTGGAAAATTCGAACATCGGCGAAAACAGCGCGCATGCCTTGTAGGGCGGCAGATCCACCCCCTGCGCCTGGACCGTCCGGTTGACGGCGGTGAATTCGTAAGTGCCGGACGGAAAGACGATCAGTTCCTTGTCGCCCGACGCCGACGACGACCAGTCATCCTCCGCGCCCGGCGCCAGGATCAGGTTCATGAACCACGGCGTGACCAACACACCCAGCAGCTGCCCATCATAGGCCCGAAAGCCCACGGCCCGGACGCCCAGGGCCTCGTTCAGCAGGGGGATACCCCGCATCTTCCCGACATGGATCTCGCGAAATGCCTCCTCCAACCGGGCCGCCAGCAGGGCGGCCGGCGTCGGCCCGGCCTCGGGCGGCGGCGTGGCGGGCGCGGCAACGGGCCGGACCGGTCCGGACGCGGCGGCGCCATGAACGACCATGAACTGGTCGCGCGCGCCGTCGCAGGTCGGGCAGCGCCAATGGTCCGGCAGGGCCGCGAAGGGCGTGCCCGGCGGCACCTGCCAGGTCTCGCAGCCCTGCGCCGGGTCATAGACCGACCAGCAGATCTTGCATTCCATTACCGCATCGGGTGCCAGCCGCGCGGCATCGCCCAGATACGAGCCTTCAAAACCGTGGAACGCGCCGTTCATGCGTCGCCTCCGGCCAGGGCCGCACAGATCTCGGCCAGACGCGCGGCAGAATCCGTGATGTCTTCGGGGGCCGCGCAGGCGATCTCGGGCACCTCGGCGACCTCGATCGTATCCAGGATCAGCGTGTCCATCGAATTGAAATAGCGCACGCGCCAGACATGCGGCGTGGCCGTCGCCTCGATCCGGCAATTGCCGTAGCCGCGCGACAGGATCGTCACGCCACCCCGGCCCAGCACGCTGGCGATCAGTTCCAGATCCTCAGGCGTATGGGGCAGCAGGCTGAGATTGACGACATGCGCGGCGCAACCGGGCCGCCATGCCGCGCTGCGGTCCAGAAGCTCGGTCAGGATGGCGAGCGCGTTCACCACGCCCCCGGTCGCCAGCGTAGCGATATCCGGCACGGGGGCGGGCCGGGCCGGAAAGGCCCGTGCCAGCACGGCGCGGGGAAAGGCGCCGATTTCCATCTGCTCCCGCGCTGGCTGGGCAGCATCCGGCGACAGGGCCCGCAGGGTCCAGATGCCCGCGAACACCGTTTCCTGCACCTCGATCCGTCCTGCCGCATCATCCAGCAGCACCGACACCTCCCCCTCGCCCAGCGCATCATCCACCACAGCGCGGCTGGCCGCGTCCAGCCCGTCGCGCTTCAGCAGCAGGGACCGGCCGGGCCCCCACTGGCCCGCCATGTCGCGCAACCCCTCCAGAAAGGCCAGGGCCGGGCGCACCCGCTCGGGGTCGTCGATCTCGGGCAGATGGGCGGCATAGACGCTGACCCCGGACGGCATGGCCAGATATTGCAGCCCGTCCTCGCCCTCGGGCGGGGCGGAGCCGGGGCCGAAGCCGATGGGGGGGTGGGCAAAGGACGCGCTCATGCCGGTTGATCCGTCAAGGTGGAGTGGGCAAAGGGGGCCAGCAAGGCCGTCAGGCGACGGCCATATTCGTCCCAGTCACGCATGCGCGAAATGGCGCCCGCCGGCCGGCCGTCATGCAGCAGCACCAGTGCCGGAAGGGACAGATCCTCGATTTCAGCGCGCAGGGCCGCTTCCAGCACAGCATCCGCCACCGCGCCCACAGGCCCGGCGCCCGAAGGTAGCAGCCCCGCGCAGGCCCGCAGCAAATCGGGCAGCACGGCAGCGATATCCGGCGTTTCCAGGTGCGGCCGCGCATGGCTGGGCAGGAACAGCAGCACCAGCCCGCGCGGCGCGTCCGCCGCATCATGCAGCAGCGCCATGCCGTGGCGGTCGATCAGCCCCGCGACCAGAGGCGAATCTTGCAGAACAGACATCAGGCTTCCTCCAGACCGGCGGCCAGCGCCGCTTCAAGATGCGGGGGCAGGCGCGGCGGCGCGTCGCACAGGTCGGCAAAGCCGCGCGCCACCACATCCTGCACGCGGGCAGCATCCGGGCCGGGCGCGGCCAGCGCCGCCAGGGCCCCCAGCGCCGCGCGGATGCGGCTTGCTTCCTCCGCGTCCAGCCGACTGCGGGCCAGCCCCAGAAACACCAGCAGTTCGTCGCCGGGCCGCGCATCGGACACCAGCGTGATATCCACCTGCTCGCGGCGTGCCGGCTGGCCCTCCGGCTGTTCGGCCTCGCACTCGGCCATGACACCGCGCACCGCACGCACGGTCATCGGAATCCCCACGCACATGCGCCTACGCCCCCAGCCGCGCCAGCAGGCGTTCGTCGCCATGGCGGCAGGCCGCCTGTTCGTCGGGGCGGCCGGCCTCGTACGGCGCGCGGGCCACCGCCGGGGTCATCAGTCCGGCGCCCATGTCGGCCGGCCCCGCCAGCGGCAGGGGCCGGACTCCATATTCGCGCGCCAGCAGGTCCAGCACCGCCTGGGCGGCAGGCGCCACCTGGGCGGCAACCCGTTCCGTCAGGCCGCCGCCATAATCCTGCATCGTCACCGGCTGCACCCCGATCAGCGAAACCCGGCGCGGCGCATGGCCCCGCAAATCCAGCAGCGCCAGAACCTCCTGAAACCCGGTCTGGTGCAGGCTCATCTTCCGTGCGCCGATGGTGGCGGGCACGTCCGCGCCATGCACCTGGTGCAGGGTCGCGGGCGGCAGGCCGAAATCGATGGCGTCGACGATCACCAGACCGGCCAGGTCCTCGAGATGCGGCAGCAGGTACAACCCCTGCGTGCCCCCATCCATCAGTTCGACCGGAGCAGGAAAATCGTGGCGAGCGGCCAGATATTCCACCACGCGCACCCCGAACCCCTCGTCCGCCCACAGGATGTTGCCGATTCCCAGCACCAGCACCCTGCCGCCCGTCTGTCCCGCTGCCTGTTCGGCCGTCATCCGGATGTTCCTGCCTTCGTTCCTGCCGCCGGCCGCCTGTGCAGCGCGGCAAATCCTTACGGAAAGTAAGGGAAGCAGATTTCGTGCCAACTTCCAGGCTGGTCATGCGATGACCGTTTCCAAAGCAAAACCCGTCATCACGGAACCGTGATGACGGGTTTTTTGGAAGCCAAACTTCCAATTCTAGCCGAACTGGATAGATCCCGATCAGTCAGGCCGATCGTCCCGGAAGGTGCGATAGCCGTTGGTCATTGCCGAGATCAGGGATTGACGCGACATGATATCCTCGCGCGAGACCGTATAGACGTGGATCATCACGAACAGGATGATCACCCACATGCCCCAGTGGTGCAGGAAATGCGTCGACAGGTTCCCCCCCAGCCAGGGCATGACCCAGCCGAACACGCGCCCCTCCCAGCTGTCGATGCCTGTGCCGTCGGAATAGAGCGCGAATCCCGTCACGATCATGAACAGGCCCGTCAGCGTGAAGCAGAAGAACAGCGCCGTGCGGGCCAGCGCGTTATGCCCCACCACCGTCTTCGCATGCTTCTTGACGAAAGCGTAGACCAGCACCTCATCCAGCAGTTCCTTCCAGTATTCCAGCTTCCAGAAGGGGATGAAGAACAGTTCGCGCGCATAGACGTTGCCCATGAAGGCCCAGGCCACCCGGCCCCCGAACCCCACGGCAAAGATCCACGCGGCGGCGAAATGCAGATAGCGGATCCAGCCCATCTGGAAATGGCTGCTGGCCTCGCCCGACAGGCTGGGCGGGGGAGAGCCGATCAGGTACCCCGTCACGGCCAGCACCACGATCGATGCCGCCGTCATCCAGTGCCACAGCCGGACCGGGGCCTCATAGACATAGACCGTGGTCAGCCGGCGCGCCCGCAGCGGACGGGCCTTCAGCCCGTCCAGATTGGTGCCCTTCAGGTCGCCATCCGTCAGGATGGCGGAATCCGGTGCGCTCATGTTCCGCCCCCTCAGCGTACGGTGACGCGGGCGAGTTCCTCGCCGTCGGGCGCCATCACATGGGTGGCACAGGCCATGCACGGGTCGAAGGAATGCAGCGTGCGCAGGATTTCCACCGGCTGTTCCGGGTTGCTCATCGGCGTGCCCAGCAGCGACGCCTCGAACGCGCCGATATTGCCCCTGGCGTCGCGCGGGCCACCGTTCCAGGTGCTGGGCACCACGCACTGGTAATTCTCGATCCGGCCGTCGCGGATGCGGATCCAGTGCCCCAGGCCGCCCCGGGGTGCCGCGACGATGCCAACCCCCTTGGCTTCCTTCGGCCAGGTGGACGGGTCCCATTTCGACACGTTCGCGGTCGCCAGGTCGCCATTGCGGATGTTGGTGATCAGCGCGTCGTAATCGTCCAGAAGCTGCTGGGCGCAGTAATGGGCCTCCAGCGCACGGGCCAGGGTGCGGCCGATGGTCGTCGGCAGGGCCTGCTGCGGCGTCAGCGCCGTGCCCGCCAGGCTGTTGAAGCGGCCCAGCGCGTCATCGACCTGTGCCTTCACGTACGGCACGCCCTTGGCATAGGCCAGGATATAGCGGGCCAGCGGCCCGACCTCGCACGCATGACCGCGCCAGCGGGGCGCCTTCACCCACGAATATTTGGCGTTCTCGTCGACCTCGACGATGTTGGTACGCGTGCCCTTGGCGCCGGCGCCCAGCGCGTAATGCGGGTCGGTCACGCCGTCCCAGGGGTGCAGGCCCACATCCTCGCGCCCCTTGCCGTATTCGTACCAGCTATGGGTGACGAATTCCTGCACCTGCTGCGGGTCGCGGGGATCGACGGGGTGGATCTCGTTCCAGTTGCCGCCGATGATCGCCCCGCCCGGCAGCCGGTCGGTCGATTTGTCGCCCTGCACGGTGGGGTAGTCGCCGTAATCCATCAGATTGCTGGCCGCCAGCCCGCCACCATACAGCCAGCCCTTGTAATAGCTGGCGATGGCCAGCACGTCGGGCAGATACACGTTCTTCGAAAACTCAAACGCGTCCTGGATCTTCTGCTGGATGAAGTTCAGGCGCTCCATGTTCAGCGGCGCGCCGGCCGCCATGTCGCCATCGATATTGATCGCGCAGGGCACACCGCCGACCATGTAGTTGGGGTGCGGGTTCTTGCCACCCAGGATGGTGTGGATCTTGACGATTTCCTTCTGGAAATCGAGCGCCTCCAGATAATGGGTCACCGCCATCAGGTCCGCCTCGGGCGGCAGCAGATACGATGCGTTGTCCCAATATCCGTTCTTGAAGATCCCCAGTTGCCCGCTTTCCACGAACTTCTTCAGCCGGTTCTGCACGTCGCGGAAATAACCCGGCGAGGATTTGGGATGATCGGGCGAGACTGATTGCTGCAACGCCGAGGTCGCGCGCGGATCGGCCTTCAGCGCGTTGACCGGATTGACCCAGTCCAGCGCGTGCAGATGATAGAAATGCACGACGTGATCGTGCCAGGCCAGCACCTTGGCCATGATCTGGCGGATCAGGAAGGCATTGGTCGGGATGCGGATATCCAGCGCGTCTTCCACCGCGCGGACCGACGCCAGGGCGTGGCAGCCGGTGCAGACGCCGCAGATGCGTTCCACGAAGGCCCAGGCGTCACGCGGATCGCGTCCCTTCAGGATCACTTCCAGCCCGCGCCACATCGTGCCGGTGGACACCGCGTTGCGGATGACGTTCTGCGCGTCGACATTGACCTCGACGCGCATATGCCCCTCGATGCGGGTGATCGGATCCACCACGATGCGCCGTCCGGCATTGTCCAGGCTGAAGCCGTTCGGTGTCTGGATGGTCATTGAGCGTCATCCCCCTTGTAGCGGACGCGGCTGAGCGCGCTGATGGCGGCATGCGCCGCAAGTCCGGCGCCCACGGCGCCCGCGGCGACAAGGCCGACCTTGTCCGCGCTGGCCTCGATGCCGAAGCCGCTGACATCCTGAAGCCGCGCGTACCACGACCCCTTGTCCCAGAACCCGTCCTCGGAGCAGCCGATGCAGCCATGGCCCGACTGGATGGGGAAGGACACGCCATCGTTCCAGCGCACGGTGGAGCACGCGTTATAGGTCGTCGGCCCCTTGCACCCGACCTTGTAGAGGCAATAGCCCTTGCGCGCGCCTTCGTCGTCGAAGGCCTCGACGTACTGGCCGGCGTCGAAATGCGGGCGGCGATAGCATTTGTCGTGGATGCGCTGCGAATAGAACATCTTCGGCCGCCCCTGGCGGTCGAGTTCAGGCAGGCGGTCGAAAGTCTGCATATAGGTGATGACGCCGGTCATGACCTCGGCGATCGGCGGGCAGCCCGGCACCTTGATGATCGGCTTGTCCAGGATGACCTTATGCACCGGGGTAGCCTGGGTCGGGTTCGGCCGCGCGGCCTGCACGCAGCCATAGGACGCGCACGACCCCCAGGAGATGATCGCCTTGGCGCCCGAGGCCACGCGCTTCAGCTGCTCCACAAAGGGCTTGCCGCCGATGATACAGTACATCCCGTCCTCGTTAAGCGGCGGATTGCCCTCGACGGCCAGGATGTAGTTACCGTGATATTTCTCCATCACCTCGTCGAGAATGGCCTCGGCCTGATGACCGGCCGACGCCATCAGCGTGTCGTCGTAATCCAGCGAGATCATGGACAGGATCACATCCTTGACCAGCGGATGCGCGGCGCGGATGAAGCTTTCGGAGCAGCAGGTGCATTCCAGCCCATGCAGCCACAGGACCGGCGTGCGCGGCTTGGTTTCCATGGCGTGGGCGATCTGCGGCACGAACTCCGGCCCCAGCCCCAGCGCCGCCGCCGTCAGCGAACAATATTTGACGAACGACCGGCGCGTTATCCCCTGCCGCCGCATCACGTCATAGAAGGTTTCGAGAACAGCCATCAGCGAAGAGTTCCTCCCTCGGCTGCGGATCGCCCCGGACCCGCATCACATCAGGAAGGAAGCAGAAAGCGTACCAATTGCCGCAGGGACCGCGAACGGCGAAAGGGCCGGCCCGATCGCGAGAGGAAAGTGGAAGCAGGCTGATCGGACGGATCGGACAGACGATCAGACGCCTTCCAGCATCCGGGCCGCCGCCACCGCCGCCTGCCCCAGCGCCAGTCCACCATCGCCGGCCGGCGCCCGCACCGGCAGCAGCACGCGCAGCCCCGCCGCGCGCAGCCGCACCGCCAACGTTTCGGCCAGCACGGCGTTGTGCATGGCCCCGCCGGACAGCGCGACGGTGTCCAGCCCTTCGACCTGGGCGGTGCGACGCGCCAACTCGGCGAAGGCGCCGGCCAGACCGGCATGGAACGACGCCGAGATCCGGGCCGGGGCCACGCCGTCCCCCCTGTCCCTCAGGGCGGCGCGCCACATCGCCGCCGGGTCGATCTCCGCCAGCCCATCGCGCGTCCGCAAGCCGAACGGCGCGGAGTCAGCCGCCTGGTCCGCCCCGCGCGCCAGGGCTTCCAGCCGCATCGCGGCCTCGCCTTCATAAGACATCCGCGCGGGCGCGACATCCAGCAGCGCCGCCATGGCGTCGAACAGCCGCCCGGCGGAACTGCACGCCGGCGCGTTGACACCCGCGCGGATCATGGCGCGCAGAACCGGCAGCGGACGGCCGGCCAGCGCGGGCGCCAGCCCCCGCGCCACCGCCGCATCGGTGCCGTCCGGCTCAAGCGTCGCGTCCAGATGCGCCAGCAGCATGCGCCACGGTTCGCGCGCCGCCACATCGCCGCCGGGCATCGCCACGGGCGCAAGCCGCCCCACCCGTCGCGCGGCACGATAGTCGCAGACCAGCACCTCGCCCCCCCAGACCGTGCCGTCCTGGCCCAGCCCGGCCCCATCCAGCGCCAGCCCCACCACCGCCCTGCCGTCGGCGGGCAGGCCATGCTCGGCCATGCAGGCTGCGACATGGGCGTGGTGGTGCCACACGGTCTCGACCCGCAGCCCCGCCTCCGCCGCCAGACGGCGGCCCAGCGCATGGCTGCGATAATCCGGATGGGCGTCCACCGCCACCACGGCCGGCGCCTGCGCGAACAGGGCGCGGTAATCGGCCAGGGCCGCCAGCAGCGCGTCCGCAACGCCGGCATCGTCCAGATTGCCCATATGGTGCGACAGCAGGGCCTGCCCGTTCCGCGTCAGGCAGAAGGCGGCTTTCAGGTCCGCCCCCATCGCCAGCACCGGCGGAGCCGCCGCGAAACCGGGGGGCAGAGTCAGCGGTTCGGGCGCCAGCCCGCGCCCCCGCCGCAGGACGCGCGGCTGCCCGTCCACCACAGCCATCACGCTGTCATCCAGCCGCCGCGCGATCGGGCGGTCATGCATCAGCCAGCCATCGGCGATGCCTGCCAGATCGCGCAACGCCGCCGCATCGTCCGTCACCTGCGGGCAGCCGGACAGATTGCCGCTGCTCATCACCAGCGGTGCCCCCACACGCGCCAGCAGCAGCGCATGCAGCGGCGTATAGGCCAGCATGACCCCCAGCCGGTCCAGCCCCGGCGCCAGCCCGGCGGACAGCGGCGCGTCGGCTCGCGTCGCCACCGGCACCACCGGGGCGGCCGGATCGGCCAGAAGCTGCCGCTCGGCCGCACTGGGGCGGCAGAACGCTTCCAGCATGGCCGCGTCGCGCATCATCACCGCCAGCGGCTTGGCCAGCCGCCCCTTGCGCGCGCGCAGCAGGGCAACTGCCGCATCGGACGTGGCAAGGCAGGCCAGGTGATAGCCGCCAATGCCCTTCACCGCGACGATCCCGCCGGAAAGCAGGAGGGAGGCGGCAGCCGTCAATGCCGCCTCCCCTTCCGACCCGGCCCCCGGCCCAACGAAGCGCAGGCGCGGACCGCATGCGGGGCAGGCAATCGGCTGCGCATGAAAACGCCGATCGGTGGGGTCGTCATATTCCGCGCGGCAGGAAGCGCACAGGGCGAACCCCGCCATCGTCGTGCGCGCGCGGTCGTAGGGAAAGCCGGACACGATGGAAAAACGCGGCCCGCAATCGACGCAGTTGGTAAAAGCATATCCATGGCGCCGCGCCGCAGGAGAACGGATTTCCTCCAGGCAGGCCGGGCAGGTCGCCAGATCGGCCACGATCCCGGCGCTGACGCCGCCCGCCACGCTGGGCACGATCTCGAAACCCGGCCCTCCGTCATACAGGTCCGGCTGGCGCGCCACGGCCAGGACCCGCGCGCGCGGCGGCCCGGACCACAGCGCCGCGACCAGTGCGTCACGCGCCGCCTCAGGCCCCGTCACCAGGATTTCGACCCTGTCGCCCAGATTGCACACCGTGCCCCGCAGACCCAGCCGCCGCGCCACGCGCCAGACGAAAGGACGAAAGCCCACCGCCTGCACCAGACCGCTGACCACGATCCGCTCGGCGGCGAGTTCCACAGGCCTATCCGGCACCGTCAATGCACCGTGCAGGCCATGCAGGGATCGAAGGAGCGCACGATATGCTGTACTGACAATGGCGCGCGCTCTCCGGGTCGGACCGGCGCGCCCACCAGCGCCCGCTCCAACGGGCCGGGCGTGCCCGACCCATCGCGCGGCGAGAAATTCCACGTCGTCGGCGCGATGATCTGGTATCCGGCGATCCGCCCGCCCTCGACGCGCAGCCAGTGCCCCAGCGCGCCGCGCGCTGCCTCGGTCATGCCGACGGCGCGCCCATCGGGTACCGCCCCCTGCACATGGCACCACGGGGCGCCGGGGCGAAGCATCCGCACCCATCCCTCCATCGCAATCAGCAGGCGCGCACTCTCGACCAGGCGCGCCACAACACGGGAGAGGACATTGCCGCCACCGCGCGCCATCAGATCCCGCGCCAGAGGCTGACCCGCGACAAGCTGCCGCGCCAGTGCGCCGGTCTCATACGGCAGGCCGGACAGGCGCGGCGCCTTGCACCAGCTATAGGCCGCCCCGTCGCGCAGGCGCGGAATGGTGGACCCGGCGAAGGGCGGATGCGGATGGTCGTGATCATCCATATGGCTGGCCGCGTGATCCTCGGTCACCGCCGCGATCTCCAGCGTCCGCGTCGCGCCGTCCACGAACAGGCCGCCGGGCCACAGCTGCGCCGCCCTCCCGGCCACCAGCCCGCCGGGATAGGCCCCATAGCTGAGGAACCGGTCATAAGCCCGCCCCGACTGCTCCAGCTCGAGGTCGGCCGCGATTTCCAGAAACAGGCGAAAATCACCCTGCGGCCCCTGGGCGCGCCACGTCTCCAGCGCCGCCACATCGGCCAGGGCGGCCACCTCTTCCAGCCCGGTCCCGAACAGATTTTCCTCCAGCGCCGCGCGCACGCCCGCCAGAATGCTGCCCAACCGCACGCACTCCTGCATGCCCACCCCGCGCGATACGCCCCCCGGCTGGATCGCCAGCGTATGCGGCCAGTGCCCGGCCAGTACCCCCATGACATGCAGCAGCAGGGCGCGCGTCTGCAGGATCGACCGCACCGCCGTCCCGCGCATGGCCGCGAAGCGCGCATGCGTCCGCACGAACCACGGCCGCCCCTCATAATCCGCCCGCGCGAAATCCGGCATGAAGAACAGATGGAAATGCGTCAGATGATCAGCCAGATTCTCCGTCGCCAGAATCAGGTTCGTCGCCACCTGCCCATTCGCGGCAGGGCCAATCCCCATCACCCCGGCCAGCGCCAGCGCCGCAGCGTGCGATTGCGAGACCGAACAGATGCCGCAGATCCGGGGCGCGATTGCCAGCGCATCCATCGGGTCGCGCCCTTCCAGAATCCGCTCGATCCCGCGAAACAGCGTGGCGTTGACCTGGGCCGCGCGCACCTGCCCGTCCGCAATGTCCAGCCGCACCTCCAGATCGCCCTCGACACGATTGAACGGCCCGACCACCAGCCGCGTGGCGCCTTGTTCGGTCATGCCGGGCACGCCTCAGGGCTCCCCCTCCGTTGGCTTTCCCTCGGCCGTTCCGGCCGAGGGAACCTTGGCCAACTCCGCCCTGAAACCCGCCAAAGGGCCGCGCCCTTTGGAAACCCGGTCGTTTCATTCATGATCGGGGTCCAGTGCCTCAGGCCCTGGTGGGTTCGGGCAATGCCCGATCCGTTCTCATCCGCTCTCATCCTCACCGCCGTTTCGGCGTACGGCAGGGCGGCGAGACGACCTGATGATCGCTGACAGCATTGCGGGCCAGGCGATCCGGCGTGGCCGCCTTGGCCAGCGACGACAGCGCCACGAACCACGCCTTGGGCATGTCGGTGGGCAGGCCGACGGGAATGCCCGCGATCTTGGGCGTGCGGGCAAAGGGGTGGCCGGGTTCCTCGAATTCCGGGGCGGTGCAGTTGATGCAGGCATAGCCGCCGCGCGTGCACGACCCGCCGCCGTTCCACAGCCGCGTATTGCAATCGCCATGCGCCTGGGTGCCGATGCAGCCCATATGCTCCATCATGCAGCCCTGTTCCGAGGGATGAAGGGCACTGGCCTTGTATTCATAGAACTCGTTGCGGGTGCAGCCATGATGCACAAGCTGGTCGGCGTAGAAACGCGGGCGCCCGAACGCATCCAACCCGTCACCGTCCAACGCCCCCTGCGCCAGAAGCATCAGCGTTTCGGTCACCCAGTCCGGATGGGTGGGACAGCCCGCGACATTGACCACCGGCAGGCCGCCGCGCGCGCGGAAATCGGTGCCCAGCGCGCCGCCTGGATAGTATCCGTCGAATTGCAGCCCGCAGGCGTCCAGAATGTTCGGTGAGGCCGCCGTCACCCCGCCATAGGCCGCGCAGGTGCCGACCGCCACCACATGCCGCGCCACCACCGCCAGGTCGCGCACCCAGTCGATCACAGGGCGCTCCGTCCCGGCCAGGACGTGAAAGCGGCCCGTGCCCTCCGGCCCACGCAGCATCGCCCCCTCGACGCACAGGGCATCCAGCGCCTGGCGGCCGCACAGAATGTCATCGAACAGGTCCCGCGCCTCGGCCCCCGTACGTTCGGACAGGCTAGGGTGCCACAGAAGTTCGATCCCTGCCCCCCGCAGCGTGGTCAGCAGGTCGGGCGATTCCGTGCACAGCAGGGACATGGTGCACCCCCCGCATCCGCCCGATTGCAGCCATAGCACCGTAAACGCCACGCTCAGGCCTCCGCTCCGCTGTTACCCGGTCCGTCATCGGGCATGAAGGCCGGCAGGTCCAGTGTCATCGTCGTCCCGCCCGCAGGATGACGCGACGCTGCCAGCATGCCCCCGTGCTCGGTCACCATGCGATAGCAGATCGCAAGCCCCAGCCCGGTGCCCTTGCCGACCGGCTTGGTGGTGAAGAACGGGTCGAAGATCCGGTCCATGATCTCGGGCGCGATACCGGGGCCGTTGTCGCGGATGGTCAGGCACACGCGCCCGCCCCGCCGGGTGCCGGCGATGTCGAGGGTCGGGCTGTCGCTCCCCTCCATGGCGTCCACGGCATTCTGCACCAGATTCATGATGACCTGCTGCATCTGCCCGGCATGGCCATCGACATCCAGGGCGCCGTCGAGGTCGGCATGGACGGTCACCGGGCGCCCGCAGGTGGCTAGGATCCAGTCCAGCGCCGTGCGCGCCACGTCCGCCAGGTCGAATATCGTGCCGGGCGTGCGCCGGTCCGAGGAAAAGCGCCGCAGATCGGCCACGATATCGCGCACGCGCTCGGCGCCATCGACGATACCGGACAGGGCCCCGTCCAGCTCCGACAGCACCATGTCGATGCGCAGGTCCTGGCGCTGCCGCGCGAAATCCGCCGCACGCGGATCGGCATGGACCGCCGCCAGATAGGCTTCCAGCCGCCTGGTGAAACGGCGCAGCGTATGCGCGTTGCCATAGACGAAGGAAATCGGGTTGTTCAGTTCATGCGCCACCCCGGCCACCAGCCGCCCCAGCGACGCCATCTTTTCGGCCTGCACCAACTGGGCCTGTGCGTCTTTCAGACTGCGATGCGCACGGTCCAGTTCGGTATAGGCGCGGCGCAGCTCGCCCAGCGGCCGTGCCGCCAGAACCACGCCTGACGGGCGCCCCCGCCCGTCGTATAACACGGTGCCGTTGACCGCGAAAGGCATCGCCCCCCCCGCCGCCGCTAGGATAAATTCCCGGTCCTCCAGACGCTGCCTCCGGACGATGGTGTTCGCGACGTCCGCTACCGTGGTGGGAGAGTGCGGATCGACCAGCTCCGTCAGCAGGCGTCCCACCAGCCCGTCCGCACCGCCGGGAAACAGCCGCTCGGCCGCCTGGTTGGTACGCACAACGCGCAGCGCAGTATCGCAAGCCACCAGCACGTCGGACATGGAATCGAACACACCGGCCATGAAGGCATGCGCGCCCTCAAGCTCGGCGTTCTTGCGTTCAAGCTCGACCTGCTGCCCGACCAGCTCGGCCCAGGTCTCGTCCATCTTGTTCATGACGCTCAGCCATAGTTGGTCGTCATCAACCAGTGGCCTGGAAGCGGTAGGCTGCACCGCATCAGTCATGATCGCTTTCCTCAGATCAGCATGACCCTGAAAGGATACCATAACCGGATGGAATATACTCGATGGGTTTACCCCAAGGGGAGCTTCAGACCCGATTGGACCTACGAAGAGATTGATTGTATTATATTTTATGGCCGACTTGGCGTGCGAACACGAAAAACCCACGAACCTGCTGGTTTCGTGGGTTTTTGATGTGATTCATGATTGCGGCCCCCCCCAGGGCGCAGCACCTCTATCTCATATGCTCCGGATCGGCGCAGAGCCAGCAGACCAGCAGGCGACACAACCCGGAGGATATCGACAGGAGTCCCATTTCCCTTGCCTTCGCGGCGATCCAACACCCTCGGCAATCGCCCGGCTACGGCTCCCGATTTCGTCCTGACGCACTTGCACTGTCTGCCAGAGCGCGTCGCTCACGATCCGCAATCCGACATCTCGGTCCGTATCCAGCTTTCGGGCAGATTGGGCCGGGCCAACCATCCCGGTCTGCGGGTCCTTGAGTGGCGCTGCCACTTCCGGGCCAGTTCCGCCTCACCGAAAACCAGAAGGGGCCCAAACAACAGCTTGACCCCTCCCAGGCAACACGGGAAACAATCCCCCAGTTGGGTCAGTGCTCGATGAAAATTCCGGGTCGGACCTCAGCACAAGTCGACAGTGCCATCGCCTTTCAAGGCGTGTCGTTCTTTTGGGAGGTTCAGGCAATTTTCTTACCTGCCCTACCGTTGCCGGGTTTCGCCCCTAGCGCCAGCAAAAACGACAGGAGAAAGATTCAAAGAAAAAACATTTTCATGTTGTATTCGGAACGGAAACCATGTTTCATAGAAAGTGCATAAGCGGACAGTGATGGAAGACGACACCCCCATAGAGGTAAGGATCATGCGGGTTCATGGTGAGCTTTCTCCGGGCGAACGGAAGCTGGCGGCCGTGCTTCTGGAGATGAACGGCAATTTCTCCGGATTCACGGCCGGCGAGCTTGCGGCACGGGCGGATGTCTCCAACCCGACCGCGGCGCGGTTCTTCCGCCGCCTGGGTTATGCAAACTACCAGCAGGCCCACAACCAGGCGCGGGACAGGGCCTCGGCGGGATCACCGCTCACCGCCTTGCGGAAAAAGAGCCGGCGCGATTCCGCGTCCTTCGACTTCGCGCCCTACGCGGAGCACGAGGCACAGAACCTGCGGCGCACGGCGATGGATATCGCGCCCGCTGATCTGGCGGAAGCCGTCCGGCTGCTAAAGACCTCGCGCCGGATCTGGATTGTGGGATACCGGAACTCCACGGTCGTGGCGATCTATCTCCATGCCGTGCTCTCCCTGCTGCGCGACGGCGCCTCATTGGCACCGAGGGCCGGAATGACGCTCAGCGAGGAACTCGTGAACATGGGCAAGGACGATCTGGTTGTCCTGCTTGCGTTCCGGCGCCGGCCCGCGATCCTCTCGCGTATCCTTCGCGAAGCCAGAAAGCAGGGTGCCAGAGCACTGCAGATCACGGATCCCGGCCAGCCACCGAGCCCCGACGCGTCGGTCCTGACGCTGCGCTGTTCGGTCGAAGGGTTGGGGATCTTCGACAATTACGGCTGCGCGATCACGTTGGTGAACTGCCTCGCCTCACTGCTGGAAGAGTCGATCGGCAGCGCCGCCGTGCAGCGCCTGAGCGAGGTGGAACGCCTGCTGGACGAGGTGGACGGCATCGCCACGGGGACCTGAGGCATCAGGTCCCCCCAAGGGCTCTCTCCGTACGGAATACGTTTCGATTTAGCAACATATTTCACTTCCAAACAACGGAGTTAGAAATGAGGGATTTTCGACTGAGCCTGAAAGCGGCGTTCTCCCTGGCCACAGCCCTGGGCACCGTCTGCGCGGCTGACGCGCAGACGGTGCCAGCCCGATCCCGGCATATGGCCAAGCCCGTCGCGACCGCCGGGGCCGTCCCCAGCCAGCCAGCCCACGCGAAGGTAAGGAACGCCGCCGTTCACTCCGCTGCCGAGACGGTCGCGGTGACGGCCCAGCGACGCGCCTTCAAATTCACCGCCCAGCAGCACGAGGCGACCTCGACCACCTATCTCGACGCTCAGGTCCTGGCCGAACGCCATATCAATACGGTCATGGACCTTGGCCGCGTGGTGCCGAACCTTACTGTCCAGTCCGAAGGGGGCAGTACGGCGCCATCATTCTATCTTCGCGGAATCGGGCTCCAGGACTACACACAGAACAACATGCCGTCCGTCTTGACCTATTTCGACGGTGTTCCGTTCCCGATCGCGTCCATGAGCAGCGGCATGATGTTCGACGTCCAGAGCGTCGCCGCCGAGCCGGGACCAGTCGGCTTCACCCACGGTCTGGGGGACACCGGCGGCGAGGTCCGTATCGAGAGCAACGCGCCGACGAAGCAGCTTCATTACGGCGCCACCGAGGACATCGCCACGCGGGACCGGAGCAAGACCGTCGTCTACGTATCCGGTCCGATTACGGACAAGCTCCAGTACCGCATCGCGGGCGAGAACATGGAAGGTGGCGCCTTCCGCTTCAATCGCGCCACCGGCCAGAAGATCGGCAATGCCAATTTCGGCGCGATCCGCGGGCGCCTGGCCTGGCAGCCGGACGAGAAGACCAACATCGACCTGATCGCCAACTGGTCCCTGGATCGCTCGGAGGCGACGACGAGCTTCGTGCTGCAGGATTTCTCGAAACTCAGCAACGCCCCGCGCGACACCAATATCTACGCCACCGGCTGGAGCCTCAATCCGGTCTATGCGAAAGTGCTCGGCATCTCGCCCAACAGCGTCCCATCGAACAACGACGTGAACTGGAACATCACGTTGAAGGGCGAGCATGATTTCGGCTTTGCCAAGCTGTACGGCATCACATCCTTCGCCCAGCAGCAGCGCCACGAATATATCGACCGCGACGCCCTGACATTCCGCTCGGGCGACACCTATTTCGTGTCCCAGACGAACATGTTCTCGCAGGAACTGGGCCTTCAGGGCCGGCCGCTGTTCCACGACCGGTTCCACTGGGTGGTTGGGACGTACTACAACCGGATCCGCAACTACGGATCGAACTGGTTTGACCTTTCCGACTATATCGGCCTGATCCGCGACAGCACGCATCAGCAGCCGGAGCAGAATTTCAGCCAGTTCGCGACCCTTGGCTACGACATAACCCGCAAGCTGAAACTCTCCTTCAGCCTGAGCCACCAGACCGACGACCGCCAGCTCGTTGGCGATGACATCAGGCAATATTACTACGGCACCACGGCCTCGCAGTGCGGCGGCGCGCCGTCATGCTGGACGTCGCATGCCTTCGGGACGCACGGAGCGCTCACCAACCAGCTTTCCGGCAAGACCGGCATCAATTACCAGGCCACGCGCAATGTCCTCGCTTATTTCACCATCTCCCGGGGCGTGAAGCCGGGCGGGTTCACGACGAACACCACCGTCTCCGACGTCCAGATCAAGCCGTTCAAACCGGAATGGGTGCTGGCCTACGAGGTAGGGCTGAAGACGGAGTTCTTCGACCACAGGCTGCGCCTGAACTGGGCCGCATTCTATGACGATTACCACGACAAGCAGATCCTGGGTACCGTCGTGATCCCGGGCAACCCGAAATCCTATACGGGCCCGACGCCGGGAACCTATGGCTCCTACGTCAATATCCCCCATTCGGAGATCTGGGGAACCGAGTTCCAGCTCGAGGCCCATCCGCTCAGGGGCTTCAGCCTGTCGCAGAACTTCGGTTATCTACGCAGCAAATACACGGATTATCAGCAGGTCAACAGCGCTGCGGTGTCCGCCGGCTACGCGGTCACCGGGGTCTATACGCCGGTCTATACCGATTATGGCGGCGCCGACATGGGCCTGCCGAAGCTGACGCTCAGCGGCATGGCGTCCTATGACACGAGGCCATTCTGGGGCCATTACATGATGAATTTCGAGGTGGATTATTCCTATCGCACCATGCAGGACAGCCTGCAGCCACGCGGGACAGGCGTCTACGTCGTTCCTCCGTATTTCCTGCTGGGTGCGAGCGTCACCTTCAAGCCCGTCAACAGTCGCTGGTTCGTGACTGCCTATGCCTCGAACCTGACGAACCGCCATTACATCGACGTGGTGAGCGTGGCCGCGACGACGGTGCTGACGGGCATCTCCGGCGAACCCCGCTTCGTCGGTGGGCGCTTCGGCATCGATTTCTGACGGCGGTCGACCACGGAACCGGATCACGAAAGCGGAATACCCCATGCCCACCCTGGCCCTGACCGGCGACAGCATCCTACTCCGCCGCCTCAACAGCATGACCGATCCCGCGATCAGCCCCCTGTTCGACCTGATCCGCAGTTCGGACATCGCCTTTACCAATCTGGAGGTTCTGCCGAACGATTTCGAAGGAGATCCGGCCCTCGAGAGCGGCGGCTCGCATTTCGGGGCGCCGTCCTGGGTGATCGACGAACTCGCCGAGGCGGGGTTCGACCTGTTCGCCACGGCGACCAACCACAGCCTCGACTACAGCATCTCGGGACTGCGCAAGGCGATCGCGGCGCTGGACGCACGGCAAATCCTCTATGCCGGGATCGGCGAAACCCTGACGCGGGCACGCATGCCCGTCTACTGCACACGTCCCGAAGGCACCGTGTCGTTGCTGTCCTGCACCGCAACTTTCTCCACCGGGCAGGAGGCGGCGGCACAGACGGACGCGATGCAGGGGCGGCCAGGGCCGAACCCCCTGCGACACGCAGCCGTGTACGAGGTGACGCCGCCGCAGATGGCGACTCTGCGGGAAATCGCGGAGCAACTGGGCCTGGAATCGATCCGCAAGACGACGATCCGGCTCGGCTTCGGCTTCCCGCCCGCGTCGGAAGACATCCTGCCGCTCGGCGGGATGAATTTCCGCGCCGCCCCGGCGCCCAGGATCAGGACCACCGCCAACGCCGAGGACATGGCGGACATCGCCCGCTGGGTGAAGGAGGCACGGCTGGTCTCGGACCTGGTGGTGGTCAGCCTGCATGCCCATGAGGTCGGCTACAACGCCGTCGGAGAAATGGACCCCGAAATCCCTGCCGAGTTCCTGGTGGAATTCGCCCATGCGGCGATCGACGCAGGGGCCGACCTGGTAGCAGGGCACGGGCCGCATCTCCTGCGTGGCATCGAGATCTACAGGGAGCGGCCGATTTTCTACAGCCTTGGCAATTTCATCGGCCAGAACGAACTCGTCCCGCGCCTGCCGGCCGATTCCTACCGCCGTTTCCGCGCAAGCCCGGACCTGACGCCCGCCCATGTCTACCGCCTGCGGACCGAGGCCGACACAAAGGGCTTCCCGGCGGAAAGCCGGTTCTGGGAAACGGTAATGCCGGTCTGCGAGTTCGGGCCGGGCGGCGTGACCTCCATGACCATCCATCCGGTGGAACTGGGATTGGGCGGCCCGCCGCACCGACGTGGCGTGCCGCGCCTGGCAACGGGCGAGCACGCATCGTCGATCCTCGGGCGGCTTCAGGCGCTGTCCCGGTCGTTCGGCACACATTTCGAGCAGGAAGGCGATACGCTGCGTTGGCAGATCGCAAAAGGAACAGAGCATGTATGACACGATCATTCGGGGCGGGCTGCTCGTCGATCCGGAAACCGGGCTCGAATCCCCCGGCGATCTCGCGATCCGTTCCGGCGTGATCGAACGCGTCGGCCATGTGACGGGCGACGCGGCGGTGGAGATCGACGCGCGGGGGCTGGTGGTGGCGCCGGGCTTCATCGACATTCACGCCCATGGCCAGTCTCTGGCGGCCGACCGCATGCAGGCCTTCGACGGCGTTACCAGCAGCCTGGAACTCGAAGTCGGCATCCTGCCGATCGGCGCGTGGTACGATCGGCAGAAGGCCGCGCGCCGGGTACTCAATTACGGAGCGTCGGTGGCGTGGGCATTCGCGCGGATCGCCGTGATGATCGGCCGTCCGCTGGAACCGTCGCTGTCCTTCATGGGGCGCTGCTTCGACGATCCGCGCTGGAGCCAGGAAACGGCGACTGACCGCGATCTTGCCGCGATCCTCGCGATGGTCGAGTCCGGGCTGGCCGAAGGCGGGATCGGCATCGGCATCCCGCATGCCTACCTGCCCGGCGCCGGTGCCAAGGAGATCGTGGAACTCTGTGCGCTCGCCGCCCGGCACGACGTGCCGACCTACACGCACATCGCCTACTCCTCGAATATCGATCCGCGCAGTTCGATCGATGCCTACACGCGGCTGATAGGCTATGCAGGGGCAACCGGCGCGCATATGCATATCTGCCATTTCAACAGCACCAGCCTGCGCGACGTGCGCCGCGCGGCCGAAATCGTCGCCAAGGCCCAGGCCCAGGGCCTGCCGATCACGGTCGAGGCCTATCCCTACGGCACAGGCTCCACGGTGGTCGGCGCGCCCTTCTTCGCCGATCCGGCCTTTACCGAGCGCACGGGCAACCCGTACACCGCCATCCAGTTCGTCGACGGCGGACACCGTATCAGGGACCGCGACGAACTGCTCGCGGCAGGCCAGGCGCGGCCGGAATCTCTGGTGCTGTGGCATTTCCTGGATACCGAAACCGATCCCGAGGCGCGGGAACTCCTGGATCTTTCCGTTCTTTATCCCGGTGGGATCATTGCCTCGGACGCCATGCCGTGGACCATGCCGGACGGGACGATCTATGAAGGCGACGCCTGGCCGCTGCCCGAGCAAGCCGCATCGCATCCGCGCTCGTCCGGCACGTTCACGCGCTTCCTGCGCGAATATCTGCGCGAACGTGGCAAGGTCTCGCTGCGCGAAGCCATGCGGCGCTGCTCGCTGGGCCCCGCCGGGATTCTGGAGGCCAGCGTGCCCGCCATGCGCCGCAAGGGCCGCGTGCAGGAAGGATGCGACGCGGATCTGGTCGTCTTCGATGTGGAAACGATCACCGACCGCGCCGAATTCATGGCGATGAACCGCCATGCCGAGGGCGTGCGGCACCTGTTCGTCAACGGCAGCCGCGTCATCGCCGACGGGCAGCTGGTCACGGACGCCTTTCCCGGCCAGCCGATCCGTGGACGCGGGACCGGTTCGTGACCGGCACGGCCGCTGCCGTTCCCATCACCATCATCGGCGGGTTCCTGGGCGCCGGAAAGACCACCCTGCTCAACCGGATCGTGACTGCGCAGGCGGCGCGCCGCCTGGCCGTGATCGTGAACGATTTCGGCGCGATCGACATCGATGGCGAACTGATCGCCCGGCGCGGGGAAGACGTGCTGGCGCTGCGCAACGGCTGTATCTGCTGTTCGCTGCAGGGCGACCTGCTGGGAATGCTGCGCCGGCTGCTGGCGCGCGACCCACCGCCGGAGGGGATCTTCGTCGAATGCAGCGGTGTGTCGCGGCTCGACGACATGCGCCGGGCCCTGCTGGACCCGGTCATCTGGGCGCATGTGTCCTTCGAAGGCATCGTGTGCGTGACCGACGCCGAGGCGCTGGCCGAGGCCGGGCCGGTGACGCGCGATCCGCTCTTCCTCGAACAGATCCACGCGGCCGATCTGATCGTGCTGTCGCACGCCGATCGGCTGGAGGCAGAGGCTGTCGACCGGGCCGAACACGCCCTGCACGCGATCCGCCCCGGCGTCGCGATCGCGCGCGACGGGGCGAGGCTCCTGGCCCATCCGGCCCTGCGGGCGGCAGCGGCACTTGCCCCCCGCGTTCGCGCCCTGCGCGCGTCGGCGGGAGAAGTAGCGGCGGACCCGGAGTTCGCCAGCCTGGCCTGGCGGTCGGACGCGCCCATCGACGTGATGTCGTTCCGCACGGTGCTGGAGCGTCACGCGCCGGGCCTGCTGCGGGCCAAGGGCATTCTGTACGCCGCCTCGGCCCCGTATCGCGGAATGTTGCTGCAGATGGTGGGCATGCGCGCCACCGTCGGCCCGGCCCCCGAACGCGCGCTGGCCGACCGTTCGACCCGGATCGTGTTCATCGGCCGCCGGGGCACCTTCGACCCCGCCTCCCTGCTGCGCGACCTCGACGCGCTCCCGGCACCATTGCGAACGACAAGGATTCTGAAATGAAAATCTTCATCGCGACATTGGGGACCGAGACCAACACGTTCTCGCCCATCATGACGGGGCGCGGCGCCTTCATGGGCGAACGCGACTGGTTCCGCAGCGGCGCGACAGACCATCCCACCACCATGGCGAACCTGCCACTGAAGACCTGGCGGGCGCTCGCGGAACAGGAAGGGCACGACATCGTCGAGAGCGTGTGTTCATTCGCCCAGCCGGCCGGACCGACCCTGCGGCGCGTCTATGAGGAACTGCGCGGCTACGTGATCGAGGATCTGCGCGCGGCCCTGCCGGTCGACGTCATCCTGATATCGATGCACGGCGCGATGGTCGCCGTCGGCTATGACGATTGCGAGGGCGACATGCTGACGCACCTGCGCGCGGTGGCCGGGCCGGATACCGTCATCGGGACAGTGCTGGACCTGCATTGCCACCTGACCCCCGCCATGATGGCGCAGGCGGACCTGATCGTCACCTACAAGGAATATCCGCACGACGATATCGCCCCGCGCGCGACGGAACTCTACCGGCTGGCCGCCGACACGGCCCGTGGCGCGATCCGCCCGGTCATGGCCGCGCATGATTGCCGCATGCTGTCGATCTGGCGCACGCCAGAGGCGCCGGCGCGCGCGTTCGTGGACCGGATGCAGGCCCTGGAGGGGCGGGACGGCATTCTCTCCGTCTCGTTCGCCCATGGCTTTCCCTGGGCCGACGTGCCCGATGTCGGTGCCAAGATGCTCGTCATCGCCGATGGCGACCCGAGCAAGGCCCAGTCACTGGCCACCGCTCTGGGGGAGGAAGTCTGGGCGATGCGCGGCGATAACACTACGCGCTATTTCACGCCAGACGAGGCGATCGACCGCGTCCTGGCGGAAACGGGCGCCCCGGTCGTCCTGGCCGACGTGTCCGATAACGCGGGCGGCGGCGCGCCGTCCGATAATACCGAGATCCTGCGGCGCCTGATCGCGCGCGGGGTGCGCGACGTCGCGGTGGGCTGCTTCTGGGACCCGATGGTCGTCGCCTTGTGCCGCGAAGTCGGGGCGGGCGAGACGCTGCCGCTGAGGCTGGGGGGCAAATGCGGCCCGACTTCCGGCGATCCCCTCGACGTGGTCGCGACCGTCCAGGGGGTCACCGACGACCTTCGACAGGTCGGGCTGGGGGGCGGCACATCCTCGCTGGGGCCGGCGGCATGGCTGCGGATCGATGGCCTGGACGTCGTCGTCATGTCGCGTCGGCAGCAGACCTTCTCGCCCGAAGCCTTTACCAACCTGGGTATCGACCTCGCCGCCCGGCGGGGCATCGTGGTGAAATCCGCCCAGCATTTCTACAACCGTTTCGCCGGACTGGCATCACAGGTTCTCTTCGTCGCGGCCCCGGGCTGCGTGCAGCCGGACATGCGCGGCCTGGACCTGAAACGGGCGGGCCGTCCCCTCTGGCCCCAGGTGGAGGATCCCTTCGCCGCCTGACCCCCGGCATCATCCGACATAGCCGAAGGGCATGCCCGGCCGCGCGGCCGTCTCGACCCAGACGCTCTTGGTCTGGGTATAGGCGCGCAACGCCTCGCTGCCCGAGGAGCGGCCGAAGCCCGAATGGCCAAAGCCCCCGAACGGCGAGGCGACGTTGATGGTCTTGTAGCCATTGATCCAGAACGTGCCCGCGCGCACGGCCGCCGCGACGCGATGGGCGCGGCCGACATCGCGCGTCCAGACCGCGCCGGCCAGGCCGTAGGGCGTGGCGTTGGCCAGCGCGATCGCCTCCTCCTCCGTGTCGAACGGCAGGACCGTCAGTACCGGACCGAACACTTCCGCGCACGCGATCGGGGCATCGGGCGGCACGGCGTCGATGATGGTCGGCGCGTAATAGAAGCCGCCGCTGTCGCGCAGGCCATCCGGGCAGGCACCGCCGGCCGCCAGATGCCCGCCGGCCTCGACGGCCGCCGCCACCATGGCGGCGATCCTGCCATGCTGGCGCCGGTTGTTGATCGGGCCGATCTGGGTCGCCGGGTCCATGGGCGACCCGACCGGAATCCGGCCCGCTGCGACCACCAGCCGCTCCATGATCGCCTGGTGGCAGGCACGCTGGACCAAGAGGCGCGACCCGGCGACGCAGCTTTGCCCGGCCCCGCCGAAAATCGCCGCCTGTGCACCAAGGATGGCCTGATCCATGTCGGCATCCGCAAACACGATGTTCGCCGACTTGCCGCCCAGTTCCAGGATGCTCGGCACGATGTTGCGCGCGGCGGCCGCGGCGATCTGCCCACCCGCCTCTGCCGAACCGACAAAAACCACCAGCCGCGTGACGCGGTGCGCCACCGCCGCCGCGCCGGTCGTCAGCCCCGCGCCGGCCAGGACATTGACCAGCCCGCGCGGCATCCCCTCGGCCCGGTCGCACAGCATGCCGAGCGCGAGCGAGGTCAGCGGCGTCAGTTCCGACGGTTTCAGCACCACCGCATTGCCCGCGCAGATGGCGGGCGCGATCTGCCAGCCCGCCGTGAAGACCGGCGCGTTCCACGGCGTGATCTGCACGACCGTGCCGAACGGTTCGTGGCGCGTGTAGTTCAGATGGGTGGTGGGAACGGGGATGACCGCGCCATGCAGCTTGTCGCACCAGCCGGCATAATATTCGAACATCTCGGCGACCTTCGCCACCTCGCCGCGCGTATCGCGGATCGGCTTGCCGGCCGAAAGCGTCTCAAGCTCGGCAAGCGCGTCGGCATGATGGCGCACCAGCGCCGCCACCGCCCACATCGCCCGACCGCGGGCCGCCGCGGTCATGCCCCACCAGTGGCGCTGCGCCGCCCCGGCCGCGGCCATGGCCGCCTCGACCACCGGGATGCCGGCGTCGGCGAACGACAGGAAAGGCCGCCCGTCGGCCGGGTTCACCAGCTCCAGCGCCGCCCCGGTGCCAGGCAGGATCTCGCCGGCAACCACGCTACCCACCACCCCGCCAGGCAGGAAGATGCGCAGCAGCGCCGAAATCCGCGCGGCGGCATCGGAAAAAGGTCTTTCAGACATTGCGCGTTTCTCCCGGCATGCGGAAATCGGCCATGCGGGTGAAATCGTCGCCGTCGACGATGGCGGCGCCCTGCCACAGGCGCCCGACATGGGCGGAGAGCGGCAGGTCGAGCCCGGTTTCGCCGGCCAGTTCCAGGGCAAGCCGCACATCCTTGCGCATTAGCCCGGCCGAAAAGCCGCTGTCGAAGGTGCCGGGCAGGATCCAGCGCGGATACATCGTCTCGCTGACCGCGCTGCGCCCCGTCGCGCTGTTGACCACCGCGATGGCCTCGCCCGCCGACAGGCGGGCGGCTTCGGCCAGACGCATCGCCTCACCCGTCGTCACCAGGTGGGCGGCGACGAGAAGATTATTCACCAGCTTCACGATATTGCCGGCGCCGGGCGGCCCCACATGCGGCGCCCGCGCCGACAGCGCGTCGAGCACCGGCCGCGCCTGGGCGTAATCTTCCCCGCTGCCGCCGACCATCATCGTCAGCGTCCCGGCGGCGGCACCCGACGGACCACCGCTGACCGGCGCATCCAGCAGCCCGTGCCCGGCCAGAGCAAGCTGCCGCGCCAGACGCCGCGTGGTGCCGGGGTCGGAGGTCGAACTGTCGATCACCACGACCTTGCGGTCCCGCCGCGCCAGCAGGCCGCCCGGGGCGGTCACCACCGCCTCGACATCGCGGGCCAGGGGAAGGGAGAAGACCATGGCATCCGCGGCGCGCAGCACCGGGGCCAGCTCGTCGGCGACGGAAATGCCGGCCTCGGCGGCCAGTTGCCGGCGCGGGGCGCCGATATCATGGCCCAGCACGGCAAAGCCCCTGGCGGCCAGCCGGGTGGCCATCGCCAGGCCCATATTGCCCAGCCCGATCACACCGACAGTTTCGATCATTCCCGACATCCGGCCATCCTTGCAAAAAACGTCACGATTCCGCCCTGCGTCGGGAAGCGGTCAGCCGCGCGCCGTCAGGTCCCGCGCCAGGGCGGTCCAGTAGGCCGCGCCCAACGGCAGCGCCGCGTCGTTGAAATCGAAGCCCGGATTGTGCAGCGGGCGCGAGGGAACCGCCCCGTCCGCCCCGATCCAGGCATAGGCGCCGGGCGCCGCCTGCAGCATGAAGGCGAAATCCTCCGACGCCATCGAGGGCGCGACATCGCTGTCGCATGCCCCCTCCCCGGCCGCGCGCGAGGCTGCCCGTGCCACCCAGGGCACGGAGTCGGCCGTGTTCACCGTCGATGGATAGCCATGAATATAGCGGACCTCCGCCCGGCAACCATGCGCCACCGCTACCCCGGTCCCGATCTCGGCGATCAGCGTCTCGATCCGCCCGCGGGCCGCTTCGTCCAGGCAGCGTACCGTCCCGCGAATGGTTACGCGTTCGGGAATGACGTTCCAGGCGTCGCCGCCATGAATCTGGGTCACGCTGACGACAGCGGGGCAGAGCGGATTCAGCCTGCGGCTGACGATCGTCTGCAGGGCCATCACCAGTTCGGCGGTGACCATGAATGGATCATTGCCGCGTTCGGGCATCGCCGCATGGGTGCCGGATCCCTGCACGACAATCTCGAACGTGTCGAACGAGGCCATGATCGCACCCGCCCGGGTCGCGAAGCGCCCGACCGGCAGGCCTGGCCAGATATGCAGTCCCCAGACGCTGTCGCAGGGATGATCGCGGAACAGCCCGTCGGCGACCATCGCGCGGCCGCCACCCTCGCATTCCTCCGCAGGCTGGAAGATGAAATGAACGGTGCCGCGAAGATCGTCCATGGCCGCGAGGTGATACGCCGCCGCCAGCAGCATCGCCACATGGCCGTCATGGCCGCACGCATGCATGATTCCGGGACGTGCGGAACGATAGGGAAGCTGCGTCTCCTCGGTAATCGGGAGCGCATCCATGTCGGCCCGCAGCCCGATGGCGGGCCCGTCGCCCCTGGCCAGGGTACCGACGACCCCCGTCCCGCCAATGCCGGTCCGGACCGAAAGGCCGCACGCCGCCAGTTCGCGCGCGACACATTCCGCCGTGCGGAATTCGGCGAAGGCAAGCTCGGGATGTTTGTGAAGGTCGCGGCGGATCGCGACCATGCGTTCCAGAACAGAACCGTCGAGAGCCATGGCGTTCCTCGATATCCGGGGGAATGGTCACGGGCTCGTCCGGCGCGCCCGGTCACGCGGGACATGTAACAAGTTTATCATTCCGATCACAACACGAAAAACTATTTTCATTCCGTTCTTGACAGGAAACCACCGCCCGCGCCTTGATGAGGCGTCGCTCCTCCGCTCGCGCTGGGTTCGCCAATGCTCACCAAGACCTGTCTCAACCCGATCGCCCGCCCCGCGCCCACGGCGGATTCCTTCGCCTTTCCGGCTGGGCCGGACGCCGCCGTGCAGGTGCTGCGGACGATCGCGGACTGGCCGCATTATGCGCGCACCCCATTGCTGGCGCTGCCCGGCCTGGCTCGGTCGCTGGGGTGCGGCGCGATCCATTACAAGCAGGAAGCCCCCCGCTTCGGCCTGGGCAGTTTCAAGGCGCTGGGCGGCGCCTACGCCGTGCAGCGCGTCCTGGCCGCGATCGTCGCCCAGCGGACCGGCCAGGTGCCAGACAGTCAGGATCTGTTTTCGGGACGCCATGCCGTCATCGCCGGGTCCGTGACCGTGTGCTGCGCGACGGACGGCAATCACGGGCGTTCCGTAGCCTGGGGCGCGGCGCAGTTCGGCTGCCAGTGCGTCATCTACATCCATCAGGCGGTGTCGCAGGCCCGGGCCGACGCCATCGCGGCACTGGGGGCGACCGTCCGGCGCCTGCCCGGCAATTACGACGACGCGGTGCGCTTCGCGCAGCAGGACGCCGCCATCCATGGCTGGCACGTGGTGTCCGACACGTCCTATCCGGGATATGCAGAAATACCGGGCTGGATCATGCAGGGGTACAGCGTGATCGCCGAGGAGATCCGTGCGCAGCTCGGCGATGTCCGCCCGACCCATGTCTTCCTCCAGGCGGGCGTGGGCGGCTTCGCGGCGGCCATCATGTCCAGCATGGCGCAGGCCTATGCCGAGGCCCCGCCACGCTTCATCGTCGTCGAACCAGATCACGCCGCCAGCCTGCTCGCCAGCGCGCAGGCGGGCGCCCGCGTCACGGTCGGCGGCGAGCTGGACACGATCATGGCCGGCCTGGCCTGCGGAGAGCCGTCGGAAATCGCATGGCCGGCGATCCATGCCCTGGCCGACGCCTATCTTGCCATCGACGACGAGAGCGTCCGCGAGACGATGCGCCTGCTGGCCGCCGGGGTGGACGGCGACGGTCCGGTGGTGGCCGGCGAAAGCGGCGCGGCCGGCCTTGCCGGCCTGCGGGAGGTCATGGGTCGTCCGGAGATCGCGGACACGCTCGGCCTGGATGCCACGTCGATCGTCGTTGCGATCGGGACCGAAGGGGCGACGGACGCCGCGCTGTATCACGCCATCGTCGGGCGGACACCGGAAGAGGTCGCGGCCGATGCCCGCTGACGGCCCGCCCCGCACCGCATCAGCCATCCCGCGGATCGACGCGCGGCGTCTTGAAGAGGCCATCCGCTCGTTCGGCCGGATCGGCGCGCTTCTGGGCGGCGGCGTCTGCCGCCTGGCGCTGAGCGACGCCGACAAGGCGGCCCGCGACGAACTGACGCACCGCATGACGATGCTCGGCCTCGTCGTGGACATCGATGCGATCGGCAACATCTTCGGCACGCGGCCGGCGCGGGCGCCCGACGGGGCGGCCGGCACGGTCATGATCGGATCGCATATCGACACGGTCTCGACCGGTGGCCTCTATGACGGCACGTTCGGCGTCCTGGCGGGACTGGAAATCGTCGCGGCGCTGAACGATGCCGCGATCGAAACCGAACGGCCCATCACCGTTGCCGCGTTCACCAACGAGGAAGGTTCCCGATTCCAGCCGGACATGCTGGGCAGCCTGGTCTTCGCCGGCGGCCTGCCGCTTGCGGACGCGCTGGCGACGCGGGACGCGGACGGCGCGGTGCTGGGCGACGAGTTGCGGCGCATCGGCTATGCCGGCGATGCGACAGGTCCCGAAAACATCGCCGCCTATTTCGAACTGCATATCGAGCAGGGCCCCGTCCTGGAGCGTGAAGGAATCCAGATCGGCGTCGTCTCGGGCATCCAGGGCATTTCCTGGCATGCGTTCCGGCTGACCGGCCGTTCGGCCCATGCCGGCACCACGCCCCGGGCAATGCGCCGCGACGCGGGCATGGCCGCCGCGCGCATCGTCCACGGTGCATACGAGATGGGCGCACGCATGGGGGCGGACCAACTGGTCACCTGCGGGTCACTGCGCTTTACGCCCGGCCTGGTCAATGTCGTGCCGCAGGAAGCGAACCTGACGATCGACCTGCGTAACCCCGACGACGATGCGCTGCGCGACGCCGAGACGGCCCTGCTGGCCATCGCCCGCACCGCCGCCGCCGAGGCCGACGTGCAGCTCGAACACCGCTCGCTCGCGCGCTTCGCACCCGTCTCGTTCGATCCCGCCCTGGTGGCGGAAGTCGAACGAGTGGCGACGGGCCTGGGCCATACGACCCGCCGCATGCATTCCGGCGCCGGCCACGATGCCCAGATGCTGGCCCGGATCGCCCCGTCCGCGATGATCTTCGTGCCCAGCACGGGCGGCGTCAGCCACAATGTCGAAGAATATACGGCGCCCGACGACCTGGCGCGCGGGACCGAAATCCTGAATCACCTTGTCCTTCACTGGTCCTGTCCTTCCCTGGATGGGGCGCAGAACGGAGTCAGAGCTTGAGCCGCGAAATCATCATTGCCGGCGCGCAGATGGGACCGATCGCGCGCAATGAGTCCCGGGCATCCGCCGTCGCGCGCATGGTTGCGCTGCTGGACAAGGCCGCGCGTCTCGGCGCGCAGATGGTCGTCTTTCCCGAACTGGCGCTGACGACCTTCTTTCCGCGCTGGTTCATGGCGGATCAGCAGGAGATCGACATCTTCTTCGAAACGGCCATGCCGAACGAGGCCGTGGCTCCGCTCTTCGCGCGGGCTCGCGCCCTGGGCATCTCCTTCACGTTCGGCTTCGCGGAAAAGCGGATCGAGGACGGACGTATCCGGCGCTTCAACACGTCGATCATGGTCGATGCGGCGGGAGAGATCGTGGCGCGCTATCGGAAGATCCATCTTCCCGGCCATGCCGAACACGAACCCTGGCGTGCCTTCCAGCATCTGGAAAAACGTTATTTCGAACCCGGCGAGGCATTCTTCGAGACCGTGCCTCTGCTGGGAGGGCGCTTTTCGATGGCTATCTGCAACGATCGCCGCTGGCCCGAGACCTATCGGGAAATGGCGTTGCGCGGCGCCGAGGTGGCGACGATCGGCTACAACACCCCCCTGCATTACGCGCAGATGCCGGACCATGACCACCTGCAATCGTTCCATAACCATCTTTGCATGCAGGCCGGGGCCTATCAGAACGGCATGTGGGTGGTGGGCGTCGGCAAGACCGGCGTCGAGGAAGGCTGCGCCCTGCTGGGGCAGAGCTGCATCGTCGCCCCGACCGGCGAGATCGTGGCAATGGCCGGCACGGTCGGCGACGAAGTCATCGTCGCCGTCTGCGACCTGGATCGCTGTGCCGAGATCAGGGAGCACGTGTTCAACTTCGCCAGGAACCGCCGCCCGGCGATGTATCCGCTGCTGAGCGCGACATGATGCCCGCGACACAGCCGGAGCGGGAACGCTCCTTGCAAACTAAAACGGTTTTTATGGATCTTTCCACGGATATTTCGTATCTTATTCGTAATAATATGGAAGATTGACCTTCTGTTTCCGGGACCGGTCAATCCCCTTCGCGCCTGAACTTGGACGTTTCGACCCAGACGCCCCGCGCGTATCGCCTCCGCGTATCGCCAAGGAGCCCAGTCATGACCCCAGCCGGGACCGTTCCAATTCCTGATCTCCCCCTCGCGACGCCTCAATCGTCGCTGAACGCACTCTATCGGCGCATCGACCTGCGCGTCGCAACGCTCCTGGCGGTCTCCTACCTGCTCGATACCATGGACCGGCTGAATATCGGCTTCGCGCAGCGGCAGATTTCAGAACGGATCGGCCTTACGCCACAGGATTACGGCTTCGCGGCCGGCATCTTCTTCGTCGGCTACGTGCTGTGCGAAATTCCCTCCAACCTCCTGCTGCCAAAGGTCGGCGCCAGACGCACCTTCTTCCGCATCATGGTGCTGTGGGGCCTGACTTCGGCATGCATGGGGCTGATCAGCAGCCGTTACGCCTTCTATGTCCTGCGTTTCCTGCTGGGCGTGTTCGAAGCCGGCTTCGCGCCCGCGGCGATGTACTACATGACATCGTGGTACCCCCCCGGTCGCATGGCGACGGCAATCTCGATCCAGCAGATCGCCGCCCCCCTCTCGGGCGTCGTCGCCGGCCCGCTCTCGGGCATGCTTCTGCAAGGGATGGATCACGTGGGCGGTCTTGACGGCTGGCGCTGGATGTTCGTCATCGAAGGCCTTCCCACGATCCTGATGGCGTTCGTGGTCCTGATCTTCCTGCCTGACAGGCCGGCCGATGCGCGCTGGCTGACCCCGGCCGAACGCCGCATCGTGGAAAACAATGCCTCGTCCGTCGGGGCCAGCCATCACGGTTTCGCCTCCGTGCTGCGCGATCCGATCCTCTACGTTCTCGCCACCGGATATTTCTGCATCATTGCCGGCATCTACACGCTCAGCTTCTGGGCGCCCTCCGTCCTGCGGCAGGCCGGGGCGCACGGCGATCTGCAAGTCGGTCTGCTGACGGCCATTCCATTTTTCTGCGGTGGCGCGGCAATCGTGGGATGGGGACGACGATCCGACCGGCGGGGCGAACGGCGCTGGCATTGCGCTGGGCCGACCCTGCTGGCGGCCGCCGGACTGGCCGCCATCGCGACGACGGGCGGCAGCCTGCCCGCCACGATGCTGGCACTGAGCGTCACCGCGATGTGCCTGTATTCCGCCTATCTGATCTTCCTGTCCGTGCCGTCGCAATTCCTGCGCGGACCCGGCGCGGTGGGCGGCTACGCGCTGATCAACTCCATCGCACTGATGGGCGGTTTCTTCAGCCCGATTCTCATCGGCCGGGTCACGCAGTTGACGGGCAATGTCAACGCCGGCGTCCTGTGCATGAGCGTGGTCGTGGCGCTGGGCGGCGTGATTCTGATGTTCGCAATCCCGAAAGGCCGTCTTGCGAACACCGACCAGATGCCGCCGGAATAAGCCGTCGATGACCTCCCGCCCCGACCGCGACGCCCGCCTGACCTTCGGGCTGCTCTATCTTGCCTGGTGCGTATGTTACCTGGACCGCGCGGCCGTTCCTTTCGCGGCCCCCGCGATGATCCGCGACATCCACATGTCGCCGGTGCAGCAGGGCTTCGCGCTGGGGTGTTTCTATCTGAGCTACGCGTTCATGCAGGCACCCGGCGGATGGCTGGCGGACCGGTTCGGTGCGAAGCGCGTCGTCATCGCGGGCCTGGTGGGGTGGTCGGCCTTCACGCTGGGGACCGGACTTGTGCAGTCGGCGGCGGCCCTGCTGTGCATGCGTCTGCTGTTCGGGATCGGCGAAGGCATTTTTCCCGCAGCCAGCCTGCGGGCCCTGTACGACACCGTGCCGGCCAGCGCACGCGACAAGGCGCCGTCGGCGCTGATGTCCTCGAACTATTTCGGCTATCTGATCGCCCCCACGGTGCTGCTGCCCCTGCTGGCCTGGTTCGGCTGGCGGTCGACATTCTACGTCATGAGCGCAATCGGAGTCCTGTCGGCCCTGCTGTTCCTGGCCCTGGCTCCCGGACGGCCCGCGGCACCCTCCCCTGCCCTGATCGGAGGGAATGCGATGCTGCGGGTCCTGCGCCTGCCGGGGATCGACCGGCTGATGGCGACCTGGTTCTTCGTCAGCTTCATCAACAAGGCCCTGGAAAGCTGGATGCCGACCTATCTGCTGCATGCGCGGGGCGTGTCGCTGAAGGCGGCCGGTATCCTGCTGACCATCCCCTATCTTGCCGCGACGGTGGCCGCCCTGATCGGCGGCTGGGTCATGACCCGCTGGTTCGCTGGGCGCGAGGACCATTTCATCTCCATCAGCATGGTGATTTCCTGCGTGGCCCTGGTGGCGATGGCGTGGTGCAACGCGGTCATCGCGATCATCGGCGCGGAAACCGTGCTCTATTTCTTCAAGACGCTGGTCTTTGCGGCGGTGCTCTGCCTGCCCGGCCGCATCCTGCCGCAGGACATCGCCGGCACGGGCTACGGCCTGATCAATTTCGGCGGCCAGATCGCGGGCTTCGTGGCACCGCCGGTCATCGGCGCCGTCCTGTCCGCGTCCGGCAGCTATCCCACCGCATTCCTCAGCCTGCTGGTCGCAGGGATGCTCGCGCTGGTGCTGAACATCACGCTGGGCCGTTTCGGACAGACGCAAGAATCCTCCACCCCGACAGTCGGAGCCGACAATCATGGAATTGTGTGACGCGACCGCGATCGAACTGCTCGACCTGTTCCGTACGGGCAAGGCATCGCCCGTCGAGGCGCTGCGCGCCTGCCACGACCGTACCGACAAGGTCAATCCGGCGATCAACGCCATCGTGTGCGAGGATCGCGACGCGGCCCAGGCGGCCGCGCGCGCCGCCGAAGCCGCATGGCGGCGTGGCGAGCCGACCGGCCCCCTGTGCGGCGTGCCGCTGGCCGTCAAGGACACGCATGTAACGGGCGGGCTGCGTACCACTTTCGGCAGCCCGCAATACCGGGACTGGGTACCCGAACACGACCAGCATTTTGTCGCCACCCTGCGGGCCGCCGGCGCGGTGATCACCGGCAAGACCAACGTGCCGGAGTGGGCAGCAGGCGCGAACAGCCGCAATCCCGTCTATGGCGCGACCGGCAATCCGTTCGATCCAGCCCTCAATGCGGCCGGATCGTCCGGCGGGTCGGGGGCTGCGCTCGCCTGCGGCATGGCGACGCTGTGCACCGGGTCGGATACCGGCGGGTCTCTGCGCAACCCGGCGGCCTTCAACGGCGTGGTCGGCATGCGCCCGTCATCCGGCCTGATCCCCAGCGAGCGCCGGGTACTCGGCTGGTCCTGCCTGTCCGTGGACGGGCCGATGGCCAGGACCGCGGCGGACACCGCGCTGATGCTGTCGGTCGTCGCCGCTGATTCGTGCTTCGACCCCCTGTCCTATACACTGCCCGACACCCCCGTGCGCGGCCTGTCCAATCGTTATTTCCCCCCGACCCCGATCGACCTGTCCACCCTGCGCCTGGCGATGACCGAGGATTTCGGCATCGCGCCGACCGAAGGCATCGTCCGCCGGGCGTTTCGTGCAAAATGCCCGGCCATCGCGGCCCTTTTCGCTTCCAGCGCGGACGCCGCCCCCGACTGTTCCGGCGGGCACGAAGTCTTCGCGATCCTGCGCGCGGCCCTGTTCCAGGCGACGCATGGCGCGCGATACAAGACGCATTACGACCTTCTGGGCCCGAATATCCGCGCCAATGTCGAGGAAGCGGCGACATACTCGCTGGCCGACCATGCCTGGGCGTCGGACCGGCAGACGAAAATCTATCGCACCTACCAGAAATTCTTCGAATCCCACGACGTCCTGATCAGCCCGGCGATCACGGTCAGCCCACGCCCATGGATCGAGCCCTATCCGGCGGAAATCGACGAAGTTCCGACCTGCAGCTATTTCCACTGGCTATCGCTGGCCTATCTGGTGACGCTGTCCGGCCATCCCTGCATCAGCATCCCCATCGGCGTGGACGAACGCGGCCTGCCATTCGGATTGCAGGTCGTCGGTCCGCGTGGCGGCGACGCCTTCGTCCTGCGCGTGGCCACCGCTATCGAATCCGCTCTCGCCGGACATCCCGGCCTGTCCCGGCCTGTCCCGGACATCGAAGCGCTGGCGGTCATGCCGGCCATCGCCTCGCGCCCCGGCTTCATGCCGCCGGTGGGCGCGCATGCCTGAATCCCGTTTCGCCGCATAAGGAAGATCCATCATGCGCAACAGCGATGAAATCTGGGGCCTGGTCGACGACCATGTCCCCGAATTCCGTGCCCTTTCGGACCGGATCTGGGATCAGCCCGAACTGGCCTATGACGAATTCGCCGCCGTAGCCGAACACACGGCGGCGCTGGAAAACCAGGGCTTCCGGGTGACCCGGGCCGTGGCGGGAATCCCGACGGCGGTGATGGGCGAATTCGGCGAGGACGGTCCCGTGATCGCGATCCTGGGCGAATATGACGCCTTGCCGGGCCTGAGCCAGCAGGCGGGCGTCACCAGCCCCGCCGCCATGCCGGGCTCTGGCGCCGGCCATGGCTGTGGCCACAACCTGCTGGGCGCCTCCGCCCTGCTGGCCGCCACCGCCGTCAAGGATTACCTGAAGGCACACGGCATCAAGGGGCGGGTACGCTATTACGGCTGCCCCGCCGAGGAAGGGGGCGCAGCCAAGACCTTCATGGTGCGCGCGGGTGCGTTCAGCGACGTCGATATCGCGATTTCCTGGCATCCGTCATCCTTTTCGGGCGTCAACGCTCCGCGCTCGCTCGCCAACATGCGCATCGACTTCACCTTTATCGGCCGGGCGTCGCATGCCGCCGCCAGCCCGCATCTGGGCCGCTCGGCGCTCGACGCGGCGGAACTGATGAATGTGGGGGCAAACTATCTGCGCGAGCACATGCCCCAGGGCGCGCGACTGCATTACGCCTATATCGACGCCGGAGGGACCGCGCCGAATGTGGTGCAGTCGCGCGTCACGATCCGCTACCTGATCCGCTCCGAAACGCTGCCGGAACTGCGCGACCTGGCCGACCGCGTGCGCCGGATCGCCGCCGGCGCCGCGATGATGACGGAAACCAGGGTCTCCGAACAAATCGTCAGCGCCGTCTCCAACCTGGTCGGCAATACCCCGCTGGAGCAGGCGATGCACCGCCAGTTCGAACGTCTCGGCCCCCCGCAGTTCGACGAGGCGGATCGCGAGGTGGCGGCCGCGTTCGCGGCGACCCTCAGCCCCCAGGACCGGCTGGCCGCCTATAACCGCATGGGCGTTCCCTACGATCCGGACGCTGTGCTGTGCGACCTGATCGCGCCCCCCTGCGCCGAAGGCGACGGCGCGTCCGGTTCCACCGATGTCGGCGACGTCAGCTGGGTGGTGCCGACCGTGCAGGCCCGCGGCGCGACCTGCGCCATCGGCACGCAGTTGCATTCCTGGCAGATGACGGGCCAGGGCAAGACCGGGCACGCGCACAAGGGGATGGTGCATACGGCCAAGATCATGGCCGCCACCGCCCTGAACGCCCTGACGGACGGCGACCTGCTGACCCGGGCCAAAGCCGAACACGCGGCGAAGATGGCCGTCACGCCCTATGTCTGTCCGCTGCCGGATTCGGTCGAACCGCCGGTGCGCGGGCGCCCGGACGCGGCCTGATACCCCGTCCATGATCTTTCCCCTCGTCATCGTCGTCGGCGCGGCTGCGATCCTGGCCGTAATGGTCCTGATTGCGCGTTTCCGCTGCGAACCGATCCTGACCCTGTTCGTCGTCGCAGTGCTGGTGGGGCTGGCGACCGGCCGCGCCCCGACCGACGCGGTCGCCTCGTTCGAAAACGGCGCCGGCCACGCGCTGGGGCACATCGCCTTCATCATTGCCTTCGGCACCATGCTGGGGCGCATCGTGACCGAAAGCGGCGCTGCCGAGCGCATCGCGGATACCCTGATCGACCGCTTCGGGCCGCGCAACATCCATTGGGCAATGATGACCATCGGCCTGCTGGTGGGATTGCCGGTATTCTTCGATGTGGGTTTCGTGCTGCTGGCGCCGCTGGCCTTCGTCGCGGCGCGCGCGGCCGGGCAGCCTCTACTGCTCGCGGCGCTGCCGCTGGCCTCCAGCCTGTCGGTGGCGCACGCGCTGATGCCGCCGCATCCGGCGATCATAATCGCGATCCAGGCCTATGGTGCCAGCGTACCCATCATGCTGCTGCTGGGTACGGCGGTCATGGTGCCGACGGCCGTGCTGGCGGGGCCGGTCTTCGCGCGGTTCATCGTCCCGCGCCTGCACGTACGCGGCATCAGCGCGCTGGAGGCCCAGTTCCTCGAACGCGACGTCGCCCGCCCGCTGCCCCCCTTCTGGCTCAGCGCGCTGGCGGTGCTGTCGCCCGTCCTGATCATCCTGGCGGCACAGGTCGCGCGCGTGCTTCTGCCCGGCGCCACCGGGGAGTGGGCCGCCGGGTTGCTCGGCTCGACCGACATGGCGCTGGTCATCGCGACATTATTCGCCGGACTGGCGCTGGGGATCGCGCGCGGCACGCCATGGGCCACTCTGTCGCGCCGCCTGCAGGATTGCCTGGCACCGACAGCCTTCGTCGTGCTTCTGGTCGGCGCGGGCGGCGGGTTCGGTCGCGCGCTGATCGATGCCGGCGTCTCGCACGCGCTGACCGACCTGGCCGTCTCGTGGCGGATGCCGGTCCTGCTGCTGGCCTGGGGCCTGGCGGCCATCGTCCGGCTGGCCACCGGTTCGGCGACCGTCGCAATGAGCACGGCGGCATCCATGCTCGCCCCCCTCGCCGCCCAGACGGGGCTAGTGACGCCCGAGGCACTGGTGCTGGCCACGGGCGCCGGATCGGTCGCATTCGGGCCGGTGACCGATCCCGTCTTCTGGCAGATCAAGGAATATCTGGGGCTGAGCGTCGGCCAGACGCTGGTCACATGGTCGGTCATCGAAACCGCCATCTCGGTCCTGGCCCTGACGGGCGCCGTGCTCTTCCAGCTCTGTTATCAGCTCTTCTAACGCATTCCGCACGAGGTCACGCCATGCATATCGACACGCTGTCCACCCCCTGCGTCCTGGTCGACATCGACCGGGTGAAGGCCAATATCGGCCGCGCCCAGACCTATGCGAACACGCACGGCTTCGCCCTGCGCCCCCATATCAAGACCCACAAGATCCCGGCCTTCGCGCGCCTGCAGGTCGAAGCCGGGGCCCGGGGCATCACCTGCCAGAAGCTGGGCGAGGCCGAGGTGATGGCCGACGCGGGGCTGGACGACATCCTGATCAGCTACAACCTGGTGGGCATCGACAAGCTGACGCGGCTGGCGGCGCTGGCGCGCCGGGTGCGCCTGACCGTCGCCGCCGACAGCCCGTACACCGTCGCGGGCTACAACGACATCGCGCGCGCAGCGGATGTGTCGTTCGACGTGCTGATCGAATGCGACACCGGTGGCGGCCGCTGCGGCGTGCAGACGCCGGAAGACGCGCTGACGCTTGCCGCCACGCTGGGCGGGGGCGCGCGCTTCGCGGGCCTGATGACCTATCCCGCAGCCGGCAAGACCGCCGAGATGGCCGCATGGATCGACCGCGCGCTTGCGGTGTTCAGTGCCGCCTCGGTACCGGTGGGCACGGTTTCGGCTGGCGGCACGCCGGACCTGTGGCGGGCACACACCACTCCGGGACTGACGGAATACCGGCCCGGCACCTACGTCTACATGGACCGCTCACAGGTCGCCGCCGGTGCCGCCACGATGGCGGATTGTGCCCTGACCGTGCTGGCGACCGTGGTCAGCAAGCCGCGCCCCGACCGGGCGATCATCGATGCCGGGACCAAGAGCCTGACCAGCGACCTGCTGGGCATGGAAGGATTCGGCCATGTTCCCGCCTGCCCGCAGGCGATCGTGAGCGGCCTGAGCGAGGAACACGGCATCCTGCGCGCCGAACACGGCCTGCCCGAGATCGGCGCGCGCCTGCGCATCGTGCCCAATCATGCCTGCGTGGTCAGCAACATGTTCGACCATGTCTATCTCGTCTCCGGCGACCGGGTACTGGATTGCATTCCCGTCGCCGCGCGCGGACGCGTGTCGTAATCCCCGGCGTTTCCCCTGAAAGGATCATTCATGATGAAGACGGTTTTCGGTCAGTCACATGTCCCGCTCTCCCCCGCCGTGCGCGCGGGGGATTTCGTTTATGTCTCGGGCCAGGTGCCGGTGCGCGACGGCCAGGTGGTCGCGGGCGATGTCGGCGTACAGACCCGGGTCGTCATGGACAATGTCGCCGCCGCGCTGAAACTTGTGGGCTGCGACCTTTCCGACGTCGTCAAGACCTTTGTCATCCTGACGGACCGGAAGGATTTCGGCGCCTTCAACGCGGTCTATGCGACCTTCTTCCCCTCCGCCCCCCCGGCGCGCACGACGGTCGAGGCCGGATTGATGATCGACATCACGATCGAGATCGAGGCAATCGCCTACAAACCGCTCTAGCCTCCGCCCGCCGCCGAACAGGACAATCCGATCATGAAGGTATTCGTCGCCTCCCTCGCCACGGAAACCAATACATTCTCGCCCGTTCCCACCGATCGCGCGAACTTCCTCGCCGCGTTCTACGCCCCTCCGGGCCGGCACCCGGCGACGCCGACACTGTGCTCCGCCGTGTTTCCGTCCCTGCGCAGCCGGGCAAGCCGCGAGGGGTTCGAACTGGTCGAGGGCACCGCCACCTGGGCCGACCCCGGAGGCCTGGTCCAGCGCCAGACTTACGAGGCATTGCGCGACGAAATCCTGGACCAGCTTCGCGCCGCCCTGCCCGTCGATGCCGTCGTGCTGGGACTGCATGGCGCCATGGTCGCGCAGGGATATGACGATTGCGAGGGCGACCTTCTGGCGCGCGTCCGCGCGCTGGCCGGGCCGGACACCGTAATCGGCGCGACGTTCGACCCGCATAGCCACCTGACGCCGAAGCGTGTCGAAAATCTCGATATCCTCAACGCCTTCCTGGAATTTCCCCATACTGACTTCGTCGTGCGCGCCGAACAGGTCGTCGATCTGACCCTGCGCGCGGTGCGTGGCGAAATCCGTCCGGTGATCTCGGTCTTCGATTGCCGGATGATCGACGTCCTGCCGACCAGCCAGCATCCGATGCGCGGCTTCATCGACAGCCTGGGCGCACTGGAAGGGCAGGATACGGTGCTCAGCATCTCGCTGATCCACGGTTTCCTGGCCGGCGACGTGCCCGAACTCGGCGCGCGCATGGTGGTCGTCACCGACAACGACCCGGAACGCGGCGCGCGCCTTGCCCGCGAAAAGGGGATGGACCTGTTTGCCCTGCGCGGCGCCACCCGCATGACCCAGCATGGAGTGGACGAGGCCCTGCATCTGGCGGCCGCCCGCGTCGCGGCGGGCGCGACCCGGCCCGTCGTCCTGGCCGACACATGGGACAATCCCGGCGGCGGCGTGGCCGGCGACGGCACCCTGATCCTGCGGGCCATGCTGGATGCGGGCCTGGACGATGTCGGCGTGGCCACGATCTGGGATCCGATGGCGGTCACGTTCTGCCTGGCCGCAGGCGAAGGGGCGACCCTCGCGCTGCGCTTCGGCGGCAAGAGCGGCCCCGGCGCGGGCGATCCGATCGATGCCACCGTCACGGTCCTGCAGGCGGTCACCGAGGCCTGGGAGAGTTTCGGCGCCAGCCGCGTGCCCCTGGGGGCTTCTTCCGTGGTCCGGATTGCCGGCACGCGGGTCGACGTCATCCTGAACACGAACCGCGCCCAGACATTCGACCCGGACATCTTTTCCGGCCTGGGCATCGACATCGCCGAAAAGAAATACCTGGTGGTGAAATCGACCAACCATTTCTACGCGGCATTCCAGCCCGTGGCGGACGAGATCTTCTATGTCGATGCCGGAACGCATTATCCGTCGGACGCCCGCCGCACCCGCTATCGCAAACTCAGCCGCCCGATCTGGCCGATTGTCGAGAACCCGCATGCGGTGGAGGCGTAACGCCCTCCGCCCCCGAGGCGGACGATCGCGCGGCGGCCATCCGCCGCGCGTGGCGTCCGCGAACCGCCCGAACCGTTCAGCCGTTGCGGAACGTGTAGCTGTAGCCATTGATCGCGGGCACGCCGCCCAGATGCGCATAGAGGATTTTCGACCCCTTCGGGAAGAAGCCCTTGCGGACAAGGTCGATCAGGCCCTGCATCGATTTCCCCTCGTAGACCGGGTCGGTAATCATCGCCTCGGTCCGCGCCGCCAGGCGCATCGCCTCCACCGTTTCCTTCGATGGCACGCCATAGGCGGGATAGGCATAATCCTCGACCAGCACCACGTCATCGCCGGCGATTTCCGGCCCGTCGACCAAGGCCGAGGTCTTCTGCGCGATATCGAGCACCTGCGCCTTCACCTGTTTCGGGGTGAAGGACGCGTCGATTCCGATCACCTGCCGCGCCCGTCCGTCGTCGGCGAAGCCGACCAGCATGCCGGCATGGGTCGAACCGGTCACCGTGCAGACGATGATGAAATCGAACTTGAAGCCCAGTTCCGCTTCCTGGGCCCGAACCTCCTCGGCGAAACCGACATAGCCCAGCCCGCCGAACTTGTGCACCGACGCGCCGGCGGGAATGGCATAGGGCTTGCCACCCTTCGCCTTCACTTCCTCCAGCGCCTGCAGCCAGCTATCGCGGATCCCGACATCGAAGCCCTCATCGACCAGCCGGGAGTCCGCGCCCATCAGGCGGGTCATCAGGATATTGCCCACGCGATCGTACACCGCGTCGTCATGGGGCACCCAGCTTTCCTGGATCACATGGCATTTCATGCCGATCTTGGCCGCGACGGCGGCAACCAGGCGCGTATGGTTGGACTGCACACCGCCGATCGAAACCAGCGTGTCCGCGCCGGACGCCAGGGCGTCGGGAACGATATATTCCAGCTTGCGCAGCTTGTTGCCGCCCATGGCCAAGCCGGAATTGCAGTCCTCGCGCTTGGCGTAGATCTGCACGTCGCCGCCCAGGCTCTCGCTCAGGCGCGGCAGGAATTCGATGGGCGTCGGCCCGAAGGTGAGCGGATAGCGCGCGAAGCGGGAAAAATTAAGCATTTCAAGCCCCTTGACCGGAAGAACGATCCCAATCGTGCCATAAAAGGAATGAAATGGGCTTTCGAACTTCCACCCTTGACGACATCCCTTTCCTGTATTTTTTCAGGTTTCCCGATTATCTGTCCAAATATTGCGCCATCTCTGAAAGATCCTTTCATGGACAAAACGCTGGACCGAATCGACCGCAAGCTGTTGCGCCTGCTGCAGCAGGATGGCCGGACATCGAATGCCGACCTCGCGCGTCAGGCCAATCTCAGCCCGGCGACCTGCTACCGCCGGACGCAACGCCTGTTCGAGGACGGTTTCATCCGCAGCGTGCGGGCGCAGGTCGCGCCGGAAGCCGTCGATCTGGCGACGCTGGCGATCGTCGGCGTGGTGCTGGACCGTTCGACACCGGACAGTTTCGCCGCGTTCGAAACGGCCGCCCGTGCCATGCCGGCGATCCTCGACTGCTATCTGGTGGCGGGAGATTTCGATTTCTTCGTGAAGATCCGCGTCCGCGACATCCACGATTTCAGCCGGCTTCACGCGTCGGAACTGATCGCGCTGCCCTGCGTGCTCCAGACCCGGACCTTCTTCGTCATGAAGGAAGTGGTGGATAACCGTCCGCTCGCCATCTGACCGTTTCCACCAGGGACATATCGGCACCCGTTCGCAACCCTGCTTTCGTTGACACCTCTTTTCAAGGAACAAGCATCAATGGTCCATGGGCAGGCAAAAGGCCGCAGCGCGATCGTTCTCGGCGCGGGCATGGTGGGAACGGCGACCGCCTGGCATCTGCGCCAGCGTGGCTTCGATGTCGTGCTCGTCGACCGCCGCGTGCCGGGGAACGAGACATCGTTCGGGAATGCGGGCCTGATCCAGCGCGAAGCCGTCATGCCGTACGCGTTTCCGATGGATGCCGGACGGCTGGCCCGCATCGCGTTCGGCATGGGCAACGATACCGCATGGCGCGCCCGCGATCTACCGACGCTGGCCCCGATGCTCGCCCGGTATTTCTGGAATTCCCTTCCCGGCCGGTACGATCCTATCTGCATGGCCTATGAACGCATGGTCCGCCATTGCCTGGCCGAACACCAGGCCATGGCGGCGCAGGCCAATGCCACGGGAATGATGCGGGCCGGCGGCTGGAAGCAGATATTCCAATCCCAGGCCGCCATGAAGACGGCCCTGCACCACGCAAAGGAGGTCGCGGAACGCTTCGGCGTCCCCCACACCGTCCTGGACGGCGCCACGCTTGCGCGGGAAGAACCCACCTTGCAGCGGCAGCTTGCCGGTGCCATCCACTGGACATCGCCGTTTGCCGTCTCCGATCCCGGCGGCCTGGTCAAAGCCTATGCCCGGGGGTTCGAAGCTGCCGGGGGCACGCTGGCCACGGGGGATGCGCAGACCCTCAGGCCCCACGGCGCCGGCTGGCGCGTGACGGGCGAGGACGGCGACCTGGATGCCGAAACCGCCGTCATCTGCCTCGGTCCGTGGAGCGACATGGTCCTGCGCCCGCTGGGATATCGCTTTCCGCTGTTCGTCAAGCGTGGCTACCATATGCATGTCGCGCTGGACGGCGCCCTTGCGACGCCCATGCTGCTGACCGAACAGGGTGTGACCATGATTCCGACGCCATCCGGATTGCGGATCGCCACGGGGGCCGAATTCGCACGGCGCGAGGCCCCCGCCGCGACCCGGCAAATCACGCGAAGCATCGCGATCGCCCGCACCCTGCTACCCATCGGCAAGCCGCTCGACGCAGCCCCCTGGCGTGGCGCGCGCCCATGCCTGCCGGACATGCTGCCCGCCCTCGGCCCGTGCGCGCGGCATCCCGGCCTGTGGCTGAATTTCGGTCACGCCCATCAGGGTTTCACGCTCGGCCCCGTCACCGGCCGGCTCTGCGCCGAACTGATCGCGGGCGAGGCACCCTTCATCGACCCGATGCCTTACGATCCCGGCCGCTTCGACCGGCAACGTTTGGGCGTCCTCAATGTCGCGACCTGAGGCGCGGTGGCGGATTGACGAAAAATGCCGTCAGAACGCCTCCGGGGCCAGCTTGCGTTCGACGACGCTCACATAGAGCGCCACCCCGTATGGAATGACCGCATCGTTGAAATCATACAGTTCGTGATGCAGCGTACGCCCCGGACCCGCCCCCACATGGATGTAGGCGCCGGGCACCCGCTCCGTCATGAAGCTGAAATCCTCCGATCCCATGACGGCCGCACCATGGCGGTCCACAGCCCCTTCGCCGACCAGTTCGGCGGCGGCGTCGGCATAGAGCGCCGCCTGTTCCTTGTCATTGATCAGGGGCGCGAAGATCGGCCTGAACGAGACGGTCGCCCGCGCACCGTACGCCTCCGCCGTGTGCGCCGCCACCGTCTCGATCCGCTCGCGGATCTTCTCCATCAGCGCGCGGCTGAAGCAGCGGATCGTGCCGCCCAGCGATGCGGTCTGGGGAATCACATTGAATGCGTCCCCGCCGCTCAAACGCGTGATGCTGACCACGGCGCGCTCTTCGGGCGGCATGTTGCGCGACACGATGGTCTGCAGGGCCAGGGTGATCTGCGCCACGGCCGGCACTGGATCGATGCTGTCCTCGGGGCGTGCACCGTGCGCGCCGCGCCCCTCGACCGTCACGGTAAAAAACGCACCACCCGCCATCGCGGGCCCCGGCGTGATCCGGTACTGCCCGACATCCAGCCCCGGCCTGTTATGCATTCCGAAGACCGAATCGCACGGAAACCGTTCGAACAATCCATCGGCGATCATGGCCTCGGCGCCCCCGGCCCCCTCCTCCCCCGGCTGGAAGATCAGGTTGACCGTCCCGTTGAACCGGCGTGTTTCCACCAGATAACGGGCAGCGCCCAGCAGCATCGTCGTATGCCCGTCATGGCCGCATGCATGCATCATCCCGGGAATGGTGCTGCGATAGGGCAGATCGTTCGCCTCCGCCATCGCCAGCGCGTCCATGTCCGCACGTAGCCCGATCGCCCCCTCACCGTTGCCGACGCGCAGGACGCCCACCACTCCCGTCCGGCCGACGCCGCGATGCACTTCGATGCCCAGGCGTTCAAGCTCCCGCGCCACGAGGTCGGCTGTACGATGTTCCTCCATGCCGATTTCGGGATGGGCATGCAGGTCGTGGCGCAACGCCGTCAGTTCGTCGAGATAGGGATTGATGTCTCGCAGAGAAACCATGGGGGCCTTCCTATGTCAGGTTTTGGAGGGGGACAGGTGCAGCACCGAAATCGTGTAGCTGACGCCCAAGATCCGGACATAGGTCATAATGGTGCCGGACATGAGCGTCAGATCAGGAAGATATTCACCCGGTCGAGGATCTCGGAAGATGATGAGGGAAACCGCCTGCATTTCCCGTCTCAGGAAAAATCCGAACGGTACGACGGACAGGCCTGGCAGAAACGGTATCCGCCATCCCCAGGCATGAAGCTGATCGTGGGCAAACAATGCGGACATCATAATCCCCAGAGCTCGGACCCAACATCCCTGCTGCCCTCCTCACGCCGCCCGGCACCGCTGGTCCATCCTCGTCAAAGGGCAACGCCGTGTCCCCCCCAGCCATCCGCCAGGACACTGACATATCCGATCGACTCCGAACCATTTTTGTGCCGACTTCGGAACGAGATGCACGATAATCTGCCCGCTCGTCGAACGTCAATTTGAGAATGACCGCGTCCAGGCATTGCCATGTGCGGCAGAATATGAACCTGCCCTTCTGAGACTTCGGCTTCCGCTGTCAATTTCAGGCTACGTCTTTCACAGGCAGCGGATCGAAGAACAGATAGAGCGCCGCGATGCGACCATTCTCGACGACAATGATGTCGGTGCCCGCATGGATGGGGACCGCCCGGGCTCCCCGGATGTCCAGCACAGCCGCCCGGCGAGGCCATGCAGGTTTTCGGCCGGAGCGCGTTCCACATAGGCAAAGCGCGGATGGGTGGTGTCAGGTTGTGAGACGTCATTGGGATCAGGTATCGTGGGCTATTGCTGCCTACGCCCCCTGGTTTGACGTTGAACAGAGGTGGCCCCCGTTTTTCGGACAGGTGGTTAAGCTATAATCCGACCTGAGAGAGGACGGGTTTTATGGGCAAAGTTACGCGCAAGAGGTATGCGGCGGAGTTCAAATCACGGGTTGCGCGGGAAGCGATCCGTGGGGACCTAACGCTGGCGGAGCTGGCATCGAAACATGGGGTGCATCAGACGATGATCGCCCAGTGGAAACGGCAAGCGATCGAGGGGATGGAAGCGACTTTCTCCGGGAAGGCGATGGCTGAGCCCGCAGTCAGTCCGGCCGACGTTGAGAAGCTGCATGCCAAGATCGGCCAGTTGCTGGTGGAACGGGATTTTTTGCGGGATGCCTCTGCTCGGTTGGGCGTGATCAGAGGCGGCAAATGATTGACCTGAAACGGCCCCGGCTTTCGGTCGTGCGACAATGCACGCTGCTGCACCTCAACCGGTCGGGCGTCTATTATCGGCCTGTACCACAGAGCGAGGCCAATCTGGCGTTGATGCGCCTGATCGACGAGCAGTTCCTGGAAACGCCGTATTATGGCTCACGGCAGATGACGTGGCATCTGCGCCGTCTCGGTCATGATGTCGGCCGCAAGCGGGTTCGCCGGCTCATGGCGATGATGGGGCTGCGGGCGATCTACCAGAAGCCGCGCACGAGTGTGCCCCATCCGGAGCATCGGAAATATCCGTATCTGCTGCGGGACCTGGTCATCGACCGGCCCAACCAGGTCTGGTGTGCCGACATCACGTATCTTCCCATGAGACGGGGCTTTCTCTACCTCGTGGCGATCATGGACTGGGCGACGCGCAGGGTACTGTCGTGGCGCCTGTCGAACACGATGGATGCGGAGTTCTGCATTGAGGCGCTCCGGGATGCGCTGGTGCGCTATGGCAGCCCGGAGATCTTCAATACCGATCAGGGATCGCAGTTCACGACACCCCGCTTCACCGACGTGCTGGAACAGCGCCAGATCCGAATCAGCATGGACGGGCGAGGTCGCTGGCCCTACCACGTGTTCATTGAACGCCTGTGGCGATCCCTGAAATACGAATGCGTCTATTTGCACGCGTTCGAGACAGGATCGGAACTGCGGGCCGGGCTTGCCGGATGGATCGCCCATTACAATCCTGCTTCACAACACCCATCTGTCTATATGACTGTTTCGAATAAGTTTTCTTGTGCATGTGTTTGTCCTGCAAGCTGACTGCGTCGTATTTTTGCCTGGCGGGCG
>NZ_JABEQL010000005.1 GCF_014174215.1 Gluconacetobacter tumulicola | reverse complement strand
CCCTGATCGTGCATCATGGTAAGCCGTTCAGAAGGATGATGAGGGCCATGAGGATGGCCAGCATCACCATGACCCGGCGATACAAGGCCAGTCCGCGTGCAAGGTCGGCCGCCTGCGGCTCCGGCGCGGTGCCGTTGAGCCACGGCTCGTCGGCCACGCGATCGGCATAAGTGCGCGGCCCGGCGGGCGCGGCCCCTTCGGGCCGCTCTCGCTCGCCAGCCCGCATTTTCGGTCAGGCCCTTAACCCAGGGTTATTGAGTGCGTGTAATTTCGATATCGACATAATTCATCCCCGAATTTACATTTGATGTGAAATCACAATGAAATGGTACGCGGTCGCTGTGCGCGTGTGGGAGATATTTTTATGATCGTCACTCGACGTCTACGTAAATTATCACTTCTCGTCGGAGCAGCCGTTATTTCCCTCAACACGGCCTCTGCCGCGCCCGTGTCAGATACGGAGAACAAAGACACCAGGACCAGGAAAAGCGGAAACGCGAATCCTTCATCCAAAGCGCCCATATCGGGAAAATCGGCGAACGATGAAGTGATCACAGTGACCGGAAGCCGGATTGCCAACGCGCATGCCAAGACTCCGACACCCGTCAGCACCCTGACGCTGAGCGACATCCTGAACCAGTCGCCGACCAACAATCTCGCGGATCTCGTCAACGAGCTTCCCCAGTTCGCGGGCAGCACGACGCCGCAGAATTCCCGCCTGGCGCTCAGTGGCGGGACGGCGGGCATCAATGCCCTCAACCTGCGCAACCTCGGCGCGGTCCGTTCGCTCGTGCTGCTCGACGGCCGGCGTACCGCACCGTCCGCCATCACGGGCATCGTCGATATCAACACGCTTCCGCAACAGCTCGTGAAACGGGTGGACGTCGTGACGGGCGGCGCATCCGCGCAATATGGCTCGGACGCCGTCGCGGGCGTGACCAACTTCGTACTCGACAAGACCTATACCGGCCTGAAGGTCAATGCCGATTCGGGCGTCTCGACCTACGGCGACGGCACCAACTACTCGACCTCGGTCGCGGGTGGCTTCGGCTTCGCCCACGACAAGGGGCATGTGCTGCTGAGCGGCGACTATGCCCGCCAGGACGGCATCTACAGCGTGACCCGCTCATGGAACGAGAACAACAACCGGATCATGGCCAACCCCGCCTATGCGGCAGGCAACGGCCAGCCCTACTATATCGTGCGGGGCCCTGCCGGAACCAACAATGCCCTGCCGGGCGGCATCATCAACGCGTCGGTCGGGCCGGTCGCCAATTCGCTGAGGGGACTCTATTTCGGACAGGGCGGCAGCGTTAACCACTATCATTACGGCTCGTACTCGACGTCCACTACGTCGCTCGGCGGCGATTATGCCCTGGCGGACAATGGCCGCAACATCGGCCTGTCCCCCGGCAGCGACCGGAAGAACCTCTACGGCCGCGTCAGCTACGATGTGGCCCCGTGGATGACATTGTATGCCGAAGGCGCCTACAACGAAAGCGAGTATGTCTATAACGCCGGCCCGCAATATCTCACCACCGTCAAGCTGAAGGGCGACAATGCCTATCTGAGGGACGCGCTGGGTCCGAACGCGCTCCAGGGGGTCTCGTCCGCGACATTGGGCACGACGGCCCATGACATGCCCTATCGCAGGACCGACAACAGGCGGAACGTGCAGCGCTACACGTTCGGGGGCGAAGGCAATTTCACCATGTTCGGCAAGCGCGCATCCTGGAGCGCCTACGCCCAGTACAGCGCCACACGCACGCACGAACAGATCTACAACGTCATGAACACGTCCAGGATCGCGAACGCGACCGATGCCGTCCGTGCACCCGCGGGCAATGCGGCGGGCATACCGGCCGGCACGGTCGTATGCCGTTCGACGCTGACCAGTCCGGCCAATGGCTGCTCGCCGATCGACTGGCTGGGCACCGGCGTGATGTCGGCATCGTCCATCGACTATGCGCTGGGAAATCCCTGGCGCGATGAAAAATTCGAGGAAATCGTTTCAGGCGTAAACCTGTCCATGACGCCCTTCGCCACCTGGGCCGGCGATGTGAACGTCGCCGTGGGCGGCGAATACAGGAACGAAAGAGTATCCGGCTACGTGCCGACGCAATATCAGTCGGGCTGGTCGGTCGGCAACTTCCTGCCGACCTTCGGCGGCTACGATGTCAAGGAAGCCTATCTCGAAACGAACGTTCCTTTCGCCAGGGGACTTTCCTTCAACGGCGCGGTGCGCGGCACCGACTACTCCACGTCCGGCTACGTCACGACATGGAAAATCGGCGCCGTCTGGCAGCCCGTCCCGGATATCCTGTTCCGTGCCACCCGATCGCGTGACATCCGCGCCCCGAACATCAACGAGCTGTACCAGGCCGGAACGTCGCGCACGACCTCCGTTCTGGACCCCTGGACCGGAAACACCGACACCGTCCTGGAAACGACGACGGGCAATAGCCAGCTCAAGCCTGAAAAAGCCGATACCACGGTGGTCGGTTCGGTCATTACGCCGCGCTTCGCGCCCGGTCTTTCCATCTCGGTAGACTGGTTCCATACCAGGCTGAAAAACGCCATTCAGCAGTTCTACTCGCAGGATATCATCGATCAGTGCTACCAGGGCAATCAGAGCTTCTGCTCCGCTTTCCGCCCGGACCCCTCGGGACAGCGCGACCTGCTCTTCAGTGCCAGCCCCTTCAACTTCAGCCAGATCACGACCAGCGGCATCGACATCGATGCGACATACCAGTTCCCGGTCCGTCGTATCTTCCACAAGGCGGACGGACTCTTCACGCTGCACGGTCAGGCCAGCAACTATCTCAGCTATGTCGCCGATTCCGGCCTCAGCCCCGCTATCGATACGGCGGGTGACATCACCTCCGGGCCGCCGAAATGGATCTATCGTTTCTCGGCTTCCTACGACACGTCCCGCTTCAACGTGACCGCCGTCGCCCGCGGAATCAGCGCCGGCAACTATTCGAACAGCTACGTGCAATGCACCACCAGTTGCCCCGCCTACAACGCCTACTTCCCCACGATCGACTACAATCATGTCAAGGGCACCTTCTATTTCGACATGAACTTCACCTACAAGCTCAAATACAATAATTTCGGAAACATGCAGGTCTTCCTGAATGTCACCAACCTGGCCAATGCGGGTCCGGTCATCGTGCCCGAAAGCGGCCTCGCCGCCGACAGCACCTACAGCAGCCTCCTCGGACGGACCTTCCGCGGCGGCATTCGCTTCGAACTCCAGTAAGACCAGGGGCTACAGGACAGGGGCTGCGGGACCGATCGGTATCGCTGGCCGGCAGCCTGCATCAGCCTCGCCGCCGGCCGACGCGATTCGCGGAACCGGCCATCCCGGGCGTGCCACCGGCCAGCCGGCAGGCAGGGCACGCCCATATCGGCCTGTCATCGGTTCATGCCCTGGCCGGCATATTTCCTGTTTCGTACATTTCCGGATTCGTCGCTGCCCTCATCGAGGCGGCTGAATGTCCAGCCTTCGGGCCGAGAAAGGACACCATGACCCGCGCTCCCGGATATACCCGTCACAGGCCCGGACATGCGGCATCGCCTTACCGCCCGGCAGCATTGCGGCTCTGCCTGCCGCTGCTCCTCTCTGCCTGTACGCTTTCCTCGCCCGGTCTCCCGCCTCCGGGCGACACACCTGTCCTCGCCAGGCAGGTTCACGCCATTCTCGATACGCCCGCGCTCGGCGGCACACGTTGGGGACTGCTCGTCACCGACATGGACGGGAAGGAAATCCTGGCCATCGATCCCGACCAGCGGTTCATCCCGGCGTCCAACACCAAGCTGTTCACGACGGCGGCCGCCCTCGCATCCCTGCCGGGCCTGTCCGATCCCGACCGCGCGGGAGGTGCCGCGGTGCGGCTGGTGCCCCATGAAGGCGGCGCTTCGGACGTCGCACTGATCGGCGCGGGCGACGCAAGCCTGTCCGACCGGCCCGATTGCCAGACCGATTGCCTGTCGCGTCTCGCCGATGCCACGGCCGCAACGGGCATCCGGCGCGTCCATGACGTCATGGGGGACGACAGACTCTTCCCTGACGAACGCTGGGGGCCCGGATGGAGCTGGAACACCCTGCAAACCCGTTCGGGCGCGGCGGTCTCCGCGCTCACGCTCGACGACAATGTCGCCGCGCTGTCCGTGACGCCCGGCTCCGCCGCGGGTTCTCCGCCATCCGCCACCTGGAAGGACGGAGAAACCTATCTGAAGCTCGACAACCAGGCCGTCACCGTCGGGCAGGGCAAGACCGACCTTCGGATCGAGCGCCAGCCCGGCGCGCGCTGGGTACGGCTTTATGGCACCATCGCAGCCGGGGCACCGCCGGAAATCCTCGGCATCGGCATCGAGGACCCCGCCGATTTCGCGGCATGGCATTTCCGCCGCCTGCTGGAGGCGCGCGGAATCGCGGTGGAGGGCGGTAGCGGAGCGTGGCATCGCCCGCTCACCCTCGGCGACGACGCCAATGCCCCACCGCCTTCCCCCCTTCCGCCCGCGCCCGTACTCGCCCGCCTGACCCCGCCGCCGCTGGCGGACGATATCCGTCATCTTCTCAAGGTCAGCCAGAATCTCCACGCGGAAATATTGTTGCGACGTCTCGCGCTTGCACACGGAACAGGATCGACCGCGCAGGGCATCGCACGGCGCGACGCCATTCTCGCCACCGCCGGCGTTCCCCGCTCCGGCTTCTCTCTTGCCGATGGCTCGGGCATGTCGACATACAACCGCGTGACGCCCCGCGCCGTGGCGGGCCTGCTCCGCTGGGCGAACCGGCAGCCATGGGGGCCGGCATGGCGCCAGGACCTTCCGGTCGCGGGCGAAGACGGCACGCTGGCGAAACGCTTCGCGGGCACGGCACTGGCGGACAGGCTCTTCGCCAAGACCGGCACGCTCAACGCCACACACGCGCTGTCCGGCTACATGACGGCCGCCAGCGGGCGGATGCTGATCGTCTCCTTCTTCGCCAACGACGTACCGCCGGATGTCGGCCGGTCCACGGCGGCGATGGACAAGGCGCTCCTGGCCGTGGCGACGGCGGAATGAGGGATCAGGCCCGGGGAACGTTGCGCTCCAGTTCCTCCAGCCACAGAAGCGCAGTGCCGTCCGAGGGCGCGCGCCAGTCGCCGCGCGGCGACAATGCGCCGCCGGCCACCACCTTCGGCCCATTGGGCATCGCCGAACGCTTGAACTGACTGAAGCCGAAGAAACGGCTCAGGAACACCGACAGCCAGTGCCGGATGGCAGGCAGGTCATAGGCCACGCGCCGGTCGGCCGGGAATCCCGGCGGCCATGAGCCCGCCGCCAGGTCGCGCCAGGCGATTTCCGCCATATAGGCAATGCGCGACGGCCGGAAACCATGGCGCAGCACATGGTACAGCGTGAAATCCTGCAACGCGTAGGGCCCGATCTTCTCCTCGGTGCTCTGCAACGCCTGGTCGGAACCCGCCGGGATCAGCTCGGGCGAGATCTCGGTTGCCAGAATCGCCTCCAGCACCCGCGCCGCGTCATCCTCAACCCGGCGCGAGGCGACAACCCAGCGGATCAGATGCTGGATCAGCGTCTTGGGCAGGCCGGCATTGACGTTGTAGTGCGACATCTGGTCGCCGACGCCGTAGGTACACCACCCCAGCGCCAGCTCCGACAGATCCCCGGTACCGATCACGATCCCGCCATGCTGGTTGGCCAGCCGGAACAGGAAATCGGTCCGCAACCCGGCCTGCACATTCTCGAACGTCACGTCATATTGCGGCACGCCGCTGGCAAAAGGGTGCCCCATCTGTTCCAGCATCATCCGCGCGGTCGGACGGATATCCAGCTCGGCCGCCGCGACCCCCAGCGCCCGCATCAGCGCCATGGCGTTGGACTGCGTGCCGGGGCTGGTACCGAAGCCGGGCATGGTATAGGCCAGTACCGCATCGCGCCCCAGGCACAGCTCGTCGGCGGCCCGGATCGCCACCAGCAGCGCCTGGGTGGAATCCAGCCCCCCCGACACGCCGATCACCATGCGCCGCGCCCCGGTGGCCAGCAGGCGCTGCTTCAGGGCCGAAACCTGGATCGTCCAGGCTTCGAAACAATCCTGCTCCAGCCGCGCAGGATCGCTGGGCACGAACGGAAAACGCTCGATCCGCCGCAACAGCCCCAGATCGCCCGGCGGCGGCGCCAGCGCAAAGCCGATCCGGCGCCACGCCGCATCCCCCCGCGCCCTCCGGCAATCGGCAAACGTCCCCATGCGGCTGCGTTCCTGCCGCAACAGGTCCAGATCGACATCCGCCACCGCGCGATGCGGCCCCTGCGGAAAACGAACCGTTTCCGCCAGCAGCGCCCCGTTTTCATAGATCGACACCTGCCCGTCCCAGGCCAGATCGGTGGTCGATTCCCCTTCCCCCGCCGCCGCATAGACATAGGCACACAGCGCGCGCATCGATTGCGAGCGGCAGAGCAGGTCGCGCTGCTCGGCCTTGCCCACCGTGATGTCGCTGGCCGACAGGTTGGCGATCACGGTGGCACCCGCCAGGGCCGCCTCCGTGCTGGGGGGCACCGGCACCCATACGTCCTCGCAGATCTCGACGGCGATCACCAGGCCGGGCAGGTCCTCGGCTTCGAACAGCAGGTCGGTACCGAACGGCGCCGTCTGCCCCGCGACATGGATCGTCTGGCCGCGCAGGCCGGCCCCGGCGACGAAATGCCGGGCTTCGTAGAATTCGCGGTAATTCGGCAGGTAGCTCTTGGGCACCACGCCCAGGATGGTCCCGCGATGCAGCACCACCGCGCAATTGTACAGCGCATCGCCATGCCGCAGGGGCGCGCCGGCCACCACCACCGGCATCAGCCCCACCGTCGCCTCCGCCAGGCTCGCCAGCGCACGCCCCACCGCGTCGAGCAGCACGTCCTGCTGGCGCAGATCGTCGATCGCATAGCCCGACACGCCCAGTTCGGGAAAGACCGCCAGCGCCACGCCCTGCTCATGGCACGCGCGCACCATGTCGGTCATGCGCGCGACATTGGCCGCCGGGTCCGCCAGCGCCACCGGCAGGGTGCATCCCGCCACCCGCGCGAAACCCTGACGATAGAGAGAGCGGAAATCCGGCACGATATGTCACCCGCCTGCTGGAAGCCCTGCCCGAAACATGGAGCAGGGAACGTTGAATCACCCCATCGGGCACGCATGGCCGCAGGCCATCACAACCGCGCCATAACAGGTCGTAGCGCATGAATCCGCCACGCAAAACGCAACCCTGACGACAGCCAGCTATTGAAGCCCTGACGGACCCTACGGTCCAGACACATGAATCGGAGGATATCCCGATGGACCTCTTACGCTGGACGCTGATCTTTCTCGTCCTGGCCCTGCTGTCGGCGGCCCTCGGCTTCGGCGGGTTCGCAGCCGATTTTGCCTATATCGGCAAGATCCTGTTCTTCATCTTCCTCGTGCTGTTCATCGTCGGCCTGATCTTCGGCCGCGGGCGAGGCAGTACGCTATGACCGCCAGCACACAGGCCGCATACAGCCCGTCCATCCCGGCCATGGACACCGGCAGCGCACCGACCAGATAGGTCGGCGCGTCGCAGGGCTTCGCCGGGCGCAGGGGCATGGCGGCCAGGCGCTCGGCAAAGGTGCCGGGATGAAAGACCGGGGCCTGGCATTCCGGCAGCGGGCTGGGCCACCAGCCCTGCTCCACCCCGACATGAACGGCCGACAGGCCACAGGCCGCCAGCATGACCGGAATGCCCAGCCACAGCAGGCCCCGCGCCACCCGCCCGCGCGACAGGGCGGCAAACAGGCCCAGAACCGCCAGCACGCGCCAGGGCCAGCGTTCCCACAGGCACAATCCGCACGGCACCTCGCCCAACCCATGCTCGACCCAGGCGGCAATCCCCAGGGCCGCCAGCCCGGCAACCATCAGCATCGCACCGGGGGCCCATCCCATCCCCCCGTCCCGGCGCCTCATGGCGTGCCGGCCAGGGGCGCCCCGACCGGCGCCGCCGCGTCCAGCGCCTGCAGGAAATCCCGCGCCCAGCAGCCCGCCGTGGTCCGGCGCACATCCTCATCCAGGCGGGTCCAGCGCCGCTGGCGTTCCTCCAGCCCCATGGTCAGCGCCTGGTGCAGCGCATCGGCGATCTCGTCGGCGTCATAAGGATTGACCAGCACCGCCTCATCCATCTCCGGCGCCGCACCCGCGAAATGCGACAGAACCAGCACACCGGGGTCGGCCGCATCCTGTGCCGCGACATATTCCTTCGCCACCAGGTTCATCCCGTCGCGCAGCGGCGTGATCAGCGCCACATCGGCCATGCGATAGAACCCGGCCAGGATGTCCCGCGCGACCGGTCGCGTCAGGTAACGGATCGGCGTCCAGTCGAATTCGGCATAGGCGCCGTTGATCCGCCCCGTCAGCTCGTCGAGCTGGCGACGGAGCTGGCGATATTCCTCCACATCGCCGCGCGACACCGGGGCAACCTGAAGAAACGAAACGCGGCCCCGATGTTCGGGATAGCGGGCCATGAACGCCTCATACCCCCGAAAGCGCTCGGGCAGGCCCTTGGAATAATCCAGCCGGTCCACCCCCAGGATCAGCGCCGTCCCGCGCAGGCTGGCGCGCAGACGCTCGGCCTCGTCGCGCCTGACCCCGGCCTCGGCCTGTTCGCGGAACTCGTGCGGATCGATCCCGATCGGAAAGGCCCGCGCCCGCTCGGCCAGCCCGTTCTGGCGGAAGGCGTGGTTCAGATTGTCCGCATCCTCTTCGGTCTGCACCCCGATCAGGTCGTAGGCCTGCATGTCTTCCAGCAGCAGGCGTGCACCCGGCATGGAGCGCACCAGGCTCCAGGGCGGGACGGGAATATGCAGGAAGAACCCGATCCGCCCCGCGACACCCAGGTCGCGCAGCGCCTGGCCCAGCGGGAACAGGTGATAATCATGGACCCAGATCACGTCGTCCGGCTGCAGCAGCGCGCGCAGGCTGCGCGCGAACATGGCATTGACCTCCAGATAGGTCTGCCAGTCGCGCCGCGAATAGCTCATCAGCCCGACACGGTAATGGAACAGCGGCCACAGGATGCCATTCGAGAAATTCTGGTAGAATCCCTCATGCTGGCGCGCCGTCAGGTCGATCGTGGCATAGGTCACGCCATCGACCTCATCCATCCCCGTGACGGGATCGCCCGCGAACTCGGACTGGTTGCCCGACCAGCCGAACCACAGCGACGACCCGCCGCGCAGCGCATCCTTCAGTCCCACGGTCAGACCACCCGCCGGCTGAAGACGCTCGCGCGGCGAAGGTACCCGGTTGGATACGATGATCAGACGCCCCATGAGTCCTTCCCTCCCGCCGCCAGCGTGGCCAGCCATGCCCGGAAGGCCGCAGGGTCGGGGAAATCCCGCGGGATGCGGAACCCGGCCCCGCCCAGCGCCTCGGCCGCGCGTATCCCGTCCTCGTCCGTCACGTCATCGCCGACAAAGATCGGATGCCGCCCCGCGAAGGGCGGCGACTGCATCAGCGCCGCCACCGCATGGCCCTTGTCCACGCCGTGGGGGCGGATTTCCCACGCCATCTTGGCCATCTGGACATGAAAGCGCCCATGGGTCGACGCCACCCACGATTCCGCGACCTCGCGCAGAAGATCCGCAACCTCGGGCGCCGCCCGGTAATGCAGGACGAAACCCGCCGGCTTGCGCTCGATCCGCACGCCGGGATGCTGCGCGGCCAGGGTCTCGGCGGCCGGCAGCCAGGTCGGCGGCAGGGGCGGCTGTTCGGTCCGCACGATCGGGCCACCCGGACGATGTCGCACGGCCAGGCCATGCTCGCCCGCCACGGCAAAGGGCACATCGCCGAGAAAATGGTCGATCTGGTCCACCGCACGGCCCGAAATCACCGCCAGCGCATCGCCGCACTTCGCCCGCAGCCGCCGCAGCACGTCAGGCAGGCCGGGGGCAACGACCACCGACTCCGGGGTCGGCGCGATATCCACCAGCGTGCCGTCGAAATCCAGCAGCAGGGCCGCCTCGGCAGGGGGCGGCATGAACCGGCCGGCCGGGCCGGCATAATCCGTCGGGCTCATGGGCATTCTGGACTCCTTGGGACCGAAGGCTCGTCATTCATCCCGAACCGACACCGGCGGGACAAGTTGCCTCCCGCCCCCGTCAGGGGGGCAGGAGGGATTGCGGCTGACCCGGCTGGGCCTGCGACGCCGGGGCCGCGCTCGACGCGGGCGTCGGCCGGGCCGGTGCCGCCGTGCCGGTCGCAAAAGGCACCGGCGGGGGCAGCGGCAGCGGCCGGCCCGCCGGCGGCGCGGCGCCACCGGATGGCTGGGGAACGGCGGCCGGCACGGATGCGGACTCGTCGGGCGGCGACAGGGCAAGCGGCGCCCCGCCGAGATGCGCAACGGGCGCGGCGGGTGCCGGAGCCGGCGTGACGGCGGGCTGGACGGCCGAGGAGGCGGCCGGAACCGTCACGATCCGCGTCCCTGGTGCCGGGGCGCCCGATGCCGGCGCACCGGGTGCCGGCGTGTCCGCCCCCTGCGTGCCCGGCACCGGCTGATCGGCCGGCGGAGCCATGGCCGCCGCCAGGGCTGCCAGGGGCGGTGGCACGGGGGCCACCGCGTCGCCCGCGCAGCCAATGAGGCGCACGGCATAGACCGGGTCCTGGAAGACACCCAGGAACGGTTCCCCCGCCAGCATCCACCCGCTGAACCCGGGCCCGTCCTGCCGCGTATCGCGCACCGCCAGCCAGCCCGCCGCGTCCGGGGTCAGCGTCGCCGGCCGGTCGCGGCAGGCGCCGACGTGAATCGTCAGCGCCCTGAACGTCGCATCCTGCCCCACCGGAATGGCCAGCACCTGCACGCGGGAATCCAGCGTATCCAGCACCCGCACGGTCGCCACCGTGCGTCCCTGCCAGGTGTCGGCGGGATAGATCGCGGGCGGCGGCACGATTTCCTGCGCCCCGGCAGGGATGCTGCCCCATCCCAGCGCCAGCACGGCGGCCAGGGTCGCGTGGAAAGGCACCGCCCGGCACGATACCGGGCGGAACAGGCGCCAGTCGCAGCGCCTCACGATCTCGGGCTTCGCAGCGCGGCCGCGACCTCCATGATCAGATGCCGCATGCCATCCTCGTCGACACCGATCAGCACCGCGTCCTCGAACGTGTCACGCATGACCTCGCAAAGTTCGGCATAATTTTCAGTCAGCACCCTGATCTTGTCCTGGCACGAAACCGGGCTGCCGTCGGACTGGCGCCAGACGGCAGGCGGCGGCGGAAGAGCGCCATCGCTCATGGCAGGTCGCTCCCCCCGGTGTGACCTCCCGGCGCGGGTACGGCCCCCTGCGGCGCGGCGCCCGGGTTCGCACGCGGCTGGTTGGCCTTGGTCATCGTGTCGGTCACCGAGAAGATGAAGCGGCTGAGCAGCTGCTCCAGGCTGATCGCCCCCTGGGTCTCGGCAATCCCCCCCCCTGGCCGCAGCATGGACTCGCTGGCCCCCGGCGACAGGGCGACATACTTGCCGCCCAGCAGGCTGTCGCTGGTGATGATGGCGGCACTGTCGGTCGGCAACTGGACGTCCGGACGCACGGTAAAGGTCACCTGCGCCTTGTAATCGGACGGATTGACCCGCTCGTCGACCACCTGCCCCACCGTGACCCCGGCCAGCCGGACATCGGACCCGACCGACAACCCGTCGATATGGGCAAAGGCGGCATGCAACCGGTAGCCGGTCTCATGCCGGCGCCCCTTATCGACCACGGCAAGCGCCAAAAGGCCGCCCAGCAGCACAAGAACACCGCACCCGGCGGCGAGCTCAGCCGAATTCCGGCTCATCCGGCCTGCAACCGCACTGACCATTCTGACTCTGTTCCCCAATTCACGGCGACGCGAACCTTAACAGGTTCCGTCCGCCGTTTCACCCTTCGGGAACCCAGGCCTCGTAATCGCTGGTCGAGGAGGCACGGCGACCGCCGCGATAGTCGCTTCCCGGCGGATGATAGGCATCGACCGTCCCGGTCCGGTTGCCCGGATAGGGGATCTGCCACGGCTGGCGCGCACTCTCCGGCAGGGGCGCCTCATCGACATGATGCAGCCATCCCCACCATTCGGGCGGCACGACCGACGCGTCCTCGCCCTTGTGATAGATGACCCAGCGCTCATGCCGCGTCAGGCCACCGCCGGTACGATTCGCGGTACGCGCCTCGTAATAGCACCGGCCATCGGCATCCTTGCCGACCAGCCGACCCTTGAACCTGGTGTAGATGCGGGTGCCGAGATTTGCCATGTCCCGAGGATAACCCTCTTTCCGGCGGGTGGTCCACCCGGTGGCCAGGGACTCGGCCGTTCACAACTCCGGGATCGGGAAACCACCAACTTATCCCCCATATCCACAATATACAGTGGTCTGTATAGTCCAGGACCCACCATATACGGCTTCCGCCCCGTCCCGAAGCGGGCCTAGAGTGAACGCCATGACAGCCCGAAGCCACTGGAACGGCGTGCGCATGCGTACCACGCAGGCCGCCGCGGACCCGGACGACGCCCTCCGCGCCGTCACCCTGCCCGTCGACTGGGACGACGAGGCAGCGGCGGCCCTGGCACGCCTGGCACCCGGCCGTGGCGCGGCACGCCTGGCGACCGAAGCCGCGCGCTGGGTGGACGATCTGGCCGTCGACTCCCTGGCCACGCAGGCCCGGTCGCTGTCCTGCCTTCTCATGCTGCGCCAGGCGGCCCCGACCGAATCCCTCTGGACCGGCCAGCACGACCGGCGGCCCGGCTTCGTCGTCAATCTGGCGGCCTTCGTGCAGCCGGGCAGCGGCTTCCTGGCCGAGGATTTCGTGGCCGCGCTGCGCCTGCTCTGCCTGGTCCTGCGCGACGTGGCGGAACGCAAGGCGTCGCTACGCAATGGCGAACTGCCCTTCCCCGACCTGGCGCCGCCCCCGGCGCCGCGCGGACGCAAGGCCAGGACCGCCCCCGAACCCCAGCCGGCCGGCCCCGCGCCGGTGGCCGGCGACCTGCTGATGACCAATCTCGATGCCTGCCTGGCGGCGCTGGGGCTGGATTATGACAGCGACGCCGGCCGCGACGTGGCCTGCAGCCTGGCATCGCTGGCAACCTCGGTCGCCCATGCGGGGTGCGGGGCCGACACCCTGCTGCTGCCCCCCGCGCGCAGCACCGTCCCCGGCCTCGCGGAAACCGCCCGCGCCGTCTGGCGCGACGCGGCGGTCGAGACCGACACCCCCCTGCCCCGGATCGAGACCGGCTTTTCCGCCCCCGGCCCGATCGACGCCCTGCTGGGGGTCGAGGCCTGCGGCCTCGCGCCCATCTTCTCGCCGCTCCGCCCCGATGGCCGACTGGCCGCCAGCACCCTGTCGCGCCTGACCGCGCGGGGCCTGACGCCCGAGGCCGCCTTCGCCGCCGCCCTGGCGGGGGAAAGCGTGCTGCCCCTGCCGGATATCGAGGCCCACAAGGCAATGCATCGCGCGCTGGCAGGCTTCGTCGACCGCATGCCGGCCCGGCCGGACCCGACGGCCATCCCCACCCTGCGCGCCCGGCTGGCCCTCGATCGCGGGGTGCGGCGGCATCTGCCCGCCCGTCACGGCGGCTTCACGCAGAAGGCCAGCGTCGGCGGCCACCGCCTGTTCCTGCGCACCGGCGAATATGAGGACGGGTCGCTGGGCGAGGTCACGATCACCCCGGCGCGCGAGGGGCCGATGACGCGCGGCCTGCTGGACGCGCTGGGCCAGGCCGTCAGCATCGGCCTGCAATATGGCGCCCCGCTGGACGAATATGTGGATGCCTTCGCCTATACCCGTTTCGGCCCCGCCGGCACGGTCGAGGGCGATCCGGTCGCCTCCTACGCGACCTCGATGCTGGATTACGCGTTCCGGGCCTTGTCGGATGCCTATCTGGGCCACAGACTGCCCGACGCGCCGCATCAGGACGAGCTGACCGACATCCCGGCGCCGATGCTGCCGCTGGATTTCCCCGAAACGAAGGGGGACAATACCACCCGGCGCGGCAGACTGCGCCTGGTCGGCTGAATGGCCGTTTGAAAAGCCGCCCGCCCGTTTCGGACAAGGAGCCCCGTTCATGACCGACACACCCGAAACCCGCCTGGACCGGCACGGCATCATCCTGCCCGTGCCCCCCGCCCCCGTCGCCACCTATGTCGCCACCGTGCTCAGCGGGTCGCTGCTGGTCGTCTCCGGCCAGTTGCCGCTGGCCGACGGCAAGCTGTTCGCCACCGGCAAGCTCGGCGCCGACGTCGCGGTCGAGGTCGGGGTCGAAGCCGCCCGCTACGCCATGATCAACGTGATCGCCCAGGTCCGCGCCGCGGTGGGCGACCTGTCGCGGGTACGCCGCGTCGTCCGCCTGGGCGGCTTCATCGCCTGCGTGCCCGATTTCACCCAGCATGCCACGGTGATGAACGGCGCCTCGGACCTCGCGGTCGCGATCTTCGGCGATGCCGGCCTGCACGCACGCTCGACCATCGGCGTGCCGTCCCTGCCGCTCGATGCCGCCGTCGAGGTCGAAGGCCTGTTCGAGATCGCCTGACCCGGGCGGCGCGGACATGACCGCCCTGACCCTGAGCCTGCATCCCGCCATCGCCGACATCCCGGCGACGGAATGGGATGCCTGCGCCGGCCCCGACAATCCATTCGTCAGCCACGCCTTTCTCTCGGCACTGGAAGACAGCGGATCGACCGGCCCGCGCACCGGCTGGCTGCCGCAGTACGCCGCCATCCGCGACGCCGCCGGCCGCCTGCTGGCGGCGGCGCCGATGTATGCCAAATCGCATTCCTACGGCGAATATGTCTTCGACCAGACCTGGGCGCGCGCGTTCGAGCAGGCCGGCGGCGATTATTATCCCAAATTGCAGGTCGCGGTACCGTTCTCGCCGGTGCCGGGCCCCCGGCTGCTGGTGCGTCCCGACGCAGCGGACAGTGCGGGCCTGCGTCAGGCCCTGGCCGGCGCCCTGCGCCAGGCCGCCACCGAACTGGGCGTCTCCTCGGTCCATGTCACCTTCTGCACCGAGGACGAATACACGCTGCTGGGCGAGGCCGGCTGGCTGCAACGGCTCGGGGTCCAGTTCCACTGGGACAATGGCGGCTATGCCAGCTTCGACGATTTCCTGGCCACGCTCGCCTCGCGCAAGCGCAAGGTCCTGAAGCGCGAACGGCGGGACGCCAATCAGTGCGGCCTGACATTCCGCGCCGTGCAGGGCCGCGCGATCACCCCCGATCTCTGGGCGCATTTCTACCGGTTCTATACCGCAACCGTCGATCGCAAATGGGGCAGCGCCTATCTCACGCCCGAATTCTTCCCCCTGCTGTCGGAACGGCTGGGCGACCGCGTGGTGCTGATGCTGGCCGAACGCGACGGCACGCCGGTCGCGGGCGCGCTGAACCTGATGGGCACGGACACGCTCTACGGCCGCAACTGGGGCTGCGACGGCGACTACCCGTTCCTGCATTTCGAGCTGTGCTATTACCGCGCCATCGATTTCGCCATCGCCCACGGCCTCCGCCGGGTCGAAGCCGGCGCCCAGGGCCAGCACAAGATCCAGCGCGGCTACCGCCCCACCCCCACCTATTCGGCCCACTGGATCGCCCACCCCGGCCTGCGTCGCGCGGTAGCCGATTTCGTGGTCCACGAACGCGAGGCCATGCTGCACGAAATGGCGGAACTGGATGCGCAGTCGCCCTATCGCGCAGCGGGTGAGGACTGAGCATTTCTTCTTTTTCTGAAGAAAAAGAAGCAAAAAGACTTTGATCCGTTCAGGGCCCTCGTGTGCCCACAGTATAAAACTCCTGACCGGATCAGAATTTTTACGGATCTTCGCCGAATCTGCCCTCAACCGCAAATTCCCTTGACCTCGCGCGGTTCGGCTCGCCCTTTACCTTCAAGAGCCAACTACGAAAGGAGGAATGCATGTTTTTGTTCGGGATTGGTGCGCTCATCTCTGCGGTTCTGTTTGGTCTGTGGCTGTGGGTCGACAACCAGGCAGCGACCGAGGAAAGCCCCAAAGGCAGCCGCGATGCCAAAGAAGCCGATGCCGAGTTCGAGCGGACGATGAAGGACATTGAGGAAGGAAAATAGGTGGCGCGTCGTGGCGCCGCCAAATTCCTATCTGCGTTTACGATTTGCGGGATTGAATGGTGCCCGGGGGCCGCTCCTGGCGACCTCGTCCCCTTCGACACTGCCGGCAATGCACCACTGATCGCAGAGATGCCCCATCGCCATTTTCAAAATGGCTGAACCTGCCGCGCAATCAGGAATTTTTCTGGCTCTTCCCTTCAAGAAGAACGCCGGTACCGCACGATCTGGGACTATATCGACCTGCACATGATCGACCGCGGACAGGGCGGCTGGCTCCAGGAACTGGACCGGAACAACCGCCCTTCGGCCGTGGTCTATGCAGGCAAGGCCGATCTCCACCACGCCTGGCAGGCAACGCTGACGCCGCTCCTGCCCCTGGCGCCGAGCTTCGCGACAGCAGTCGCCATACTCGATCAATAAGAAAGCGGCCGGGCCCGAAAGCCCGGCCGCCTTATGCATCAACCGGCCGCAATCGCCTTGCGCAGGTTGGTGTCCAGCACCGCCAGGAAGTCCTGGGTCGTCAGCCACTTCGCGTCCGGCCCGATCAGCAGGGCCAGGTCCTTGGTCATCTGGCCCGCCTCGACCGTCTCGACGCAGACGCGTTCCAGCGTCTCGGCGAAATGGGTCACGTCGGGCGTGTTGTCGAACCGGCCGCGATAGGCCAGGCCGCGCGTCCAGGCGAAGATCGAGGCGATCGGGTTGGTGCTGGTCGGCCGGCCCTTCTGGTGCTCGCGATAATGGCGCGTCACCGTGCCATGCGCGGCCTCGGATTCCACCACGTCGCCGGTCGGGTTCAGCAGGACGGAGGTCATCAGCCCCAGGCTGCCGAAGCCCTGCGCCACGATGTCGCTCTCCACATCGCCGTCATAGTTCTTGCACGCCCAGACATAGCCGCCGCTCCATTTCAGGGCCGAGGCCACCATGTCGTCGATCAGGCGATGCTCGTAGGTCAGGCCCAGCGTCTCGAAATCGGCCTTGAACTCGGCGTCGTAGATCTCCTGGAACACGTCCTTGAACATGCCGTCATAGGCCTTCAGGATCGTGTTCTTGGTCGACAGGTAGACCGGCAGCTTGCGGTCGCGGCCATAGGTCAGCGACGCGCGGGCAAAGCCCTCGATCGAGGCGCGGGTATTGTGCATGCCCAGCGCGACGCCGGGGCCCTTGAAATCATGCACGTCCAGCGTGACCGGCGCGCTGCCGTCGGCCGGCGTATAGGTCAGGGTGACCTTGCCGGGGCCGGGGATCTTGGTCTCGGTGGCGCGATAGATGTCGCCATAGGCATGGCGGCCGATGACGATCGGCTGCGTCCAGTGCGGCACCAGGCGCGGCACGTTGGAGCAGATGATCGGCTCGCGGAAGATCGTGCCGTCGAGGATGTTGCGGATCGTGCCGTTGGGCGAGCGCCACATCTTCTTCAGCCCGAACTCGGTCACGCGGGCCTCGTCGGGGGTGATCGTCGCGCACTTCACGCCGACCCGGTATGTCTTGATCGCCTCGGCGGCCTCGACGGTCACCTGGTCGTCGGTGGCGTCGCGGTGCTCGATTCCCAGATCGTAATATTTCAGGTCGATATCGAGATACGGGAGAATCAGCTTCTCCTTGATGAAGCTCCAGATGATCCGCGTCATCTCATCGCCGTCGAGTTCGACGACCGGTTCCTTCACCTTGATCTTGGCCATACGGCTTTTCCTCTTGGTTCTTCCTGCCTACGGGGGCGAAACACGTCATTGGGCCCGGAGGAACCTGGCGGTCCCGGCCTGTCCCCGGCCTGTCCCCGCCCTGTCCTGGCCGCGCGATGCGCAGGCCGCGAAATCCGGGCCCAATGTCATACCGGCCCGCACGGAGGCTGCCTAGCAGTCCTCGCAACTCTGTTATGACGATCGCGGCATTCTACTTGAGAATGATTATCATTTGAATATAATGAGTATCACACCTTGCCCGATGGAGTCCCGGATGCAGCGCCACCTCTCGACCGGTTCCACCCTGATCTCCTCCCTGCTGGCCCACGATCGGACCGGTGGGCCATCTCCCCGTCGCGACCGCCCTCTCTCCCCGTCACCCTGGCCCGACCCCACGCGTCCCCCTCTGGAATCACGATCGGGTCATCGCCTGGGCGCGCTGATCCAGATCATAGCGCAGGGCCATGCCGACATGATGGAATGAGCAGGCAATCCCGACCAACGCGCCGGAGACCCGACCATGCATGCGATGAGACTGGATGCCCCGCACACCCCACTGCAATGGGTCGAACTGCCCGACCGCCAGCCCGGCCCCGGCCAGATCCGGGTGCGGGTCTGCGCCTGCGGCGTCTGCCGCACCGACCTGCATGTGGTGGACGGCGACCTGCCCTTTCCCGGCCACCCGGTCATACCGGGGCACGAGATCGTAGGGCGGATCGACGCGCTGGGCGAAGGGGTGCAGGGCCTGCAACTGGGGCAGCGGGTGGGCATTCCCTGGCTTGGCCATACCTGCGGCGTCTGCCGCTACTGCCACACCGGCCACGAAAATCTCTGCGACCACCCGCTCTTCACCGGCTACACGCGCGATGGCGGCTATGCCACCGCCGCCATCGCCGATGCGCAATATGCCTTTCCACTGGGCGAGGAAGGCGACGATGTCGCGCTGGCCCCCCTGCTATGCGCGGGCCTGATCGGCTGGCGATCGCTGGTGATGGCGGGCGAGGACGCAGGGACGCTGGGCCTCTACGGCTTCGGCGCCGCCGCCCATATCATCGCCCAGGTCGCGATCTGGCAGGGCCGCAAAGTGTACGGCTTCACCCGCCCGGGCGACCGCGCAACGCAGGATTTCGCACGCGGCCTCGGCGCGGTCTGGGCCGGCGGATCGGACGAACTGCCGCCCGAACCGCTGGATGCCGCCATCATCTTCGCGCCGGTGGGCGCGCTGGTACCCGCCGCCCTGCGCGCGGTGCGCAAGGGCGGACGCGTCGTCTGCGCCGGCATCCATATGAGCGAGATCCCGGCCTTTTCCTACGATCTGCTGTGGGAGGAACGGCAACTGGTCTCGGTCGCCAACCTGACGCGACAGGACGGGATCGATTTCCTGTCCCTGGCGCCGAAAATCGGCATTCGCACCAGCACGACGCGCTACCCCCTGCGCGATGCCAATCGCGCGCTGGACGACCTGCGCGCCGGACGGTTCGAGGGCGCGGCCGTCCTGGTTCCCTGATTCCACAGGGTCGCCCCCTGCCGGGCGCAGGGCAGGCCCCTGCGACGCGACGGCGCTTTCGCTCTGGTATTTTCGGCTGCGATTCTTTATGGAGCGCGATCCCGCCATTGTGCCCTTGCCTGTCTCGCGCCACGTCGCGACGTGGCTTCTTCTGTCCGGATGATCCGCCCCATGCCTTTTCCCGAAACCCACCCCGCCCTTCGGCGCGCGCTCGACGCGCGCGGCTATGACGAGCCCACACCGGTCCAGCAGGCCGTGCTGGATGTCGCGGCGGACGGCAAGGATCTGCTGGTGTCGGCCCAGACCGGATCGGGCAAGACGGTGGCGTTCGGGCTGGCAATGGCCGACACCCTGCTGGGCGGGGCGGAACGGTTCGGGCCCGCCGGCGCGCCCTTGGCCGTCATCGTCGCCCCCACGCGCGAGCTGGCCATGCAGGTCCAGCGCGAACTGACATGGCTGTACGCGCCGGCGGGCGGGCGCATCGTCTCGTGCATCGGCGGCATGGACGCGCGGCGCGAGGCACGGGCGCTGGAACTCGGCGCCCATATCGTCGTCGGCACCCCCGGACGGCTCTGCGATCACCAGCGCCGCGGCCGGCTGGTCCTGTCCGAACTGCGCGTCGTGGTGCTGGACGAAGCCGACGAGATGCTGGACCTCGGCTTCCGCGAGGAACTGGAGCAGTTGCTGGACGCGATGCCCGCCACGCGCCGCACGCTGCTGTTCTCGGCCACCATCGCCAAGGAAATCGCCTCGCTCGCGCGGCGCTACCAGCGCGACGCGTTGCGCATCGACACGCTGTCCGGCGCCCGCCAGCATGCCGACATCACTTACCGCGCCGTGCTGACCGACCCGCGTGAGATCATCCCGGCGGTGGTCAACATCCTGCGCTATACCGACAGCCCCACCTCCATGGTGTTCTGCGCCACCCGCGAACTGGTGCGCCACATGCAGGGCGCGCTGCTCGAACGCGGCTTCGCCTCGGTCGCGCTGTCGGGTGAGCTGGGCCAGAACGAGCGCACCCGCGCCATCGACAGCCTGCGCACCGGCCAGGCCAGCGTCTGCGTCGCGACCGACGTTGCGGCGCGCGGCATCGACATTCCGGCACTCGCCCTGGTGGTGCATGCCAGCCTGCCCACCGACAGCGCCACCCTGCTGCATCGTTCGGGCCGCACCGGCCGTGCCGGGCGCAAGGGCGTGTGCGCCCTGGTCGTACCGGTCTCGATGCGCCGCCGCGCCGAGCGGCTGCTGGCCATGGCCAAGGTCACGGCGGAATGGACCGCCGTCCCCACCGCCGATGCCATCCGCGCCCAGGATTTCGAACGGCTGCTGACCGACCAGAGCCTGACCGAAGCCGCTGCCCCCGGTGACGAGGAACAGGTCGCCCGCCTGGCCGCCGACCGCACCCCCGAACAACTGGCGACCGCCCTGCTGCAGATGTACCGCGCCCGCCTGCCGGACCCGGAGGACATCCGCCCCCTGCGCGTCGACGCCCCCCGCCCGGCGCGTGACGGCGAACCCGCCGCCCGCCGCGAGCGCCCGACCCGCGACGAACAGGGCCCGCGCGGCGACGGCGTGTGGTTCTCCATGAGCGTCGGACGGCAGGACAAGGCCGATCCGAAATGGCTGGTGCCGCTAATCTGCCGCCTGGGCGGCGTGCGCAAGAACGAAATCGGCTCGATCCGCATCGCCGGCGACCATACGCTGTTCGAAATCGCCACGGCCTCGGCCGAGCGCTTCAGCGCCTGCGTCGCCGCCACCGATTCCGACGAGGTCCAGATCAGCCCGGCACAGGCCCCGGCCGGCGGCGGCGGTGGCCGAGACGGCGATCGCGGCCCCGGCGGCGCGCCGCGTGGACGTGGCCCCCGTGGCGCCCCCCCGTCCGGCGCCCCCCGGCGTCGTCCGGCGGCCGGCCCGTCATCGTCGCGCAAGCGCGGCGCATAAAGCCGGCAGAACGGTGACCCGCCTGGATCACACGATCCGGGCGGGTCATCGCAGTCTTTTACAACCCTCCCGTCAGCATGTTGGCTGCGTTCGTCCGCGTCTGCTGACCCAGCGCATTCAGACGGTTCTGTTCGGTCGTGCCGGCGTTGCGCAGACGGTCCATCTGGCGCTGCGGCGTATTGCGCACGGCGTCGACGGCATCGCGACCGCTTTGTACCCGCTGCTGCACGCCGTTCGTCACCCCATCGCGATAGGCACGGCCACGGCCCGCCAGGCAATCCTCGCGCTGGGCCAGGCGACCGGCGACATCCCATCCCGGCGCCGTCGACTGGTTGCGGGACTGGGTACAGGCGTCATCCGCCGCGCGGGCAGCCGGCATGGCGGTGGTCAGCCCACCCGCCAGAACGGTCATGGGCAGGGCAAGAGCAAGCAGGGATTTCCGGATCGTCATCAATCGATTCTCACATTCTGTAACTACAGCGCACGGAACCATGCCGTCATGGCGGGAATAGGTCCATCGTATGGCAGAACCGGGCCAGCCGCATGGGTCGCCCGCCATGCGGGCACGGGCGGTCAACGGCCCGGCCATCGTCCCCGATTGATCCCTGAACATCATTTAATATATGCATGGAACGCATAGATAACGGTCAGCAGCACGCGGAGTCGCACGGACGGCATGAATGTCATCGCGGATTTCGGCGTATTCGTGATGGTTCCCTGGCTGGCCTGGCGCCTGCTGGGGCGGACGATTCCGATCGCGGTGCTGCCGATCGTGGTGGGTATCCTGATCGCCGTGACGGGCTGGCCCGTCGATCGGCTTGGCGTGCCGTCCGCCACAGGCGACCTGATCGGCTGGGTGGCCGTATTGATCCTGGCCTTCACCGCCGGGCTGGAAATGTGGCAGCACCCCGGCGAGGACCCATCGACCGCCATGCCGGAAACCTCCCTGCCCCGGCTACTGGGCAGCGCATTCGTCGCCCTGGCCATACCGTTCGGCATCGGCACGCTGCTGGTCCATGCGGTGCTGATGCCCCAGCCAGACTGGCAGGCGCCGGACGGGCAGAATTGGGTCGGCGCCATGGCGATCGGCCTGTGCATCGCCGTCAGCGCCCTGCCGGTCCTGATCGGCATCGTCCGCGAACTGGCCCCCACCGAACGGGGGGTCGGACAATTGGCGCTGCGGCTGGCCGTCGTGGACGACATGGCGCTGTGGACCGGGCTGGCGGCGCTGCAATTCGCGGCCAAGGGCTCCGCCGCGCTGCATGGATGGAGCCATCTCCAGATCCTGGCGGTCATGCTGCTGGGCGCGATGGTGGTGGTCAGCGGCTGGGCAACCCGCCGTTTTCCCGCACCGCCCCTCTGGCTGATCTGGGCGGTGCTGCCGGTATGGCTCGCGGCCGGATCATGGGCCAGCATGCAGTTGGGCCTGCATGAGCTGATCGGCGCCTATGCCGCCGGCGCGCTGATGCCGCCCCGCTGGTTACGTCGCCTGCCGGTCGAACAGGTGGGCAGCCTGGCGCTGGTCTGGCTCGCGCCACTCTTCTTCGGCCATAGCGGCATGCATATCGACGGCCGCGCCCTGACCTTTCCCTCCATCCTGGCGTCGCTGCTGCTGGTCGGGGTGTCGATCGCCAGCAAGCTGGGCGCGGTCTGGCTGTATCCGCCGTCACCCGGCCTCCGCGGCCGGCGGGCGCTGGCGGCCGGGGCCCTGCTGCAATGCAAGGGGCTGATGGAAATCGTCGCCGCCACCATCCTGCACCAGCGCGGCATGGTCTCCAACTTCGCCTTTGCCTCGCTCATGCTGCTGGCCGTGATCTCAACCGTGCTGACCGGCCCGATGTTCCGCCTGTTCGGCGGCGACCGGGAGGCATGAGTCCCCCGCACTCGACGACATCTGGCAGACGGGCCAGGATACGGCGCGAGACGCGTCAGGGATGCCCAAGGAGCCGTTGCCCATGTCCACCCCCTTTCCCCATTCCGCCCGATGAGCCTGGACTCCGTCCGCGCCTTCCTGGCCGAGCGCGCGCCCGACCTGGCCATCATCGAACTGGACCAGCCGACCGCAACGGTGGCCGAGGCCGCCGCCGCGCACGGCACGCATCCCGCGCAGATCGCCAAGACCATCTCGCTGCGACTGGGCGAACAGGTGGTGCTGGTGGTTGCGGCCGGCACCGCCCGGCTGGACAATCGCAAGACCAAGGATGCCTTCGGCCACAAGCCGCGCATGCTCGACCGCGCGGAGGTCGAGCAATTGACCAGCCACCCGGTGGGTGGCGTCTGTCCGTTCGGGCTGCCCGCCCCGCTACCGGTCTATTGCGACGTATCGCTGCGCGCTTTCGAAACGGTCATTCCCGCCGCCGGCGCGATCAACAGCGCCGTGCGCCTGTCGCCCGACCGGCTGGCCGAACTGACCGAGGCCATCTGGGTCGATGTCTGCCAGGCGCCGGCCTGAAAACGCGATCGGGAAAGCGGGCCGGCGGCGGCCCGCCGCTTCAGCGGATCGTCAGGCGAGGTTGCGGAACCTCGACCGTCGGCACCGGCTGAAGCTGCACGGAAGGCGCCGGCGGGGCGGCCCCGATCTGTGGCGCGGTCTTGACCACCGCCACCGGAATGGCGGTGTAACGCGGCTTGGGCGGCGCCTTGGGATGCCGCGACAAGGTCGCGAACAGCACGCCATAAGCCACGGCAAGCACGACCAGCACCCCGAGCTTGAGCTTTTTCGGATTCGGTAACCGGGGCAAGACAGACGAGGGCGCGAAACGCTGGCGCATGGCGGGGACGATATTCCTGAACGGGCGGTGCGCCGGCACGCGGCTGATGGGGCGATCCTACACCAGACGGACGCACCCTGCCACGGGTAGCCCCGCTTTACGTTTCCTCCCCAAAAATGGGCTACGGGAAGAATATTTTAAACTTCGCGCCCGGATAAGCGTCCTGTGACCTCGGGCAGCCGAAGGTTTTGGCATGAATCTGACGGCGTGCCGGTATCAGGCAGCGCCGGAAGACGCTCACCTTCATCTCAGGAGCCATGCCGACGTGCCGTGTCGTCTTACGCGTCTCATCCATGCCTGCTCCATTGCCCTGCTTCTGATCGACCATCCCGCCAGGGCGACCGAACCGCCGCAAACCGCCGACCTGCTGCTCGAGGCCGCCTATCGCCGGGCCTATGTCGTCATGCAGCGCTTTCCGGATTGGATCAGTCGCGGACAGGCCACGTCGACGCCCGTGACGCAGGTCGCAACCGGCGGCCACGCCTATCTTCTGGGGCATCTGTGCAAGCCGCACGATTGCGGCAACAACCAGCTCGATATCGTTTTCGCGGCCGATGGCCACGCCGCCTGGGGGTTGCTGCATGTCCGGCCCGACGCGCAGCATCCGTTCCTGCAAAGCTGGCTGGGCAATCCCGATGAGGACATCCAGGCCCTTCTGCTGCGGAACTACGCCGCCCACAATCCACCTTCCCCTTGAAAGCATCGCGGGGCGCAGGCGGGCGTCGCGCCCGGCACCCTTTCGTCCATCGGCACTTCCTGCCATAGTCCCGCCGATCCCGCGGCGCCGCCGCCAGACTGGCCCGGCGCCCCCCGGGGAAAGCACGGGATCGCTGTCGAGCAGCACGCGTCGCGTCCCCGGGGCCTCGCGCCAGTGGAATGCCCAGTGTGACGATCACCCATCCCGGCCGGCTGGCCATCCTGTTCCTGTCCGGCATCCTCGCCGCCTCTCCCGCGATCGCGCAGGACGATGAGGAGGGGGCGCCGTCCTCCACCACGGTCGAACTACAGAAACTGGTCGCGGTCCTGCAAAGCGACCCCAACGCCACCAGCCAGCCATGCGTCGACGCCCTGACCGAACTGCACAAGACCCAGGACACGCTGGAAGCCGAACAGAAACGGACCAACGATCCCGATGTCGGGGTCGCGCGTGATGTGCTGGAAACGGATTTCGAAACCGCAGTCCAGTCCTGCAGTCCAGACGCCACCGCATTGTGTGAAAAGAACGGCAACGACCCCAAGCTGACCCGCGCCTGCATGGCGCTGGACCAGCCCGCCGCGCCGTCGAAGTAAACAGCCGTCAGGGGCAGGACGCTGGCGCATCCTGCCCCATCATTCAGGCGCGCAACCCACTGCCCCGCAGGGCGTCGAGCCGCGCCAGACCATCCGCACTGCCCAGCACCGCAGCCTTTTCCGTCCGCCCCAATCGCAAAGCGGCGCTGTCGGCATTGGGGCTTTCCGCCAGTTTCAGCAAGCCCACCAGCAGATCGGGATTGATCGGGTCGCCGGGCCGTCGCGGCGGCGGCAGCATCACGCGGTGCGCCGCCATCAGCGCCGGGTCGGCCAGCAGCAGATGGATCGCCTCGCCCCCCTCGGCCTCCGGCCGGGCGGCATTGGCGGCGGCGGCGCGGCGCAGGATGTCCGGCGGCGACGTCTCCTCGGGGATCAGCAGCAGCCCGACACGCAGCAGCGCCTGTCCGGCATCGCGGCTGCTGGTCGCAGCCGCCAGCGGGATGGCAAAGACCAGCCCCAGCAGCACCGGCGTCATCCACAGGAACAGCGGGATCGACACGCTCCACGCACATCCGCCCAGAACCAGGCCGAACAGCGTATAGACCCAGTAGCCCCGCACCGTCTCCATGAACGGCACCCCGCCATCGTCACGCCGCTGCGCATTCCAACCCGAATCCCGCCCCAGCAGGATCGACAGCACACCAGAGGTCTGGATCAGCATCGCCACCGGCGCAACCAGGCCGCCGATCAGCGTCTCGACCAGCACCGACAGCGCCGCCCGCACCGCCCCGCCGCAGCCCCGGCGCGCCGCCGGATCGAACAGCAGCGCCACATAGGCCAGCAGCTTGGGCGCCAGCAGGATCCCCATGGTGACGATGAACACGTATTTCGCCTGTTGGGGATCGACGTGCGGCCAGTTCGGATACAAGGATTTGGTGTCGCCGAAATATTCCGGCTTCTCGAAGCGGGACTGCAGCGAGATCAGGATACCCGCGAGCAGGAACAGCAGCCACATCGGCGAGGTAACGTAGGAGCCGATGCCCATCAGCATATGCATCCGGCTGACCCAGTTCAGGCCGCGCGTCCCCACCACCTTGGCATGCTGCAGATTGCCCTGGCACCAGCGACGGTCGCGGATCGCGATGTCGGTCAGCGAGGGCGGGCTCTCCTCGTACGAACCAGACAGGCCCGGCACCATGTGGATGGCCCAGCCACCCCGGCGCATCAGCGCGGCCTCGACAAAATCGTGGCTGAGGATATGGCCGCCGAAGGGCTTGCGCCCCGGCAGGTGCGGCAGACCGGCCTGCTCGGCGAAGGCACGGGTGCGGATCACCGCATTATGCCCCCAGTAATTGCCCTCCGCGCCGTGCCACCAGGCAATGCCGTGGGCGATCAGCGGTCCATAGACCCGGCCCGCGAATTGCTGCATGCGCGCGAACAGCGTGGTGCCGTTGACGATTTCCGGCAGGGTCTGGATCAGGCCCACACCCGGATGGCGCTCCATCGCGGCAACGATGCGCACCACCGTTGCGCCCGCCATCAGGCTGTCGGCATCCAGCGTGAGCATCTGCGCGTAGGCCCCGCCGAAGCGGCGCACCCATTCGGCAATGTTGCCCGCCTTGCGCTCGGTATTCACCGGCCGCCGACGGTAGAAGATGCGCGCATCCCCACCCGTCGCGGCCCGCAGGGCCAGGAACGCGGCCTCTTCCTCGACCCACACATCAGGATTGGTGGTGTCGGACAGGATGAAGAAATCGAACGATTCCAGCCGGCCCGTCGCCGCCAGGCTGTCATACATGGCGCGCAGCCCGGCCATTACCCGCCCCGGGCTTTCATTATAGGTCGGCATCAGCAGGGCGGTACGACTGGACAGCGAAGGCAACGGCCCCTCCCGCGCAATCCCCAGCCCCAGTCCGCCATGCCGCAACAGCGACACGAAACCGCCCAAGGCGGAGGCGAAGGCCAGCGCAATCCACTGAAACAGCAGCACGAACAGCACCAGCACGACCACGCCCAGCACCGAATAGCCCGCCGAGTTCAGCACCCGGTTCATCTCGTAGGCGCCATAAGCCGTCAGCAGGGTGGCCGAACCGATCACCGCCAGCCGCCGCAGCGCCATCAGCGCGGGTTCGGTCACCGGCGTACGCGGCCGGCCGTGCGTCAGCGGCAGCGCCGACAGCGATTGCGTCGCCATCCCCATCGGGGATTCGTCAGGCAGGGCGCGAAAGCCGCCGCCGCCCGGTCCACGCCCGAACCCGCCGTCCGCGCCCGTCCGCGCGCTCTCGCCTAGGGTGTCCATCGATAGGTCCATTGCTCGGATACCGGCCCCGCATCATTGGCCAGAACACAGGTCAGCTCGGCGATCTTGGCGTCACCGGGCGCGAATTCGAATGTCGTGCGCCAGCCATGGATGGCCGGATCAGGCTCGACCACAACATTGCGGATCGTGCCGGCCGAACTGCTGGGCACCAGATGGAACCTGGCATCGGGGGGCAGATTGTCGAACGGTGCGCCGCTGAAATCGATCGCGAAGAACCGCGCGGCCGGATCGTCGGTCACCGCGCCCACGCGGGTGGCGGCAATCCGCGCCAGCCGGGTCGGCCAGGGTGTATCCCACCCCCAGTACATGCGATAGGTAAAGGCATATTCCTTCCCCGCCGCCAGCCCGCCGCCCGGACGCCAGAACGAGACGATATTGTCGTTCACCTCGTTCGGCGTTGGAATTTCCACCAGATCAACCGCACCGGCGCCCCAGTCACCGATCGGTTCGATCCACAGCGACGGACGTTTTTCGTAATTCAGCGCCAGATCCTCGAAATCGGCGAAGGCACGCTTGCGCTGCATCAGGCCGAAGCCGCGCACCGAATTGTCCGAAAAAGCCGAGAATTGCAGGTCGCGCGGATTGCGCAGCGGCCGCCACAATTGCTGGCCGCTGCCGGTCCAGATCGACAGTGCCTCGCTGTCATGCGCGGCGGGGCGCCAGTCATCGACATGATTGCGGTCGTTGGCGTCGAAATAGAACATGCCCGTCAGCGGCGCGATGCCCGGCTCGTCGATCTTCGTGCGCGGATACACGTAGGATTGAACGTCAAAGACGGTCATGTCACCCGGGCGGATGGTGAAGCTGAAGGCCCCCGCGACCGAGGGGCTGTCCAGCAGCGCATGCACGACCACGGAATCGACGCCCGGCTGTGGCTTCTCCAGCCAGAAGGCGCGGAACAGCGCGAATTCCTCGCCCTTCGGATTACCCGTTCCATCGGCAAAACCCCGCGCCGACAGGCCGTAATTCTGCCCCTTCGCCACCGCGCGGAAATAGGACGCGCCGAGAAAGACGCAGAATTCCTCCATCACGCCCGGCGTGTTGATCGCATAGCGCAGCCGCAACCCGGCAAAACCCACATTATCCGCGACCTTCAGCTTCGGGTCGCCATAAGTGAACAGGTCGGGACTGTAGGGCACCGGCGACGATTTGCCGTCCGCGACCTCATAGATCTCGATGCGCGGACGGTAGAGAAACCCGCGCGGGAAGAACTCCACGTCGAAGGCCAGATTCTGGCCGTGCCACAGCGCCTGATCCTCGCGATAGGCGATCGAGCGGTACTGGTCGAAATTCAGCGAATCGATCGCCGAAGGCAGCGTCTGCTCGGGCGCGCGATAGGCGCTGCGCGACAGGCGTTCGGCGATCCGCCGCACCGTGCTGGCATCGAAGGCCCCGGTCGGCGCGGGGGCGCCCGGCACGTCGGCATGGGCCGCGCGCGCGCCTGCCCCCAGCAGCGACAGCAGCGACACACCCGCCCCGGTCTTCACGAGATCGCGTCTTAACATCCCAACTCCCCGAACGCCGCACCCCGCGGCGCCATCCGTCTATGATCTGCCACCGGCGCCACCGCGCCGGCACTCTCCTGCCATACAGGCAATCTTTTATTTATGACAAAGGCCTGTGGCCATATTGCGGCGCGCTGTTACAATTCCCAAACGCGAAATCACCAGTGCGACAGACTCCCTTCAGCGCGGCGCGAGGCGCGCGGCCAGCTCCCGCAGGGCCGGCAGGGCCGCCTGTGCCGCCCGCTCCTCGACCTCGCGATACAGGCGCAGGATTTCAGCCCCCGCCGGCGACAGTTCGGCACCGCCGCCGCCGCCCGGACGGGTCGCGACCACCGGTTCCAAGAAGGCCGCGTTCATGGCTTCGACCAGCAGCCACGCACGCCGATAGGACATGCCCATCGCCCGCGCGGCACCGGAAATCGAGCCACTTGCACCAATGGCTTCCAGCAGGCGGATCTTGCCATGACCCAGCAACGGCGCGTCATGCGCGTCGATCCGCACCGTCAGACGCGTATCCTCCATCCCGCACCGTCTCCAATCTCGATACATTCCCGGCGCTATCCGCCCGCGCGCCGCATGCTATGCTGGAGTTGTCGCCTGCCTGTCGAGAGCGTTTTTACCGCCCATGCCAACCACCCCCTCTCCACTCGGGCCCCGCCAGGCAAGCTGGCGCGCCATGCGCCCGGACGACCTGCCCGCCGTGCTCAATATCGCGGCGCAGGTGCATCCCGCCTATCCCGAGGGTGCGGCGGTCTTCACCGAGCGACTGGCGCTATGCCCCTCAGGCTGCCTGCTCCTCGATGGCGGCACGGGACCCGAGGGCTATGTCCTCAGCCATCCCTGGTGCGCCGCCGCCCCGCCGGCGCTGGATTGCGCGCTGGGCGCGCTGCCGGCACGTCCGGATTGCTGGTACCTGCATGATATCGCGCTGCTGCCCGATGCCAGGGGCCGGGGCGCCCCAAGCGCCGCGCTGGCGATCCTGGCCCAACGCGCGGCACAGGCCGGCCTGTGCCGGATCGCGCTGATCGCCACCGGCAGCGCCGGAGCCTACTGGCTGCGGGTCGGCTTCACCCCGATCGACCTGCCCGAGGCCGCCACGATCCTGGCCAGCTATGACCCCAAGGCGCGATTGATGATCCGCGCGGTACATCCCGCCTGACACAGCGCCCCGGCAAAGCCATCAGTCCGGCAGGCCGCCATACTGCACCAGCGCGGCCCGCACACCGATGTCACGAATGGCCCGACGGGCGGCGACGATGGCATCGGTCAGCGCGGGAGACTGAATATCGCGCCAGCCATCGAAGGCCGGAAGGGCCAGGGCCGCACCCAAATCTTCGGCCTCCGCCAGTTCCAGTTGCGCGGCGTCCAGCGTCGGTTCGGTGGGCGTGTATGGCACGCCCGTTTCGTCCACCCCACGCAGCGCTTCCAGATAGGCGGCGATGCCAAAGGCGATACACCGCAGATCTCCACCATCTGACAGCGCACACCGTACCGTCTCGGTCCAGAAAACCTGGATCTTGGACGATCCATCGCCGCCGATCCGCAGCAGTTGATCCGCCATCGCTGGGTTGGAAAAGCGCCGCAGCACGCTGCGCCGATAATCCTGCGGGTCCCGTCCCGGCGGCGCGTCCAGACGCGGAATCACATCCAGTTCCAGATAGGCATTGACGAGCCGCGCCAGATCGGGGTCGCGCAGTGCCTCATCCACCTGGCGGTAGTCCAGCAGGATACCGGGAAAGGCCAGCAGGATATGCGACGCGTTCAGCATCCGCACCTTCACGTGCTCATAACCGGTCACATCGGTGACAAACTGGACGCCAGCCTCTTCCAGCGCCGGCCGGCCGGCGCAGAACCGGTCCTCCACCACCCATTGGGTGAAATCCTCGGCCACCAGCGGCAACGCGTCGTCCAGCCCGCTGGCGGCATTCAGCGCGCCGGCAATCGCATCATCCACCGACGGCGTGATGCGATCGACCATGCCGTTGGGGAAGGTGACATGCGCCTCGATCCAGGCGGCGAGGTCCGGATCGCGCGCCCTGGCAAAACCCAGGAACGCCGCCCGCGCGACATCCCCATTATGGCGCAGATTGTCGCAGGAGAGCACGGTGAACGGCCCCACCCCGGCGGCCCGGCGCCGGGCCAGAGCCTCGACAACATAGCCGAAGATTGTCGTCGGCGGGGCGCCGCCGGCCAGATCGGCCCGCACCGCAGCATGATCCAGGCGAAATTCCCCCGTCGTCTCGTCGATATTGTAGCCACCCTCGGTGATCGTCATGCTGACGATGCGCACCGACGGGTCGGCCAGTAGGTCCGGCACCGCCTTCGGGTCGGCAGGGGCCAGCAGGTACCCACGCGGGGCACCGATCACCCGCACCGCGCGCCCACCGTCCGGGGCGGCCTCGGTCAGGGAATAGAGACAATCCTGCGCCGCGAACTGTTCGGCCTTGCGTTCGGAACGCCCGCCCGCCATCAGGCCGACACCGACGATACCCCACCCGTGCTGTCCCGCCAGCGCCAGGCAGCGATCAACGTAGAAGGCCTCGTGCGCGCGGAAGAAATTGCCAACGCCGAAATGCACGATGCCGGTTCCGATGGTGGCCGGATCATAGGCTGGGGCCGATACACCATCCGGCAGAGCGCTCACATCGTCCGGTTCAGCATGGCGCCTACCCTCCGCTTTTATTCACCTCTGAATATGGAAGCGCCGCACCATCAGACCAGACCGCCCGAACCGCGCGCTCCAGATCGTCATGCAGCATCCCCAACGTAAACTGCATGGGCGGGCTCCAGTACGGGCCCGGCGGGTGCAGCACGGCCAGTACCGCCGCCGCATCCTCCCGCGCGATCAGCCGGCGTCCGCGCGCCGCACGGGCGCAGCGGCGCGAAAGCTGCGACAGCACGCGCGCCAGCGCCCGGCGTTCGGCATCCAGCGCGGCATCCACGGTCGGCAATTCCCCGGCCTCGGTCGCCGCCCGGGCGGCGAAGACGGCGCTGCCCCGGAGGCGCCGCAGCAGACCCGGCAGAACATCCAGCAGCGGATCGGGCCGCCGGCGCAGGACGCGCAGCCCCTCCACCCGGGTTTCGGCCACCGCGCCGTAGATTTCCTGCAGATGGGTGCGGCAGGCCTCGTCGATCGTCTCGATCGTGTCATGGTCAAGTTCGCCGCGCAACGCCCGGTCCAGCAGATCCGCGATATCGGCAATCAGCCGGCCCGAGGCGGTCAGCACATCACCCCGCGCCGCATCGTGCAGCACGAACATCGTGACCACCAGCGAGGTCACGACGCCGATCAGGATCGAGGCGATCCTGTCCAGCGGCCGCAGGAACGGGTCGCCGCTGATGGGAAACAACAGGACAATCATCAGCGTCACGGCGGCAAAGCGCAGGTTCGGCCGCGCTGCCGCCAGCAGCGCCAGCGGTGTCAGCGCCAGCCAGAAGGCCAGCCAGCCCGGCATCGTCCCGGTCTGGACCAGCAGGATGGCGAACAGGCCCGCCCCCGCGCCCACCAGCGTGCCCACGATCTGGTCGCGCCCGGTGGTCAGGGTCTGGGTGATGCGGCTCTGCGTGACGATGACCGAGGTGATCACCGACCACACCGGCTCATGCAGATGCACCGCCCGCGCCAGAAGATCCGACAGCAGAACCGACACCAGCAGGCGCGCTGCCTGGCGGATCTCGGCCCCCCGTGGCTCCAGCAGCCGGCGAATCGTCGCCCAGCGCGCGGGCGGCGGCGCGGCCGGTACGCCCGCCGTCATGGCGTCATGCTCCATCATGCGGCCACGGAATTTATTTCGCGTCGTCCGCCAGCGACAGAGGCACCCAACGCAGACCATCGCCGTTCTGGACCAGGAACAGGATCGACCGCCGGTGCTTCGCCCGCGCCGCATCGACCAGGCGCCGCAGGTCGGCGGGTGTGGCAACCTCCGCCTGCTGGACCTGGGTAATCACGTCTCCGGCGCGCAAACCACGGTCCGCTGCCGCGCCGTCCTGGGCCACGCTGGTCACGACCACGCCCTTCTGCCCTTCGGCCAGATTGAATTTCTGACGGGCGACGTCGTCGATTGCCCCCACGGTCAGGCCCAGCCCCTGAAGCTGCACGCTGCCCTGCGCCTTGGTATCGGGCTTGGGTGCCGGCGCTTCCTTGGGGTCTTCCGGCAACGCACCGACCGTGACCGAGGCCGTCACCACCTGGCCATGCCGCCAGACGCCCAGCTTCACCACCTGTCCGGGGGCGGTATCGGCCATCAGGCGCGGCAGGGCGCGACCGTCGATATCCTTGCCGTTCAGCGTCTGGATCACGTCACCGACCTGCAATTTGGCGGCGGCGGCCGGCCCCTTGGCCTCGACACCGGCGATCAGCGCGCCGTGCGCGGCCTTCAGCCCCAGCCCATCGGCGATATCCTGCGTCACGTCCTGAATCCGCACGCCGATCCAACCGCGCGAGACCTTGCCGGTGCGGCGCAGCTGATCGATGATTCCCCGCGCCTCGGCCGAGGGGATCGAAAACCCGATGCCGATCGACCCGCCGGACGGCGAATAGATCGCGGTATTGATCCCGATCACCTGCCCCTGCATGTCGAACAGCGGGCCACCCGAATTGCCCTTGTTGATCGGCGCATCGGTCTGGATGAAATCGTCATACGGCCCCTGCTCGATATTGCGGCCACGCGACGAGATGATGCCCGCCGTCACCGTGCCCGACAGGCCGAACGGGTTGCCGATCGCCAACACCCAGTCGCCAACCCGCGCATGATCGCTGTCGCCGAAGGACACGGCCGGCAGCGGGTGAGGCGTCTCGACCTTCAGTACCGCGAGGTCGGTCCGGTCGTCATGGCCCAGCAGCCTGGCCTTGAGCACGGTATTGTCCTGGAGCGTCACCGTGATCTGGTCCGCATGCCGGATGACGTGGTTGTTGGTGACAACGATCCCCGACGCATCGATGATGAAGCCCGATCCCAGGGCCTGCATCTTGCGCGGCGCGGCCTCGGGGCCGTTCTGGTGGCTCATGAAGTCGTGGAAGAATTTCTCGAAGGGTGACCCCTCGGGGAAATTCGGGATCTGCGGCGCGTCCTCGCCATCGCCCTCCGAATCCCCCTCATCGTCCCCCGGCTTGACCGTCTCGGTCGTCGAGACATTGACCACCGCCGGCAGCAGCCGCGCCGCCAGGTCGGCGAAACTGTCAGGGGTACCCCGGCCCGGCGCGGGCAGGCGGATCGACGGCGCGGCATCAACTTGCGGGGATGCCACCATCGCGGGTTCAGCCCGGGCACCCCCCGCCGCGATCAGGGAAAGAGCCGCCGCCAGCCCGACAGCGGCGAACGGACGATGGGAAACCGGAACAGGCAGGGACATGGGGTAAAGCGCTTCCACCAGGCAGGTCGTCGTGATCCGACTATCCTAGAGCATGATCGCGCCCAAATCGGAAGGGCGGACCGTCCCACCGGCAATCACCCGCCGTGCGCGAACGCTCCCACCGGCGCCCCCGTCAGCTCCACCAGCCACCGCGCGACCGCCTCCCCCAGCAGCAGGTAGCCTTGGTCACCCATATGCAGCCCGTCGGGCGACAATTCGTCACGGTCCATGCCCAGTTCCGCACACCAGGATTTCATGCGGGCATAGCGCCCGAAGACCGGGATCCCCAATTCCGCCCCGATGCGATGCACGGCCGGGACGAAAGGCGGAAAGGCTGCGCATTCCTCAAGCATGCGGCAATATTGCGGGTCGATCAGCGCCAGATCAGCCCCCGTGCCACGGGTGGTCAGCAGGTCCTGGCGCGTCAGGTCCTCATAGGTTTCCAGCTTCACGCCCTGCCAGGCGTCGTTGCTGCCCGTCTGCCACATCACAAGATCCGCCTCGTCGGCCAGCACGCCGGGCAGCCGATCGTGCATTTCCTGCGCGCCGTTGCCGCCGATTCCGCGATTGATCACCGTCAGCCCGCCAGTCACGAAGGGGGCGAGACTGCGTTCAAAAACTGCGGCGAATCCATGTTCCGGACTGCTGGCGCCGATCCCTTCGGTGGTTGAAGACCCGAACAGGGTCACGCGCACCTTCTGGCCGCGCCGCAGCCGATCGGTCAGGCGCGGCAGGACAGGAGAGGGCGGAAGGTCGGTCGCATCATTCATCAATGGGCTCTTTCCATCACGGTCGCGGCGGGCGCCGGATTGCCGCGCACCTCAGCCGCCGGAGCGCGTCCCGCCTGAAGTTGTTTCTGCCTGACACGGACCCGGTCGAGAACCGCCGCCAGGCCCCACAGGATCGTGAATCCGATCACATTCACCGCGATCTGCAGCATCCAGCCGGACCCGAAGGAGGTAAAGACCAGCCGGGCATACAGGTCGATCACCGTCCCGACCGAGAAGACTTCCAGCGAATGGCGCCCGAACAGCGCCATGACCCGCCCGATGCGCCCTTCGGCGGCACCGCGCACACCGTGCGAGGACTGGACGAGATAGAAGATCGCCAGCACGTCCAGCAGCCGCAGCGGCGCGAGCACGCTCTTGTCCGGCGCAGTCAGGGCGAAGGGCCGCAGGTCGGGCAGGCCCCATTGCTGCCAGGGAAAGGCCTCCAGCGCGGAGACCGCCAGATAGACACCGCAGGCCCAGCGCAGCCAGCCCCGGCGCGGCAGGCTGCCGTCGTGCCGCCCCGCCACCACGGCGCCGCAGGCCCCCAGAGTGAAGAGGAACTGCCAGGCCAACGGGTCGAAATACCAGCCGTCCGGGTCCAGCCAGTTGGGGAAATTGATCGAGGGGTCGAGATTGATCAACAGCCACAGGCCGCCACTGAGCGCCAGCGTCAGCCGCAGGCTCGTGCGGATCAGCAGGTAGATCAGCGGAAAGACACCCAGCAGCACCATGTAGAGCGGCAGAATGTTCAGATTGCTGGGCAGGGCGTCGAGGAACATGACACGCCAGAAGGAACTCAGCCCATGCGCCAGTTCGGGTTCGAGGAAATCGACAGGCACCGGCCAGAAGGCACGCCAGTAACGGATGGTCGCCGTTGTCACCACCACCATGACGGCCTGGAAAACATACAGCCGCGCGCAACGCCGCCACACCCGGCCCACACCGGCACGCAGTCCCACCCGCTGGAAATTCCGGCCATAGGCCAGCCACGAGGCATAGCCCGCCAGCAGCACGAAGATCTCCGCCGCGTCGGCAAAGCCGACATTGCGCAACGTGAAGCGGTTCAGCACGTTCTGCGGAATATGGTCGACGAACATCATCAGCAGCGCGACGCCGCGTAGTGCATCGATCCGATGGTCTCGCCGGCCCCCCGACGGCCTCACAGGCACCGTCGCCCCTTGTCCTGACCCGGACGAAACCTGCGGGCGAGGCGCGGATGCAGTCATATCAGCCGGTTCTCCTGTCCGCCGCAACATGCGGCGTCTTTCGACAAATGGAGCGGAACCGCCCGCCACTCCAGTCCCGTTGCGATTTCTTACATATGCCCCGAACATGCCCGTGCGACCATTCCGATTTGCGCGCAGACGGTTTTCGCCTATGTCCGGGCAACGACGCGACCACGCCCCGCGCGGCCGCCAGGGAAGGACTGACCATGACGGAACCCACGCCGGCGCAGATCACCGACATCCTGCACCAGGTCCGCGACGCGGACGGATCGACGATCCTGGACCATGCGGCCCTGGATACGACAATGTTGCGCGACGGGACATTGCATGTCGCCCTGACCACCGACCGGGCGGCGGCCGGACGCATCCAGCCCCTGCTTCCGGCGGCCGAACAGGCGCTGCGCGCCCTGCCCGGCGTCAGTACCGCGAGTGTGATCCTCACAGCCCATCGCCCCGCATCCGCCCCCGCGCCCGCACCGGGCGGCGGCCACCGGCCGCTGAACCTGGGCGGCCCCGGCGGTCGCCCCGCGCAGGGGCCGATCCTGCCTGAGGTGCGCACCGTCATCGCCGTGGCCTCGGGTAAGGGCGGCGTCGGCAAGTCCACCACCGCCGTGAACCTGGCCGTCGGGCTGGGGATGGAGGGGCTGCGCGTCGGCCTGCTCGATGCCGATATCCACGGCCCCTCCCTGCCACGCATGTTGGGCCTGCACCAACCGCCCCAGGTCCGCGAGGGCCGCATGGCGCCGCTGGAGGCGTGGGGCATCCGCGCCATGTCCATCGGCCTGCTGGTGGACGAACGGCAGGCGATGATCTGGCGCGGCCCGATGGTGATGGGCGCGCTGGGTCAGCTTCTGAGCGACGTGGAATGGGGCGCACTGGACGTGCTGGTGGTGGACATGCCCCCCGGCACCGGCGACGCGCAACTGACGCTGGCGCAGAAGGTCTCGCTGGCAGGCGCGGTCATCGTCTCCACCCCGCAGGATATCGCGCTACTCGACGCCCGGCGCGGGATCGCGATGTTCGAGAAGATGAACGTCCCCGTACTGGGCGTGGTCGAGAACATGTCCTATTTCTGCTGCCCGAACTGCGGCCACCGCACGGACCTGTTCGGCCATGGCGGCGCCCGGGCCGAGGCCGAGGCGCTGGGCGTGCCTTTCCTGGGTGAAATCCCACTGTTGGCCGATATCCGCGCCAGCGCTGACGCCGGCGCCCCCATCGTCATCTCGGCCCCCGACAGCCCCGCCGGCCAGGCCTATCAGGCACTGGCCCATACGGTGGCTGCGACGGTCAGGCGGGCTACAGCTTCCGGTCGCGCTTAACCCGGTCCCATGCCGCATTGATCTGCGCGATCCGCCCGGCCGCGGCCTCCAACGCCGCCTCGTCGGCTCCTCGAGCCGTCATGGCGTCGGGATGATGTTCGCGCACCAGGACACGCCAGGCTGCGCGCACTTCGGTGTCCGTCGCATTGCGGGCCACGCCCAGCACGGCATAGGCGTCGATCTCGCTCACATCGGGCCGCGCGCCGCCGGATTCGGCACGGTCCCACGCCCCGGGGCCGAGGCCGAAGGCCTGGTGCACCCGTCGCAGGAAACGGATTTCCGCCGGATGCAGTGCCTCGTCCGGTCCCAGATCGGCGCGGGCAATGCCGAACAGGACGGCGAGCGCCTCTTCCAGCATCTCAGACTTGTCGTGGAACGCCCGGCCCAACTCGACGGCGAAGGATTCGAAATCATCGACCCGCTGCCGCGCCTGATCGAACAGGCGGCCGACATCGCTAGCGTTCTCGGCAGGGATCTGAAACCGGCGCTTGAAGGCGTCGATTTCGGCCCGGTTCACCGGTCCGTCGCATTTGGCGACCTTGGCGCATAACACGACCATCACCAGCCCATAGAGCTGGTCGCGCTTGCCCATCACCGAGGCCAGCTTGGCCGCCACGAAAGTGGCCGCCCCATTCGGGTCGGCATTCATTCGGGGGCCCCAGCGGTCGGTCCAGCCGCCGACGGGCGTTTCCAGGATCGATCCGTTATCCGCCGCATGACCAAGCGCCGCGCCCAGCACGGCGCCCATGGGGCCGCCGACCGCGAACCCCGCCACACCACCGAATAATTTACCCCAGATCGCCATTCTTCCCGCCCAGATGTCCGGACCACCTATGGTCTAGCACGCGTGCGGCGTCCCCCCCAAATCAGCACGTGCCTGCGCCGCATGCAACGCTGCGACCCGCAGGGCGGACGCCAATGGCCGCGCCGGATCGCGCGCGGTGTCAATACCGGCGATCAGCGCTGGCAGGCCAAGCCCCCGCGCGCGCGCCATGCGTTCCAGCGCCGCCCAGAATTCGGGTTCCAGCGCCACGCTGGTCCGATGCCCGGACAGAATCAGGCTGCGCTTGACCAGGCCGCCGCTCATCCGGCCAGCCGCCCGGCCGCCCAGCGTGCGGTCTCGGCCACCACGGCGTTCGAATCATCACACAGGTCTCGCGCCACTGGCTCCAGGGCCGCATGACCCGAATTGCCAATAGCCACCAACACGTTGCGCACGAACCGGTCGCGGCCGATCCGCTTGACGGGCGAGCCCGAGAACAGGGCGCGGAACCCCGTATCGTCCAGAAGCGCCAGTTCAGCCAGGCGTGGCGCCGTCAGATCCTCGCGCGCCCGCAGCTTCATGTGACGCGACTCCGTGGCAAAGCGGTTCCAGGGACAGACCGCCAGGCAATCGTCGCAACCGTAGATCCGGTTCCCCATCGCCACCCGGAATTGCTCCGGGATCGGTCCGGGATTCTCGATCGTCAGGTACGAAATGCAGCGCCGGGCATCCAGTTGGTACGGTGCGGGAAAGGCGTCGGTCGGGCAGGCCTCCAGGCAGCGGTGGCACGACCCGCATCGGCCACCCGAAGCATCGGATGCCGGCAGGACCAGGGTGGTATAGATCTCACCTAGGAACAGCCAGCTTCCATGCCGGCGCGAGACCAGGTTGGTGTGCTTGCCCTGCCAGCCTAACCCAGCCTGCTCGGCCAGAGGCTTTTCCATCACCGGCGCGGTATCGACGAAGACCTTGACCTCGGGCGCGGCTCCCGCGCGCGCACCTTGAGCCACCACGAACTGGGCCAGATGCTTAAGCATGCCCTTGACCACATCGTGATAGTCGCGATGACGGGCATAGACCGAGATATTCCCCCGGTCAGCCAGATGCGTCGTCGCCAGCGCGTCGCCGGGCGGGGCGTAGGACAGACCCAGCGCGATCACGCTCCGGGCCTCGGGCCACAGAACGCGCGGATCGCCGCGCTGTTCTACCCGCTCGGCCAGCCAGTCCATCGCGCCATGATGGCCCGCCGCCAGAAAATCAGCCAGACGCTGCCGGGTGCCATCCCCCAGCGCGGCCTCGCAGAATCCCACCGCATCGAAGCCCAGCGCCAGCGCCTTGTCGCGAATGGCGTCGCGCAGCGCGACAGCTCGGCCGGGCAGCAGGCCTTGCTCCATCAGGGAACCGGTGGAATATCGGGCGGTGGCATCTCGTCCGGGGTCCAGTCCTCCATCGCCCATTGCGCGCGCAGCCACGCCGCGTGCGCGTCCAGCGAGCCCTCGACGATTGCCGACCGGATCCCGCGCATCAGGCGCTGGTAATAGGCCAGATTGTGCCACGTCAGCAGCATCGGCCCCAGGATCTCGTTCGCACGGAACAGATGGTGCAGATAGGCACGGCTATGCCGCGTGCAGGCCAGGCAGTCGCAATGCGGCGAGATCGGGCGCAAATCCACCGCATGCCGCGCATTGCGCAGGTTCAGCGTGCCGCGCTCGGTATAGGCACGCGCCGTGCGCCCCGCCCTGGTGGGCATGACGCAGTCGAACATGTCCACCCCGCGCTCGACGCTGCCCAGCAGGTCGTCTGGCGTACCCACCCCCATCAGGTAACGTGGGCTGTCCCACGGGATCAGCGGGGTGGTGGCGTCCAGCGTGGAGAACATCAGTTCCTGCCCCTCGCCCACCGCAAGCCCGCCGATGGCATAGCCCTCGAAGCCGATCCCGGTCAGGGCGCGCACGCTTTCGGCCCGCAATTCGGCCTCGGTGCCGCCCTGGATGATGCCGTACTGGGCGTAACCGGGGCGCTGCACGAAGGCTTCGCGGCAGCGTGCGGCCCAGCGCATCGACATCCGCATGGACTGTGCGATCACCTCGGGCGCGGCCGGCAGGGCCGGGCATTCGTCGAAGCACATGGTGATTGTGGCATCCAGTGCGTGCTGGATGTCGGTCGAGCGCTCAGGCGTCAGCCGATGCTTGGAGCCGTCGATATGCGAACTGAACGTTACCCCGTCCTGGTCCAGCTTGCGCAGCGGGCCCAGCGACATGACCTGGAAGCCGCCCGAATCGGTCAGGATCGGCCCCGGCCAGTCCATGAAGCGATGCAGCCCGCCCAGGGCACGCACCCGCTCCGCTCCCGGCCGCAACATGAGGTGATAGGTGTTGCCCAGCACGATACCGGCGCCGGTGGAGCGCACGGCGTCCATCGTCATCGCCTTGACGGTGCCGACCGTGCCCACGGGCATGAAGGTGGGCGTCGGCACCGTGCCATGGGCGGTATGCAGGTGCCCGGCCCGCGCGCGGCCGGAGCGGGCCTGCTCAACCCAGCGGAATGCGGTGCTCATGCGCCCGTCCCCTCGGGAGTCGACGCGCGATCCAGCAGGCAGGCGTCGCCATAGGAATAGAAGCGGTACCCCGTGCCGATGGCATGGGCATAGGCGTCGCGCATCCTGTCATATCCGGCAAAGGCGCAGACCAGCATGAACAGGGTCGAGCGCGGCAGGTGGAAATTGGTCATCAGCAGGTCCACCGCCCGGAAGCGGTAGCCCGGACGGATGAAGATCGCGGTGTCGCCATCGAAGGGGCGGATCGTGCCGTCGGGGTCGGCGGCGCTTTCCAGCAGGCGCAGCGACGTGGTGCCGACGGCGACGATCCGGCCGCCTGCGCGGCGGGTGCGGTTGAGCCGTTCCGCCGTTTCTTCGGTGATCACGCCGCGTTCGGCATGCATGCGGTGACCGGCGATGCTGTCGCCCCGCACCGGCAGGAAGGTCCCGGCACCGACATGCAGGGTCAGGGTGCAGCGCTCCACGCCCGCCGCGTCCAGGGCCGCCAAAAGCTGGGGGGTGAAGTGGAGGCCGGCGGTAGGGGCGGCTACGGCACCGCGATGGGCGGCGAAGATGGTGGCGTAGTCCTGCCGGTCCTGTTCGGTGGGTCCTTGGGGGCGGTCGATGTAGGGCGGCAGTGCGAGTACGCCGGCCTTCTGGAGAAAGGCGTCGAAGGCCTCGCCCTCGGTATCGAAGCGCAGGATCACCCCGCCCTCGTCATCGCGGGATACGATGTCGGCGGTGTTGGGCGTACCCGGAAAGGTCAGCACGTCGCCGGCGCGCAGCCGGCGGGCGTTGCGGGCCAGCGCGTGCCAGGTCCCGTCCGGCAGGATGCGGTCCAGCGTGATGCCGATCCGTGCTTCGCCCCGCCTTGCGTCGAGCTGTGCCGGGATGACGGCGGTGTCATTGGCCACCAGCAGGTCGCCCGGCCGCAGCAGCGTGGGCAGGTCGCGCACCACCCGGTCATGGAACGGGCCGGTCGGCATGATGTCCAGCAGGCGCGCGGCATCGCGCGGCCGCGCCGGATGTTCGGCGACCAGGGCGGGGGGCAGGTCGAAATCGAAATCGGAGACTTGGTCACTCATCGGACGCACCGTTTACGGAATCCGGCGCCGCGTGGCCAGCATAACGCGCCGGCACGATGCGACGGTTGGACAGTGGCGCCGCCGCCGGTCAGAATGGCAGCCTTTCATTCTGGGGCCTCCCGCCCCCACATTGCAAATCGGAGCCTGAACCATGTCCTATGCCGCGCTTGATGCCGCCCGTGTCGCCCGTGCCTGCAAATCCGCCCTGAGCGTGCTGGAAGGCAGCGACGAGACATCCGAAGCCCATGTCCGCAAGACGCTGATGGTCCAGCGCATCGCCGCCCTGGCCGAAGCTGCCGCCGAATCCCCCGCCGGGGGTGCCGTCATCACCCTGACGTCGGAGGAATTCTGGATGGTCAGCAAGAACTGGTAACGTCCCCGCCAACGAAGGACAGACCGAGATGACATTCACCCTGACCAGCCGCGCCTTCAAGGACGGCGAGCGCCTGCCGGACGCGCAGGTCTTCGACGGGATGGGCTATCGCGGCGGCAATATCTCGCCGCCGCTGGCATGGAGCGGCGCGCCCGAGGGCACGCGCAGCTTCGCCGTCACGATGTACGACCCCGACGCCCCCACCGGCTCGGGCTGGTGGCACTGGGTGGCGGTGAACATTCCCGCCAGCGTCAGCAGCCTGCCCGCCGGCGCCGGATCGGGCGATGCCGACCTGCCGGACGGCGCGTTCATGACCCGCACCGATTTCGGCGGCAACGTCTATGGCGGCGCCGCCCCGCCGCCGGGCCCCGCGCACCGCTATATCTTTAGCGTCCACGCGCTGGATACCGAGACGCTGAGCGTGCCCAGCGACGCGTCCGGCGCGATGGTCGGCTTTTTTCTGCACAGCCATTCGCTGGGATCGGCCAGCCTGACGGCCCTGTTCGGGCGGCAGCCCTGAAAACCCTGCTGGCCGGGGATACCCGGCCAGCATCATGGGCCTATGCGTCCGTCTGGGCGGGAAACCGTCCTGCGAAGGCCAGTTCGGACAATGGCCGCCGGCCGGACGGCGTTTCGCGGGCGCACAGCCCTTCGGGCAGGATGTCGGCCGGCCCCTGCCTGCCGATGACGATGGCCGCGTTCAGCGCATAATCGTCCGGCAGTTCCAGGCCCGCGCGCGCGACCTCCTTGTCGAACCCGCTGACCGGGTGGGTCGCCCAACCCGCGCGGGCGGCCTGGAGCTGCACCAGAACGGCCGCCGCACCGGCGTCGAATGCGTGGGTCGGGGCGGGGACCGGCTCGGCCTTGCCCGCCGTGATGGTGTGCGAGGCGACATAGACCAGCGCCGAGGCGTGCTGGGCCCAGGAATGATTGAACGGAATCAGCCAGGAGAGGAAGCGTTCCCAATCGGGTGTGTCCCGACGCGCGTAGAGAAAGCGCCATGGCTGGGAATTATAGGCGGACGGTGCCCAGCGACCGGCCTCGAGAAGGGCCAGCAGATCCGCCTCGGGAATCGGCGCGGCGACAAAGGCGCGGGGCGACCAGCGGTCAAGGATCAGCGGCTCGACGGGCGTTTCGGACACGCGCCCGGATGTTTCAGTCATGGTAATCGGCCTCTTTCAGCATATGCACTCCAGAACGAGTGTGCATCAATCGTCGTGCACGCCAAGCGATTCCAGCAGGACGCCGCGCAGATGCTCGAAGCGGGGATCGGCGTGGCGGCGGGGACGCTCCATCGGTATCGGCAGGTTTGTGCGGATGCGGCCGCGTTCCAGAACCACCGCGCGGTCCGCCAGCAGCAAGGCCTCGTCGACATCGTGCGTGACCAGCAGGACCGAACAGCGATGGCGGGTCCACAGATCCGAGACCAGTCGCTGCATTTTCAGGCGCGTCAGCGCATCCAGCGCGGCGAAGGGCTCGTCCAGCATCAGGAACGCGGGTTCGCGGACCAGCGCGCGGGCCAGCGCCGCGCGCTGGGCCTCGCCCCCCGAAAGGGTCAGCGGCCACGCATCGACCCGATGGCCGAGCCCGACCTCTTCCAGCACCGAAGCCGCGCGATCGCGCCGGTTTGCGCCGTCCTGGCCCAGCACGATGTTCTGCCAGACGCGTTTCCAGGGCAGCAGCCGACTTTCCTGAAACACGACCGAGACGTCGCGCGGGCGGGTCACCGACCCTTCCGTCACCGGATCGAGCCCCGCGAGCGTGCGCAACAGGGTCGATTTTCCCGAGCCGCTGTGGCCGAGGAGGGCGACGAACTCGCCGGGTGCTATGGCAAGGTCGAGACGGTCGAGCACCGCCGGGCCGTCGCCGAACCGGCGGGTCAGGCCCTGCACCACCACGGCCGCCCCCTGCGTGAGCGGGGCGACCGCGTTCATGCCGACCTCGCGGCGCGATGGGACGGGCGCCAGGACAGGAGCGCGGTTTCGAGAAACCGCACGATCTGGTCGGAGGCGAGGCCGAGCAGCCCATAGATGGCAAGGCCCACGAGAATGATGTCGGTGCGCAGGAAATCCTCGGCATCCATCATCATGTGGCCGATTCCGCTATCGGCGTTCACCTGCTCGGCCACCACGAGCATCAGCCATGAGATGCCGACGGCGAAGCGCAGCCCCACCAGCAGATCCGGCAGCGCGCCGGGCAGGATGACGTCGCGGATGGTACGGGCCCGCGAGAGGCCGAGCGTGCGCGCCATTTCCAGCAGCTTCGGGTCGATGGACCGGATGCCCTTGTGCAGGTTGAGATAGATGGGAAAGCTGGATCCGAGTGCCACGAGCGCGACCTTGGGCGTCTCGCCGATTCCGAACCAGAGGATGAACAGCGGCACCAGCGCCAGCGCCGGCAGGGTGCGCAGGATCTGCATCGGTGCGTCCACGATATCCTCGCCCAGGCGCGACAGGCCCGAGACCAGGGCCAAACCGACCCCCGCGACGAAGGCGATGCCCAGCCCGGCGCCGGCGCGTGCCAGCGACACCAGCAGATTGGTCTGCAACGTGCCGTCCCTGGTCAGCGCCCAGCCGGTCGCGACGATCTGCACGGGCGAGGCCACCAGCCGCGTGGACAGAAGCCCCGCCGAACACGCCGCCTGCCAGAGCAGCACCAGCAGGACCGGGGAGGCATAACGCGTCAGCACGCCCAGCGCCGGACGCCAGACAGGCCGCCCGCGCCCCCGCTCTGCCACGGGGGATGCGGTCCGGATGAGAGTCCCTGACATGGGCGCCGTTCCTTCCTTACGTATCGACACGCGTGGTAGTTTGATCAGAGTTTATGCGATCTGTCAGGTAAATATTATTCACACAATCATTTATCGTGATTTTATCGTATCTGACAGGCCGGCCCGCACATTGCAGCGTCCTGGCTGCGCCCTGTCGCCCTCTGGCGGCATACTCCCTTGGGATTATGGCCACCCGCCGGGGGCCTGCGCCATGCTGCGGTGGCAGGGAGGGCGCGGTGAACACTGTGAAACTCGACCGCAGGCTCGGCCTCTGGTCCGTCGTGCTGTTCGGCCTGGCCTATATGGCGCAACTGGCCCATCCGGGGGCCGATTTCGCCTCGGCCGATGCGGCTGGCGTCGAAATCGCCCGGGCCATCGGCAGCGACGTCTTCGTGACCGTCTTCCTGATCACGCTCGCGGTCGCGCAATTCACCTCGGGCCTTGCCGCGCAGACCAGCGTGGGCCGCCTGCTCTACGCCATGGGCCGGGATCGGGTCCTGCCTGCCCTCTTCGGCAGGCTGCATCCGCGCTGGCTGACGCCCGCGTCCAATCTGCTCCTGGTCGGCACCATCGGGCTCGGCGCGCTGGCGATGGATGTCGCGACCTCCGCCTCCTTCATCAATTTCGGTGCCTTTCTGGGATTTGTCGCCGTCAATCTCTCGGTGATCGCGCTATATCTGAAGGGCGACCGGCGCATGCGCGCGCTGGGGGTGCTGGGGTGCGTCGTCGTACCCGCGTCGGGGACGCTATGCGACGTGTTTCTGCTCTGGCACCTCGACCGCCATGCACGGATGCTGGGCCTGGGATGGCTGGTGCTGGGCGTCCTCTGGCTGGGCTGGCAGACACGCGGCTTTCGCCATGCACCGCCCGGCATGCCTGTCGACCGGGACCGTGCCGGATGAGGCCGCCCTTACCGCCAGAACAGACGGAACAGTTCGGCCTGGCTGGAAATGGCCAGCTTGGCGTAGATCCGCCGGCGATGGACCTTGACCGTATTGGGCGCACACCTCAGCACCGCCGCCAGCGACGGGGTGGAATGGCCCTTCAGGATCAGGGTGACGATCTCGACCTCGCGCGGGGTGAGCCGGGACAGCGACAGCACGCCGACACACCGATCGGCCAGCGGAATGACGAAGCCGAGTTCATCGACGATCCGTGTTGGGGCGTAATGCAGGCGGTAATATTCGGTCTGCGTGAAATTGTCGGGCGCGCAGGCGTCCATCGCGATCATGCGGGGGCGCCCGTCTGCCATGACGGCGGTGTGGAACGGGTCCAGCACGAAGGCGCCGGCCAGATAGCGATCGACGATCAGCGCGCGGTCGGCGGCCAGACTTTCATTATACAGGTCGAACGCCCTGCCGTCGGGCGTATAGAAAAACCCGTTCATCATCTGCGCCGGCGCCAGCAGCCGCAGCGCCGCCAGCAGGCTGCCTGGGAACAGGCACGTGCCGATCGCGTCGGCGGCGATGGCGACGGCCGTGTTCCAGGCGGCGAAGGGCGGATCGCCGGTGGGCGGTCCGGATACCGAATCCATGAAACGCCGCGCCCCCCTTTCTGCCGCCCCGCGCAGGGGAGCAGCCCCGCCCCCCGCCGGCAAGCGGGTGCGCCAGCCGGCATGCCGTCATGACCCATCCGCTGGACCTGACCGCGCGGGAGATCGCCGACGGCATTCGCACCGCCCGTTTCAGCGCGCAATCGGTGGTCGCGGAATCGATCCGGCGCGCGGAGATCGCGCAGGCCAGGCTGAATCCCTTTACGCTGATCCGTGCCGGGCAGGCGATGGAGGCCGCCCGCCGGGCCGATGCGGCGGTAGCCGAGGGGGCATTCACCGGGCCATTGCATGGCGTGCCGTTCGTGGCCAAGGACCTGCCCCCCACCGAAGGCGACCTGACGACGCTGGGCTCGTGGATGCGACCCGATTGGCGGCCGGAGGAGGAGACCGCGCTATGTATCCGCCGCCTGCAGGCGGCGGGCGCGATCCCGATCGGAAAGACGACGACGCCGGAATTCGCCTATTCCAGCTTTACCCGCAGCCCGGGCGGATCGTCCGGCGGGTCGGCGGTGACTGTGGCAACGGGCGTGGTGCCGTTTGCCGAGGGCACCGACATGGGTGGATCGGTCCGCATTCCCGCCGCGTTCTGCGGCGTTGTCGGCTTCAAGCCCAGCCTGGGCCGGATTCCGATGACCATCCTGCCCAGCCAGTTCGACAATATTTCCCATTTCGGCCCGCTGGCCCGCACCGTGGCCGACGCAATTTCCTTCATGGAGGTGACGGCGGGCGGCAGCGACGAGGATATTGCTTCGCTGCCGATCGGCTTCGACTGCGCGGCGGCACGGACCGGCAGCCTGCGGGGCCGGCGCTTCGCGCTGTCGCTCGACCTTGGCTATTACGCGGTCCAGCCGCAGGTCGTATCGCTGGTCCGGCAGGCTGCCGAGCTGCTGCGCCGCGCGGGCGCCATCATCGACGAGGTGGCCATGGGCTGGACGCGGGCGGTCAACGACCAGTGGTTCGACCTGTGGTGCGTGTTCATGTCGGCCTATTTCGGCGACGATGTGGCCGCCTGCGGTGCCCGGGTGGACCCGGCGGTGGTGGCAATGATCGCGCGCGGCCGGATGGCCGCTTCGGAGGGCTGGACATGACCTGCCCGTTCAATCTGCTGCCGCAATTGCCCGCCCTGTCGCTGCCCGCCGGCCGTGCCGCGGACGGGTTGCCGGTCGGGCTGCAGATCGTCGGCCGCCGTTTTGCCGACGAGCAGGTGCTGGGCTGGGGCGCCGCGCTGGAGGCGATCCTGCCCGGGCACGCGGCGGCCCGCCCCATGGAGGATGTCAGAGCCTGACCGCAAATGTGGGCTGGTGAGCGAGAGCGGCCCGACAGGGCCGCGGCCGGCGTGCGTTTTCGAGCATCGCAGCGCAGCGGCCTCTATGGCCGTGAGCAGCGAAGCGCAGAAAACGCGCGTCGGATCGCCACCAGCGTGCATTTGCGGTCAGGCTCTGGTCATGCCCATGCGGACATGCTGACGGGCCCCTGGTAGAGGCGTCCGCCGCGCCGCTTCAGTAAGGCCCGGGCCCCATGGGCCCTGCGCCGTAGGCACTGGCGATCACGCTGGCGATGATGCCCGTGGCCACGGCCGTGAGCAGGAACTGGTTGCCGTACTGGACCCAGTAATAGCCCGGCGGCGGGGCGTAGAGGCCACGATAGCGCCGCCAGTCCTGCACTGCCCACATGCCCGAGCGGGGGCCGTCATAGCGATCGCCGCGTCTCCAGACGCGGCCGCCGCCATTCCACGGGCCGCCACGGTCGTAGCCGGGCCCGCCGGGTCCACGGCCGCGATTGTCGCCATAATTGGCGGGCCGGCCACGGTCATAGCCAGGTCCGCCGCCAAAACCGCGATTGTCGCCCTGATTGTTCGGGCCGCCACGGTCATAGCCAGGCCCGCCGCCATGGCCGCGATTGTCGCCCTGGCCGTTCGGGCCGCCACGGTCATAGTCAGGCCCGCCGCCATGGCCGCGATTGTCGCCCTGGCCGTTCGGGCCGCCACGGTCATAGCCAGGCCCGCCGCCATGGCCGCGATTGTCGCCCTGATTGTTCGGGCCGCCACGGTCATAGCCGGGGCCGTACGGATCCGCGTAGGCGCCGGAGGCGCCCACGATCGCGCAGCTCATGACCAGGGCCGCAATCAGTCTTGTCTTCACTTGGCTCTCCTCCTGCAGGTGTCGGGATCATGTTGGCCAGTTGTGGCGAAATCCAGACGCGATCCCGCATGGCGAATTACAAAATGTTCGGAAAGCGACGTGGCGCGGGCAACCGGCGAGCATGACCCGGTCGTTCACGCGGATGCGATGGGCCGCAGGGAAACACTGTCTTTCCTGCTGCCTTTTCTCCGGAAGAAGACGATCTTTCGTGAACGCGGCGTCAATCCGGCCGTGGCCCTTGCCCCGGCCCCGGCGCGTTCATAGCTCCAGGGAAGCGGCAGGGTGCCAGCCCGGGGAGACGCCTATGAAAATCGGCATTATCGGCGCCGGCCATATCGGCGGCACCCTGGCCCGGCGCCTGACGGCGCTGGGCTATACCGTTCTGGTGGCCAATTCCCGTGGCCCCGAGACGCTGGGCGACCTGGCGGCGGAAACCGGGGCCGCCGCCGTGACGCCACGCGAGGCGGTGAAGGGCGTCGATCTGGTCGTGCTGACGATTCCGGAGAAGAACGTCCCGCATCTGCCCCACGATCTGTTCGCGGACGTGCCGCCCGCATTGCCGGTGGTCGATACCGGGAACTATGACCCGCAGCAGCGGGACGGCATGATCGCGGCGATCGAGGCCGGCCTGCCGGAGAGCCGCTGGGTGGCGCGGACGATCGGGCATCCGGTGATCAAGGCGTTCAACAATATCTATTTCCTGCATCTTCTGGAGAACGGCAAGCCGCCGGGAACGCCGGGGCGCATCGCCCTGCCCGTCGCGGGTGACGACCCCATCGCCAAGGGGATCGTGATGGACCTGGTGCATGATCTCGGCTTCGACGCGGTGGATGCCGGCGGGCTGGACGAATCCTGGCGGCAGCAGCCCGGCACGCCGGTCTATGCCACCGATCTGGACATTGCCGGCGTGAAAAAGGCACTGTCCGAGGCCCGTCCCGAACGGACCGACCAGTGGAAGGCCAGATGACCCCGATGCCCGAGCCGATCCGACCGGTCGAGACGATTGCCAGCTACCATGCCCATGTCTATTTCGACGGCGCGGAGGAGCGCGCGGAGGCCGAACGCCTGCGCACCGCCATCGCCGACCGTTTCGCCGTGCGGCTGGGCCGCTGGCATGAAGTGCCGGTCGGGCCGCACACGCTGCCGATGTACCAGATCGCCTTCGAGACCGTGCTGTTTGCGACCCTGGTGCCGTGGCTGATGCTCAATCACCGGAGCCTCAGCGTGCTGATCCATCCGAATACGCGGTTTCCGCGCCGGGATCACCTTCTGGACAGCACCTGGCTTGGCGAGCGCCGCGCGTTGCTGGCCGAACGCCTGCCGGAAGAAGCGCCCGAGGCGGATGGAGCCGGGATGGCGAATACGCGGCCGGGCGGCGCGTGAGCTTGCCGACGATAGCGGCCGCGACCTTCGCCGGATTTCTTATCCCGCCAATTCCTCGAGCAGCGCTTCGGCATGGTGCAGCAGCCGATCCGCATCGCCCGTGGTGAACACCAGCGGCGGCCGGATCTTGAGCGTATTGGCGTGAAGTCCCGTTGCCGAGATCAGGACGCGCCGGTTTCTGAGTCCGTTGACGATGCGTGCCGCCAGCACGCCGTCCGGCGCCTTGCTCGCCGGGTCCTTGACCATCTCCACCCCGACATACAGGCCGGCACCGCGAATATCGCCGATGACCGGGAATCGTTTCTGCAATGCGACAAAGCCGGCGCGGATATAGTCCCCGACGCGATCCGCATGTTCGGGCAGGGCGTCGTCCCGCAGGATGTCGAGCGTGGCCTGGGCGGCGGCGATCGCGACCGAATTGCCACCGAACGTATTGAAATAGCGCATGTCGCGTCCGAAACCGGCGACGATGTCGGAGCGGACGGCAAGAGCCGCGATGGGAAAGCCATTGCCCATCGGCTTGCCCATCGTCACCATGTCGGGATCGACGCCATGGCGGCGATAGCCCCAGAATCCTTGGCCGGTCCGGCCGAATCCGGCCTGAACCTCGTCGGCGATGAAGACCCCGCCCCGGCTCCGCACGAGTTCGGCCACCGGTGCCAGCAGATCGGCCGGGTTGTCGTAGATTCCGTCTGAAGAGAAGATGGAATCGCAGATGAACGCGGCGAGCCCGTTTCCGTGCCGTTCCAGATCGTCGATCTGGCGCGCCACGTAGTCGAGAAACCAGGACACCATCGTGTCACGCGGAAGGCGATAGGAATCGGGGGTGGGGACCTGCCGGACCCATTGACCCAGTGGCGCGCGGCGCCCGAGCGATGGTGAAAGCCCGGCCGTGAGGCTGGAATTTCCGTGATAGGCCTCGGACGTGATGATGATTCCGTTCCGGCCCGTATGGTGCTGCGCGATGCGCAGCGCCAGGTCATTGGCTTCCGAACCGGTGCAGGTGAACATGATGTGGCCGTCATCGGCCAGCGTTCCGCCGAAGCTCGGCAGAATCCGCTCCGCATAGCGCAAGATGGGTTCCTGCACGTAGCGCGTGTGCGTACACAGACGCGCAGCCTGTGCCGCGATCGCCTCCGCGACACGTGGATGCGCATGTCCGACGCTGGCGACATTATTGTAGGCGTCGAGATATTCCTCGCCATTCTGGTCGTAGAGGAATGTGCCGCGCCCCCGTTCGATGCGCAGCGGATTTTCGTAGAACAGGCGATAGGCCGGGCCGAGCAGGCGCAGGCGCCGCTCGATCATGCCGCGCGTCTCGGCATCGCAGTCCGCCAGGCGGCCGGGGTCGAAGGCGTTGACCATCGCCTCGTCCTGTTTCACGGAAGTCATGCGCAGAGGCCCCGGTTGATGTGTTCTGCGATCGGGGCGGTAATTTTCATCGCCACCAGCATCTCGTTCCATCCTGCTTCCTATAAGCCTGTTATATATAAGGGCTTTGTTTCCCACGCCAGTTCAATCTGCCACATGATTCGAGAGGCCTCGCCTCTTGTTTCGAAGCGCCAGAACGTATGCGTTTCATCATCCGATCATGGTCCTCAGTGGATCTGGCCAGACACCCTGCGCCAACGGTCCGACAGGCGGCGCAGGGCCGAATGCAGTAGCGGTTCGCCCAGACTGGGGCCCGAACCTGTCATTCATTCGCAAAGAGCATGATCTGAACTATCTTGATCAGAATCCTATGACTTCCGCACTGGGCGAGGTCCTGCGCGCGCTCCTTGCCAGGCTGAAATTAAAACGGAAAGATATGGCCGATGATATCGCGCTGTGCCGGCATTTCCCGCACGAATGCCATGTCGCGGCCGTGTCGGGCCGTAATTTTCCGAGGGGAGCCAGGACGTGGATCTGGGACTGGAGGGGCGCCACGCGATCGTGTGCGGGGCCAGCCGCGGCATGGGCCGGGCGATCGCCGTGACGCTGGCGGCCGAGGGTGCAGCGGTTACGCTGGTGGCGCGCGACCGTGCGGCGCTTGAGGAAACCTTGTCGCTGGTGCGCGCGCAGACCGGACGCGACGCGGTGGCCGTGGCTGCGGACCTGACCCGGGATGAGGACCGGCAGCGGATCTTCGCCGCCTGTCCACAACCCGACATTCTGGTGAATAATGGCGGCGGCATGCCGCCAGGCGATTTCCGCGAGTGGGACCGGGCGCACTGGATCGCGGGCGTGGACATGATGATGCTGGCCCCGATCGACATGATCCGCCTTGCAGTGGACGGCATGAGCGCGCGCGGTTTCGGCCGCATCGTCAACATCGTCTCGCGCAGCGTGAAGAATCCTCAGGCCGAGATGGGCCTTTCCAATGCCGCGCGATCGGGGCTGGTGGCCTTTTCGTCGGGTCTGGCGCGGCAGTTGGTCGCGCGGAACGTCACGATCAACAATGTTCTGCCGGGCATCATCGATTCGGCGGCACAGCATGCCCATGTCCAGGACCTGTCGCGCATGACGGGGCGCAGCTATGACAGCATCTGGGCGGAGCGCGCTGCAGCCAACCCGGCGAAACGGTTCGGCGATGTCGAGGAAATTGCGGCGGCGGTCGCCTTTTTCTGCTCGCACAAGGCAGGCTTCATCACCGCCCAGAGCCTGCTGGTGGACGGGGGCGACTATCGCGGCCTGTTCTGAAATTGCGTCAAACATTCCGAACCGGGCGGATCGCCGGCGCGGCGCTGGACAGGTTCGTCGAGGAACCGACACCCCCCTGAAGAATCAGACCGTCTGGCGACAGGGGGCGATTTCGGCTTTACGGTGCCGCCCGCCCCCCTAAACTCGATATGCGTTGTAAACGGTTCGCCTGATGGCGGCGGGGGAGGTCCTAGAGTGACAACACGTCGAGCCTTTGCATCAATCCTGGCCCTGGGCGGCGTCGCGGCCGCGACATCCCTTTCGGGTATACGCCCGGCACGGGCGCAGGAAGCCGGAGGAACGATCGAGCGCATCAAGGCCTCGGGCAAGCTTCGCACCGCGGCCATTCCGGGAGCAGAACCCTTTTTTCACAAGGATATTCTGGGGGGCGGCTGGAGCGGCGCGTGCGTCGACATGGTCAAGGACATGGCCGCGGCCCTGGGGGTTGCGCCCGATATCATCGAAGCCGAATGGGGAACGTCGGTCATGGACCTCCAGACCGGCAAGATCGACGTCATGTTCGCCCTGAGCCCCACGCCCGCGCGGGCGCTGCAGATCCAGTTCAGCGACATCGCCATCAGCAATGCCTTCACGGTGATTGCGAAAAAAGGCCTTTCGGTCGCGAAGTGGGACGATCTGGACAAACCCGAGATCCGCGTCGCTTTCGATACGGGATCGTCGCACGATATCTTCGTCCGGCGCCAGCTGCCCCACTGCACCCCCGTGGCGGTCCAGTCCCCGACCGACGCGATCATGGCGCTTCAGGCCGGACGCGCGGACTGCGTGGTGCAGGTGGTGGTGATCGCGGCCGTGATGCATGCGCGCAATCCGGCGGTGGGGGACCTGATCCTGCCGCAGCCCGTGGTGCATCAGCCGACCTGTATCGGCGTGCCCGTCTCGCCCGACCCGCGTTTCCTGACCTTCGTCAATAACTGGCTTCTCTACAACCGTTCGGAGGGCATCGTGCAGGAATGGATGTTCAAGGCGCTGCGGGCCAGCAATGTCGACCCGGCATCGCTGCCACCCGGCCTGGAATTCTGATGCGGATGCTGTCCGCATCATGACCTATCAATGGGATTTCGGCCCGATCCTTCAATACTGGTCTCTTTTCAGGATCGGCCTTGAATATACGTTGAGCTTCACCCTTGCCAGCGCGATCATCGGCATGGCCGCGGGCCTGCTGCTGACGCTGGCGCGGCGCAGCGGCTGGAAGATCCTCTCCATCCCCGCCGGCGCGGTCGTCGAAATCTTCCGCTGCACGCCGGCGCTGGTGCAACTGGTATGGTGCTACTATGCGCTGCCGGTCGTGCTGGGGCTGAGCCTGTCGCCCGCCACGGCGGCGCTGCTGGCGCTGTCGCTGTACGGCGCGGCGTTCTACAGCGAAATCTTTCGCGCGGGACTGGATTCGATCGACCGCGGCCAGTGGGACGCCGCCGCCGCACTGGGCATGACGCCCTTCACGATGATGCGCCGGATCATCATGCCGCAGGCCCTGCGGCGCATGACCGCCCCGCTCGTCAGCCAGGTGGTGCTGCAATTGAAGAACACGTCGCTGATCTCGGTCGTGACCGTTCCCGACCTCGTCTATCAGGGGCAGATGGTCTCCTCCGCCACCTACAAGCCGCTGGAGGTCTATACCACGATCGCCATCATCTATTTCCTGATCCTGTTTCCGATGACGCAGGGCGCGCGGCTGCTGGAGCGTCGGCGTCATGGCTAGGGAACCGCTGATGATCGACATCGTGAACCTGTCCAAGCGTTTCGGCAGGCGCGAGGTGCTCAAGGATATCTCGCTGGGGGTCCCGAAGGGCAATGTGCTTGCCCTGATCGGCCCCAGCGGATCGGGAAAATCCACGCTGCTCCGCTGCGTCAATCTCCTGGAAACCCCCGATTCCGGGTCGGTCACGATCGACAGCCATACGATGCGGTTTGGCGCCGGGGCATCGCGCCACCGCACGAATTCCATGGCGGCATTCCGTGCCGAAGCCGGCATGGTCTTCCAGTCCTTCAACCTGTTTCCGCACCTGACGGTCCTGGAAAACGTGATGTCGGGCCCGCGTTTCGTGCGGGGCCAGTCGCGCGACGCGGCCGAGCGGATCGCCCGGCCGCTGCTGGAGCGCATGGGGATGGAGAGTTTTGCCGACACCATGCCCGAGCGTCTTTCCGGCGGCCAGAAGCAGCGCGTGGCGATTGCCCGCGCCCTGGCGATGGAACCGAAGGTCATGCTGTTCGACGAGGCGACATCCGCGCTCGACCCGCAACGCGTGGCCGAGATCCTGAGCGTGATGCGCGACCTGGCGCGGACGGGCATGACCCAGATCGTGGTCACGCATGAAATGTCCTACGCGCGGGACGTGGCCGATACCGTCGTCTTCATGGCGGACGGACATATCGTGGAATCGGGTCCGGCACGGCAGGTCATCGAGGACCCGCGGGAAGAACGGACCCGGACATTCCTGAAACATTTCCATATGGGAAAAGCCTGATGGCTGCTCCGCCCGCGCATGGCGCGCGGCTCGTCGTCATCGGCGCGGGAGCCGTGGGCGTGACGATTGCGCTGCGCCTGCGTCGCCTGGGGCATGACGTCACCCTTCTGTCCACCGACGCGCCGGGATCGGAAAATGCCGCGAGCTATGGCAATGCCGGGTGGCTGAGTCCGGGGTCCGTCGTGCCGATTTCCATGCCCGGCATGTGGAAGAAGCTGCCCGGCTACCTGCTGGATGCCCAGGGCCCGTTGCGCCTGCGCCCCTCGTCCCTGCTGCATATCTGGCTGTGGCTGCTGCGCTTTGTCGCCTGTGGCGCCACCCGTGCCCGCGCCCGCGCCATCGCGTCGGCCCTGCGGCCATTCCTGGCCGACGCGCCGGATCGGCACGCGGCACTGGCGGCAGAAGCGGGCGTTCCCGAACTGATCCAGCGCAAGGGGCTGCTGATTGTCTATCCGGATGAGGCCGCCTATGAGGCCGATGCGTTCGGCTGGCAGCTCCGGCGCGAAAACGGCGTACGCTGGCAGACACTTGACCGTGCGGCGCTGGAAGCGGCCTGCCCCGGCCTGGGGCCGCGATATGGTTTCGCGGCGCAGATTTCCGATGGTGCCCATTGCGCCGATCCGGGGGGCTATGTGGCGGCCCTGGCCACACTGGCACGCGAACAGGGCGTGCGCTTCGCCGACGGGCATGTCGATGGCTTCGTGATGGAGGCCGGACAGGTGCGCGGCGTCAGCACGGCGGGCCGGGTCGTGGCCTGCGACAGCGTCGTCGTCGCAGCCGGGATGGGCTCTCGCGCTCTGGGGGCCATGTTGGGGGATTCCGTGCCGCTGGTGAGCGAGCGCGGCTATCATGTCCAGGTTCCCGGCCTGGCGGACGCACCGCCCGTTCCCGTCATGATGTCGGACCTCAAATTCGGCATCACCCCGATGAAAGGAGGCATGCGTGCCGCCGGGCAGGTGGAATTCGCACCCGACGGGGCAGCGCCGGATTGGCGGCGGGCTCGTATCCTGCTCGATAGCCTGCGCGACGGCCTGCCTCTCGTGAAAATCGGGGGCTTCTCCACGGTCCGGCACTGGATGGGCAACCGGCCGTCGACACCGGACTGCCTGCCTGTCATCGGCCCCTCGCCCTCGACGCGGGGCGTGTTCTACGCCACGGGCCATGGGCATCTGGGGCTGGTCAGCGCGCCATGGACCGCGGAACTGATCGGGCGGATGGTCGGCGGCGACACCGTCCCCGAGGCCGCGCCTTACGACCCCGCCCGGTTCCTTGGGACGCGACGTCGCGGACCACGCAAGGGATCGGCGCGGTCTTAAGCAGCCGCTTCTGCCTGACCGGCAGCGTCGGCGCCCGGAAACGGCGGCGTTTGAAACGACGCACATCCGCCAACACGCGGCGTGTCCGGCTCTACGATTCTGATGCGTACAAGGGGGTTTACATCGCCGGAGAAAACCGGCCGCGCAAACAAAAAACGGCCCCGAAGGGCCGCTTTAACCGACTGATTTCTTGTAGAAATCTGGAGCGGGCGATGGGATTCGAACCCACGACCCCAACCTTGGCAACCCGATAAGGCAAACTACGCCACAGCATGTTTTGCTATCCTGCCGCCCTATAAGGCACTTAGATATAACGGTTTTTGTTGCACCGGTCCATCCCTTTTCTATCCTGCTCCTACCCTTCGAAACGCGCCCATTTGCTTCCCCCCTGCTTCCCCGGCCGCCGCCGCAGGAGCCGGGGAAGCAAACGAGGAACGATATCGAAACGGAGCTGAAGAAAATGGCAAAGCTTACAAAGCGTAATGTCGATGCGTTAAAGTCCAATGCGAAGTCTGAAGCCTTCATTTGGGACGGAGAGCTTCGCGGCTTCGGCGTCCGGGTAAAACCTTCAGGGTCGAAGGCCTTTCTGATCCAATATCGGAACGCGGAAAACCGGACGCGGCGATTGGTCCTGGGCCCTTACGGTGTGCTGACGGTCGAAATCGCACGCGACATGGCGCGGCAACGACTGACCGAAGTCGCGCAGGGCAAAGACCCGTCGGCCGAGCGCCAGGCCGTCCGGGCCGGCATGACCGTGTCCGAGATCTGCGACTGGTATCTGGAAGCCGCAGAGGTCGGCACGATTCTTGGTCGCAACAGGAGGCCAATCAAGGCGTCGAGCCTGCAGATGGACCGGAGTCGAATTGCCACCCACATCAAGCCGCTGATTGGTTCCCGACTGATCAGTGGTCTGAAACTGGGCGACATCGAAACGATGCAAGCTGACATCGCGAAGGGAAAATCTGTCAAAACTGCCAAAAAGAAGGGGCGTGGAGGACGATCCAAGGGAGGCGCCGGCGTCGCAAGCCGCACGATCAGCACTTTCCGGGCGCTTCTCGGCCATGCGGCACGCCATAATATTATCGAAACCAACCCCGCGACGGGCGTTCGGCAACTCGCCGTCGCGAAACGCAAGCGGCGGCTCGGAGCAGCCGAAATCGGGCGTCTCGGGGCGACGATGAGGGAAGTCGCGCAGAATGGCGAGCACCCGACCGCTCTGGCCGCCATACGCCTTATGCTTCTGACCGGGTTTCGCCGAATGGAAGTGCTGGGGCTACAGGCCGAGTGGGTCAGCAGAACCGACCACTGCGTCTATTTCCCAGATACCAAGAGCGGCGAACAGGTCCGTGTCGTCGGCGAGGCGGCGATCGAGTGCATTGAAGCCCAAACGACTGGCTCGCCGTCCCGCTTCGTCTTTCCCGCCGATATCGGAACCTGCCATTTCATTGGTGTCGTACGGGTCTTATCGAGGGTTTGCGCCAAGGCCAAGCTGGAGGGTGTCACGCCCCATGTGCTGCGCCATACCTTCGCAAGCGTCGCGGGAGATCTGGGTTTCTCGGAACTAACGATCGCGGGACTTCTCGGTCACGCGGCGCGCGGAGTAACGCAGAACTATATCCATCTCGATGCGGCGCTCGTCGTGGCTGCGGAGCGGGTCTCGCTGGAAATTGCCACGCTCTTGGATGGAGGACAGGGCAGTCTTAGCGTCGTTCACATCAGGAGGCCGCCTGGATACCGCGTCAACGACGCAGTCGAACGTGAAGCCGAGAAAGGAGCAGGCGTACGCATAGTTGCAGCGCGATAAAGAAGGTGCGTCGGGGACGTTGTAAGACTTAACGTGCGGCGCCCCCACCGCCCTGACATGGCCGTGCCAGAAGATTGGGCTGATCGCCTGCGCGTTCGTCATGGGCGTGGCTTTCGCCTCCAATGTCGGAACAGAATATATTACCTACGCACCAGTCTCGGCTGTCACGAACGGATGAGGCTGACTTTTCTTTTAGGAAGCTGCCTTATGATCGGCGCAGTCTGCATAATGTTCGGAGAGGAATTCCGAACAGAGTTTCTATGAGTCCTGCTATTAATCGGTTTCATATGCTGATGGCAGCGGGTTATGAGCGAAGATACTGCCGGGAACCGTACACCACGAAGCGAGGCGACTGGGCGCGCGCGCCTGCACGTGATCGAGGGTCAGGCGGGGCATAATCGACTGTAGATCGTTCCGTGCCTGCTGGGGGATTTCCTTCCAGAGCGGGGCCGGACGCAGGGTGCGCCGATTTTGCCACGTCGTGGGGATGCCGTCGTCCTTTGCGCGCATGGTCTTCTCTCCGATTCCGGTCCGAAGAGAAACCTGCGTCGGTTTCAGGGGGGCGCGACAGCGGGAAAGGACTTGTCCAGCCCGCTCGTTCGTCTCCACGATGCACACCCGACGCCCAAATCAAGGGTGCAAAGGGTAGAGAACCTCCCGCTCGTCGGTATTATGGGTCTTGCAGAGCAGCGTTCTATAATGAGAGCCGCCCTCGCTCGGCTCTCGACCACACGCCGCCGGCCGAGTACGCTGCCAGAGCAAAGATTTTTCTGGCTCCATGGGGCCAGTATGGCTGAAAACTAACGCTCACCCGGACGACCGTCCCCAAGCGTTTCAACGGCCCATAGGGCTCTCTTTAGACGTGGACCAATTTTCTCAAGGTAGACCAATCGTTAAGATGAAAGAGAAAACCTGCGATGACGACGCACTATCTTGAAGACTTCGCAGTCGGCCAGATCTTCAGAGCCGGCCCCGTGCGGATCGGTGAAATCGAAATCAAACGCTTCGCCAATACGTTCGACCCTCAGCCGTTTCATCTCGACGACGATGAGGCGAAAAGCAGCTTCTTTCGCGGCTTGGCAGCGAGCGGCTGGCATACTGCTGCGATTACCATGCGTTTGTTGTTGGAAAGTGATCTGCGACCCGCCGGCGGGATCATAGGCGCCGGGTTTGACGAATTACGCTGGCCACGACCAGTACGACCGGATGACGAATTACGCATCGAGGCTGAAGTACGGGAGGTTATCCCATCCAGGTCGAAACCAGAGCAGGGCATGATTAAGCTTCAAACCACTACATTGAACCAAAACGACGAACCGGTGCAGGTGTCCGTTGGCAATCTCGTCGTGCTCCGCAAGATAGCGGCCAGGTGAGACCACATAGTTAGGGCTATTCGGACGCTTGCATCGTTCTTGCGTCGATCCATGCGCGAGTCTGCTTGAGCACCTCATCTGAAAGCTCGGGATCCTCGATAGCGCGCGCCAGGATCACTGCACCTACCATCGCGGCCCAGCTTCCGATTGCTGCGCGGCGCTTTTCCTCGTCTGTCTGCCCGGGAAAAGCCCTGCTAATCCTGTCGATCTGAGCCCGGCACCCTTGCGTCATTGCCGCGCGTATCTGTGGAGCCTGATGGCGGGTTTCGGCTACAAGCCCGGCTGTGAGGCATCCCCCTCCAGGATTGTCGCGATGGCGAGGCGAGAGGTACCTGTCGATATACGCACCGAGATCCAGGCCACTATCTACGGACGCTTCAAGCGTGTGGGTCAGCGCCTGGGCGACCAGATCGTCCTTGGATTTGAAGTGGCCATAAAAGCCGCCATGGGTGAGACCAGCAGCGTTCATGACTTCGGCAACGGTAACTGCTTCAAACCCCTTTTCGCGGAACAAGCGACTGGCCGCATCCAAAATGCGCAGGCGATTTTCTGCCATCTGTTCCCGACTGATCTTCATGTCGCAATCTCCAGCACCGTTGACATGAAAGCGATCACCCCGGGATTCAATCATGATGTTTGTCATCAATGATAGGTCGCGAAATGCGAAAGAGCAATGGTTCGTGGTGGTTGCCAACTCATGTGCCAACGAGCCTGCAGACCACAAGGGCACCATAACCGACATAGGTCCCGGTGAGGTCACGGTCGTACTACTGTCCGATCTTGAGGACTGGTAAAGGTAGAGTGCCGCATCCTTGGCCATCAGCAGCGTGGCGATTCGAGATGCCTCAGTTGGCGATCATTCTAGAGATGCCTTGAGCGACCACGGCAATCCTGTGCTCAAGGACCTCAAGCTTCTCTAATAGTCAATCTCGTCGCAAACGCGCTGCCCACACGTGAACTTGAGCGGCGCTTATCGGAAGCGAGCCCACCACGGTGCGGCATCGCGGCGACCTCTTTCTCGCGCGTGGGCAATCTCACCGATGCTTTCTTCAATGCCGTTGACATTTTTATGATCATCATCATATTTGCGATCTATGATGATTGCCATCATGATTATTGCCCTGCCTTTTAGAGCGAGATCAGCATCGTGACTGACCTTCCCACAGTCCTCATCACAGGAGCGTCGAGTGGCATCGGCGCGACCTACGCGGATCGTTTTGCCCGTCGCGGGCATTCACTCGTCCTTGTGGCCCGCAACAAGAAGCGGCTGGAAGCAGTGGCGGCTCGCCTTCGGGAGAAAACGGGAGTCGAAATCGACCTCTTGCAAGCCGATCTCACCAATCCTGAAGACCTTGCTACGGTGGAGACGCGGCTACGCAACGATGCTCGAATCGGTATCCTCATCAACAATGCCGGAGGAAACCTTCCCGGAACCTTCGTTGAGCAGAAGAGCGATGAAATCGCTCGGCTCGTTGCTCTGAACGTGACCGCTGTCCTGCGACTGGCCAGTGCTGTTGCGCCACGTTTCGCCGAAACTGGCGGAGGTGCGATCGTCAACATTTCGTCGGTTGTCGGGTTGGCACCGGAATTAGGCATGTCGGTCTATGGCGCGACCAAGGCGTTCGTGACGTTTCTGTCCCAAGGGCTGACCCTCGAGTTGGGTGCCAAGGGCGTCCATGTCCAGGCGGTGCTTCCGGCGGCGACCCGCACCGAAATCTGGGAACATTCCGGAGTCGACGTCAACACGCTGTCGGGGGTGATGGAGGTCGACGAACTGGTTGACGCGGCGCTGGTCGGCTTCGATCGCCGCGAAACAATCACGATCCCGCCGCTTCCTGATGCCGGGCAGTGGGACGCCTATGAGGCGGCGCGCCAAGCCATGCTGGCGAACGTCAGACAGGAACATGCCGCCGCGCGTTATCGGACGGTCGGCTGACCCTTCTCATGCCATCGACAACTATAATCGGAGGATAGACGGATGACATTCAAGGCACTTCTGGCCACTCGGGACGATGGCAGGATTTCGGCAAACCTGGTCGACTTCAAAGAAGAAGACCTCATGCCGGGCGACGTCACAGTCACGATCGATTACTCGACCGTAAATTACAAGGATGCAGGCGCTCTCAGCGGTCGCGTGGACGTCATCAAACAGTTTCCGCTGATCCCGGGAATTGATTTTGCCGGGACGGTGGAAGCGTCCACTTATCCTGGCATTGAGGTCGGTGACCGGGTCGTCGCCAATAGCTGGGGGCTGAGCCAAACACATCATGGAGGTTATGCGCAGAAAGCGCGACTAAACGGTGATTGGCTCGTCAAGATTCCGAAACCCTTTTCGACGAAGGACGCCATGGCCATCGGCACTGCCGGTTATACGGCCATGCTGTCCGTGCTGGCCCTCGAACATGGCGGGATCACGCCTGATGGTGGAGACATCCTCGTCACGGGCGCCAATGGCGGGGTCGGCTCGATTGCGATTGCGCTTCTCTCCGACCTAGGTTACCGCGTCATCGCTTCCACGGGCCGCCTGGAAGAAGCCGGCTATCTGCGAGAGCTCGGTGCAGCCGACGTCATAGACCGCGGCTCGCTTTCCGAACCGGGCAAACCGATCTCCAGCGAACGCTGGGCCGGTGCTGTGGACTCTGTCGGTAGCCATACGTTGGCGAACGTCTTGGCACAGACCCGGTATCGCGGCGTGGTCACGGCGTGCGGTCTCGCACAGGGCCTTGATCTTCCCACCACCGTCCTGCCCTTCATCCTGCGCAATGTCACGCTCGCCGGCATCGATTCCGTCAACGCGCCGCAAGCGGTTCGCATCGAAGCCTGGTCTCGCTTGGCGCGAGATCTCGATCTGGAGAAGCTTGCGCGGACGACGACGGTGGTGGGGCTGGCTGAGGTGCCTGATATCGCATCCCGCGTCATTGCAGGGAAAGTTCAGGGCCGCACAGTCGTTGACGTCAATGCATAAGTTACTGCCATCGGTCGAGACAGGCTCTGTCGAAACGGAAGAGAAACGAGCGCGATGAAAGCCTTTATCCTCGACGGATACAAAAAGAACGGCGCCCTGCGCTTCGGTGATGTGCCGGAGCCAATGCTTAGGGACGACGAAGTCCTCATCGAAATCCATGCCGCGGGTGTCAATCGTCTCGACACAAAAATCCGCGACGGCGAATTCAAGCTGATCCTTCCCTATCGGCCGCCTGTCATCTTGGGGCACGACCTTGCCGGCGTAGTCACCAAAATCGGCCGGCGGGTACGAGGCGTCAAGCTGGGAGACGAGGTATATGCCCGACCGCGGGATGGCCAAGTCGGCACATATGCCGAATATATCGCCGTGAACGAAGACGATCTCGCGCCGAAACCGAAGAACCTCTCCATGGAGGAAGCTGCCTCAATTCCACTGGTTGGACTGACCGCTTGGCAGGTACTGGTCGAAAAGGCCAATCTCCAACGGGGCCAAAAGGTGCTCATCCATGCCGGGTCCGGCGGCGTGGGCACATTCGCCATCCAGCTTGCCAAGCATCTTGGCGCGACGGTCGCGACGACCACAGGGACGTCAAACGTCGAGTTGGTTAAAAGCCTTGGAGCCGACGTCGTCATCGACTACAAAAAAGACGATTTTGAGAAGGTCCTGTCTGACTACGACGTGGTGCTGAACAGCTTGGGGCCTGACACGCTCGAAAAATCCCTTGCCGTTCTGAAGCCCGGCGGCAAGCTCATCTCGATCTCCGGGCCGCCGGATATCGAGTTTGCTAGGCAGCAGGGTCTGAACTTTATCCTCAGACAGGTGCTGCGCCTCATGAGCCTCAGCATTCGCAGGAAGGCCAAAGCCCGGCGCGTCAGCTATTCGTTCCTGTTCATGTGCGCGAACAGCAAGCAATTGAAGCAGATCACCCTGCTGGTCGAATCCGGGATCATCAGGCCGGTCATGGATCGGATCTTTCCCTTTGAGGAAACGAACGAAGCGCTGAACCGAGTCGAAACAGGACGTGCCAGGGGAAAGGTGGTCGTAAAGCTCCGCTGAGAAGCGCCGTCGCCAACATTGAGGAAAAGAGGACGGCCGCGCTGATACTGCCTGAAAATGAGCGGCTCGTTTGCGCTCTGGATTACAGGGGGCATCAGCGCCTCCAGTGCCAAAGCGTCACTTACTGCTTCTGAGACGGCCCATGCAGAATGGCTATGTGGAGAGCTTCAATGGCCGAATGCGTGACGAATTGCTGAACGAGACAGTCTTTACCAGCATGGCCCGGGCCGCACCGTCATCTCAGCCTGGAGAGCCAACTACAGCACCACCAGGCCGCATTCGGTCCTGGGGCATCAGCCCCCGGCTGACGCATGCCGCAAAACGTTCAAGGCAATGGGTTTAGCTTTCCCTGAGGCTCTACTTTCGGCTGGATGAACGTTCCAGAGCAGGTCAGCCGGTCTTCCCATCCGGTCAACACGTCTCGAAGAGCGGTCCGATCCTCATCCGACCAAAGCACCCAGTTCTTACCCGAGGTTTCCGATCAGGTCCGCGCGCAACACCCTGCCTGATCAGCTTTTGCCGGGTCGCTGATTACTCGTCCTCCGACGTCGGAGGAAAACCACGGCAAAGTTGTTGAGCCACGGTATTCATGGATATTCCATAGACCGGTCTTTTTAAAACCTCGCCCTCTCTCGGATGACAAGTTCACACGATCGTCGAGGTTCGTCGATCAAGACGAAAATCGGCTACTATTCGTCACAAAGCTCCCTCTCCGAGCTAGTCACATGGGATTCGCTCCTGCCAAAGCTGGTATGAACATCGCCCCAGCTTTTCAGTGCCGTGATTACAGGCTCCAGACTTCGACCACGTTCGTTGAGACTGTATTCCACCTTTGGGGGGACTTCGGCGTAGACCGTCCGCAGAACAAATCCATCCTGCTCCAATTCACGCAACTGCGCCGTTAACATGCGCTGGGTAACGTTCGGCAAACGCTTTCGGATGGCGTTGAAGCGCATGGTTCCTTGCAGAAGATGGAAAAGAATCACGCCCTTCCATTTCCCATCAATCAGTTCGAGGGTCGCTTCCACGGCACAGCCGGGGCTGCAATCGAGTTGCTTGTGACGAATACGGGGCATGACGGTATCATTTCCGATACTATGGGCGATATATGTGCGTTCTTGCGCATGCCGAGTATAACGCCTCATCTTACCTCCATTCAACGATGGAGCGGAAATTATGCGTGCCGTAGGTTATCAATCCCCCCTTCCGATCGACGACTTCAATTCATTGCAGGACATCGAACTCCCGCAACCCGTACCGACCGGCCACGATCTCCTGGTCGAGATCCGGGCTATTTCGGTCAATCCCGTTGATACCAAGGTACGAAGGAGCGCCGCACCCGAACCCGGTCAATGGCGCGTCCTCGGCTGGGACGCGGCAGGCGTCGTGACAGCGACTGGACCGGATGTCCATAACTTCGCGGTCGGGGACGAAGTCTTCTATGCCGGATCGCTGCATCGTTCGGGAACGAATGCCCAGTTCCATCTGGTCGATGAACGGATCGTTGGCCACAAGCCGAAATCGCTGGACTGGGCGCAGGCCGCCGCACTCCCACTGACCGCGATCACGGCATGGGAGATGTTGTTCAACCGGCTCGACATCCGACGACCTGTCCCCGGAACTGTCCCATCCCTGCTGATCATCGGCGGTGCGGGCGGCGTCGGCTCGATCGCGATCCAACTGGCCCGCGCACTAACGGACCTGACCGTCATCGCCACGGCGTCGCGTCCCGAGACACAGGAATGGGTCAGAAGCCTTGGCGCGCATCACATGATCGACCACCGGAACTCCCTCGCCGGACAGATGGCGCACCTGCCGACCGGCGCTCCCGGCTTCGTCTTCTCCACAACGCAGACGAACCAGCACTTCGCCGATATCGTGGAGTTGCTGGCGCCACAGGGACATTTCGGACTGATCGATGATCCGGACGAACTCAGCGCGTTGCCGCTCAAGCGTAAGAGCCTGTCGCTGCATTGGGAATTGATGTTCACACGCCCCATGTTCGAAACAGCAGACATGGCCGAACAAGGCACGTTGCTGAACGAGATCGCAGCACTCGTGGACAGTGGGCGTATCCGCACGACGCTGGACGAAAATTTCGGTCCGATCAACGCGAACAACCTGCGCCGCGCGCACGCCCTGATCGAGAGCGGAAGAGCAAAGGGGAAAATCGTTCTTACCGGTTTCGGTGAGTGAGGAGGATCAACATGAACGAGACACCCGCGGATCTGGTGCGGCGCTGGTATGCGACCGCTGACACTTCGTTGCTGGATGACGACGTCATCTGGGCGGTACTCGACACGTTTCCCGAAGGTGGTGGTTATGTCGGTCGGCAAGCGGTCGCGGAACGTTTTTTTCCTGCAGTAAAGACCCATTTCACCGAATACGTCACGGCGCCCCAGACCTTTCTGGCCGATGGCGCCAACGTCGCGACGACCGGACTCTATCGGGTGCGCACGACGCTCGGAAAAAGGGGGGAGATCGCCTTCGCTCACTTCTGGACGATCCGTAATGGAAAAATCGTGGCGTTCCACCAGGTGGCGGATACCGCCGCATTACGGGATCTTCTGGTCGGCCGGGAAACGGATTCATGAGCACGGATAACGCGTTTACACCTAGTCAGCAGGGTGGCCGTTTCGACCTCAATGCCATCGCCGCAGCGTTTCCGGACGCGGCCAACACGATGCTGCTGGACACGTATCTGACGGACTCCGCATCCCGCAGTATCCGGGTCTTCCGCGTCTATCGCGGCGTACCCGCTCATTATCACACGCAATGCGACGAAATCCTGCAGGTGCTCTCCGGCGAGGGAACGTTCTGGATCGACGATCCGGTCACCGAGGCCGCCTTCGAGCCGGGCCAGCTTCTCGTTTTCCCCAGGCGCGCCGTCCATGCCCTGCCGCGTATCCTGCGTGCGCCTGTGGTGTTCCTCGCTATCGATACACCGCGTCGCGCACAGGATGACATCACATTCGTCAATCCCGAAGACGGCACCACTGCCGAATTCATCGCAAAGATATGACGCTATGAGCAAACATACTTCGTCGCTGCAACGCTCTCGACAATACCGGCATCTTCGCGCCGCTGCGATCACGGCAAGCCTATTCCTGTGTGGTGTCTCAGTTGAGAACGTCGAGACGGCCCGCGCGCAACCGCTCCGCGTCGAGGCATCAAGCTCGGTGCTAGACTGGAACGCCGTCGCGCTGGCTGCCAAGCGTGTGTTCGTAGCAGGGCCGCGCTGGGCGGGCTTTTCCGGCCCAGCAGTCGCCGTTCTTACGACACAAGATTCGCTTCGCCCATTCCCGAATCCAGCATGGAACGACTGGAAACCAGGTCTCGACCCGAAGCGACACTTCGTCAGCGTCAACGCCCTTCATATCGATCCTGATGGCAAACTTTGGGTGGTCGATACGGGAACGCCGCAGTTCGGTAGTCCTCCCGTCAAGGATGGCCCTAAGCTGGTGCGCCTCGACCCGGCGACGGGAAACATCCTTCGTGTCTATCCGCTTGGGCCGGAGGTCGCTCCGGCGGGGAGCTACATCGACGACGTCCGCTTCAACGGACTTTACGCCTATCTGACCGACGCCGGAAAAGGGGCCCTGCTTGTACTCGATATCGCAAGCGGCGTCTTTCGTCGCGTTCTCGATGGCGTCCCGGCCACACAGGCACGACCGGACAGACCGATCATCATCGACGGAAGCATCGTCAGGAACGGTGATGGGACACCGCTCTTGGTCAATGCCGACCCACTCGAAGTCAGTCCCGACGGGAAATACGTGTATTTCGGGCCGCTCGAAGGTCCGTGGTCGAAGGTGCCGACCGCGCTTTTGAACGACCCCGCGATATCACCGGAGGCGCTTGCCGCGTCGGTGACGCCCTGGGCCGATCTTCCTCCTATCGGCGGTAGCGCGATGGATCACCGAGGAAACCTCTATTACGTCGCCTTGAAAGATGAAACGGTCTATCGGCGTGATCCATCGGGACGCACGGAAGCGCTCGTGTCGGATCGCCGCCTCCATTGGGCGGATGCGCCTTTCCTCACGACTGATGGAAGACTCTGGCTTCCCGTTGCGCAACTCGACCGACTTGCACAGTTTCATAAAGGTAAGCCGCGTATCCAACTCCCTTTTCTTCTTCTCTCTCTGAGTACCCAACCATGAGCAAGTGAAGTGGCGTTCGAATACAGGCCTTGGGTTAAGCGTGGAAAGGTTCGACTCCGTAGTATGATGGACTGATAATAACAAAAAGATGGGACGGATGCAGGATATTCCTCTCGAAGCGAAAATTGCGCTGCATGAGACGGACCGCAAACGTACGGCGCCTTCCTAGAACTTCGTCCTATTCATTATCGAATAGTGAACAGACGCTATCAGATATGGATGATCGGAATCGTATAGACGGTCATCTCTTCAATCCCATGCAGAAAAGAAGAACGTCATGAAAGACATTGGATTCAGTAGCGTTGGAAGTGCCGACGTGGCCATCGCCTTAGGCCGCGCCTAAGCCCGAACGTCGGGTCGTCCATTCAAAAATACACCAGCACTCACATGCGCCGACGTCGCGGTCGGCGGGCGTCGAGGTCCAGTCATGCGCATTTCACTATTTCCCAATTCAGCCATATCAGCGCCGAAAATCAAGTCCGGCGCGCCGCGGGCGCGTTCGAGACCCATTCTTGCTCTTGTTGCGGCAATCGTGATCTGGGGCGCCAACTGGCCGATCATGAAGGCCGGACTAAGTCACGTCTCGCCGCTTTGGTTTTCATCGCTCCGCTTCGCGACGGGCGCAGCCTGCCTATTTGCCTTCCAAGCAATTCAGGGGCGCGTACAGATCCCACGGCGCGCTGACTGGCCGTTTATTGGTTCTATCGGCCTACTTCAAATGACGAGCTTCACAGCGCTCGGCGCGGTCGCTATGACGCATCTGCCGGCCGGTCGCTCTGCGATCTTGAGCTACACCACCCCGATCTGGACGGCCCCCATCGCCATTGGCTTCTTCGGTGAGCGGGCAACTCCGGCCCGCACCTTTGGGATTCTGCTGGGCGTGATCGGCGTCATCGCCCTTGTTAATCCCTTCGCCATCGATTGGTCGAATAAGGTCATTCTTGGCGCAAACGCAATGTTGCTGGCTGCCGCCGGCTGCTGGGCCTTCTGTATCGTACACTTACGCCATTTTAAGGCCAACTCCTCGGCATTTACGCTTGCGCCGTGGCAGATGACTCTGGCCGCACTAATCCTCACTTGCGGAGCGAGGATTTTCGAAGGCCCTTTCACTGGCGATGGGTCGCCCGCGTTCTGGGCTGCGACGCTCTTTGTTGGCCCCGTCGCGACAGCATTTTGCTTCTGTGCCGTGAACGCGGCAAGTACGTGGTTGGCCGCCACCACCATGTCAATGACGATGCTAGGCGTGCCACTGACTGGCGCCGCATTGTCGGTCGCGACGCTGGGTGAAGCCGTTACCCCTTCCTTACTGGCCGGGGCATCGGCCATCGCGGCTGGCATCGCCGTGACCGCCATTCCGACGAGAAAGATGACCCATAAGATGGATTCGGCCATAGGCCAGGAGCCTCGCACAGCTGTCGCCGGAGCCGCGCCGTCCACGATCTGCCCGCCGGAGGCGGCGCAAACATGAGAGGCCCCGAGGAGCTACCGCGCATCCTCGCTGCGGCTCCAGACGACACACATTCTGAAGACGTCGCTCGACGCCCGGAATTAAGCGCGAACCGTATCAACTGACGCCACGTCGTGCTGCGAAAGCACGTGCAACGTCCCAACTCCAAGAAGGTCACATTCATGTCTGCCCATATCCCTACGCCGCGTCGCTGGTGGAACATCGCCGGGACGGTCGCCGTTATCGCGATGGCTTTCAGTGCCCATGCCTCGCTCGCGGATTCTGTCGTCGCACCAACAACGGCGCCTCAAAACGCCCCGGGCGAAGGCATTCAGCCCCAGATCAGCCTGCATATGGGCCAAACCCCCATGCTCTATGACCTTGCCGATCAGCCAGTGGAGCATGTGTCGCCGCTCATTGACCGCCAAGTCATATATGGCGCGCAAAGTACTTTCGTCGTCTGGACCATGAAAACGGGCGCGATCGTGCCACTTCATCACCATCCGAACGAACAGATCACCTGGATCACCCGGGGACGCGCCGAGGTCTATTCTGGAGGCAAGAAGTACGTGATGAAAGCCGGCGATCTGATGGTGATCCCGCCGAACGTGCCACATAAATTCGTCATTACCGAAGACACTGTCGACATTGATATCTTCGCACCACAGCGCCAGGACTGGATCGATGGGACAGCCGACTATTTAAGAAAGTGAGCCTCCGCCGATGAAGGCCCCGATTCATCTGTCCTTTGTCTCGCCTGCTGTTTGGGCCGTATCGAGCATCGCCACTCTTGCCGACAGGAGTCACCGTCCCCTTGAACGCGTATTTTCGCGAGTTACCCGCAATGGCGGTGATCATCCGTCATTTGCGGCTGGCGAACCGAAGAATGGCTTGAACCGGGCGAAATCAAACCGATGATCGCCGTCACGCGTTTGCCGGCGCGGGCGCGCGTGGAGTCCATGACCGGCCGGACAGCGAACACGCTGTTGGAAAGACCGTGATCGAATGCTCAGTACCGGGCCGTCCGGTTACCGATTCGCTACGGCACCCTCAATGGCAACTCGGAGCGTGTCGATCTTTGCGCGAAGGTCACCCAACTCGTCAGTCGTCATCCCGGTTGCCGTCAGCACGCAGCCTGGAACGGTGGCAGCCTGCGCCCGCAAAGTGCGCCCTTCGGGTGTCAGCGTGACCCTCACCTGACGCTCATCTTCCCGGTCACGGCTTCGGGCTACCAAGCCCGAGTTCTCAAGCCGCTTGAGCAACGGCGTGAGCGTGGAACTGACCAGACCGAGCCTAGCCCCGATCTCGCCCACCAGTTTGCCGTCCCCCGCCCATAACACGCTCATGACGAGATACTGCGGATAGGTCAGGCCGAGTGGCTCGAGCAGCGGCTGATAAAGCCGATTGAACGCATGGCTTGCCGCATAGAGCGAAAAGCAAATGAAAGCGTCGAGCTCGGGCTTATCCAGGTTCTTGGTCATTAGCGTCTCCATGACCCTTCACGATATATCGCACGATAAATGATCGCATATACGTCTTTCGCATGCCAGCCCCGACATTTCATATATGATGATAGTATATCGTGCGCGATATTATCCCCCCAGGCCAATAAGGCCCGTCCAGTCAGGATATTTCATCATGAGACGCACCACACTTCTCAGAACCGCCGCTGTTCTGGCCACCTTCCTCGTCGCCGCGCCGGCAATCGCTGCCCCGGTGCTGGAGCCAACCACACAGCAATTCCTCGATGGTCTCGCCGCCGCCCATGTGCCGCCGATTCCGTCTTTGTCTCCCGAGGACGCTCGCGCTCTACTCGACCATGCACAGGTTAGCGTGCCGGTATCGGCACCCGCCGTTCAGATGACCGACCACGTGCTGCCAGTCGGTCCTACTGGCCAGACCCGTATACGCGTCTATCGTCCCCACGGCGCACACGGAACACTACCCGCCATCGTGTATTTCCATGGCGCCGGTTGGGTCATGGGCGGCCCGAAGACCCATGAGCGCCTTGTGCGCGACCTCTCCGTCGGAAGCCATGCGGTTGTGATTTTCGTGGATTATGAGCGCTCGCCCGAAGCCCGCTATCCGCTCGCGATCGAGCAGGATTATGCCGTGCTCGCCCATGTCGCCGCCCACCCGGCCGAGTTCCGCATCGATCCCCGACGCATCGCCATCGCGGGAGATAGCGTGGGTGGCAACATGGTCGCAGTCGTCTCGCAACTCATCAGCGAGCGGAAAGGTCCGAAACCAGTGGCGCAGGTACTGTTCTATCCGGTGACGGATGCCGCGATGAACGACGGATCGTATCGTGACTTCGCAAACGGTCCCTGGCTGACGGCCAAGGCAATGGATTATTTCTGGAATCAGTATCTTGTCGCCAACACCGACCGCACGCAGCCTCATGTCTCACCTCTGAATGCCCCGATCGAAGCCCTCCGCGATCAAGCACCCGCACTGGTCATTACGGATGAAAACGACGTGCTGCGCGACGAGGGGGAAGCCTACGCGCGGAAGTTGATCCAGGCAGGGGTTCGCGTGACCGCCACCCGTTATGAGGGGACGATCCACGATTTCGTTATGCTCAATGCTCTCGCGATCACCCCGGCCGCCGTGGCCGCTATCGCTCAGGCCAACATCTTCCTGACACGGGCCTTCGCCGGCCATTCGTAATCCGGATGGCGCCTGGAATGATCGTCGTCCTCCAAGCACCAGGGTGTGGAGGCCGGTGCGATCAGTAACCCGGTGCAGCGTCTTGCCTTCCATCCCCTAAGGTGGATGTGGATCAAATGAGATGACAACACTTTTGTCCCGCCGAACCTACCCCGCCTTCAATCTTATGAGCCAACGCGGCGTCATCAGCCCCGGCAGATGGCAAAGGCTGCGCATTCTGTGCTGGATGATGGTCATGCTCATCATCACAGTAGTCGAATTCGGCTTGCAGACGGCCGTAAGGTCCTTCATCACAACCAACTCGACCGTTGTTCTATGCGCGGCTTTCCTGACCCTCATACTCGCTTATGCCAGCTACGTCGCGCTCATACGCTACGGGGAACAGCGTTACGCAAATGAATTGGCACCGCGCCACGCCGTTAGAGAGCTTTTGCTCGGCGTGCTTGCAGGAGTTGTCCTGATCTCCGCTGTCATGGCCGTTCTCTTCGCAGTCGGGGTCGCCTCATTTCATCAGCAACTCTGGACAGACTGGGCCCATGACGTCAGGGAAGCATTGGGCACGGGGTTCCTTGAAGAGTTGCTCGCACGGCTGATCATTTTCAGACTCTTGTCCTGTGCCTTCGGGATTCACGCGGGAACGATTCTCTCCGCATTTCTCTTTGGTGTCGCGCACCTGCACAATCCTAATGCAACTTTATTGTCTGGCATGGCGATCGCTGTCGAGGCTGGCCTCCTCTTCTCAGGTTTCTATATCGCAACGGGCCGAATTTGGATGAGTATCGGCGCCCACGCAGGCTGGAATTTCACTTTAGGCGCACTGTTCGGAGCACGCGTGTCTGGAATGTCCAGTGATGACAGTCTCCTACGCACGAGCTTTGATCCCAGCGCGCCAACATGGCTGACAGGAGGAACTTTCGGGCCGGAAGCCTCAATCGTCACGATCGTCTTCGGGCTTGCTACCTTTGTCACAACCCTTGCTCTTTCTCGCCGCCATGCGACCCGACACGGGAGAGACGCCGGAACCCTTGCGGCGTCTGGCCAAACTGGCGGATAAAGGCCTCGCGCAGGCGTCGGCGATCGACTAGACCCGTCTCCTGCGCGATCTCATCGAAAGAAAGTCTTCCTTCATCGATCAGAAGCCGCGCGGCCTCGACCCGAAGACGCTCCACTACCTTCGCGGGGGATTGACCAGTTTCCGCGCTGAACGCACGACTGAACTGGCGCGGACTCAGATTTACTACAGCCGCAAGCTCCTCAATCGTAAGAGGGCTTGCCAGGTTGCATCGGGCGAAGACAAGCGCCTTTTGAATCCGATCGGATTTCGGCGCCAGATCTAGCAGCTCGGAATGCTGGGACTGCCCACCGGCCCTGCGATGACTCATCACCAGTCTGCGCGCGACAGTGCGCGAGAGCTCCAATCCGAGATCCTTCTCTACGAGTGCCAGCGCCAGATCCAGTCCCGCTGTGAGACCTGCGGATGTCCATACTGGACCTTCGTTGATGAAGATCCGATCTTCCTCGACCTTCACCAGGGGATGGTCGGCGCGCATGCGGCTAGCGTAAAGCCAATGCGTCGTGGCGCGCCGTCCGTCGAGCGCACCGGTTTGCGCAAGATAAAATGCGCCAGTACACAAGCCAGCGACACGGCGCGCCCGTCGCATGTGATGTTGAAGCGTTGCAATCTGCTCCGTAGGCAGGCGCTGCGGAATCGTTACACCGCCGAGCAAGATCAACGTATCGAGCGCATCCAGCGCATCGACATGCCCGGTGCCGATGTCGAATCCCATTGAGGACGGTACATTGCCGCCCGTCAACGAGACCAGATGGAGCGTATAGTACGGGCTACCCACCGCCAGGTTGGCAATTTCGAAAGCTGTCTGTGCTGCGAGCCCCATGAACTGGACTCCCGGAAAAAGTAACATGGCGACGTCCGGCATCGCTCTCCCCCTATCTGGGTCAGCTCATGGCACGAATACGTAGCATCTGTGTCATTTCAGACGCAACGGCGACAGCGTATGAGTCCGGAGTCATAACGCAGCCAGCACCACGGACGTCCGTGACGGAAGCTGAATTTCAGGAAGGATATCCGCATGACCAGCAAAGGAACGGCCGTCGTGACGGGGGCGTCATCAGGTATCGGCGCGATATACGCGGACCGCCTTGCCCGCCGAGGCTACGATCTCATTGTCGTCGCCCGCAATCGGGCGCGTCTCGACGCATTGGCCAAGCGGCTGAGTGACACGACAGGCCGCGCGGTGGAGGTTCTGGCCGCCGATCTCGAGGACAAGGCAAATCTTGCACGGGTCGAAACGGTGCTGAAGACGGACGCCAGCATCACAATGCTGGTAAACAATGCCGGCTTCGGCACCTTTGCGCCTCTGTTGGAGAGCGACATCGAAAGAATGATGTCGATGATCGACATCAACGTGACCGCGCTAACCCGTCTGACCTATGCCGCCGTTCCGGCGATGGTGACGCGCGGGAACGGGGCCCTGATCAATATTTCGTCGATCGTGAGTGTGTCGCCCGAAACTCTTAATGGTGTCTATGGCGGTACGAAGGCATTCGTTCACGCATTCAGCACCTCTCTGAACCACGAGTTGAAGGACAAGGGTATCCGTGTCCAGGCAGTACTCCCCGGTGCCACGGCCACGGAATTCTGGGATGTGGGCGGTCTCGCGGTGGAACACCTTCCCGCCGAAATCGTGATGGCCGCCGACGACATGGTGGACGCGGCATTGGCGGGGTTCGACCAAGGAGAGACGGTGACGATTCCGGCCCTACCCGACATCGAAGAGTGGAACCGCTTCGAGGCGGCGCGTCGCGCCATGGCGACGCGTATTTCCGCCACCAAACCTGCGACTCGCTACGGCGTGGCCAAATGAAGAGAGGGCGTCACAGCCCGGAGAACCCTGATGACCACCATTCTTCCGTTGAACGACGACGCAGTTGACGATCATGTCGCCACAATCTTCAAAGCCGCCAAAGCCAGCATGGGAAGGGTACCCAATCTATTCCGCGTCATGGCTCACGCGCCTGCGGTGCTCGAGGTTTATGCCCAGACACATGCCTCGCTGGGCCATGGTGTCCTGCCGCGTGCCTTAAGGGAGCAGATCGCCATTACCGTCGCGACCGCCAATAGCTGTGACTACTGTCTTGCCGCGCACAGCCTTGCTGGGAAGGCCGCTGGTCTGACGGCGGCGGATCTGACGGCAGCCCAGCATGGCATAGCATCAGACCCGAAATCTCAGGCCGTTCTCACGCTCGCACGCCTCATCAACGCGACACATGGCCACGCCCACCCGGAGGCCGTTGCTTCCGCTCGAGCAGCGGGACTGAGCGATGCCGAGATCCTTGAAACGGTCGCCCACGTGTCGATCAGCGTGCTAACGAACAGCATCAACAACATCGTCGATACACCGCTCGATTTCCCGCCCGTCGCGCGCGTGCCGTCAGTTTAACGGAAGCTTAGACACAGGGGACATTGGACGCACGCCCGATAGGCGTATTGCATGTCCGCTCCGACACCGCTGCCGGGATTAACCCTGGCAGCGGTGTCGATCAGGGCAACAAGAAGCTGACTACGTGACAACAGCCGATAATAGCCTATTTTGGTCGCAAACCGCTCCAAACAAATCAAGCCATCGCTACTCTGTCCGACCAATCCTACCGTATCGTGCTGATTGTCAACCACGACGGTAAAGTTGTTGATTCCGCTGGTTGTCCCGGAGATGCGCGCGGAGTACAGCGCGTCATCCGCCCGTGCCTGCCATCCGCCAGACGCGCGGCGGGCGCCAGGCCTCCGCTCACCAGCAGAGCTTTCGAAACAACATCTAACCCCCGGCCATCACGATACGCCAGTGTAGCTCCTACATCGGTATCAGCGGAATCGACCGACACGGCGCGGACCTCTCCCAGAGGGCCGGGTCACTACGGAGTTCGGGAGCTCGACGTCCTGCAATGAATCAGGATCGTCGATCCGTAGGGAAATTGGGAACCAACGGCGCGCAAAATTTCCAGGCCACCAGCGAATGACGGAGAGATAAGGCGCTATGTCCGGGATACGCAAGAATCCACAATAACGCTCATGGTATAGGAAATGACTCCGTCATGCCCCGTATTCGTCATAAGCAACTCAATTACAGCCCTGCCTGCGCCGTGGAAGCGACCCTCGAACTGATCGGCGGGAAGTAGAAGGGCGTAATTCTTTTCTGTCTTCTGCAAGGAACCATGCGCTTCAACGCCATTCGAAAGCGTTTTCCGAACATTACCCAACGCGTATTAACGGCGCAGCTGCGTGAACTGGAGCAAGATGGATTTGTTCTGCGGGCGGTCTATGCCGGAGCTCCCCCGAAGGTGGAATACAGCCTCACAGAACGTGGGTGGAGCCTCGATTCCGTCATCACTACCCTGAAAAGCTGGGGCGATGCGCATGTGCCACCTTCGGAAAAATAATTAGTCCCTGATTGGTGAGAGGGACGAGATAGCTCGGCAGAGGCTCGGCTATGTAAGCATCAGCGCGGGACCGGGACAAATGCATCAGCAATCTTGATCTCTTGCGCCGCTGAATACATCCCCTACCAGAGCCGCTTCCAGTTATTATGCAGCCATATCTAGCACTACAGTTGCGTTTTTTTGAGAGTTCTGAATCTATGGATAACTATGATTCTGAACGAGATGAATGGTGCGGCCTCGGTCGAGGATGTTCTTGCCCTGACGCTGAAGGCGCTGCGAGACGCCAAAGCGCGGATGCATCCGGTCTTCGGCCAGGAGCGGGTGGCGGCGTCGGCGGGCCGGTTTCTGGAGACACTGCTGGGCAACGAACCGCGCAAGACCGGCTGGATGCGCGCGGAAGCTGCGGGCGATCCGGGGCCATGGCGACAGCAGGCGCTGCTTGGACGCGGGCATTGGGACGCCGATGCGTTGCGTGACGTCGTGCGCGATCATGTTGTCGAGCATCTGGGGGATGCCGACGCGGTGCTGGTGGTCGACGAGACCGGTTTTCTCAAGAAGGGCTCCGCATCGTGCGGGGTGGGACGGCAATATACCGGGTCCGCGGGTAAGATCACGAATTGCCAGATTGGCGTGTTCGCAGCCTATGTCTCTGCCAAGGGGCACGCATTTCTCGACCGGGCTTTGTATCTGCCGAAGGCCTGGACGGAAAAGCCTGAGCGGCTGGCGGCGGCCCATGTGCCGGACGATGTCCAGTTTGCCAGCAAACCGTCCCTGGCCAGCGTGATGATCGGCCGGGCGCTTGCGGCCAATGTGCCGTTCCGGTGGGTGGCCGGCGACAGCGTCTATGGCGTCGGGGAGTTGGAAATGGCTTTGCGCCGCGCCAGCCGGGGCTATGTTCTGGGCGTGAATGCCAATCATCACTTCCATTCCTGGCGGCCGGATGTCTGCTGGGCTGGCGAGGCGCGCGAGATTGTCGACACCCTGCCGGACGCCGCCTGGGTCCGCTGTTCCGCCGGACGCGGCACCAAGGGCGAGCGGCTGTATGACTGGCTGTATTGCCCGATGGCCGATCTCGAGGCCGCCGAATATTCAGGCACCATAACCGGGACATGGACCCGTGGGCTGCTGGCGCGGCGCAATCCCGCCGATGGCGACCTGGCGTATTTCACGACCTGGTGCCCTCAGGGGACGCCGCTCGAGACCTTGGTGCGCGTCGAGGGTACGCGCTGGCGCATTGAAGAGGGTTTTGAGACCGCCAAGAACGAATTCGGCCTCGACCACAACGAGACCCGATCCTGGCATGGTTGGCACCGTCACGTCTCGCTGGTCATGCTGGCTTACGCGATGATGGCCGCTGTGCGGTCTCAGGCCAACGCCATGGCGCTCAAAAAAAGCCAGTCGCACAAACGCGGCCGCTCATCCGCTGGTCAATCCAGGAAATCCGCCGTCTTGCCATGAAGATGACCCGAAGCTGCGCCTCCATCGGGCATATCCTCCGATGGTCATTCTTTCGACGCGCTCATCAGGCCGCAGCATACATCTCGCATATCAAGGTAAAAGCGCAACTGTAGTGCTAGTATGAATGATAGCCACCTTCATCTTCTGCAAAATCGTCAATCTCATCTTGACCAAGAAATGCAACCTTGATTCCTTCAAGGAAGGCTATCGCACGCTGCACCGTCTCTCTATCAGCAGCATCAATTTTGAGTGTTGAGGCGATATTTTGATAAACCGCAGGAAGTGTGTTGAAATCGACAAAGCTACCCTCGTGGACCAGATTCCTATATTCTTCAATAAATGAAGAAAATTTCTTGATCTTCTCGGTCACTATCGCACAACCACTTGCAACGCCAACTTCGCCGCCTAGAACTGCCTCTGAATGTAGCTTCAAAGATTCATAGCTTGCCAAGAATTTGACACCGACCTTGCTTAGCTTTTCCCTCTTTATAATATCAACAATCTTGGAATCGTTTCTTTCAAGGTCGTTTTCTTCAGGAAAGTAGATGGTCACACTATCCTGAGATCTCCACTTGGGTTTGTCTTTTTCAAGGCGAACCTCCACATATTTTTGCAGCCACACAAATTTTGTCTGCTTTGAAGTATTTGAGGTATGGAACAGGAAAAAGGGAACATCAAACATCAGGGCATAATTGAGGGTATCAACCGGGAAACCCGAAAGCTGCACATTTCCTTCGAATACATCGTTAGTACCCTTCACCTGAACAAAGATAAAATCTCCCGTTGCGTCATCCAAATCAAAGCGTTCTAACTGAAGATCGACTCCATAATCTCTCTCGTCAAGACTACGAACAAGCCAATTTTCATTCAGATGTGTGAAGATGGTTCTGATCGCCTTGGTGTCGATGCGATGTGTCTCTATTCTTTTCGGCATTGTTGCCACCCCATATCCTTCAAAAAATCAATTTATGAAATTTGGTTTACCGATTTTTTGGTCGTTCCTGCTTGAGCAGAATCAACCGTTTCAAAGCTCTGGATGTTAGAGGCGAGACCATCTAGAAACTCGTAACCATACTTGAGGACAATGACAATGCCCCCGCCTTTTTCACGCTCATCTCTAATAGCCTCAACCCAAGGCTTCTTAAGTATCGAATTGAGCTTCTTTTCTTGATACTCAGGAGAACTTTTCCTGACCTCCAGATCTTTCGCGCTTACTTCACGCTGTAACTTCTTTATTTGCTCTATCTGCTCCAACTGATCATTTGACAGCTTGAGTTTCTTGCACATTTTGATGGATGCACTCGTAAAATTAGCGTCATGTATCAATGCATTCTCAAAATTGACATGATGAAGAATTGCCGACCTGAAGTTGACCCCGCGAAGATCCGCCCCTCCAAAATTTGCCCCATATAAGTTGGCTCCAGTGAAGTTTGACCCAGCCAGGTTGGCCCTGATAAAACAACATTGCTTTGCAGAAGCAGCAGAAAAATCTGAATTCGGAAAGTTGCTGAACTCAAACCTTGCCATATATAGATTGTGTTTACGAAAATCAGCGCCAACCTTAGATTTGTTGCGGAAATCTTCTTTGCTGTGATCTGGTCTTGCCATCCCTCATGCCCCTATTCAGTTTTCCCCGCCTCTTCAGCCCATTTCTTCAGCAGGGACAGCTTCTCACCAATCTTAGTCCAACATTCCCCATTTTAGCGGCCCATCCGCCCCTGATTGCCCGCAGAGTAGCCAAATTCCGGTCCAACCAGAAGGGGGGAATGGTATCGCGCCAGCCTCTGCCGCATCAAAATGGGCCAGAAACGCGCCACTGGTGCCGGTAATGACGATCAGGGTGGCGAATTTGCTGCGGCGCAGGAACACTTCGCCTGCCGCCCGCCTCATGCGAAGGCTCCCAGCCGTCAGCAACTAGAGGGTGTTATGTACTTTCGAGCCTGATTGGTGCAGGAATGAGGGATGACGCCTGCACGCAAACCGTATCCCTCTGATGTATCAGACGAAGAATGGTCTCTGGTTGTCCCGTATCTGGTCCTGATGCGCGAGGATGCGGAACAACGACATCACGCATTGCGCGAACTGTTCAATGGATTGCGTTACGTGATCCGCTACGGAATTGCCTGGCGCGCCATGCCGAATGACCTTCCGCCGTGCTCGGCGGTCTGCCAGCAGTCTCGTCGCTGGATGGAGGCAGGCTGTTTTGACGCGTTGGTGTCTGATCTGCGTGCCGTGTTGCGTATCGCTTCTGGCCGCAGGGCGGAGCCAACGGCAGCCATTCTCGACAGCAGGACATTACGTTCGACGCCGGAAAGCGGTTCCCGCGCCGGATATGATGGGGCCAAGCGCAAAAAGGGATCAAAGCTGCACATGGCCGTGGACACACTGGGGTATCTGCTGGCCCTGCATGCCACACCAGCCAGTCGGGATGACCGCGCCGAGGTAGGACGTCTTGCCGCCGCCATTCAGGATGCGACGGACGAGAGCGTTGAACTGGCCTATGTCGATCAGGGATATACCGGCGAGAAACCTGCCGAGGCAGCACAGGCCCAGGGGATCGCCCTTGAGGTCGTCAGGTTGCCCGAGGCCAAACGTGGCTTCGTCCTGCTGCCGCGCCGATGGGTTGTCGAGCGATCTTTCGCATGGGCAACACGCTGTCGTAGGCTCGTCAAAGATTACGAGCGTTACGCTTCAACACTCGCAAGTCTCCATGTCATTGCGTTCGCGTGCTTCATGCTTAGAAATGCCGCTATACTCATGCAAGGTGCATAACACCCTCTAGATATGGCTGGTCAACTCACACCGCATAATCTCCGGAAGGCTGAATCGCTTCGATCGGCATTCCCTGTACCTGCTTGTAGGGTCCCGAAGCCGATCTTTCGACAATCTATTTCTGTCGATTAGCGATAACACGCGCCCTAATTCTCTCGCCTACGATGGGGTCAATCTTTTTCCAGTATTCGAAGGCACGACCAAGTACTGGCTCTTCAACTCCGTTCAACAGATGTCCAGTGACGTTGCTGACCAGGCGCTCCCGAGCAGCCTCATCCATGACCTTGTTGACGAGATCGGCCGCTTGGCTGAAGTCGTCATCATCCTTACGCAATGTGCTGGCTGCACGAACGAATTCCCCGTCGGCAGACCATATCGCATTTTCCGGAAAATTTGCGACGTCGGGCTTCGGTCCGTCTTTAGAATTTGGCGTGTATACGGGGTCAGACGCTTGCCGCATGCGCATCGCTCCGCCTTTGGTATAGGAACGCACTGGAGATTTTGATGCGTTGACAGGTATTTGCTTGTAATTTACGCCAAGCCTTGCGCGATGAGCATCGGCATAGGCGAAAGAACGACCCAACAGCATTTTGTCAGGCGAAAGGCCGGTGCCGCGCACGAAATTATTGGGTTCAAACGCCAGTTGTTCGATTTCAGTGAAGAAATCTTCCGCGTTCCGATCAAGGGTAAGAACTCCGACCTCGATCAGCGGATACTCGCCCTGAGGCCAGACTTTTGTGAGGTCGAACGGATTGAGACGATAGGTCTTGGCGTCCTCGTAGGGCATGATTTGCATTTTCAGCGTCCAGCTCGGATGTTCGCCGCGCTTGATCGCCATATAGAGATCCCGCCGATGATAATCAGCGTCCGAACCCGCCAGTTTGTCGGCTTGCTCTTGCGTCAGGTATTCAATTCCCTGATTTGTCTTGAAGTGATACTTGACCCAAAAGCGCTCGCCTCGCGCGTTCACCCACATATAGGTGTGGCTCGAAAAGCCATCCATGTGGCGCCATGAGGCAGGAATGCCTCGATCCCCCATCAGCCATGTTACCTGATGAGCGCTTTCAGGGCTAAGCGTCCAGAAGTCCCATTGCATCTCATTATCGCGCAGACCGTTATCTGCACGTCGCTTTTGTGAATGGATAAAATGCTGGAATTTCATCGGATCGCGTATAAAGAAAATTGGCGTATTATTACCTACCATGTCGAAAATGCCCTCGCTCGTATAAAACTTGAGGGCAAAACCACGCGGGTCGCGCCAAGTATCTGGACTTCCTGCCTCTCCTGCAACGGTCGAAAAGCGGGCCGCAACCTCGGTTTTCATTCCGACTTGTAGAAAGCTTGCAGAGGTATACCGACTAATATCTTGAGTAACTTTGAAACACCCGAATGCGCCGCCGCCTTTTGCATGCGGTTGACGGTCTGGAATCATCTCGCGATTGAAAGCCGCGATTTGTTCGATGAGATAGTGGTCTTGAAGCAGAATCGGTCCGTCGGGACCAACCGTCAGCGAATGTTGATCGCTCAAGATGGGAATTCCTGCCTCATCCGTCAGAGTCTTGCCGTTTTCATATGTCACTCTCTTCACCCTTCCTAAATGTTCCGATATCCGTAAGGAGCTAAGCTATCCATAAGTCTATTCGTGATGGACCGCATCCATAGTGGACATGCTTCCGGGCATCATGCTGACGTCCGCATTATGCATAACCCAAAGCGACAAGCCGACAATTACCGTGATTAGCATGACCGCGAGAATCAGATAGGCCGTGTTCTCACGTTGTTCCGGCGATAGACCCAGATGCAGGAAATAGTAAAGCTGCACCAGAAGTTGGATTACACCGAAGAATACAACTGCCGGCATAATCAATTCGTGCGGCAATGCATGCCCCATGACCGCCCAAAATGCCAGCGCGGTCAGGAGCAGGGAAAGAGCGAGACCTACGACACAGTGCCTGAGCCCATGCCCTTCCGTGGGTGATACGTCCTTGTGCATTACAGGACTCCTCCCAAATATACGATCGAGAAAACACACACCCAAACCAGATCCAGAAAATGCCAGAATAGGCTCAGGCAAGCCAAACGACGCTGCGTTACTGCGTTCAGGCCGAAATGTGACACCTGATGGATCATGACAGCGAGCCACAGAAGACCCACCGTGACATGAAGACCGTGAGTGCCGACGAGACCAAAATAGGAGGAGAGGAAGGCACTGCGGCCAGGCCCTGCATTTTCGGCGATAAGGTGCGTAAACTCGTCGATTTCCATACCGATAAATGACAATCCAAAGACGAAAGTCACGCCCAGCCACAAAATCGCCGAGCCCTTTTTATTCTTATGGGCACTGATGACAGCCAAACCGAACGTAAAGCTGCTCAAAAGCAGAAAGAGTGTCTCAAAGCCGACATAGCCAAGATCAAACAGGTCCCTGCCGCCTGGGCCACCCGCCGTCGCATGCGCCAACACCCCATACGTTGCAAATAACGATGCGAATATAAGGCAGTCTGTCATGAGATAGAGCCAGAAGCCTACTATGGTCTTCTTACCATCATCATGAGCGTGGTGGTGCTGCGCCTCATTCATATGAGTAGATGTGACGGCAATCATCAGACCGCCCCCTTTATCGCCGCCCGGGCGTACTGATCTTCAGTCCTTTCGACCTCAGCCGCAGGAACATAATAGTCGGTATCCATATTGTAGGTCCTCACGATGAACGTGATGATCATGCCGACAAGACCAACAACTGCTATCGGCCACATGTGCCAGATTATGGCGAAGCACATGATAAATCCGAATGCTGCGATCACGAATCCCGCACCCGTATTGCGCGGCATATGAATATCCTCGTACGGACGGACGGCGTTCGGATCTCTTCCTGCAATCTTATCATCCCAATGCTGCTCCAGAGAGGTCACAACGGGAGTGTGGGCAAAATTATAGAACGGCACGGGTGAGTGGGTGGCCCATTCCAGGCTCCTTCCGCCCCACGGATCGCCGGTCCGATCGGCGCTGACTTTCCGGTTACGAATGCTGACAGCAAACTGAATCAGGATCGCGACAGTCCCGATCCCGATAAGGACGGCGCCCAGGAAGGCAACATTCAGATAGGGCACCCAATCTGGTTGGTTGAAATGGTTCAGGCGACGAGTCATTCCCTTGAATCCGAGAACATACATCGGCGTCCAAGCCAGCCAATAGCCGATGAACCAGAACCAGAAAGCAATTTTTCCCCAGGTCTCGTTCAGCGTAAAGCCAAATGCTTTGGGGAACCAGAAATTCATGCCGGCAAAGAGACCGAAAACCACACCGCCAATAATCACGTTATGAAAGTGGGCAACAAGAAACAGGCTGTTATGAACAACAAAGTCTACACCGGGAATCGCCAGCATAACCCCGGTCATACCGCCAAAAGCGAAGGTTGTCATGAAGCCGATGGACCACAGCATCGAAGAATGGAAGCGGATGCGACCCCGATACATGGTAAACAGCCAGTTGAACAGCTTAACACCGGTTGGAATGGAAATCAGCGAGGTCATGATTCCGAAGAAAGCGTTGACGTTTGCACCGGACCCCATGGTGAAGAAGTGATGCAACCACACAAAGAAGGAAAGAACGCCTATAGAGCAGGTTGCGTAAACCATACCCTTATAGCCAAATAACGGCTTGCCGCTAAACGTCGACACCACTTCCGAATAGACACCGAACGCCGGAAGAACCAGCACATAGACCTCGGGATGCCCCCAGACCCAAATGAGGTTAATATACATCATGGCGTTTCCGCCGAGTTCGTTCGTAAAAAAGTGCATACCCAGCATACGATCGGCGGAAAGGAGAGCCAATGTTGCTGTCAGGACCGGGAAGATGGCAACGATAAGGATATTGGTAATCAGAGCGGTCCAGGTGAAAACGGGCATCCGCATTAATGTAACGCCGGGCGCACGCATTTTAAGAATGGTCATGATGAAGTTGATACCGGAGATCAACGTCCCAAGCCCCGACAACTGAAGCGCCCAGATGAAATAGTCCACTCCGACAGTCGGGCTGTAGCCCAACTCCGAAAGAGGCGGATAAGCTACCCATCCAACGGCCGCAAAATCACCGATGAAGAGGGAAAGCATGACCAGAGCCCCACCCATCACCGTCAACCAGAAACTGAAGGAGTTCAGGAAAGGATAGGCAACGTCTCGGGCACCTATCTGAAGGGGAACAACAAAGTTCATCAGACCCAGGATGAACGGTGTGGCCACGAAGAAAATCATGATCACGCCGTGTGCCGTAAAAATTTGGTCATAATGGTGGGGTGGCAAGTAACCCGCACCGCCAGTCGCAGCCAGCGCTTGCTGCAGACGCATCATCAGCGCATCGGCAAAGCCACGAAGAAGCATAACAATGGCAAACAGAATATACATAATGCCGATCCGCTTGTGATCGACAGACGTAATCCAGTCAGTCCATAGATATTTCCATTTTCCAAAATAGCTAACCAAGCCAAGGACTGCCAGTCCCAGTATTGCGACAACGACAAATGTCCATACCACGATTGGTTGATCGAGCGGTAGTGCCTCGATACTCAGTTTCCCCAACATCAGTGGTTCTCCATAACTACGCTGCCGGGTTGCGTGCAGTGAAACAGATCACCATCATGCCGCAAGGAATTTTTCTTAGTGCAGTCATATTCCGCTGTGACTTGCTGAAAGAGCGTCGGCTTTACAGAGCCGTAAATCGTTTCGGGATTATCTTCGCTATCTTTACGCAGTTGCAGATAAGCACTGTCATCAAGTACATCGCGTGACGCACGCGCCGCTTTGATCCACTCGTTGAACTGCTCTTCTGTTTGAACATGAGCCGGGAAATGCATGCCCGAGAAGCCCGGTCCGCTGAACGCCGTAGACCGCCCGAGATATGTACCTGTTTCCGTGCCCATCAGGTGAAGCCGCGTCTCCATCCCAGCCATGGCATAGATCTGGCTACCCAACTGTGGAATGAAAAACGAATTCATGTTGGAATCCGATGTCAAGCGGAAGTTGATTGGCCGATTGACGGGGATGTCGAGCACGTTAATCGTGGCTACCCCATATTGCGGATAGATAAAAAGCCATTTCCAGTTAAGGGCGACGACATCGACTTCCACTGCCGGCGTCGCGGAGCTTATCTCTTTATAAGGATCAAGCTCATGCGTGGTGTGCCAGATCTTCCATCCTAGAAAGGAGACAACCATGATCGGGATCCCCCACACGACAATTTCAATTGCCGTAGAATGGTGCCATGTCGGATCATGATGAGCCTTGGTATTGGTCGCTCTGTAATGCCACGCAAAAAAAACGGACAAAGAAACCACAGGAATGACCACACACAGCATGATACCCATACTGAGCAAAATAAGGTATTTCTCCTGCTCTCCTATTGAACCCTTCGGATTCAATAGTTCTATATCACTACACCCGCTTAACAAAATGGGACCTATAGCCCACAGTAAGTACTTAACCTTCCTATACGACATCGTATCCTCTATTCGGAATGCGGGCCAATTCGGAACCGCCCCTTAGTGGCACCCGGAATCCTTGAATGCAGCTATCGATCCGTTCGCCGGCCGAATGTGCTCCCCATTGTTCAATAATGGGGATATTCCGGAGGCCCCGGTGTGGGGTAAATCGGCCATAGTCTCCACGTTATCCAAATCATCGACCGAAGTGCGCAATGACCGTGGAAAAACAGAGCCCAATATATCGCCGACTGGGATAGTCCTCTTAAGGCAGAGACATCGCTCTAGTCTGCGACAAAGGAAAGTAGCTCGGGGTTGAGCACGTCAGCGTGCGTGGTCAGCATGCCATGCGGATAACCCTTGTAGATTTTGAGCTGCCCCTTCTTGAGGAGCTTGATCGACAACTCCGCAGCATCCGCAATCGGAACGACCTGGTCGTCGTCCCCGTGCATCACCAGGGTGGGTACGTTGATGGCCTTGAGATCCTCGGTGAAGTCGGTCTCGGAAAAAGCCGCAATGCAGTCATAGTGGGCCTTGGCGCCCCCGATCATGCCCTGTCGCCACCAGTTCTGGATCGTGCCCCGAGATATCGTCGCATCAGGACGGTTGAAGCCGTAGAACGGACCACTCGCCACATCGAGGTAGAACTGTGCTCGGTTGGTGGCGAGGGCTTCGCGGAAGCCGTCAAAAACTGCTATTGGCGTGCCACCCGGATTCGTCTCGGACCGTACCATGATCGGCGGCACGGCACCGGCGAGCACTACCTTGGCGACGCGGCCAGGTTTCGCGCGGGCAGCATAGCGCGCTGCCTCACCGCCACCCGTCGAATGGCCGATATGAATGGCATTCTTGAGGTCCAGATGATCGACCAGCTCCATCACATCGGCAACATAGGTATCCATGTCGTTGCCAGTATCTGTTTGGGTCGAGCGGCCATGTCCGCGCCGGTCGTGCGCGATCACCCGATAACCGTGCGAAAGGAAGAACAGCATTTGCGCGTCCCAGTCATCAGCGCTGAGCGGCCAGCCGTGGTGGAAGACGATTGGCTGTGCGTCTTTAGGACCCCAGTCTTTGTAGAAAATCTCGGCGCCATCGGCGACCTTGATAGTACCCATACCAGGAACTCCATTTTCTGAACGTGCTTGATGATGCGTGATCGTCGGCACGAACCTTGTCATTCGAAACGATAATCCGAGAGGTCGACGCCAACGATGAGCGGTTCGGCCACTGGCATGTTATCTGGGCCCCTGGGATAGACCCTGAATTTTGCGGGCAGCACGATTCCCTCGACGATTACGGGTTCGAGCAGATAGCGAGCCGCGGCGTTGTCGCCCTGAATCTCCACCTCGTAGTCGTGGCGCCGAATCAGGCCATCCCTGTCGATGTAGAAGATCTGTTCCCTGCTGTGAGTCGCAATCGTTTCCGGAAACGTCACCCTCAGCCTGCGCCAGACCTCGCCTGCCTCCGACCAAGGCCCGATCTCTTCAGCCACGACGCCTGGCTGAGCCAGGATGAAGGGGGAGGTCAGATAGGTCCACATGGTATAGCCCGCGAAATAGGCGAGCTGCGGATCGCTCCAGTGCGTCTCCATCACAAACCCAGCGAAGCTCGCCCGCGGCTCCAGCAAGCTCTCGACGACGTCGCCGTTTGGTGCCTCCATACGCACCTCATCTGAAGTGAAGCGGGACCGCATCTGTGTCGGGTGAAACGGCCAATGCGACACCTCCTCCTTGCGAAGGTCCACCCGAACATTGGTGTGAGTGAGTACGTCCGGCTTTCCCTTCAAATCCCAGAGGATGCCGAACTGGTGAAGCCGCGCCGTGAGGAACGAGAACTGTCGGAAGCGGTCGAGGCCGCCATGGGCCTCGATCACCTGCTGCTGAAGATCGCGCATCTGCTTTTTTCTCACTCGTCCAGGAATGTTCGGCAATGAGTGACGAATCTCTCAGGATACTGGAACAGCGCGCCGTGCCCCGCGTCCGGATAGAGGAGGAGCTGAGCGTTCCTCATCGCCTTAAACATGTTGTAGGCGTTGATGCTCGGGAACATGGTATCGTCGCTGCCGTGGACGACCAGCGCAGGCTGCGCGATAGCGCGGAGCGTTGCCTGGTCTTCCTCCTTGCTGGCGCACCAGCCGATGATTGCCTTCGCCTGAGGCTCGCTGATATCGTCACCGCCGTCCGGATCACGATTTTCCTTGCGGGCCATTGCCCGGGCAACAAAGGCCCGCCCGGCACGCTGGCTTTCTTCTGTGGGTGTGAAGAACAACGGCAGCCGCACATCCGGCCCGGCTACGGCAAAAGCCTCACCAACGACTTCGACCAAGTGCTCTTCCCCCCCGCGTGGCGCTGCGCCGGCGATGATGATTTTGCGGATCAAGTCGGGGTGCTGCGCAGCGAGGACCTGAGCGAGCATGCTGCCAAGGGAGAAGCCGAGAAGGTCGACCGTCGGCAGGTCAAGGCCCTGAATGAACGATCTGGCATCCGCCGCCATCTGTTCCACCGTATCGGGCGTCCGGCCGGTCGAACTACCGATGCCAAGATTGTTGAACGCGATGACTGGACGCGATTCCGCAATGCAATTGACCACTTCTGGATCCCAGGAATCCATCGTTCCCGTGAAATGCTGTAGCAGGAGGAGTGGTGTCCCTGCGGTCGCACCGAGGCGGCGGAAGGCGAAGCGGACATCGCCGATGTCCAAATGTTCTGTTCTCGCAGTTTCGAGTGACATGGCTTTGCCTTTGTGAACTGCCTCGCACGAGGCGGAATCGATCCGGATGATTGGCAGCGCATCTACATGGTGAGGACGATGCGGAAGCGGGCAGCCCCCGCCATCATCTTGCGATAGGCTTCTGGGGCGCGCTCCAGCGGCATCGTCTCGATCATGGCGGCGACGCCGGCCAGCGAACTGAAGCGCAATGTGGCGTCGGCGGTGGCAGGATCACCGGTCAGGGCGCCCTCCACTGAGCGGCCGCCGAATAGAAGGTCGGAGGTTGCGATCTCTACGGGTTCGGAAGAAGCACCGAGCGCAATGATCCTGCCGCGTGGACGAAGCCCCTTCACCGCATCGGCCACGGCCTTGCCACCTGACGCGGTGACGAGGACAAGCTTGGCGCCCCCCAGCTTCTGCAGCGCCGAAGCAACGCCGACGCCGGAACTGTCGATATAATGGTGGGCGCCGAGCTTTCCTGCGAGATCAGCCTTATCCGGCCCGCGCCCGATCGCCACGACCTCGAAGCCCATGCGCCGGGCGAATTGCACGGCGAGATGTCCCAATCCGCCGATGCCGATTATAGCAACGAGGTCGCCGGCTTTTGCCGGAGAGTTCCGGAGCGCGCTGAAGGTCGTCAGTCCGGCGCAGAGCAGCGGAGCGGCGTCTTCCGAGGCGAGGCCATCGGGGATCAACACGAGGCCACTGGCTCGCGCGAGCATATACTGTGCGTAGCCCCCGTCATGATGAACACCGGTGAACTCCTGGTTCCGGCAATTGACGAGATCACCGCCGCGGCACTCCGCGCAATATCCGCAACTGCCACCGAGGAAGCCCACGCCGACACGCTGCCCGAGCGTCCATCCCTCGACGTTGCTCCCGATCGCATCGATGACGCCCACGGCTTCATGGCCCGGAACACGTGGCCATGCGATCGGAAAAGCTCCCTCAACTGTCGCAGCATCAGAGTGGCAGACGCCGCAGGCCTCGACGCGCAGGCGGACCTGGCCGCTGCCGGGATCGACAAGAGGCTTTTGCGTCAGTTCAAGTTGTCCCGGCGCAATCGCCTGGACAGCAACGTATGTCGTCGGATGGCTCGACATCAAAGCTCCAGCGTCAGAGGATCTGTCAGAGCGCTATCAGTGGCCACTCGAGGCCGACAGGACGTAGATGCCGTGATTTCGGCCATGATCGTGGCGAAGCGTCGCTGGAACAGCTATCAAGGCGGGAGTTACCGTCGCGGAGAAAGTATGAAGATCGGCTTAGTCCTCTGTCCGAATTTCCAACCCGCCTGCTTCGGGGGCGTCGCGGCGTTCGACGTCGCCAACAAGCAGGCGGGCAAGAGGCTCTACGACATGCGAGTCCTCTCGGAGGAAGGTGGGCTGGTCACCTCGTGGTCGGGCATGCAGGTCATGACGGACCCGTTCGACGACGCACCCTATGACACGCTAATCGTCGCCGCAGGGCTCGAGATACCGACATCGTCGCCTGGATTGGTCCGGCTGCTTCGCGCCGCTGCCCGCGACGCGCGTCGGGTCGCCGCCATCTGTCTGGGCTCGTTTGTCCTGGGCGATGCGGGCTTGCTCAACGGCCGACGAGCTACGACACATTGGCGCTATGCGCAGGCGTTGCAAGATCGCTTTCCCGACTGCAATGTCGATATGGACAAGATCTTCATCTCGGATGGGCCGATCTGGACGTCGGCAGGCATGACGGCAGGAACGGACCTCGTCGTTGGCATGATAGAGCGCGATCACGGCCCAGAAGTTGCCCGTTCAGTCGCCAAGGGGATGGTCATGTATCATCGTCGCTCTGGCGGACAATCGCAGCATTCCACTTTGTTGGACCTCGGCACCAACGAGGACAGGGTTCAACGAGCGCTGAACCATGCGCGCCGAAATCTCGCCCAAAGCCTGACGATCGATGATCTGGCCGCGGTCGCTTGCCTCAGTCCCCGACAGTTCACACGGCTGTTCCGGTCCGAAACCGGCACCACACCGGCGAAGGCTATCGAGGCGCTGAGGGTCGAAGCCGCGAAGCTAATGCTGGCGCAGAGTCGGCTTTCGATCGAGGTCATAGCCCGCGAAGTGGGATTCGCGAACCGTGAGCGAATGCGCGTGGCGTTTGCACGTGTGCATGGCGAGGTCCCAAGAGCAATTCGCAATGATGCCGGACCGCTCGCTGCGCTTTAGCTGGCAGCCCGAAGAAGCACTGCCTCGAGTTCGCGGTCGAGATAAAGGCCAACTTGCCGCACACGCTCATCGTGGAACTGGCCGAACAATGACGAAGGGCGGTCGTATTCGAAGACCGCCTCCCCGTTCTCCATCTCGTACAAGGCGACCCGTAAAGGTGCGTAGAGCGAGGCGCCAAGTTGATGGCAGGTCATCGTTGCAGCGGTGATCGGGTTGCCGATCTCGTACTGAACCGCGTTCCTTTTTTCAGCGGTTGACTTGAGAAGAGCTCCGTGGTTGCGCTCGAGGAATATAAAAAGCTTAGGACCGCGCTTTTCGTAATCTTCGATAGTGGTTCGGTCTCCGCTTGCTAGCGCTGGGATGATCTGCGCATCGAGTTCCGGCAGCTCGGCTGCCAGGGCGGCCCGGACCTGGTCGAAGGCTTTCCTACATACGATTCTGATGTGATCGACGGCAATCGATTGAGATGTGACCGCGAGGTTAGTCATCTTTCATTCCTTTGCAACCTGTCAGCGTGTGGGATCGGGAGGGGGGCGATGAGCCGATCTCACGCGCTCTACCACCGTGGTATTCGCGGTTCCTTTATCGCCCGGCATCGCGGCCCCGTTGAGCGCGACTCCATGAAAGGACATGCGGGACCACCTTGCTAGAAGCGTCGTTGACAACCACTGCGACGCCTTCCGCCGCAAGCGCCTCGGCAATCCCTGCGCCGATCCTCCTGGATGCGCCAGTTGTAATTGCGACTTTTCCCGAAATCCTGCTCATGAACTTTGTGCCTGTATGACTGGGGCGACGACGCGAACGCTCGTTATGCCCGGATTGCGAAAACGGGTGGGTTTAAATATGGAGCGGCCGCTCCGGCATTCGCCATATTGAGGTGCGCGGTTTCGCGTTCAAGGATTTATGGGTGATGACACCAAACAAAATCGACGGTGAACTGCGTGGCCGGGGCCGGCCACAATCCTTCAACCGGGACTAGGCCCTGTGCACGGCCATGCGCTTGTTCTGGGACCGTGGCTATGAGGGCGCCCGCTTCGACGAACTGACCGCGGTGACGGGAATCAGCTCATCGAACCTCTACAATGCCTTCGGCAGCAAGGATCAGTCGTACCAGAAGACGACCGAGTTCATGCGCGAGAACCTGCAGGCGGGGTGCATGATCTCGGTGTCCGATACCCCGTGCGCACCTGGCCAGGCGCAGCTACGAGACCTGCCGGCAGATACGGATGTCGAGGGATTGGCGGTATTCCTCAGTTCGCCGGCACGCGGGATGGCGGCGCAAGTGCGCAACGGTGCATCGCGAGAGAAGCTGCAGGAAATCGGCCGGATCTGCATGCAGACGTGGCCCCTAGCCAGAAAATCCGGTCAATCCACCGCACCTGAGGCTTAAGCGCCGAATATGAACATGACTGGCAGCGGTCCGTTGTGGCCGGAATCAAGGCATCTAAGTCGTTCGGCCATTAGCACCGGCCCTCTAGCCTCAATGAGACATGCCGCATAATTTTACGCGGCTCTCACAGGAGCGCACTACATGCAGGACCTCAAGGACTTAGTCATCGAAGCTCATGGTGGTCTCAATCGCTGGCAGCAGTTCGAGCAGGTCTCTGCCGATCTCATTCAAGGTGGGGTCCTGTGGCCCTTAAAAGGGCAGGCCCTAACCCTTGAGAAGACCAACGTCACGGTGGGCCTTAAGAGCGAGTGGGCCTCCCACGCCCCCTTCGGTGCCGAAAATCGACGTTCCCATTTCACGCCGGATCGTGTCAGCTTGGAATCCGAAGACGGAACAGTTCTTGAAGAATTGCTTGATCCGAGGAAAAGCTTTTCTGACCACACGTTGCAGACGCCATGGTCTGATCTGCAACTCGCCTATTTTGCGGGTTGCGCGATGTGGACCTATTTCAACGTCCCATTCCTGCTAGCCTGGCCGGGAGTCGAGACGGAAGAACTGGAACCGTGGCCGACGGAGAGCGGCAAGTGGCGCCGCCTTGCCGTGAGCTTTCCCGCAGATATCGCAACGCACAGCACGGTGCAGACACTCTATTTCGACAGCGAGGGCCTGCTGAAACGACACGACTACGATGTCGAGATAGCCGGTAACACGCCAGGCGCGCATATCGTTGATGGCTATATCGAAGTCTCGGGTATCAAATTTCCGACCAAGCGTCGGATCTATGCTCGTCAGCCTGACGCAACCTTTAATACCGAGCCGCTCGTCGTCTCTATTGACCTCTCCAACATCCAACTCAGTTAATCAAGAGGCTTGAGAAGCCAATTGAAAGAGGACCTGATCGGCTGCTGGGGGATAATCACTACACTTCCGGCCAAGGTGCCTTCCAGCGCAGCCGCCACCTCGCTTCTAATTTTTTGCCATTACGGCCCTTCTTGTTCGAGAGAAAACGGTCAAATTTTTCATCAACCCCCACCACATGCACAGCACCAATCTTGAATATTTCAAACTTACTGTCGAAGCTGGAAGTCTTACTCGGGCTTCCAGTATTCTTGGCGTTGCCGTTTCCACGCTTACACGTGCTATCGACAGACTCGAAGATGAGTTTGGCGTTACCTTACTGGAGCGAAGCCACGTCGGCGTTCGCCTGACGGCAGCCGGTGACTTGCTGTTCCAGAGAATCGTCACGCTGCTTGATGATCTGGATGAAGTCAAAGCCTTATGCCAGATGCTTGGAACAGGTCGCCGCGGAGTCGTTCGGGTCGGTACCCTGCTCCCCCCGGTCGGTGTCCAGTTCAGGCTTGCGTTATCGGTCTGGAAGTCGAAACATCCCGACATAAGAGTAATTTTTTACGAGATGGGAACACGAGACCTTCGATCCGCCCTGTTTCGCCGTCGTGTGGATGTGATCTTTTCCACGCCTTTTGCCAAATCCGGAGCGATTGAATCACTTCCGTTTTGCAGCGAGAACTTGATGGTGGCGCTGTCGAGTGAACACTCTCTGCATCAATACCCGAGTATCACGCGGGGACAATTGCGAAACGAGACTTTCTTGGTCCAGGACTGGGGGCGCGATCATAGCGTAAGGGACCATTATCTGGAGATTCTCGGCAAGGATGTGACGATTGAAACGCATCCTGCGGGAAAGCAATCCGTGTTCGCGTTGGTGAGCGCCGGGTATGGCGTAACACTTGCCGTTCAGAGTCAGGCGGAACGAGGCTTTCCAGGTATCATTTTCCGGCCGCTGCGGGAAAGTAATGCCCACCTGCCCATTCGCCTCGGCTGGGATGCCGATCGCCAAGATGCGGTTACGGGCCGTTTCGTTGCCTTTATCCGCGATTTTGTTCGGCAGCGCTGATTCGAAGGCGTCTGGCTTTGGAAAAGGCCCTATCCCCTTCCATGAAGCGTGAAAGCATCGGTGGGATCAGCTTCGCAAGCGCAATCTCGGCCTGACCACTTTCATGCGCGAGCAGGCGCGCATAATCCATCAGATCGCGATGCACGGCAGCAGGAAGTTCCACGGTGAGCCGCACCGGTTTGTCATCCGCGATCGGCCCAAGCCTGAGTTTCGTCATCGGGATGCCTCCTGTCCGTAGGGAGTGAGCACCAGATCGCGATGCACCATCACCCGCACCGGAAAGCCCGGCCGAATGATGTTTGTGGGCTGGATATTCAGCGAGCGCCCGACGATCTGCTCGCCGATCTGGTTGAAGCCCTGCGACCCGCCAGTGCGCAGGGCCTGGGCAATGCCATTGCCGCCGCTGATGTCAGCCTCGGAGCCCACGCTCAGCATCGTCGAGACCAGGGCGGCCTTGAACACCTCGCCCCAATGGTTGTCGGTCTGGTCCTGCAATCCGGCGAATCCTGCGGCATCGGCGGCCGGCTCGTTCTCCAGCACGATCGAATCCCTGGCTCCGCGCATCAGCCGGGTCCAGACCAGCAGCACGCGCGTCTGGCCATACGCGATCTGGGAATCATAGCGGCCGATCAGCTTCGCCCCCTGCGGGATCAGCAGGATATGTCCGGTCGGAGAGTCATAGACGTTCTCTGTGACCTGGGCGGTGACCTCGCCCGGCAGGTCCGAACGGATGCCGGTGATCAGCGCACCGGGTATGATCGCACCCGTCTGAAGCACATAGGGGCTGGGGGACGGTGCAAGCCGTTCAGCGCTGACGGTGCGGTGGTCAACCGGGCCATCGAGGAATGCCTGCTTGCGATCGGCAGGAGCAACGCTAGGTTGGACTGTGGTCGCGCCCGATGTCGCCGGCGCTGCGATATCCCGGCCCATCTGCGTCTGGGTGAACAGATGGCTGACCCGCGCCGCTTCCTGCTCCTGGGCGATGCGCTGTTTCTCCGGATCGGCCGGCGCCGCCGGTGTCGCCATGCCGGGGGCACCTACGCCCGCCTTGAGCAGCGGCCGGCCGAGATCACCGGGCAGCGGAGGCCCGAGGCGCGGCGGATGGCTATAGTCTCCCGGCAGATTGGCCAACCCGTCCGGCGTGGTACGATTACCAGTATTGTAGAGTTCGGCATTGCTCTTCGGTGGTGCCGGCTTCAGCGCCAGATAGAGCGCGCCGCCGATGCCGCCCACGGCGATGACCGACAGGCCGAGGATCACCTTGCGCGACAGCCGCGTGACCGGCGGCCGCGTTATCCGCAGCCGCATCTCACCCGGCGGTCTGATGGGGGACGCTGGCGTCTCGGCGCTCTCGCTCATGACCGCCGCGACCCGTCAGTGCGGACGATCCGCACCACCTGCTGGTGCTTGGCCCCCAGCCGCAGTTCGGCCGCCGCAAACAGACGATCGACGATCATCCGATTGCCGCGCACCCGATAGTTCACCAACTGACCGTCGCCCTGCGGGCCGATCACCCACAGGGGCGGCATCTCCCCTTGGGCGATCCCGGTCGGAAACTCGATGAACACCTGCCGCCCGTCATCGAAGGCCCGCAATGGCCGCCACGGCACCTCGTCGCCCTCGATCCGGTAGCGGAAATTCAGCGCGTCGAGATCGACGCCGGTCGCGACTGGCGTCGTGAGGTCCGCATCACGATCCTGGCCGCGCAGGGCGACGATCTGGTCCTGTGGATAGTCCCAGGACACCGAGGCCATGTAGGTCCGCTCGTCGGAGCGCAGTTCCAGATGATAGGTCCGCCGGTCGGTATTGATGACCAGGTTGGTGGTCAGGTCCGGGCGGGTCGGCTTGAGCAGGATATGAATCCTTTTCGTTACTCCTGCCCCGCTCTCGGTGTCACCAATAATCCAGCGTACTGTATCACCCGCGGCGACCGGTCCGGAACCGACCAGCTTCTCGCCCGACTGTAGCGCAATATCGGTGATTTCGCCTGGTGCCGCGTAGAGTTGATAGAGCGCGCCCTCGGAGAACGGATAGACTTGGATCGCATTGAGATAGCCGGCCCGCGTCGGCTGGATCCGCGCCGCACTGTTGGCGCGCTCGACCCGCTGATGGGGATCCGTCGGGTCCGGGGCCGCATGCCGATACGGGATCGGCTTGAGCTGCCCCGGCAGCGGCAAGGGCTCGGGGAGTGCCACCACCTGCACCGGCTTGGGCGGGTCAGGCGTAAGAACCGCCTGCCGGGGCGTATCGTCGTATTTGATGGCAGGCGGCTTCCATGAGGAGCAGGCTGCAAGGGGCGCCAGCAGGATCATGAACGGCGCGATGGTGTTGAGGGTGCGCATCAGCCGAGTTCCCTGGACCAGTTGAAGGCGTGGATGTAGATGCCGAGCGGGTTCTTGCGCAGCCGTTCGGCATCGGTGGGGGTATGGACTGCGATGGTCAGGATCGCGCTCCAGCGCTCGGTCGCGGCCAGCGCGCCGTCGACATAGCGGCGCTCGACCCATTCCACCCGGAAGCTGTCGTCGGAAGCGCGGATGACGCTGGCGATCTCGACCGCCACCTGCATCTTGCCGAGCCGGCTGAACGGATCGCTGGTGCGGGCATAATCGTTCAGGGCCAGCGCGCCGCGGTCGGTGACGTAGTTATAGGCGTCGAGCCAGTTCTGCCGCAGCACCACCGGATCGGCCGGGATGCCGCGCACCTCGGAGATGAAGCGCGCCAGATACCAGGCGATCTGCGGATCGGTCGGCCGATAGGCAGCCGTCGCCGGACCGACGGCCTGCGCCTGGCCGAGATGGTCGATCTGCACCACCCAAGGGGTGACGGTGCCGCGCAGCGACTGCCAGACCAGTCCGGCGGCCAGGCCGCCGCTCAAAGCGAGACAGCCGAAGAAGGCCAGCCGCCAGTTCCGGGCCTGGACGCGGGCCGAGCCGATGCGGTCGTCCCAGACCTGTCCGGCCTTGTGATAGGGCGTCTCGGGTTCCGGTGTTTTGCCGAAACGCACAGTGGGGCGGCGGAACATGGCTATTCTCCTTCCGAGAGATCGACGTCGTGGCCGCCGCTGGGCCGGTCGCCGCCCTTGATCGCCTGCGCGGCGGCGTCCGCCCCGCCCTTGATCCGGTTGTTGCGCTGCATCCGGCTGGCCCAGGCCGGCGGCTTGCCGGCCGCACTCCCTCCACCGCCAGCACCCGAAGCGGTCGCACCACCAGCGCCGCCGGTCGCGGCCGCCCCGCCGGCCTGATAGCTGGTGCGAACACCGGCCGCCGCGCGGCGCAGCGGGCTGGCGGCAGCGGACAGTCCGGTTTTGGCCACACCTGCCGCGCCGCCCGCCCGATAGGCGGCGGAGGCACCTCCGGCGACAAAGGCGCCACCACGCACAGCGGCCGCCGCAGCGCCCACGGCAAGACCGGCCCCTGATGCGGCGGCCACACCAGCACCGATGACCCCGGCCGCCGTGGCGACAGCGGAGCCCGCACCCAACTGCGGACCACCGGCGATCAGCCCATTGGCCAATGCCGGGCCGAACACAGTCAGGCCGAGCAAGGTCAGGGAAGCGAGGATCAGGGTCAGCGCATCATTGATGGTGGGCGGGTCGTTGAAACCGCTGGTGAACTGGCCGAATACCGTCGAGCCGATGCCGACGATGACCGCCAGCATCAGCACCTTGATCCCAGACGACACCACGTTGCCCAGCACCTTCTCGGCGAGGAAGGCGGTGCGGCCGAACAGGCCGAACGGCACCAATACGAACCCGGCGAGGGTGGTCAGCTTGAACTCGATCAGCGCCACGAAAAGCTGGATCGCCATGACGAAGAAGCTGATGACCACGATCAGCCAGGCGATCAGCAATACCGCGATCTCGATCGCGTTGTTGAAGATGGCGACGAAGCCGACCAGCGAGGAGATCGCGGTCAGGATCGGCTTGCCGGCATCGATGCCGACCTGCGCCAGCCGCCCCGGCTGGAGCAGTTGCGCCTGGGTGAGATGGCCACCGCCTGCCTCGATGCCAAGGCCGGCGAAGGATTCATAGATGATCTTTGCCAGCCCGTTGAAGTCACCGATGATGAAGGCGAACAGGCCGATGAACAGGGTCTTGCGGATCAGCCGCGCCAGCACATCCTCATCCGGTGCCAGCGCCCAGAACAGCCCCGCCAGCGTGATGTCGAGTGCGATCAGGGTCGCGGCCAACCAGTGGACGTCGCCCTGCACCAGACCGAAGCCGGAATCGATATACTGGGTGAAGATGGCAAGGAAATTGTCGATGACGCCGGTGCCCTGCTGCATGGCGTCACCGTGCCGCGTCGGGTTCGAAGAAGCACTTGCGGTTCTCGGTCCAGATCGCAGCACAAGCCGGATCGCCGTCGGCCTTCATGCCGAGCGCCTGGCAGCGCGCCAGACCGGCAGCCAAGCGGTCACGCAATCCCGGCGGCCCGAGATCGGGCACCTCGACGTCACGGGGCACGTGCCGGAGATGCAGGCTCGCGGCGACCAGGATCAGAACGACCAGCCCGACGGCAACGAGCCGGAAGATGATCGGCGGGGAGAGACGTAACCCGCGCATCAGTGGAACATCTGCGCGGTACCGGGCGTGTAGCCGGCCCCGTAATTGAGGAAATTCGCCAGTTGTGCCCGGCCCTGCTCCTCGCTCTCGACCTGCCGCGCGCCGTCCAGCGCCTGGGCGCGGCCCATCGCCGTGACGACCGCGGTGAGGTCGGCAAGCTGGCGCGTCTGCAGCGCGGTAAGCTGATTGCCCGATTGCGCGGCCTGCAAGGCGCCGCTCGCCGCCTGGCTCGACGTGACCAGACTGTCGATCTGGCTGCGCGTCGCATCGAGATTCTGCACCGCGCCGGTCTGCACGCGCAGCCCGTCCTGATAGGCGCCCCGTGCGTTCTGCCATCGCGTCTGGGCATCGGCGGCCATCTGCGCCGCGGAGGTCGGACTACCCAGCGCCTGGGGATAGGTCTGGCTGAAGGCCTGATCGATGCTGGTCAGGTTATAGGAGAGCCCCTGCGCCTGGCCGACGATCTGCTCGGTCGCTTCGATTGATTGCTCCAGCGGCGCCAGTACCGAGAGCGGCAGATTGGCGAGGTTGCGGGCCTGGTTCTCCAGCATGGTCGCCTCGTTGAGCAGGCTCTGCGCCTGCTGGTTGACCTGCTGCAATTCCCGCGCCGCGATCAGCACTGTCTGGACATGGGCGGCACCGTCATAGACGGCCCATTGCGCATGGGCCGGGACGCTCACGGCGATGGATGACAGGGCGCCAAACCCAGCTACCAACGCTGCTTTGTAGATCAACGAATTTCTCATGATGGTTCTCCCAGCCTGAGCATTTCGATCGCCCAGTCCACGCCCCTGTGCGCCAGCCAGGCCGCCGCGAACCCGTCGCGCCCGTGCCGGGCAAAGATCCGGTCGATGGCGGCCTGGTCGTCGGGCGACGACGCGGCAGTGAAGGCCAGCGCCACCTCGGACAGGCCGAGATCGAACAGCCGGTTGCCTCTACGGGACTGGCAGTAATAATCGCGCTTGGGCGTGGCCCGGCTGAGGATCTCGATCTGGCGGTCGTTCAGGCCGAACCGGCGATAGATCGCGGTGATCTGCGGCTCCAGCGCCCGGTCGTTGGGCAGGAACACCCGCGTCGGGCAGCTCTCGATCAGCGCCGGCGCGATTGGACTGGCGTCGATATCGGCCAGCGACTGGGTGGCGAAGATGACGGAGGCGTTCTTCTTGCGGAGCGTCTTCAGCCATTCCCGGAGCTGTCCGGCGAAGGCGCGATCATCCAGTGCCAGCCAGCCCTCGTCGATGATCAGCAGCGTCGGCCTGCCGTCAAAGCGATCCTCGATGCGGTGGAACAGATAGGACAGCACGGCGGACGCAGCACCCGAGCCGATCAGCCCCTCGATCTCGAAGGACTGGATATCGGCCAGGCCCAGCCGCTCATGCTCGGCGTCGAGCAGACTGCCCCACGGGCCGCCGACACAATAAGGCTGCAACGCCTGCTTCAACGCCAGCGACTGGAGCAGCGCCGACAGGCCGGTGATGGTGCGTTCCGCGACCGGGGCCGAGGCCAGCGAGGTCAGCGCCGACCACAGATGCTCCTTGAGGTCGGGGGTAACCGCGACGCCCTCGCGCTCCAGCAGGCTCGCCACCCATTCCGCCGCCCAGGCCCGTTCGCCCGGCTCGTCGATCCGCGCCAGCGGCTGCAACGCGACCGGTTCGTTCCCGTCCTGCGCCAACGCGCCGCCGAGATCATGCCAGTCGCCACCCATTGCCAGCGTTGCCGCGCGGATCGAGCCACCGAAATCGAAGGCAAAAATCCGCGCCCCGGCGTAGCGGCGGAACTGCATCGCCATGAAGGCCAGCAGCACGGACTTGCCGGCACCGGTCGGCCCGGCGACCAGCGTGTGGCCGACATCGCCGACGTGGAGGGCAAAGCGGAATGGGGTCGAGCCTTCGGTGCGGGCATAGAACAGCGGCGGAGCGTCAAAATGCCCGTCCCGCTCCGGCCCGGCCCATACCGCGGAGAGCGGAATCATATGCGCGAGATTCAGGGTCGAGACACAGGGCTGGCGGACATTGGCATAGACATGGCCCGGCAGGCTGCCGAACCACGCTTCGAGGGCATTGACGCTCTCGCGCATGCAGGTGAAGTCGCGGCCCTGGATGGTCTTCTCCACCAGACGCAGCCGGTCGGCGGCGACGGTCGGATCCTCGTCCCATACGGTCACGGTGGCGGTGACATAGGCTTGGCCGACCTGGTCGGTGCCGAGTTCCTGCAGGGCAGCATCGGCATCGGCGGCCTTGTTGGCGGCATCGGAATCCAGCAGCACCGAGGCCTCGTTGGTCATCACCTCCTTGAGGATGGCCATGATCGATTTGCGCTTGGCGAACCATTGCCGCCGGATCCGGCCCAGCACCTTCGTTGCGTCAGTGCGGTCAAGGCAGATCGCACGCGTCGCCCATCGATAGGGAAAGGCCAGCCGGTTCAGCTCGTCGAGCAGCCCCGGCCAAGTCTGGGTCGGGAAACCGGTCACGGTGAGCGTGCGCAAATGGGCGTCGCCCAGGCGTGGTTCCAAGCCGCCCGTCAGTTCCTCGTCGACCAGGATCGCGTCGAGATGCATCGGAATTTCGGGCACCCGGACCCGCTGCATGTGCGTAGAGATGCATGAATGGAGATAGGTCAGGGTCTCGCCGTCATCGAGCCAGTCGGCCTCCGGCATGAAGCCGTCGAGCAGGGCCAGCATTCGATCGGTCTGATCGATGAAACCCGCGACCACCGCCTGCCAACCGGAGCCGCCACAGGCGCGGTTCTCGTAAAGCCAGGCTTCCGCGCGGGCGGCGTCGTCCGCCGGCGGTAGCCAGACCAGGGTCAGGAAATAATGGCTCTCGTAATGCGCGCCCTCTTCCTCGAACTGCGCCCGGCGTTCGGCGTCGACCAGTTCGGACGCCGGGTCGGGAAACGGGCTGGCCGGATAGCCCCGTGCCGGACGGCGCTGTGCCTCCACGAAAATGGCCCAGCCGGAGCCGAGACGGCGCAGGGCGTTGTTCAGCCGTGACGTGATGGCGACCAGTTCCGAGGCAGTCGAGGAGTCCAGATCGGGACCGCGAAAGCGCGCGGTGCGCTGGAAGGCGCCATCCTTGTTCAGCACCACGCCCTTGGCGACCAGCGCCGCCCAGGGCAGGAAATCGGCCAGCCGATCGCGGCGATGGCGGTATTCGGCGAGATTCAGCATGGCGCGCTCACCCGACCAGATGGGTGGGATAGCGCAGATGTCGCCGCACCACGTCGACGAAGGCGGGATCGCGTTTGGCCGCCCAGACGGCGGCAAGGTGGCCGACCAGCCAGAAGATGCCGCCGGCGATCCATAGCCGCAGCCCGAGCCCGATTGCCGCCGACAGCGTGCCATTGACGATCGCCACCGTGCGCGGCGCCCCGCCGAGCAGGATCGGCTCGATCAGGGCGCGATGCACCGGGGCCGTGAAGCCGGGGATGGCGTCCGGCTCCATCAGATCAGCGCCCCGCCGGAGAAGGAGAAGAAGGACAGGAAGAAGCTGGACGCGGCAAAGGCGATCGACAGGCCGAAGACGATCTGGATCAGGCGGCGGAAGCCGCCCGAGGTCTCCCCAAAGGCCAGGGTCAGACCGGTCACGGTGATGATGATCACCGAGATGATCTTGGCCACCGGCCCCTGCACGGATTCCAGGATCTCGTTGAGCGGGGTTTCCCACGGCATGCTCGATCCCGAGGCGTAGGCCGGGGCCGACAGCAGGGCGAGCGAGAGTGTGGCGCCGGCCACGGCAAAGCGGCGACGCAGGGCGATCATGCTTGTCATGACGGATCTCCGGCGGGTGCAAGGATGTAGGTCCCGTCCGGGGTCAGGCCCCGGACGGTGGCGAGTTCGGCCAACCGGCGCGCGCTGCCGCGCCCGGACAGCACCGCGATCACATCGATGGTCTCGGCGATCAGGGCGCGCGGCACGGTGACGACGGCTTCCTGGATCAACTGCTCCAGCCGACGCAGGGCACCGATGGCGGAACCCGCATGCAGGGTGCCGACACCGCCGGGGTGGCCGGTGCCCCAGGCCTTGAGCAGGTCGAGCGCTTCGGCGCCGCGCACCTCGCCGATCGGAATCCGGTCGGGACGCAGGCGCAGCGAGGAGCGCACCAGGTCGGAGAGTGACGCCGCGCCGTCCCTGGTGCGCAGGGCGACCAAATTGGGGGCCGCGCATTGCAGTTCGCGGGTGTCCTCGATCAGCACCACCCGGTCGCCGGTCCGCGCGATCTCGGCCAGCAGGGCGTTGACCAGCGTGGTCTTGCCGGTGGAGGTGCCACCGGCGACCAGGATGTTCTTCCGCTCGGCGACGGCGCGGCGCAGAAACGCGGCCTGCGCGGCGGTCATGATCCCGGCGGCCACATAATCGTCGAGCGAGAACACCGCGACGGCGGGACGCCGGATGGCAAAGCAGGGTGCTGCCACCACCGGGGGCACCAGCCCCTCGAACCGTTCCCCGCTTCCCGGCAGTTCGGCAGAGACGCGCGGGCTGCCCGGATGCACCTCGGCTCCGACGTGATGGGCGACCAGGCGGACGATCCGTTCGGCATCGGCCGGCGCGATCCGGGTGCCGGTGTCCTCCATCCCGCCAGCCAGGCGGTCGATCCACAGCCGGCCGTCGGGATTGAGCATTACTTCGGCGATCGACGGATCGTCGAGGTGCCCGGCAATCGCCGGCCCCAGGGCGGTGCGCAGCATGCGCGTGCCTCGAGCGACGGCTTCGGAGCGGAAAGGCGCAACGGTCATCGGAAACCCGTGATTGGCCTCCCAAGGGAGGCGGTGGATCAGCGGGATCGATTAGAAAGAGCCATGAACACGGAAGCGCAACAAGTGTCTGATGGGTGTAGGGGGCTGGGATAGAAGAACTTGCATAGGGGTGTGTCGCCGTTTGGGCGGTGACGGGACGAAAGGGCACTGCTACCGTTTCCGGAATCGGCCACCACACGGACCCGCGCCCGCATGAGCAAAGCTTTCATTGCCGCTGTTCTTCAGGACTCCCTCGACTGCACCGGCGTTGCCGCCACCAAGGCCGCCGATGACCTGGTCGGGGCCATTGTCGCCGAACTGAAGCAGGAGGGCGGGTTCACGCTACCGTCCTTCGGGACCTTCACCGTTCACAAGACCAAGGCCCGCAAGGCGCTCAATCCCCGCACCGGGGAGCCGGTGAAGGTCAAGGCCGGCAAGACCGTGCGATTCAAAGCGAGTCCGGTGCTAAAGAAGGCGGTCTGATTGGGGGCCGCCTCCGGTGGACGCCAGACGGCAATGAAGGAATAGATAAGGCTGCTCGATGTTCATTCGTAAGTTGGAAATCAAGAATTTTCGTGGCGTCACGCACCTATCTCTCAATCTAGATGAGACGACGGTGATCTTCGGATCCAACAATACCGGAAAATCGACGGTTCTGAACGCGATTCATGCAGTGCTTAGCCGGACGCTGAGCCGTAGGTCTGGCGTATTCACCGAATACGACTATCATCTCGGAGTGGGAAGGGAGCCCACAGATGCCGATCCGATCGAAATAAAGTTGACATTCAGCGAGACCTCCGCGGATGAATGGCCTGAGGCCAAAGTCCAGCAACTTGGTCCCGTTGTAGGCATCGGAACGGACGGGCTCCAGACTATTACTGTTCGTCTTACAGGGAAATATGACGACGCGTTGGATATTTTCGTTTCTAACTTCGAATTTCTTGACCCGGCTGGAAATCCCTACCCTTCCAACCCGAATGCTGGGCGAAGGCTCCAGCAAATTATTCCTGCCTTTTACTTGGCAGCCCTGAGAGATGCGGCAAAGGAATTCCGGCCGGGGGCTCCCTTTTGGGGACCATTTGTCAAGGCACTTAAGATTGATCCGGCAATCCGGGCTGAGATAGAGGAGGAAATTGCTGCCCTAAACCAGCGGGTCTTAGACGCCCATACGGGTTTCGAATCCGTCAAACAAAGACTGGCGAAATCCGCCACTCTGGTTCCGCTAGGGGGAGGCAGTGCGCCTGTAAGTATTGAAGCGCTTCCAAGTCGGGTATTTGATATCTTAGCAAAGACGCAAGTAATGCTTTCCGGTGTTTCAGGTGCAGCGCTGCCGTTGGGTCAGCATGGAGAAGGAACGCAGAGCCTCGCCGTCATCTGCCTTTTCGACGCCTTCTTGGATGCGCGCCTAGTTGGTGAGTATGGCGAGGGCGCGATACCAATCTTAACTCTAGAAGAGCCTGAAGCCCATCTACACCCCGCTGCCGTGCGGTCAGTGGGCCGGATGCTCGCGGGATTTTCCGGCCAAAAGATCATCACAACCCATTCGGGTGATCTTCTGGCTGCCGTGCCATTAAAAGCGCTGCGCCGGCTTCGTCGTGTCGATGGGGATGTAAAGGCGTTCCAGATAGCGGACGGAGCAATTGACGAACTCGAGTTAAAGCGCTTGGACCATCATGTCCGCCGCCATCGCGGGGGCTTTTTGTTTGCGAAAGTTTGGATACTGGTTGAAGGTGAAACTGACGAAACCGTCTTCCAAGAATGTGCGCGCATCTTAGGTCACGACTTATTCGGAGAGGGAATCTGCTGCTTTAAGTTTGTGGAACTGGGTGTTGCCCCGTTCATCCGGCTTGCAGACCAACTCGGTATCAGCTGGATCGTTGTGGCAGATGGGGATGCAGCAGGAGGCAAATATGTCGCGACCGCACGAGGTCTTTTGAATGGTCGAAATGTCGACGAGCACATTGTTCAACTTCCGACTTATGACATTGAGACATTACTATGTCTGCACGGCTATGGTCACTTATACGCAGCCTCCGTGTCTCCCCAGAAACTTGCGGCCAACCCCAACCCTCATACTCACGGAACTGAGCAATACTGGGAACACGTTGTCAATAAGCTGCAGCCAGATAAAGGCAAGCCGACAAGAATATTGCCTGTCATCGATGCGTTGGAGGACGCTGGCCCTCCAGCAGTGCCCCAGGTCATCAAGAACGTGATCGATCAGGCACTCATTGCAGCCAAGGAAGGTGCATGATGGTTGACCTGTCTACATTAAACGATCGGCAGTTAGAAGCTGTCCGATGGAACGGCGGTCCCCTTCTCGTACTAGCCGGCCCAGGGTCGGGGAAGACGACCGTTCTCACCAAGCGGATCGCATGCTTGCTGGAGCAATCCAGCAGCGATCATTTCCGCATCTTGGCACTTACTTTTACAAATAAGGCCGCTTCTGAAATGCGGAATCGCATTGAAGCGCTTGTCCCTGGTTCTGGCAACCGGGTTCTACTAACCACCTTTCATTCATTCGCAGGCGACCTTCTCCGGCAGCATGGCCACCTGATCGGTCTACGGCCCGACTTCACCATTCTGGCCCAAGACGGAGAGCGAATCGCAGTGTTGGACGATGCAATCAGTCGCGTCACTGATGTTGATGTATCACAATATTCTGGCGAGCGCATATTGCCTCTGATTGGCCGAATTACCGAGAACGATGTGTCCCCCGACGTTCTACAAAACGTCTTAACCTCATTGCCGGACGACCGGCGCGACGCAATCGGTCTAATATATCAACAATACCGCCGTTGCTTAATTGCGACGAACAGTTTGGATTTTCCTTCGCTTATAGGCGAGGCGCTGAAACTTGTGAGGGATAATCCTGCGGTATGCAAACAAGTAAAACGAATATACAAGTATGTTTGTGTCGATGAGTTCCAAGATACAAATTTATCGCAATATGCGTTTATGAAATTACTAGTTGGCGATAATGATAGAAACCTTTTCGTCGTCGCCGATGACGATCAAATCATCTATCAATGGAATGGTGCCAGTCCCGAACGTCTTCTGGGCCTACGTAATGATTTTGGCATGAGCGTAGTTCAACTGCCAGCCAACTATCGCTGCCCTCCGGCCGTCATTGACCTTGCAAATAATTTAATCGCTCACAATGTATCGCGCTCAACTAACAAGGACCGACTGCTGGCTCTCAAAACGGGGGCGACTGACCAAGCAATTCGTGTGTTTCGGTTTTCCGATTTCGATGATGAGTTAGCATGGGTTGCGTCCGATATTGCATCTAAGCCCGAGGTGGAAAAGGCTCGTTGCGTTGTACTGGCGCGCACTCGCAAAGCATTAGAAAAAGCCGTGGAAAAACTGGCGGCCAAAGGTGTTTCAGCCTACCTCGCGATGCGAAAGGACGAGTTCGTAAGTGCGCCGTTACGGTGGCTTCATGCCGCGTTGCGTCTGGCAAACAGCCCCCAGGATCGGGAGCAGATTCAGCGTTTGACTAAGGCGTTTTACATCCTGGAAGGCCTGCAGATCGATGCGGCAGCGGTGGCCGCGAACGCACAAGCTTTTGAAGGTAGCTCTTTGCGTGCCTTCGTTGACCTAGCGCTGAAACACGACAACCTTAGCGACGCTACGCGAGCATATATAGAGCATTCTCTGTCGCCTCTGATCGATAGACTCGATTTTCGGACTTTTTGCAAAGGGTCTTTCCCCTGGTTCGACTTGGTTCAAAACATAGCTCCAGACATGGAAGGCCATTTCGCCGATTATGCAGATGAGCGGTCCACTTGGCATTCGCTCGTCGATGAGATCGAACAGCAGTTTGGTGCCACAGCGACGACCCTTAATGTTCTTTTGCAAGAACTGAACATGAGATCGAAGACGTCGCCGCCGCCAAAGGGTGCAGTTCCTTGCTTCACGATCCATGCTTCCAAGGGAATGGAGTTTGGGCACGTCTATCTCATCGCCATGGTCGAAGATCAGCTGCCCAGTTGGGCGGCCGTTAAAAAAGGACCGCAGAGCAAGGAAATGCAGGAAGAACGACGTAATTGCTTCGTAGCAATCACACGCACCGAGGAATCGCTAACGATGACGTTTTCGGACCGGATGCTTGGGTGGAACAAAGCTCGCTCGCGGTTCCTCACAGAAATGGGTGTGGCATGAGCGGGGCATTCGAACTGACAATGCAAGACGAGGATAATACAAGACTGTCGAAAACCACTGGAATTATCACCAAAATCGCATTTTAAATTTTGATCTTGAACCGGACACTTCATCGCCCTCAATATAGATCTAAATTTACGAGATGCTCCAGCCGCTCAGGTACCCTGTCCTTCCGCAACAGGCCCCAGGTCCAGCCTGACCTCGTCGTCCAATGTCTTCCCTCTGGCGAGCCGGCGTCCGACCGCTTCAATGAATCCGTCATACCGCTCCCGCCCCTTGCTCTGTGCCGCAACAAGGGCCGCGTCCGGCAACGGGGGCGTGCTGGTCAGCCAGAACCGCACGAACACGGCCAGCGATTCATTGGCGATCGTCACCCGTCGCTCCATGCGCTCCAACTGCCGCGTCATCCGGTCGAGGCGCCGGACGAGCGCCCCTTCAAGCCGTTCCGGCCCATCCGGCGACAGGAACGACGCCAGCGCCGTCTCCACGATCAGCGCCTGCGGCACCTTCTTGCGGGCAGCGTAATCGGCAAGCCCGGCACTGAGATCAGCCGGAAGCCGGATCGTGTGTTTGATCCGCATCGCTGTCACAGCCCCATCCGGTCGCCAGGATCGAGCGACACCTGCCGCGCGAGAGCCCGCGTCCCGCGTCGCAGGGGCTGTGCTCGTGCGGCATCATCCTCGGGCTCATCCTCGGGTGGGTCAAATTCATGGACCGGCTTTCTCGGTGCCTGCACCACCTCTTCCTGTTCCGGCAATTCCGGCTCCCGGCGGATGCCCGTATTGGCCGGGTCATCATCCGCGCTGGGCGATGTGGTCGGCTGCACCACGTCGGCCCAGTCTCCCGGCGGTTGCGGTCCGGTGGGTGGCGTTCCCTCCGGAGACGGCGGCGGCTCGAAGCGGGGTGGCGGGACGATGCGCGCGGCCATTTCGGCATCCTCGAAATACCGCGCCTTGCGCGCCCGGATCGGCGGACAGCCCGAGACCAGCACCAGTTCCTCGTCAGGGGGAAGCTGCATGATCTCGCCGGGCGTCAGCAAAGGCCGGGCGGTTTCGTGCCGCGTCACCATCAGATGCCCGAGCCACGGCGACAGCCGGTGCCCGGCATAGTTCTTGGCGTCCCGGATCTCGGTCGCAGTGCCAAGCGCATCGGACACCCGCTTGGCGGTCCGTTCGTCATTGGTCGCGAAACTGACCCGGACATGACAATTGTCGAGGATACTGTTGTTCTGGCCATAGGCTTTCTCGATCTGGTTCAGGCTTTGTCCGATCAGGAAGCTCTTGATCCCATAGCCCGCCATGAAAGCCAGCGCACTCTCGAAGAAATCCAGCCGCCCCAGCGCCGGGAATTCGTCGAGCATCAGCAGCAGCCTATGGCGGCGCTTCGCCTCCAATTCCTCGGTCAGCCGGCGGCCGATCTGGTTCAGCACCAGACGAACCAGCGGCTTGGTGCGGCTGATGTCTGAGGGCGGCACCACCAGATACAGCGTCGCCGGATGGCTGTCGGCCACGAGATCGCGGATCCGCCAGTCGCAACGCCGTGTCACATGCGCCACCACCGGATCGCGATACAGGCCCAGAAACGACATCGCGGTGGACAGCACGCCCGAGCGCTCATTGTCGCTCTTGTTGAGCAACTCCCGCGCTGAGCTGGCGACCACCGGATGCACGCCTTTCGCCCCGAGATGGGGCGTGGTCATCATCGCGCGCAGGGTGGTCTCAATCGCGCGTTTCGGGTCGGAGAGGAAATTGGCGACCCCGGCCAGGGTCTTGTCCTCCTCGGCGTAGAGGACATGCAGGATGGTCCCAACCAGCAGGGCGTGGCTGGTCTTCTCCCAATGGTTCCGTTTCTCAAGGGCTCCCTCGGGATCGACCAGCACGTCGGCGATGTTCTGCACATCGCGGACTTCGCGCTCGCCACGCCGCACTTCCAGCAGCGGATTGTAGGCGGCACTGGCCAGATTGGTCGGATCGAACAGCAGCACCCGGCCGAAGCGGGAGCGCCAGCCGGCGGTCAGCGTCCAGTTCTCGCCCTTGATGTCATGGACGATGGCCGAGCCCGGCCAGGTCAGCAGTGTCGGCACCACCAGACCGACGCCCTTGCCGGAGCGGGTGGGCGCGAAGCACAGCACATGCTCCGGCCCGTCATGACGGAGATAGGTATCAGCCGAACGGCCCAGCACCACGCCATCGGGCGAAAGCAGTCCGGCGCGGCGGATTTCGCGCGGGTCGGCCCAATGCGCCGAACCATAAGTGGTGGCGCGCTTCTTCTCGCGGGCACGCCAGACGGACATTGTGATCGCGACGACGACAGCGGCAATCCCGCCCGACCCCGCGATGTAACCGCCAGTGGTGAAAATATCCGGAGCGTAGGCGTCGTAGGCGAACCACCACCAGAAGAATTCCGGCGGGTAATAGACCGGCCAGCCGAGCAGCGTGACCCACGGAGCGTCGAGCTGAGACTGGAAGCCGAGCCGCCAGGCAGTACACTGCGTTGCGGCCCAGGTGAAGGCGAGGATCACGGTGCCGACGGCACACACCGAACCCCAGAGGATCTTGGTCTGGTTCATGGCAACCAGCAGTCAAGACGGGCGATCGAACACGCCGCAACATGGGAATCACTGGCGTGGGGTCATGGGCCAGGACAGGATAGACAAAGGTCGTTGCGCCGATCGGGGCACCGACCAAGACCGATGGCACCTGCGCCCCCACACAGCCGGACGCAACGATACCGGCCTGACCCTTACCGGTTCTGGACGCCTGCGGCTCCTTTCACCGCAGCGAATATCTCCGGAACCGTCCACGCGCTGACGCCACTTTGTTCGCCTTGCGCCAGCATCGCATTCAACGCCTGCCTGTTCTCGCTCTCGGTCTTGTCCTGGGAGGTGAGATCGGCGATCTGGCGGAGATCATTGTGCGTGTTCATGCTGGGCAATCCCGATCGCCTTGTAATCGTAGGTCGGATGAAACTCGGTATGATAGACGCCCCAGGCGGTATCCTCGATCACGCGGTTCACTTCGCGCAGCCGGAACGCCGACAGACGCAGGGTTACAACCTGGCCGATTCCCATCATGACATACCAGTTCACGACTTCGATGCCCCTGGGCGGAAACGCCTTGTAGAAACCCTGACGTTCGAGCTGAGCGTTCAGTTCGCCCAAAGGCCGGCTTTCATCGTGCTTGAGGAAGATGGTCAGCAGGATGGCGTTATCCGGTGTCGCCACCGCATGGCCCGGCGGCGGAGCCGCAAGCGTGGTCTGCGCTGCAGCCTGAAACGCACCAGCGATGGCAAGCACGACGGTCGTCAGCAGGATCGACAAGACGGATTTATGCGAACGGATACAGGTCATGGCGGTCTCCTTCGTCACGGACCGGTTGAGGATTGACAGAGCTTGGTTGCTTTGGTTGTCGAGGTTTCCTATATTCCCATCGCTATGCGGACTCATCGGGGGAGATAACAGAATGCCCACGACACCGGTTTCAGAAACCCGCGCCCGTGCCACGGGTGCGCAGCCCAGAGCCCGACGCACGCAGGGCAGCCACATCCTGAACGTCGGCAGCGTCGTGACGATCCCCGCCGGACTGGAACTGGCCGTCCGCGAAAAACCTGCGTCACGGGCGCGCGCCGCCCGGTTGCCGCTGCTCGAATACGAGGTCCGCCGCAAAGGCAGCCCCGCAGCCAGCCGCAAGACCGCAACCGATGCCTATGCGGTCGGCCCGCGCGGGCGCGCCCTGCTGCGCGGCCAACAGATCAAGGACGACGATCTCCGGCGCGCGGGCGGCGCCTACACGCTCGATCAGGTCAGGGAACTGCTCAGGATCACCCGTCAGGCCATCGAGAAACGGGTGCGCGAGCAGAGCCTGCTGGCCGTACCCGGACCGAGCGGCGAGCGTCGCTACCCGGTGACGCAATTCACCGCCGACGGCGTGCTTCCCGGCTTGAAGGCGGTACTCACCGCCCTGCCGGGCGAGAGCGCCTGGTTTCGCCTGAATTTCCTGGTGACGCCACTGGCGCAGCTCGATGGCCGGACGCCCGTGGAGGCACTGACTACCGGTCCGGTCGATGCGGTCGTGGAAACGGCGAGGACGGTCGGCGTGCAGGGTGGCTGATCGCACGCGACACCAGCCCTGGCCACCGGCAGATCTCGCGTCCCGACAGCCGCGCTGGCGCACTCTACTGGCTGGCAGTCCTCTGCACCGCTTTCACTCAAGTGGCTACGGGCCGGTCTATTTCGACCGGTCGCGCTCGGGGCGTCTCAACGCACCGGACGGCGGGTATGGCGTAATCTATACGGCAGAGCAGCCGACGGGCGCCTTTGCAGAGACTTTCCTGCGCGCACCGGGCCGGACCCTGCTGCCGATGGATCTCATCGCCGCCAAAGCCTACGCCATCCTGAGCGCCAATCGCGACCTGCGGCTGGTGGAATTGCACGGTCCCGGTCTCGCCGTCCTTGGCGCCACAGCAGAGGTCACGTCATCCGGACTCCCCTACGATCTCCCACAAGCCTGGTCCAGGGCGGTGCATGATGCCTGGCCCGATGCCGATGGGATCAGCTACCGCGCCCGCCACGATAATGATCAGATCTGCTTCGCGCTCTTCGATCGAACGGAGAGTGCCATCCAGAACGCCGTCCAGGAGAACAGCCTTGACGCCGACTGGTTCTATGAACTGATGGATCTCTACGGTGTGGGCCTCACGAGCTGACGATACAGGCACACCCGCCATCAGATCCCGAGCCCGCGCTTGCGCCCGAAACTCCAGTCGACGCCGCCGCCCGGCGACATGGTGCCGGAAACCTGCCGTCCGAGCTTGTGCTCCAGCGCCGGGCGCCACGGCACAAGCTGGAAGCCCAGCCCGTCATCGACCATCGCGAACCGCCCCGAGGACAGGGCTACCCGCTGGCGATAAACCCCTGAGACGATCTCGCCTTCCTTCGCGGGCCGGTGTTCCAACCCGGTCTGCGCCGCCAATCTGGCCGCCGCCTGATCGAGATCGCGCTGGCGCAGGGTGCCAATCAGACCGGGAGCGAACACTACGCGCTCGCCCTGCCGCCGGGTCAGCCCCTCGGACGCCAGATGATCAATCCGTTGCGCCATCGCCTCGCGAACCTCCGAGCCGAAGCCCGCATTGGCCAGCGCCGGATCCTTGGCGAGCAACTGGCGGTCGAGCCAGGTCGCGCCGGGTGCCGTCACCTGCTCGGCCAGCGTGAAATCCGAGCGCGTCGCCAGTAACAGGCGCTGTATGCCTTTGGCGTCCTCCCAGTTCCGGGTCTCGACGATCGCGCCCGTCTTCGCGTCACCGGTCAGATCCAGATCGGGGAAGCGGACATGATGCGTCCGCCCGTCGGCCCCCGCGATCACCACGTAGCCCGAGCCTTTCAACTCGTCATCCAGCCCGCGCTCGACCAGCCGGCCAATGGCGGGATCGGCCAGCGTCTCGCCATGGATCGCAAAACCCGCGACATCGGGTTCCGTCCCGCCGCCGGACATGGCGCGGTGCATGGTCTTGATGATGTCGCCCCGGATGGAGAGATCGCGCAGGGTCGCCTCCAGCCCCGGTTTGAGGGTCCAGCGTGCCACCCCGACCGGTTCGGCGAGACCAAGCCCCTCCAGCTTGGTCGCCCGGCCGACCAGCAGGCGCCGCAGTTGCGGGTCTTCGGCACCGGCGCCGGGACGGAGATCGACAATGCCGCCGCCCTCGTCGCTAATGTCCTGCAATGCGCGATCGAGGCTGGTCCAGCGGTCGGCACCGATCTCGCTCTCCAGGGCGGTGCGGATTTCCTGCTCGCTGCGCGGGCCAAGCTCCAGCGTCACCCGTTCGGCGGCGCGGTCGCGCAGGCCCTGACTGATATAGGCGCGGCTGATCACCAGATCCTTGCCGTCATCGGCGACACCGCGCACCAGAATGTGGACGTGCGGATTGTCCGTGTTCCAGTGATCCACCCCGACCCAGTCCAGTTTTGTGCCGAGGTCGCGTTCCATGTCCTGCATCAGCTCCCGCGCGAAGCCCCGCAGATCCTCCATCCGCGCCGCATCCTCGGGCGAGACGATGAAGCGGAAATGGTGACGGTCGTCGGCGCAGCGCTCCGCGAAGGCCTTGCTGTCCGCTTCGTCGGAGCCCGCACCGAACAAATGGGCTTTGGCACCGTCGCGGGTCACGCCCTCGCGCCTGAGATAGGCGATGTGCCGGGCAAGAGGCGCGGACCGGAACCGCGTGCCCTGCTGGCGGACCACCCGCGCCTTGACCACGACACGCCGGGCATTGCTGCGCAGCCGCATGGAGAGTGCTGCGCGTCGGCCGCGCCCGAAGCGGGAACCACCGCCGCCTCCCGTGCCCTTCGCGCCGAACCGGGTGCCGGTATGACCGGCCTTCTTCGCGGCACGCATGACCTCGCCGACGAAGGATTTCGGTCGTGCCCCCTGATTGCCATGCCGGATGCGTCCGGGCCGGACGTTCAGACTGTCATCGCGCGTCGGCATGGCCCGCTCTCCGCTCCGTTTCACCCCTGACGGCGCTCGGATCGTTGAAAACATTATGGAAAATGCCCGGACAGCCGCAGACGGTGCGTGGTGAGAGGACAAATTCCCCAATCAAACCAACCACATGCAGCCCCGAATGGGCGCTGCTTTTACCTTGCCGTCCTTCCCTCCGTTGCCTGTCTCCCTCCAGCACCCCATCCCCAAGGCACCCATAGCCCGCCAGCGCCCGATGGACCGGAACGGGAATCATCGGCGCGCCTCCCCATCCCATGACGCGATGAACAGCCCGGCCGATTGCGGAGCGAGCGCCGTCCAGTCGGTTGGACGGGCGCCGTCGGCATGCCCCGGATTGTGCAGGCTCTCGACATGCCGGGACGCATCGCCCGTGTGCAGGAATGACGCCGGAAAGAGGGAAGAATCCTGCCAGGATCGTGCCAATGGAGCGCCGATCGCGATGTTATCGGCAAGCGGAAGAGCCAGCCGCGCGCTGAGGGATGCGACGTAATTCCGCGTCTCGGCAGGCAACGGTCGGCCGGTCGCCAGATGCTCGTCATAGCGCGCGGGACCGGCATTATAGGCGGCGAGAAACCCGGCCTCGCCGTATCGGTCCCGCATCCAGCGCAGATAGGTCGCCCCCGCCAGAATGTTGTCCTGCGGGTCGAACGGATCGTCGCCGAGACCCAGCGACGTGCGCAGGCTGGACCATGTGCCGGGCATCACCTGCATGAGCCCCATCGCGCCCGCCGACGACACGGCATGCGCATCGCCTCTGCTCTCCGCGTGCAGCACGGCAGCGATCCATGAGGCCGGAATCTGCGCGCGCGTGGCCGCTTCCGCGATCATGTCAGCGTATGGATCGGCGACCGCGACATGCCCAGATATCGTCATGGAAACGACGACCGGAAGCACGACACTGAACAGCCGGAGCGCCGATTTACCGCCGGTCATCGCGCTTCACCGGGCGGCTCCAGACCAGATGGAAGGCTCGGCCCTGCCGGTCGGACTGGAACAGATTGGCGCGGATTGGCTGTGCCAGCATCGGATCGTCGAGAACCAGCGAGAGGTAAGTACCCGCCTTCTCGCCGGTGCGTTTCCAGCCGGCACCAATCTCCGGTCCGGCGTCAGCCTCGCCGAGATGGACGCGATAGTCGGGAGCATGCTCGACGTCCGACGATGTCGCCGGCACGATCGTCAGTTCGACGTCGAGGGCGAGCGTGCGCAGGCGACCGGCGAAGCCGTCAGCCGTGCGCGTGAAAGTACCGATCTGGGCCATGTCAGCCTCGTTTCTGGTTGGGGTTGGGAGGAATCGGTGACGGCGCGAGCCACAGCGGCTGCGCGCGGCCGAGCACGGTGGCGACCGGCAGGACGCCGAAATAGCGGCCGTCGAGACTGGTCGGAACGGCCGGGTTCATGACGAAGATCTGGCCAGGCAGGACGTGCCGACAGCCTTGCCAGACCGGTAGCGGACGGCCGCGATGATCGCGGGCCAGCGCATCGCCGAGCGGCTTGCCGTCAACCGACACGATGGCGCCGACCCGACAGATCAGTTGTCCCGGGAGTGCCGCGACCGGCTTGAGCAGCGGCACACCGAGTGGCAGATAGCCACCGCGCGCCAGCATCCCGGCAATCTCGGCCGGCGGTCGGATCGCGATCAGGTCGCCGACATGCAATCCGCGCACCGATTGCAGGTGATACAGCCCGACCGGCGTGCTGGCGGTGGCATTCCAGATCAGCCGGGGTGCCGGACGGAAGACCGCACCCAGCACGATCGCCATCACCGCGACATAGGTGGTTAGGAACCAACCAAGCCGGCTCATGACACCGCCCTCCGGCGCAGCCAGGCATGATGGCGGTCGCGTGTGTAGGGGCGTGACGCCTGCCCGCAGAGCATCCGATTGTGCAGGTGCCGCCAATGCTCTGGCGCAACATCGACGGGGTCGATGCCGGTCGCCTCGATGCGATCGATTGCTTCCAGCACCAAGCGGACCTTCGGCCAGCCGCTCTGGCGCAGCAGGCTCTCACCACCGGGCCGCACGAACGGCACCGTCTGATAGGGCTCGCCGGGAGGGATGACGCGCACGATATCGATGCAGGACACCACCGTGCCGTAATCGTTCGCCGCCCAGCGCAGGAACGCGAACACGCTGTCCGGCGGAAAGCTCAGTATCCGCCGCCGCCTATCGAGAATCTGCTCATGCGTGGCACGACCAAAACGAATCCAGTGCTCGGTGCGCTTCTCGATCCAAGTCAGTTCGACGTGGGCAAACGTATCGTTCATGGCGTGTCTCCTGGGCTATCGGGGAACTCGCGGGCCAGCAGCACGCGCAGCATGTCGGCGACCGTGATGCCGCGCTGAAACGCCGCGACTTTGAGCCGCGCGCGCAGCGCCGGCGTGACGTCGATGGTCAGCCGGGCGGTGAAACGGTTGGTGATCGCGGACTTGTCCGGCGCCTTGACCCAGCGTTCCGGGTCGGCGGGGCGTGACACGAAGTCAGGCGGATTACGACGCACCGTCATGACGCAGCGTCCCCGCCGAGCGGCAGCACGGAGGCGATGCGGTCGCGCGCCCTCTGCGCCATGACAGGATCGATCTCGCAGCCGAGATAGCGACGGCCGGCAAGCCGGCAGGCGACGCCCGCGGCGCCCGAGCCGGCGAACCAGTCGCCCACCAGGCCACCCGGCGGGCAGCTCGTGCGGATCAGGATCTCCAGCAACGCCACCGGCTTCTCGGTCGGGTGGATGGCCCGGCCATGGGCGTTGCGCACGGCGATCACAGAGCGCATCAGGCGCGGGCCGCCATCCTCGCTGACGTATTGGCCAGCGTCGATCAGCCCCATGTGCGGCGGCCGGTGCTTTCGCCGCACGGTACGCCCCCGTGCGTCCGGCGTCGTCGGGACGTCGTTGTAGACGCAGCTCCAGGGCGCATCGTCGCGATAGAACTGGACGATCAACTCATGCACGCGCCGAAAACGGTCGGCGTGGAAGCTGGAGCCGTTCTGCTTCTCCCAGACCAATTCCTGGGCATATTTCCAGCCCGCGTCACGAAATTCCGCACCGGTCGCGAGGAAGCTCCGCAGCGAGCCGAACACCCAGAGCGAGCCACCGGGTTTCAGGGCGGCACGCGCCTTTGCCGGCCAGCCCGAAACGCGGCGGTCCCAGGCGAGCGCGGTGTCGCCATAGGGCGGGTCGGCCAGGATCATGTCGTAGGGGCCGCACCGAGGCATCAGGAGCGCGCTGTCGCCGGTCAGCAGGGTCATGACACCAGCCCCCCGATCTCGGCCACCAGGGCGGCGATTTCGCGAGCGGCGATCCCTTGGGGGCGAAAATCACACACCAGACGGCCAGTGCGCGCAGCGTCGGCGAACGCGACCCGCTGACCGATCCGCGCCGCCAGTGCCGCCGGCTCGTGCCCAGCGAGCGCCAGCCGGGTTTCGCGGGCGATGACCGTGCGCGCGGCGCAGCGGTTGAGCACGAAACGGGCCAACAGGCCGGGACGGAAGAGCCGTGCCTCCGCCAGCAGCCGCAACATCTCGGCCGAGGCCCAGCCGTCGAACGGCGAAGGCTGCGCGGGAATCAGCACCAGGTCGGCGGCCAGTAGGGCGGAGCGCAGCAGCGCCGCCACCCGCGGCGGACCGTCGATGACGACGTGATCCACCCCCTGAGCCAGTGCCGGCGCCTCGTGGTGCAGCGTATCGCGCGCCAGCCCGATCACGCCGAACAGCCGGGGTAGTCCCTCCCGCGCCCGCTGCGCCGACCAGTCCAGCGCCGAGCCCTGCGGGTCGGCATCGATGACCGTCACGCGCCGGCCTTCCCGAGCCCATTGACCCGCGAGATGCAGCGCCAGCGTCGTCTTGCCGACGCCGCCCTTCTGGTTGAGGAAGGCCACGATCACCGCCCGTCTCCGGGGGTTTTCCACGGATCGGCGGGGGTGCCAACATCCTTAAAGTTAGACTCTTTTAAGTTAGATTCTAAGTTAAGGGCGTCATAACCCTCTGATTCAATGACGCGATTCGGCGATTTTTGTTCACATAAGCACGGCTTCGCGGTTCCCGAAGTCACGGCTTCCGTCGGTTCGGGCGTTCCCGATAGCACGGACGGACTCACATCTTGTCCACATGAGGCTGTGGATAACTTGTCGCGAGAAAAGGTCAGGATTTCGCGGCCATCCGTGGTCCGCTCGACGGCCAGGCGATAGCCGGGCAATGGCTGCCGCTGGACGATGGCGCGGAGTTCGAACGCGAAGCGACGATAGGGCGACAGGCTGGCGGATTTGAGATGCAGGACGTGGAAATCGAATTTCCAGCCTGAACGCTGGCGGCCGCCATGCTTGCGGACAAGCCGATAGAGCCAGCGCTCCATTCCGCCGGTCAGCCGGAAATAGGCAGGGTCGATGGTCAGCACCAGCGCGTCATCGAGCACCGCCTGGTAAAACCAGTCCGGCAGGATCAGTTCAACCACGCGGGCGCGACCCTCCTGCGTGGTATGCCGCTTCCATTCGTTGATCCAGGAAAACCGGTGCAACTGTCCCGCACCAGCGTGGCGCAACGAGGTCTTGATCGTGGTGGATTGCAGCCGGTCGAAGGCTGCTTCCAGCCGTTCGTAGTCCCGCGCGCTGTCGCCCCGGCCGATGAAGGCCAGGATTTCATGCGGCGTCGCCACCATCAGACGCGAGGTGCAACGACCCGCGTCCCGTGCTTCCACGATCTGGCTCGCCGCCCAGATCAGCACGTCGGCATCCCAGATCGTCGCCATGCCGTATTCGCCGGTCGCTTCCACGCGGATGGTGACGTCCGGCGTCCGGAAATCAATCGGCACGGTCCGCGATGTCTTGGACAGGCTGAAGAACGGAAATGCCATCAGATCCTGGGCGTCGCGTGGAGCGAGTTTGCCGGGGATGGCGCGGAACACCGCGAGCTTCGCGCGCTCGGACTGTTTCCGGTCGGGCGTGCGCATCAGCGTCGGTTCCCGCGTGAGGTCGCCGGTGTCGGCGGGATCAGCGGGCTTTGCCGCGCGGCGGCCGACACGGTGCCGGCGGTGGTGTCCGAGGTGTGGGCGCGTGCTCCGCTCTCGACCCAGGCCTGCAACTCATCGACCCGATAGACGACGCGGCCGCCGAGCTTCGAATAGCGCGGACCGGTGCCGTAAATCCGGTGTTTTTCCAGGGTGCGAATGGAAAGCCCGACGAAGCGCGAAGCGTCGGGCGTGCGCAGATAGCGTGGCGGCAGGTCGCTGTAATTGGCGGACATGAGGTAGCTCCGTGATCGCTGTCTGGGGCCGCGGGACAAATGCGGCCAGCAGGGATCAGCGTGGCGGAGCGGGGTCTTCCAGAACTAGGACCGATCTCGCAGGCACATGAGATCGGTCCTTGACGAGCGGAAGTTGGCTTTCGCAACAATCCGGCCCTCGCTCCGGCCGGTGGGACGAAGGGGATCGCGGCCTCGTCGCCGAAGGCGACGAACGGGTCGTGATCATCGGAGACTTGGCCAGCGGCGGCCCGACGCTGGTGCTGATGTCGATCCTTGCGGCCGACAAGACGAAGGGGACGGTGCGACCGGTGGGTGCGGCGGTGATGTCGCCCTGGACGGATGGCGTTCACCGGCGCCAGTTTCACGTCCCGTGCGGAGGCGGAAAAGAGACGTGTACTAGGACAGTAAGTCGTTGTTTCCCAAACACTTTCTTCGTTGGGCTGGCCAGCGAAGACCTCAATTGTAGCCTTGTTTTTCGTCCTCGGCAACAAATTCGTCCAAAGAGTTCCACGGACGTCCATAGAGCTGCACTCAGCACACCACACCCACGATCGGTACATCGTCGTAGGCGACTGCCTCGAACTCATCACCCACGCCCGGTTGTCTGCCCGCATCCATCATCGCGAAGACAACCCAGGTAGATGGTTCTGGTGATGGCACAAGTCGGATGCCACCTGGAAGCGCCAGCACCACAACTCACAGGCGACCTTCTGTCCAAGCTCCTTTGGAAGAACGCGCACGCTGGTCACCGCGTTTCCGCACACGATTCTTTGTCGATATATCAGGATGACGGGGCAAGCATGACAGGTGCGGATTTGCTGCGTCCGGCTGGACATTCGAGGGCGATTGCGGCCCCCTCACGCTTCCTGAGACCGCTGGCATATCAGGTCATACCTAGACGGTTTTGCAGAAACCGTAACTTCTCACGACCCTGATAGCGTGAGCGTCGTTGTCGAGCCTACGTCCCGATGCTCGACCTTCTAATCGATGATTTTTGCACATCGAACACACGACGACTACCAGTTGCGCGAACTGGTGAGAAGTATTCAAACCACATGACGAAGCGGCCTTCGGGACCCACTTCCTACACAAGCGACCGGCCGACCATGAGGTCGGCGACAAAGGAGTCGGTCATGTAGTTCTTCTCCTGGAAGGAGACGGAGCATGCACGAGAACAAGAATGATGCACCAACATCAAAGGTGTTCTATCGCCCGATCGAAGCGTCCATCCGCTGGGCCGGGCTGCTGCGATACGAGCAGGTGATCCTGGCTTCGATTTCGTCGCCAAGGCGCCTGCCGCAGTCGTTGGACTGTCCACGTTGTGACGAGCTGCGGCTTTGCACCGAACGTATCTTCGACGGCATCCTCAATGGAGAACTGCCCTTTGGACGGAACGGCATCACGACGCGCGATTCCGCGCTGATCGACTCCCCTGATCTGACGGTGCGCCACGTCGATCTGAAGCGCTGGATGCGCCAGCACTATCCCGAGCAACGACCGTGCTTCCTCTTCTCCCGGAGCGAGCGCATCGCCCATCCCTTCATCTCGATGGAAACTGGGCAGGCGATGCTAGTCGAGCGCCTGGCCCTGAAGTCCACCTTGGACCAGTACAAACGCCAACTGCATGAGTTGCAGGAAAAGCACGGAGCGCTTCTCAAGCAGATGGCGCCCTCTGCTGGCGCACAGTGCCTGATCAGTGATCGCGCCGAAGCCACCTACTTGAACATCATCGGCAGCATGCTGGACCTGATGCTCGGCCAGTCGCCTTCCGGCGTTCCGTACTCCAGCTTCAAGACGCAGGAGGCGGTGGTCAGCGCGTTGGTCGCACATCACAGCGGCGCCATGGGGATCGCGGAGCGGACGCTAAACGGCAAGTTCGCCACGGCCAGACGCCGGCTGCGTAGCGCAGCAGTCTGAGGTTTTCCACCTTGTATGTGCAATCGCGGAGATTGCATTTGCAATGTCTTTTCGCATCCATGTCTATTGAATGGAGGGCACGCCAACAAACGCCACTGAGCGTTCAGGAGTGACCGCCATGTCGCAAACACCTGCACTGCCCGCAAGCGAGCGCCGCATCCTGCGGCTTGATGAAGTCGAAACCAAGTCGGGTTTCAAACGCGCCCACATCTACAACCTGATGCGCAAAGGCCTGTTCCCGAAGGCGCTGCGCCTGGGCGTGCGCGCGGTCGGCTGGGACTCCATCGAGATCGATCAGTGGATCGCCGAGCGCGTCAACAACCGGGTCTGACCCGTTCTCCAGCGGACTTCCCATCCTCACACGGAGAACGCCATGCAGGTCGTATCCATCATTTCAACTAAAGGTGGCGTCGGCAAGACCACCACGGCCGCGAACCTCGGCGGACTTGCCGCGGACGCGGGGCTGCGTGTGCTGCTGCTCGACCTCGACGTGCAGCCCACCCTGTCCTCGTACTACGAGCTAGGCCACCGCGCACCTGGTGGCATCTACGAGTTGCTGGCCTTCAACGAGCGCGACCTCGGGCTGCTTGTGTCCCGCACGATCATCGCGGGCCTGGACTTGGTGCTCTCCAACGACCACCGAGGCGAGCTGAACACCTTGCTGCTGCACGCGCCGGATGGGCGCTTGCGGTTGCGCCATCTCTTGCCGGTCCTGGCGCCCCTCTATGACCTGGTGCTGATCGACACCCAAGGTGCGCGCTCGGTGCTGCTGGAGATGGCGGTGCTCGCCTCCAACCTCGCGCTGTCGCCCGTGACCCCGGAAATCCTTGCGGCGCGCGAGCTGCGGCGCGGCACCATGCAGTTGCTCGAAGACATTGCGCCATATCGGCACCTGGGCATCGAGCCTCCACCTCTGCATCTGCTCATCAATCGCGTCCATCCTGTGTCCGCCAATGCACGGCTGATCCAGCAGGCCCTGCGCGATCTTTTCCAGAATCACGCCGGCATCCGCGTGCTGGCCACCGACGTGCCGGCCATCGAGGCGTATCCGCGTGCAGCTACGCGCGGACTGCCGGTGCATCGGGTCGAATACCGCCAGCCGCCGGGCAGAGTCGCCCCCGCCGCGCTCGACACCATGCGCGGCCTCGCAGACGAACTATTTCCGCAATGGCGGCACCGATTTGCCATGGTGTCCGGCCGTCCGCCACACCCTCTTGATGCCGGGAGGTCCCATGGCGAACGCACATGAGCTTGCCCGAGGCCACAAGCGGCTTCGCGCCCTGATCGAGTTCGCGGTTGGCGAAGGTTGGCACGTCAAACGCACGCCTGGCGGCCACCTCAAGTTCACCAAGCCTGGCTGCGCCGCGATCTACACCAGCTCGACGGCCAGCGACCATCGGGCGACCCTGAATGCCCGTGCGCAAATCCGCCGCGCCGAGCGCGAGGCCCGATACCAAGCGCAGGGAGGCGGCCATGGCTGAGATCACCTCCCAGCAGATGGCTGGCAAGCTGCTCGCGGCCGGGTTCGAGCGCAGCGGCCCGTCAGCCTCGACCTTGAGCGACCCGATCGCCGACACACCCATGGTCGTGACCCTAGATCAGTTGCGCCCTTACGACCACGATCCCAGGAAAAAACGCAACCCTGCCTACGAGGAAATCATGGCATCCATTCGCGAGCGCGGTCTGGACGCGGCGCCGGCCATCACTCGCCGACCAGGTGAGGACCACTACATCATCCGCAACGGCGGCAATACGCGGCTGGCGATCCTGCGCGAACTATGGTCGGAGACCAAGGACGAGCAGTTCTTCCGTATATCGTGCCTGTTCCGGCCGTGGCCCAGCCGCGGCGAAGTCGTCATGCTGACCGGCCACCTGGCCGAGAACGAATTGCGCGGGGGCCTCACGTTCATCGAGCGCGCCCTCGGCGTCGAGAAGGCACGCGAGTTCTACGAGCAAGAAAGCGGCACTGCCTTGAGCCAGTCCGAGCTAGCCCGCCGCCTCGCCGCCGATGGCTTCCCGGTACAACAGTCGCATATCAGCCGCATGAACGACGCGGTGCAGTATCTCCTGCCCGCGATCCCCACCGTGCTCTATGGCGGTCTCGGTCGCCATCAGGTCGAACGCCTGTCGGTCATGCGCAAAGCCTGCATGCTCGCGTGGGAGCGCTACGCCAAGGGCCGCCCACTGGTTCAGGACTTCGACGAATTTTTCCAGGAAGTGCTGTCGCAATTCGACGTCCAGGCCGACGAGTTCTCCGCGCAGCGTGTACAGGACGAGCTGATCGGCCACATGGCCGAGATGCTGGGTGTCGATTACGACGTGCTCGCCCTGGACATGACCGAATCCGAGAGCCGGCAGCGCGCCTTGGTCAGCGACCCAACGCCGCCCTCGACGCCGCCCGCGTTGCCGGAGCCGGGAACCAGCGCGCGCCCACCTGCAAACACTGCGCCACCCATCGCAGGCGCTGCATCCGCAGCGCCGCCTGCAGGCCGACCTGCGGCAACGCCCTCGACGCGCGAGAGCGGCACGGATGCCAGCCAGGCAAGTCCGGCCAACCCTGCGGCGGGTGGCGATCTGCTTCGGGAGCACATCGTCTCGCCGGCATCGACGACCGAACGGCTCCAGTCCATTCAGCGCATGGTCGCCGACCAGTTGGGTGATGCGCTGCCGCCCGACTTCTCGGCGAGCGTCTTGCAGTCCATCCCCGTACAGGCTGGCGGGCTCTATCCGATCTCCGATGTCTGGTACATCGATCCCGGCCTGGACACAGCCGAGCGCTTGCGCATCCACATCGCACAGTTCGCCCGCGAAATCGCGGGCGAGGCAGATTTGGACGAGTGCATTGATGACCGTGCAGAGGGTATCGGTTTCGCCTGCCGGGCCGGCACCCAGAACCCAGCGCCACTGGGCCGTGCCGTCCTCGCGTTGTTGGCGTGCCTGGCCGGTCAGCGGCCCGCCGACGTCGGCCTGCACGACGGGCAAATCGTCATCGAACTGCCGGCGCTGCTGCACGGCCAGGGTGATGCGGCCCAGCGATTGAGCGATACCTCGCTGGTCAAGCTGTTCCGGCTGCTGCGGCTGGCCCGGCGCCTGCTCGACCTTGAAGCCGGCGCTGCGGGCCTTGGAATGTGAGCGAGGGAGGCCAGCATGTCCGCACCACACCCACTCAACCAGGCCGTCATCGCCCAGGCCCTCTATGACCTGCGCAATGGGCAACTGCGCCGGTGCAAACTGATGGGGTTTGGCGAGGAAGAACTGGACGCCCTCAAGCATCCCGCGCTGATCAGCGTGCTCGCCAACGCTAACGTCTCCTGGTGCTCGGTGACGGTCAACCGCGAAGTGCTCCGGCGACTGCTCAAGCAGGCGCAGGATGTGGAGAAGGAAATCGCCACGGTCGATCGCATGCTCAGGCTGGGCGCGAGCACCGAGATGGTCAGCCGGTTCTATGGCCTGACCCACCAGGAGGTGGCCCTTCGCCGCGAAATCCTCGGCCTGCCGAAGCGCAAGGGCCGCCACCCTGTGCTGGACGAGAAACAGGACACGGAGCTGTGGCGGCAATGGAAGGCCGTGACCGGCAGCAGGAATGTCGATCTCGAAGACGAAACCTCCATCCTCGACGCCACCATGGACTTGGCCGAAGGCATGTCGCTGCCTCTGTCGGTGGTCTGGGCCTCGATCAAAAGCTGGGTCGATCAGGGATTGGGTTGAGCCATGGCCGTGGACGACACCGCACCACGCCGTGGCCCCGTCGCACTTGCTGACCTGTTCGACGCCGCCTTGAAAGACCTCGTGCCCAAGCCCAACCCCAGTGCGCCAGCACCCATGCCTGCGCCGACGCCCGCCACGTCCGGCGATGCCTTCCTCTTCAGCGGCAACCGGCATGAGACCGTGCCGCGGCGGCTGTTCCTCGACCGTCGCCTGACGCCGCTGGAGCGCAACGCCTGGCAGGTGTTCCGGCTGATGCTCAACGACGATGGCGTGACCGCCTTCCCGACGTATGAGCAGCTTCGACCATGGCTGGCGTCGATGCCCTGCGCCGGGCAGGCCTCGCATGAAACCGTGGCCCGAGCGTTGACGCTGTTGCGCCTCACCAGATGGTTGAGCCTGGTGCGGCGACGGCGTGACCCCAAGACCGGCCGCATCCTCGGCAACCTCTATGTTCTGCACGACGAACCGCTGACGCCCTTCGAGGCCATGCAGCTCGACGCCGACTACCTGGCACTGGTCAGCCAGTCCCTTGGCCATTCGGCCAAGGCCGTCCAGATGGTCGGCCTGAACACCCTCAAGGAGATCGCGGAAGATCCGCTGCTCTCCGGGCGCACACTGCCGTCGCGGCTGCAGGTCCTGGCAGAACGCCTCGCCAGCCAAGGCATCACGGCCGCCGAGAGTTATCCACAGGAGGATGCCGCCCACGAATCCGAAGAAGGAGCATCGAGCCTTCTTCGGAATGCGGATGACCCGTCTTCGGAATCCGAAGCAGGGGCGAAACCTGCGCCAGACGCCTCTCTTCGGAATCCGAAGCAGGCCCGTACAGTACGTAGTAGTCGTATTAATGAAGTACGTACTACCGCGCAGGCGCGCGCGCTGGGCGATCTGCAATGGCCCAAGCGCTTCACGGAACTGAAGGCAGAGCAGCAGACAGGTGCCAGGGTGGCATTGCAGCAGGTCGATGCCGCGCTGAGACAGGCCGTGCTGGACGAATGGGCCACGCGATGCAGCAATCATGGCATCCGCAATCCTGCGGGGTATCTGTTCGGCATCATCCAGCGCGCCATCCATGGCGAGTTCAATGCCTGGGCCAAGAAAGACGCGCCATCGGCATCCGTCCCGCCAAACGAGCGGCCACCACCAGCACCGCCACCTCAGCCGCAGGGTAAGCCAGTGCCGCCGGAAGTCGCCAAGCAGCACATCGAGCGGCTACGCAATCTGCTCGCCAGCAAGTGAGTCGTCATGCAAGGCGGTGAAAGTAGATGTCCATGGCCGCCAGTAGAGCTATCCCCTGGGGATAGTTCCGCTGCTGGGCACAACGCCAGGCTGTCGCAGGCCTGGGATCGACCCTCTGCCGCAGCATCGGTGTTGTCCCCCCTGATCCCGGCGTGCAGCGTTCGTTGGCGCTCCATGGAGCTATCCCCAGGGGATAGCTCATGCCGCATGCAACCGCCACGCCCTAAACCGGGGCCGGCCGGGATTCGGATTCTTGACTGACTGCCTTCCGCTTCCTGCCGAAGCTGGCCGCTCCTTTTCCAACAACGAGCGGACACCATGGCAACCAATGAACCTCTGCAACTGAATCTCGGCTCCCTGCGCAGTGCGATGTCGCTGACCCTGCACACCCACCACGCTTCCCGCATCTGGCACGGCCGCGCCGCCGCCGAGGGGCGACCGGGCATCGTCGGCCTGAACGGCTACATCGCCCAGATGAACAAGATGCGGCGGGGCTCGGAGCAGGACGACCCGTACAGCGACTTCTGGATGCTGCGCATCGAGGACAAGCTCGACCAGACCAAGGCCACGCTGCAATCGCTGCGCGAGCAGGTGGACCAGGCGCTGGCGAGCGTGCCGCCAGCGCTTAGCCTGGGCGAAAACCTCAACGTGCAGCCGGTCAAGCTGCCGCTCTTCGTCAACGCGCAGCTCGGCTTTGCCGCGGTCTATCTTCTGGCCGACTACGACGACATCGCCCGCAAGCTGATCCTCGCCCATCACACCGCGCTCATTGACCGCAGCACCTTGGAACGCTGGCTCAACGAGGGCGCACATTCACTGCGCAGCCTGTTCTCGCTGGCCCAGCAGTACCGCTATTCGGGCTGCACCCGCGATGATTTCGCGTCGAAGAATGCCGCCGCGCGAGCCGCGCTGGAGAAGTACGGCGAACTGCCGCAGGACGTGCTGGAAGGCACTCGCCGCTCGAAGTTTGCGCCGCCCATCGTGCGCCGTGGCCTGCAGCAGCGCAGCGACGGTCCTGCCGAAGCACCTCCGCCCGGAGATGAAGCCACCACCGCAGAGCCGCCCGAAGCGTCAGCCGGCGAGGACGAGCCGGCATGAGCGATCCGAACCAACCGACCCGCTACTTCCGAGGCCTGCAACAGGGTGCCTTCATGCGGCTGGAACACGCAGCCTCTCTAAAAGGCCTTTTAAAGCCTTTTAAGGGTAAAGGGGACTTCGAGGCCTGGGCCAGCCAGTGCTTCGCCATGCGCGACGAGTTGATTGCCCTGGCACAGCGACAGGTGCTGGAGCAGGCATGCGGGCACCCCTTCCACCTGCTGTCCATCGAACTGGCCCAACAGACCACCGGCGCAGGAACCGTCTTCTTGCGCTGGCGCAGGCACGACAGGTCGGCCATGGGCGTGGCGCTGTGGCGGGAGCTGATCGCCAGCACCAGCACGCCCGTCAACCTGCTGGCCGACCTGCACGCGATCGAGTTGCAGCGCATCACGTTGAACATGCAGATCAGCCTGCTGCACACCCTGGGCAGGCAGGCGCAGGAATGCGCCAGCAAGGCGGCCCAGGCGGACGACGCCTACCTGCGCCGACTCACGCCCATTCCCGCCGCAATGCGCGATCGGTGATTGCGCCGGGCATCCAGCACGCTCCCGACGCCGACGAGGCACGGGTATTCAACCACCACGGAGATCACACCATGAGCACGCATTTTTCCGGCGAAGGCAACATCGGCTCGCCACCGGAGTACCGCGAATTCCCCAACGGCAACGACGAACCCAGCCGCCTGCTGCGCCTGAACGTCTATTTCGACAACCCCGTACCCAAGAAGGATGGCACCTTCGAGGATCGGGGCGGCTTCTGGGCGCCGGTGGAAGTCTGGCACCGCGACGCCGAGCACTGGAAGGACCTGTACCAGAAAGGCATGCGCGTGCTGGTCGTCGGCCGCATGGAGCGCGAACCCTGGACGGACAACGAGGATCAACCGCGCGAGACCTGGCAGATCAATGCGCGCAGCGTCGGCATCCTGCCGTTCCGCATCGAATCCGTGACCCTCAGCCCAAAGCCGCAGGAGGCAGAGTCCAAGCCCCAGGCCGCGCAGGAACCGGCTGCGCCGAAAGAATCCAAACGCAGGAAGTGAACCAGCTTGGAGGGCGGTGGCACGTCTTCGCCGCCCTCCATGCGCTGGTGGAGCTATCCGCAGGGGATAGCTCCACCAGCGTCCACTGACTTCCACGCACTCCCGCAAATCGCGGCTCCCGATCCGCACACCCGCGGCCACGCGCGCCTCCCGCACAAGCCATTCCATCCCGTGAAAGCGGTCGCCGCCGCATGCGGCTTGTTTGCTGCTGCCCCAGACGGCGCTCGGCATCCTCGATTCCAGCAACTCCATAAACAACGGGAATCGGGATGGACGGACATGCGGCTGTTCTTGTGCGAGAAGCCCTCCCAGGGCAAAGACATTGGCCGGATTCTCGGTGCCACGCAGCGCGATGAAGGCTGCCTCAACGGTTCCGGTGTCACCGTCACCTGGTGCATCGGCCATCTCGTCGAAGCGGCAGCCCCCGAGGTCTATGACGCGGCGCTCAAGCGCTGGTCGCTGGAGCAGTTGCCCATCATTCCTCAGCACTGGCGGGTCGAGGTCAAACCGAAAACCGCCACGCAGTTCAAGGTCGTCAAGGCGCTTCTGGCGAAGGCGACCCAGCTTGTCATCGCCACTGATGCCGACCGCGAAGGCGAGTTGATCGCCCGCGAGATCATCGATCTGTGCGGCTACCGCGGTCCCATCGAGCGGCTGTGGCTGTCGGCGCTCAACGATGCGTCCATCCGCGCGGCACTCGGCAAGCTCCGGCCATCAGCCGAGACCCTGCCGATGTACTACTCGGCGCTGGCACGCTCTCGGGCGGACTGGCTCGTCGGCATGAACCTCAGCCGCTTGTTCACGGTGCTAGGACGACAGGCCGGCTATGACGGCGTGCTGTCGGTCGGCCGCGTCCAGACCCCCACGCTCAAACTGGTCGTGGACCGCGACCGCGAGATCGCCGCCTTCGTGTCCGTGCCGTACTGGGCCATCGACGTGTCCCTATCCGCTGGTGGCCAGACTTTCACCGCGCAATGGGTTCCCCCGAAAGCATGCACCGACGACGCCGGCCGCTGCCTGCAGCAGCCCATCGCACAGCACGCCGCGCAGCAGATCCGCGCGGCGGACAGCGCCCAGGTGGTGTCGGTCGAAACTGAGCGCATGCGGGAAGGCCCGCCGCTGCCGTTCGACCTGGGGACCTTGCAGGAGGTGTGTTCCAAGCAGCTTGGGCTGGATGTGCAGGAGACCTTGGACATTGCTCAGGCCCTGTACGAGACGCACAAGGCCACGACGTACCCGCGCTCCGATTCGGGATACCTGCCAGAAAGCATGTTCGCCGAGGTACCAACGGTTCTCGACAGCCTGGTCAAGACCGATCCCTCGCTGCGACCGATCATGGACCAACTCGACCGCACTCAACGCTCACGCGCCTGGAACGACGCAAAGGTGTCCGCGCACCACGGCATCATCCCGACGCTCGAACCGGCGAACCTCTCGACCATGAATGAGAAGGAACTGGCAGTGTATCGGCTGATCCGAGCGCACTACCTGGCGCAATTCCTTCCTCACCACGAGTTCGACCGCACCGTGGCGAACCTCTCCTGCGGCCAGCAGACGCTGGCGGCCACCGGCAAGCAGGTCGTCATCAAGGGTTGGCGCCTGGTGCTGGCCGAACCGCAATCCGAGGAGGATGGCGACCCTGCGGCGCGCAGCCAGGTACTGCCCGCGCTGCGCGAGGGGCTGGCATGTCAGGTGGCCGACGTCGATCTGAAGGCGCTCAAGACGCTGCCCCCTCGGCCCTATACGCAAGGCGAGTTGGTCAAGTCCATGAAGGGCGTCGCCAAACTGGTCTCGGACCCGCGCCTGAAACAGAAGCTCAAGGATACGGTCGGCATCGGCACCGAAGCGACGCGGGCCAACATCATCAGTGGCCTGCTGACGCGGGGCTACCTCGTGAAGAAGGGCCGCGCCATCCGTGCCTCGGATGCGGCCTTCACCCTGATCGACGCGGTACCCACAGCGATTGCCGACCCAGGGACAACCGCCGTCTGGGAACAGGCGCTGGACATGATCGAAGCTGGGCAGCTCACGCTGGACGTATTCATCAGCAAGCAGGCTGCATGGATCTCACAGTTGATCGCGCAGTACGGCAACACGTCCCTGTCCATCAAGATTCCCCAAGGGCCGGCTTGCCCGCAGTGCGGTGCGCCCACGCGCCAGCGCACCGGCAAGAGCGGCCCGTTCTGGTCGTGCAGCCGCTACCCCGACTGCAAAGGCACGCTGCCGGTCGAATCCGGCACGTCCAAGCGTAGTGCCTCGCGTCCGCGCAGTGGCGGCCGCAAAGGCTCCTGACCGCCCCCGTTCCCCGTGAACCGTGCCCGCCATTGGCGGCACGGCCTGTGTCCCGCACGCCCTGCGGGACGCCCAGCGCGCAACGCCTTCTTGTCCGTGTGCGCGTCCCGCCCGGTCGTCCCCGGCCGCGGGACCTGAAGGTAGCTTTTCCGCGAACCGCCTCCCGCGCGTTCTGCTGATCTGTATTTCTCCCGCCTCTGCGAAGGGTCCCCCGATGGCTTGCCAAGCTGCGCGAGCCACCCGGAGACCCTTCGTGGTCAGCGGTATTCGGTGCCGGTGCCCGCCGGCGCAAAAACGGGCTCCCTTTGTGCGCGGATGTGCGCCAGAAGATGCCGGCGCGAACCACGACATGCGCCGGGTGTGATTGCTGATGAGCAGACGGTTCTAGCGACGACCGGGCCTGTACCAGCCCACGGGTGGTTCTGTCCTCCCGAGCCGAAGGCCGCAAGGCCTTCGGCGCCTTTCTCCTGCCTATCAACGTCCCGGCCCGCCCCGGGCCACTCGAACAGGAGACCCGACATGAACCCGCAACCTTGCACCCTTCGCGGTGCGCCCCAGGCCGCGCCACTGCTGTATGGCAGCGTGTGCAGCGGCATCGAGGCCGCGAGCCTCGCCTGGCAACCCCTCGGCCTTGAAGCCGCGTGGTTCGCCGAGATCGACCCGTTCCCGAGCGCCGTGCTCGCTCACCGTTACCCCCACGTGCCCAACCTGGGCGACATGACCGCGATCGCCCGCCAGGTGCGCGCCGGCACCGTGCCAGCGCCCGACATCCTGGTCGGCGGCACGCCATGCCAGTCGTTCAGCGTTGCCGGCGCCCGCCAGGGACTGGATGACCCGCGCGGCGCCTTGACCCTTGCCTATGTGGAGCTTGCAAATGCCATCGACCAAACCCGCCACCAAGACCGCCGCCCGCCGGCAACGCTCGTCTGGGAAAACGTCCCCGGCGTCCTCAACGACCGCAGCAATGCATTCGGACATTTCCTGGGGGCACTGGCCGGAGAAGGCCGTGCGCTCCAGCCACCAGGGGAAAAATGGGCGCACGCTGGTTGTGTGTCTGGACCCCGCCGCCGCATCGCCTGGCGCGTGCTCGACGCTCAATATTTCGGTGTCGCCCAACGCCGCAAGCGCGTGTTTCTTGTGGCAAGTGGTGGAGATGGTCTCGATCCCACCGAAGTACTTTTTGAGCGCGCAGGCCTGCTCGGGGATTCTTCTGCGGGCCGCGCGCCGTGGCAAGAAACTGCCCGCGCTGCTGAACCAAGTGCTGCAGCAGCAGGCGGATACGCAGGATTCGCCGGGCTGACACAGCCCTACGGCAAGGTCACGACGATGTTCGGATTCAGCGGCGGCACCGGCCCCGTCGATGTTGCTGCATGCCTGATGGCCGCGGGTCCCAAGCACGACATCCGCACCGAGACGTTCATGGTGCAGTCCATCGCCGGCAGCATCGCCCATACCCTCGACACCGCCAACAACGGCAAGGGCAGCAGCGAGGACGGCACCGGCAAGGGCGTGCCGATCATCGCCTTCACCGCCCAGGGCAGCGGCGCGGATGCCACGATCGACCTGACGCCAACGCTGCGTGCCGGCGGGCATCGCAACAGTCATGCAAACGCCGGCGTCGTACCCGCCATCGCCTTCGCGCAGAACAACCGCGGCGAAGTACGCTTCGAGTCAGGCCATGGACAGGTAGCTTGCACCGTCCTGTCCAACGGCAAGCCTGGCTACGGCGTGCCGATGGTGGCCTGCGTTGCCCTCCGGGGACGGCCGCAGGGTCTTGCCGCCGAGCTGGGCGGCAGCGTAGCGGCCGCGCTGCGTACCAGCGGCGGCGGTGCTGACAAGCCCCATGTGCTGGCCCCCGACTTCGAGGCGCACTACCGCTACGACTGGAATGAACCCGGTGCAGCGGACTGGTCGCAATGGCGGGTGCGGCGGCTGATGCCGATGGAGTGCGAGCGGCTGCAGGGCATGCCCGACGACTACACGCTGATCCCGTATCGCGGCAAGCCTGCCGCTGACGCTCCGCGCTACAAGGCGATTGGCAACTCCATGGCCGTCCCATGCATGGCTTGGCTGGGCAACCGGCTGGTGCAGTGCCTGCACAAGACGGGCTCGACCGCTTCGGATTGATCGACGACGCAGCCTGCGCGCCGCGCCATTCTCGTCTCTGCATTGCCGATGTATCGGCAGCAGCCCGCAGCCAGGGTGTCAAGGCTGCCGTGGGTTCCGCCCACGCCACCCGTCAGTTCGCTTCGGCATCTCACCGGCGAACGCTGCCCACCGGGGCATCGATGCCTCCTTTCTCCAACCCACGGGATGGTCGCCACGTCCCGTCAGGGGCATGTCGCCACCCGGTCGATTTCAGGACTTTCCATGGACACCATCACCAAGCAAGACCGCATCATGCTGAAGAACCTCAAGGTCGCCGACTTCGCCAGCGAGGAAACGCTGTGCTTCACCGCGACCGTCGTGTTCGACGGCACTCCCATCGCCGAGGCCCGCAACGACGGGCATGGCGGCTCGACATTCCTCCGCGCGCTCAACGGCAAGACGACGCTGCTGGCTCAGGCCGAAGCCTTCGCCAAGGAACTGCCGCCTGCGCCTCTCGATCTCGGCCAAGAGGGTGAAGACCCCCATTACATCGACATGACGCTCGACTTCCTGGTCGATGAGCTGGCCGCCGTTATGCGCGCGGAGCGTAAGGTGCGAACCGCGTTCAATCGAGATGTCGGCAACAGGGTGCTGTTCGTGAAGGACGGCAAGCTGAAGTTTCTCAAGGGCATCAAGCTCAAAGCCATCGCCGACCGCAAGACGTATTTCGCTGCGTTGCGCGCCCGGCAGGACCAGCCCATCGTCATCCTCGCCGAGCTGGAACCGGACGAGGCATTCGTCCTGTGGAAGCAGCATGTCCTGGGCGACAAGCCCAACTGAGCCAGCGTCAACGCACCCTCCTGACAGCCCCGCACTCGATGCGGGGCTTTTCTTTTCTGCGCACATCAATCGGGGCTGGGTCGGATGCCGTTTTCCAACTGACGCTGCATGGCCCTCGCAGGAAGCTGCCGGCATGTTCGCTGATTCGTCAGCACATGCCAGCAGCCAGGGTTCCAGGCTGCCGCGGGTCTCTCCCGCGTCACCCACCAGTCCGCATCGCATCAATTCTGCGGATGAGCGTCCTTGTGACGCTGATGCTTTTTATCAACCGCGTGCGGGAGCTTCCATCCCGTGAGGGACAAGGCCCCGCTTTTCCAAGGAGCCCGTCCATGTCCCAGCAAGCCTATTTCGGCCAATTGGCCTCGACCTACTGCGGCAAGTTCCTGCCGCTCGAAGTCCTGCAAAGCGCCGCCGGCCACTACATCGGCACGCGCGATACCGAAGGTCCTGTTTCGCGGGAATCCCGCGAGTACTTCCGCAGCTATGCCGCGGCTCAACGCGCCCTCGAAAGAGGCGGCTGGTCCCAGCTCGCCATTCCCTGATCCAACTGGAGGAATCACGTCATGAATCAACTTCTGCCACAGGAAGTCGTCGATCAGATCATGCGGGAAGAGCAGCATTTCGCTGCCGCGCCCCAAGCCTTCTTCGAGGCCTGGAAGCGCGGTGTCGAGATCGCTGGCCCCGAATGGTTCGGCGACGGCACCCGTGAAGGTCTGAACCAGGCCAACACCAAGTGGGATCTGCGTCCCGACATGCTGCGGCTCAACGATGCCCTCGGCGTCCTGAGCAGCGGCGAACGCATGTTCCTGTCCGCCATGGTCAGCTTCTACAACGCGCGCGAGGGCGGCGCCATGCTCAAGCGCTGCCACTTCGACGGGCTGTCGGACTTCGACGGTCTCGACCTGGAACGCCGCAAGGTCATCGCCGACCTGCTGGTGAACTACAGCGGTTGGTGAGCCGGTCTCCGGCACGCCACTGTCCTCTCGATCCCACGTGAGGGACATGCGCCCATGAGGCCATGTCCCTCAATTTTTCTTACCCATCGCCCGGCGCCAACGGCCTTGGGCTATTCCCGCGGATGCCATCGTCCGCACGGGCTGGCTCCGCTCACTTCCCCGAAAGGAGCCACCATGGCAAACAACTACTACGAAGGCACGGGCGTTCTCGTGCTCGACCGCGTTACTCCCGTCATCAAGGCGCTGTTCGGCGCCTTTGCGCTGGATGAAAACCATCCCGGCAATGGGCAGGCTTACATCGCCCAGATCGCCGAGACCAATGACCCGCGCTGGACGGATGTGCTGGATGGCCTGGAAGACCTGGCCACACAACTCGGCATCCCCATGCCCGACGACGAAGAACTGTCGATTCCACCTCTGCTTGAACGGCTGGCCGCGCACTTCGGTGCTGACCAGGACGGAGAGCTGGAGAACCTCATCGAGCACCACCAGTTCGAGGACAGCGCCGACCTGGAAGCCTTGTTTCTGATCGCCTCCTGCCTCGATGACGGTCATCACCTGACCGCCATCCAGTTCGAGGGTTGCTGGCATTGCAGCAAACCGAGGCTGTTCGAGTTCGGCGGCAACGGCTGCTACCTGAGCCGCGAGGCCCAGGTCTTCAGAACGTCCTCGCAGGCACTCCAACTCGGCGACCAACTGCGCAAGACCATCGTGGCCACCGACATCGAAGAGGCCTCGGCATTGATCGCGCTGGAGGCCGCCAACCTGCTTGCCGGCATCACCGACGAGCATTTCCGCCTGAATGTGCGCCATCGCATCGCCGAACGGCTGGCCCAGACGCCAACGATCAGCGCCGACTGACGCATTTTCCACTTTCAACCCACCGGGTCCAATTCCCGGTGGCGGGGATTGGCTCCATTATTCAATTCTGGAGAGTTCCCATGTCCCTGAAACCCAATCCCTTTCTCCGCGGCTACTGGAATCTGAAAATCGTCCGCACGCTGTGCATCGGCTACGACGACGGAAGCCCGCATGTCTGGCGAATCATCCACGCCAGCCAACAGCACTTTTCCGACGAGGAGCTGATTTCATCCTCGTGCATCGTCACAAGCGATTTCGCCGTGGTCAGGAATGGTCCCGAACCCGTGAGTGCCGAGGTGCTGGCCGAATGCGATGCCGGTGAAGGTGTCAGCGGCGAAGGCGTAATCGGCGCCGTGGTCTATGCCATCCATGGCGATGACTTCGACGGCCGCCCCGTCCACGTCGGCGACACCTATTCGGCTGAAGCTGCACGGGAAGTCGTGCAGCGCCTGAGTTTCGAGACCGGCTACTACAGCCGGTGCTGGGAAATCAGCAGTGCACACATAAGCGAGGAAACCGGCCAATACCTCGCCAACCTGGCAGACCTCGCCACGCCGGAGGCATTCCTGTTCATCGCGTTTCGGGTTCCTTACAGCCCGGCGATCGGCATCAAGCTGATCTCCACCCCCTGGACGGACAAGAACCTGGAGCACGTCGAGGGGATCAGTGCGGAGCAGCTTCGCCAGGAGCACCGAAGCAAGGGTATGCCGGATGACCTGGCGAACGTCATTGAACTGGCTGGCCAAGCCGATGTGCGCATCCTGATTCTCGACGCCGACGCACCCGTGCTGTTGGGCCTGCCGTTGGCCGAGTCCTAGCAGCCACGCGACACAACATCCTTCCTCTTTGTTCTCCCCATACCAGCCCGTCTCCCTCCCGGAGCCGGGCTGGTTCATTTTCATAGGAGCAACCTCATGTTACCCGACCTCATCCCTAGCACGTCCGACTTCGAGTACCAGCTCGGTTCCTGCGTCAATGCCATGGGCCAGGACGACGCCATCGGCCAGATCCTGGTATTCAAGCGCATGAGCGGCACGCTGCACATGCGCCATGTCGCCAGCGCCGAACTGGTGGACACCGACATTGACGACTACGAAATGGTCGTCTTCGACGGTGGCAACACCAGCGGCGATACATGGAAACATGTCTTCTTCCCACGTCAGCGAGAACACTACTTCGTGTACGAAGCCTGACCCAACCAAGCCCCTTTCGAGGGGCTTTTTCTTGTCCGAAGCACTGGAAAGCGGGTGCGACGCTGTGCGATTTCTTGCGGGCAGGCCGCCCATTTCAGAGCCATCCTTGCTCCATGTTCGTCGGCGTTGCCGACACATGCCCTGGCAGCCGAGGCCTTCAAGGCTGCAAGTGCGGGACACCGTGCTGGTCGATTCTTCCTACGGACGTACAGCGTCCATCCACCCACAAGGGACCTCTCCCTTGTGGACGGGGAATCCCTTGTTCTTTCTCAAGGAGATTCCCATGGATCGCTCTCTCATCAAGACCCTGATGCCTTCGCTTGTCGCAGGCCATGTGCCCCGCAACGTGCGGTCGTTCAAGTACCGCGTGTTCGATGATCAGCCGCAATCCTCGACGCTGGGCTTCGCCATCGATCCCCAACCCTTCGACGGCAAGGTGGTCGCGGCGAATGACGATGCCATCGTCGTCAAGCTCAAGCCCAGCGAGTTCGCGGTGCTCGACCCCAGCCTGGTCACCACCGTTCCCAGCGAGGGCGCCAAGGTGCATGTCCAGCCCTACGCACGGCGCCGTTTCGACGGCCTGCGCGCGGACACCCCGGAAGTCGTCACCGAGAAGACTTCGGATGGCACGCCTTACACCATCACGAGGCATATCCTCGGCAAAGCGCCCGCCAAGCTGCCCATTCCCGAGCCGCAGTGCATGGAACTGGGCCAACTCATCGAGCAGTTGGAGGAGATGCCCGCGCCCGACGGGTTCCGGTGCATCACCCACATGCTGGTCGATGCAGGTGCCCGCGACTTCGTCTGGGTCGATCCCAAGCCCTCCAAGATCATCGAGACCCCGCCGGCGATCAGCTTCACGGTTTCAACCACCAAGTTCGAGGGTCAGGTGACGATCCTCTACGACCGTGGCGGCGACACCTACGTGGTGGAGCTGCATCGCGACGGTGAATTGATCGATCGGCACGACGAGGTGTATTTCGACATGCTCGGTGACGTGCTAGAGCGGCTCATCGACGACGGGAGCTGGCGCCTGATCGACGTCAGCGTGATCGACGCCAAAGCTCCTCGGCGACGTCAGGCGGTTCCAGCCTGACATGCCAGACAGGAAGCCCAGCGGCACGACTGACCAGTCCATAGCCTACCGGCGACTGCCCCACAAGCCTTCCATCCGTTTGGGTGGAGGGCTTTTTCTTCATCCATACAGGAGATTTCAACCATGTCACTGCGATTCAGAGGCTCCGACCTGCGCCCCGTGCTTGCCGAGGCCATCGCCAACCAATGCCGCGTCGTCCTGGCCAAAGACCAGGGCGTGTACTTCCTCGCCGAGCGCGGAGAGCGCCGCCCCGATGGCCGCGTGAAGCTGCTGGCCTATGCCGTCGGCTGCAACCCGGATACCGACCCGTTCGATGACTGGTGGGAACTGGCACGCGCCGAACTTGGAGGCGACGACTTCGGCGAGTTCTTCGACCCGAAAGACAGCGTTTTCACTCGCATTCTGCAAAGCTCAGATGATCTGGAGCTGTCCGCCACCGCTACGCATCTGTCACTGGCGGCGGTGGAATCGGCGTAGTCAAAAATGTCCGCATACCCTTTGAAGCCCCCATTTTGGGGGCTTCTTTTTGGGCGGTACTGGGCAGCCTGGAAAAAATGGGAAGCGCCCGGATGCCGATTGATTGCTGTCGCACGCGCGAGGCCCGGCCATGCTGACCCCATGCCTGCTGACGTCGTCAGCGACATGCCAGGCAACCATCGGTCTTCGAGGTTGCAGCGCAGTTCCCACTGCGTGACCGTGCCAGCTCGCACAGCATCCCTCCGCGAGCGGCCACCAGTCTCTGGTGGCGGATGCTTTCGCCTTATCAACCCACCGCGGGGTTACGCACCTCTCCCCGCATGCGTGGGCTGGTGTGTCTCCGCTTCATCCCTATGGAGATTCACCATGAACACCACTTCAAACGAGAAATCGTATTTCGACCTCCACACTTCGGGCATCGGCTACATCCAGCGTGTCCGTGAAGTGCCCGTCAGGGGCGGCCGCCGAGCGCAGCCTTTCCTGGCATGCACCATCGCCGCGCTGGTCGGCCCTGCCAGGGACCCCAGCTACCGCTACTTCGACGTCAAAGTCTCGGGTGCCGAGGCCAAGAAGCTCGTCCAGCGCTACATCGGCGTTGACGATCCCAAGCAGCGCCCACTGGTGCGCTTCCGCACTGGCGATCTGCGCGCCGATCCCTTCATCCGCGACAAGGGTGAACGCAAGGGCGAAGTAGGCGGGTCTCTCAAGGCCCGGCTGCTCAAGACCGAACTGATTGACCGGGCCGAACTGGCCTCGATCAAGCAGCACGAGCTGATCACCCGCGGCATCGGCTACCTCAGCCGCCCGAAGGACGTCACTCCCAAAGACGGTGATCCCTTCCTGTCGTGCTGCATCGCAGCGCTGACCGGCCCTGTCGATGAACCGGAGTATCGGTATTTCGACACGATCGTCGCCACCCCTGAAGCCGAGCACCTGGTTCGCCGGTGCGTGCAGGCCATCGAAGCGGATCGCAAAGTGCTGGTCGCCTTCCGTCTGAACGACATGAAGATCGATCCGTACATCCGCACCAAGGGGGAGCACGCCGGGGAACCGGCCGCGAGTCTGGAATCGACGCTGGTCCACATCGGTCTGATCAAGATCGATGGCACCCAGGTCTATCCCACGAGCCAGGCGCAAGCCGAGGCACCGCAGGCCCAGGACGCATCCGCGCCCGAAGCCGAGGACGCTGCCGACACCGCTGCCGAGCAGCCTGCCGAGTCCGCCGAGCGCGAGCCCGCAGGTGAAGTCGAGGAGCAGGAGCCAGCATTGGCTGCTTCGTTCTGATCCGGCATGGCCCCTCACGGGGCCTTGCCTTTTTCCTATTTCTCAAGGAGAAGCATCATGGCAGTCACATCGGCACCCGAGAAATCGGCCACGCCCATCATCGTCCCGGGCCAGCTCGCGCTGCGCACCATTCACGGCCGCAACGGAAAGTTCAACGTTGGCAAGCTCGAATGCCAACTCGGCAAGTTCACGATAAAAGATGCCGAACTGGAGCAGTACCCCGAGGGCAAGTACCAAGGGGAATTCGTCCTCCGCTACATCTTCCTCAAAGGCTATCCGATCAGCGACGGCAGCATGCGTTTCGAGATGCGCGCCAACCTGGACGGCATGACACTTTTCGGCATCGACAAGCTGAGCAAGGCCGAAGCACATAGCTTCGCCCCGCAGGAAGTCGATCCGCTCGATGAAGAGCAAGGGCCGCCGCCTGCGGCAACGCCGGTCAAGGCCGCCAAGGCATCCAGGTTCGCCAAATCTGCACCCGTGCAGGCCTCCGCGGACCCGCTGATCGATACCACGCCCTTCGGCGTGGACGCGCCGCCGCCTGCTACGGCTGCTGCCCCCGGCAGCACCGAGGATGGCGACGCCGCACTGTTCGGCCTGTTGTGGCCGCTGGGCGAGTCCGTGAAGCTGGATTCGACCATCGACCGCCGCGCCCTGCGCGCGCAGATCGCCCGCCTGGGCGAACTGGGCTACGCGCTGGACTTCAAGACGCAGGAGTGGAGCCGCCAGGCCGAACTGCAACCTGCGTGACCATGGGCGCCGCATCCGCGGTGTCCTTCATCCACCCGCCGGGGTTCCTTCCCCATGCGGGGGAGGCCTCGGCTCCTTTTTGGAGGTCTCCATCATGTCCACCATCGCTTGCGATTCCCCTCGCTCCGCTCTGGATGAACCCGCTTGGCGGGCTCTCTGCGAGACGGAAGCCGCACAAGCCACCAAGGGGTGCGGACTGTCTCACGACTACTACGTCGAACGCTTCAGTTCGGCGATCGACGAGCAAGTTGCTCGACTGCCCGAAGACCAACGCGCACAAGCGCTGCAGATCGCACAGGAATGGGACTACGCGACACCGGCCGAAAGGCAGGAAGCCCAGGACTGGAACGCTGAACACGGCTATTGCTCGCACGGAATCGAACTGGGTTATTGCCCGGCCGGTTGCGATTCGGACTACTGAGGTCCGGCACACGTAATCGCCGCTTGATCGGCTTTTCACCACCCGTCGGGGGTTCTCCCCCTGCGGGCGGCCTCCGACTCTACTTTTTCCAGGAGGCCTCTCATGGGCTGGTATTTCTCTCCCCAATCGCGGTCTGAACTGATCGCGGAACTGATCGCACCGCAGCAGACCGAGCGCGTCAGCGCGAAGGTCATCGCTCACGCACTGCGCGGCAACGTGCTGTGGTCCGTGGTCGAAACGACCGCCAAGGTCGAGGGTGTGCATCGTGATCTCGCGCCGGGCCAGTCCCTGCGCTACATCCGCTGCGATCTGCTGGAACGCAGCGGCAACCAGTGGGGCTACAAGCCGCTGGAAGAGTCCATGCACCCGTACTACTACTCGTGCCCGCTGTCCTATCTGAACCTCGCACCGGAGCAGTCCGCCGACTGGCGTGCAGGCGTTCGCGCCTACCACGCACGGCGACGCACACCCACGGCTGTCACTGCTCCCGCCGCGACGCTGATGGCCTGAGCCAGGAGGAACCAACATGGACCCGATCCTGGCTGCGCTCTCACCCTCGCTGCTGGCACTCGTTGAAGGAAGTTTGTCCAACGACGAAGTGTCCTCCGACGAGGAGATGCTGGAGTACTTCATCAGCAACGGCCTCACCGAGGAACAGGCACGGCAGGCACTGACCTACCGCGACCAGTACCTCAACAACATCTACCTGGACGGCTTCACGCCGATCACGGCGGTGGACGAGGCGCTTCACTTCAACCCGCACACCCGGCAGTTCGAGCCGGACTGAGCGATTTTCTTCCCACTGGGGCAGTACTTGCCCCAGGGGGCGGTGCTGTTCCCGTTCATCCGAGGACACCACCATGCCCGCAAACACTTCTTCCACGCTGTACCGCATCGACGAATGCCCGGACGTGATGGCCGACGCCTGTGTCGGCGATGACCAGGGCAACCTGATCTTCCTGTCCATCTGGGCGCGCGACACCGCCGTCCAGCAGTTCCTTGCTCGCCTGACCCTCGGGCGCGACGAGCAGGGACTGGACCAGTTCCACATCATCACCGACCAGGGCGGCAGCGTCCCGGTGTTCGTCGGCAACGTCGATCGCCTGGAAAAGCGCATGACCCGCGCTTACCGGCGAACGCTGTTCGGTTCGCTGTCCAACGTGTGGCTGTTCGACCGGCGCTGCGTCAAGCCCGACAAGGCCAACGCCAGCGCATTGGCATTGCTGCCACGCGACAGTGCCCACCGGCTTGACCGCCTGTGGATGCTGGTGCGGGACACCTGCCCGTTGCCGCTGCTCGACCACTGGCGCGAGACCGTGCTGGAACTGCTGCAAAGCCGCGAGATGCTGGCCCGCCTTCCGTTCGCCCTCGGGCCGCTGGAAGGCCATCGGCTCGCCATCGACGTGCCGGCGCTGACCTTGGCGCTGGGTTCCCTGATCCGCAGTGACGTGCTCACCGCCTATCCATACCCGGCCAAGATCTGGACGCCGGAAGTGGTAGCGGCCTGACCCACCCACGGAGGCACGCCTTGGCGTGCTTCCGTGTTTCATCCCCGCCAACAAGGAGACTTCCATGGCCCTCATGTTCCCGCGGCTCGCCCGCAATTTCGCCAAGAACGGGTACTACCCGACCGACGAACCCACGCTCGAAAGAGCCCTCAACGCACTAATGCCCAGCGACGGGCCGATGTGCATCCTCGATCCCTGCGCCGGCGAAGGCGTGGCAATCGCCGAAGCCGCCCATGCCCTCGGGCGCGAGCAGGCCAAGGCGTTCGCCGTCGAGTTCGACGCGGAGCGGGCACGCCATGCCCGAGGTCTGGTCGATCACTGCCTGCACGCGGATCTGATGGACACGATGGTCTCCAAACAGTCCTTCGGGCTGCTCTGGCTCAACCCGCCGTATGGCGACCTGTCCAAGGACGTCAACGGCAACATCGGCTATCAAGGTCAGGGACGTGCCCGCCTCGAAAAGCTGTTCTATCAGCGTTCGCTGTCGCTGCTGCAGTACGGCGGCGTGCTGGTCTTCATCGTCCCCGGCTACGTGCTCGACGCGGAGCTGGTTGGTTGGCTGACACGCCACTACACCGATCTGCGGATCTACCGAGCGGTGGAAACGCAGTTCAAGCAGGTGGTGATCTTTGGCCGAAGGGTGCGCCAGCGCGAGCAGGCCCCCGATGGCGTCAAGGCCGTGCGCAATCTGCTGCTGCAGGTTGGGCTTGGCGAAGTCGAAGCCGAGGAGCTGCCGAGCGATTGGCCGTTCCTGCCGTACATCGTCCCCGCCAGTCCGGCCGAGCCGGAGCATTTCTTCCGCGTGACGATGGAGCCCGAGCAGTTCGCCGACGAGGTTGGCAGGCTGCAAGGCCTCTGGCCGTCGCTGGACACGCACCTGGGGGCCGCGCAGCAGTCGCTGCGTCCACCGGCGCGGGCCTTGTCCCACTGGCATCTCGCCCTGGCCTTGGCCGCGGGCGCGATCTCCGGCGTTGTGCGCTCCCAGACGGGCCGCGTGCTCGTCGTCAAAGGTGACACCCACAAGGACAAGACGCTCCAGCGGGAATTCACCGAACGCGAAGACGGCTCCATCGCCGAGACCCGCATCCTCACCGACAAGTTTGTGCCCGTCATCCGCGCATGGGACATGACGCCTGGCTCCGCGACACGGGGCGAGGTGCTGACCATCCGCTGATCCACCGGACGCGCTGCCGTCCTGCTGTACCACATCGAAGGAGAAACACCATGTTCCCCAATCCGTTCAAGCGGCCGGCGCCGCGCAAGCAACCGTTGTTCGCACCGAGTACGTTGAAGTTGAGCGAGAAGGTGCATTGGCTGGCCCGAAGAGGCCTGATCGACCCCTTAGCCTATGTCCAGCGCCATGTGCGCGGGGACTGGGGCGAGATCGATGAGGCCACACGCCAAGCCAACGACGTGGCGATCCAACAGGACAACCTGATGATCTCGCAGTTCAGGATCACGCCGGACCTGGCGCTGATCGTCAAGACCAGCGAGGACCACGAGACCACGGTGATCCAGCTTCCCGAAGAGCGGGACCTGATCTGACGTCCCCACATCGTCATCCTCATTCTCCTGACGGAGCCACTTCACTCCGGCAGGGGTGTCGTGGCTCAATGACTCATCAAGGAGGAGCCCATGGCATCACATCGCATCGAAACCTACTGTCAGAGCCTGGCGTTCCCCATCGGGGCGCTTATCTTCAGCAAAGGCATTGACCGCCTGGTCCGCTCGGGTCGCCTCGACCCGATCCCGTACTTCAGGCGCCACACCCGTGGCGACTGGGGCGACGTCAACGTCCAGCAATGGCAGGCCAACAGCACCGCGCTTCAATCAGGCGCATCGCTGGCATCGCACTACGTGATCCATCCGGGGCTGGCCATTCGCATCGTTACCGACGCGGAGCGCCACGCCACCGTCATCGTTCTGCCGTCCGAGGACTGATCACGGTTCAGCCGCTGGCCACCCAGGCCAGCACCTTCAACCACCGTCGGCCACGCGTCGATTTACTTCCCACCACGGGGCATGCCACTGCCCCGCTGGGGGTGGTGCATGCCCCTTTTTCTTTGGAGCATCACCATGTCCCTCGATCTCGAAACCAATGCCGCTGAAGCCGCGCCCGTACAGGGCGAACTGCTAGACGCGGAATCTTCCCCTCTGACCCTGAGCCTTCAGGATTTCGTCGGCGAGTTCGGCGACGAACTGCTCGACGCCCTCAACAGCGCCAACCCGCCGGTCTATACCGGCCAACCGCAAGCACATCGCCAGCTCATCGTCGCCAGCCTCAAGCGCAAGCTGTTCCAGGCCCAGGCCGAAGTCGTCCACGCCGCCGCCGAGCTGCTGATTGACCGTGGCGAGCGCGCCGCGATCGTCAATGGCGAGATGGGCTGCGGCAAGACGACCGTCGGCATCGCCACGGCCGCTGTGCTCAACGCCGAAGGCTACCGCCGGACCTTGGTTCTCTCGCCCCCGCACCTTGTTTACAAGTGGCGGCGCGAGATCCAGGAGACAGTAGCGGGCGCGAAGGTCTGGGTGCTCAACGGCCCCGATACCTTGGTCAAGCTCATCAAGCTGCGCGAGCAGTTGGGTGTGCAGCCGACCGGCCAGGAGTTCTTTGTCCTGGGGCGCGTCAGGATGCGGATGGGGTTCCACTGGAAGCCTGTCTTCACCCAGCGGCGCACCCGCCACGGCGACGTGGCGGCCTGCCCGGACTGCGGCACGGTCATCACCGACCTCGACGGCGAGCCGGTCAACCCGGTCGCGCTCGAAGCCGAGGAGTACCGCAGGAAGTGCAGCCATTGCGCAGCGCCCCTGTGGACGCTGATCCGCCCACGCAGCCTGTCCGGCAACGACCAGTCCTCGGCCGTGCTGAAAGCCTTGAAGCGCATCCCGACCATCGGGGCAGTCACCGCGCAGAAGCTGATGCAGAAGTTCGGAGACGGCTTCCTGGCCTCGATGCTCGGCGACAACATCCATGAGTTCATCAATCTCATGGACGGCAACGGCGAGCTGGTGTTTTCCGACCGTCAGGCCACCCGCATGGAACGGGCGATGGCCAACATGGAGTTCGGCTTTGGCGAAGGCGGCTACCAGCCGTCCGAGTTCATCAAACGCTACCTGCCGCAAGGCACGTTCGACCTGCTCATCGCCGACGAGGCGCACGAGTACAAGAACGGCGGGAGTGCCCAAGGCCAGGCCATGGGCGTGCTGGCGGCGAAGTCTCGCAAGACCTTGCTGCTGACTGGCACGCTGATGGGCGGCTACGGGGACGACCTGTTCTACCTGCTGTTCCGAGCCCTTCCGGGGCGGATGATCGAAGACGGCTACCGCCCGACCACGAGCGGCAGCATGACCTCGGCCGCGATGGCGTTCATGCGCGATCACGGAGTCTTGAAGGACATCTACTCCGAGAGCACCGGCACGGCGCACAAGACGGCCAAGGGCACCAAGGTATCGGTGCGCACGGTCAAGGCCCCGGGCTTCGGCCCCAAGGGCGTCTTGCGCTGCATCCTGCCGTTCACGATCTTCCTCAAGCTCAAGGACATCGGCGGCAACGTCCTGCCGCCGTATGACGAGGAGTTCCGAGAAGTCGCGATGGACACGGCGCAAGCCGCGGCCTACCGCGATCTGGCGGGTCGGCTGACCGCGGAGCTGAAACAGGCTCTTGCACGACGCGATACGACTTTGCTGGGTGTGGTGCTCAACGTGCTGCTGGCCTGGCCAGATTGCTGCTTCCGGTCGGAGACCGTGGTGCATCCGCGCACGCGCAACACCTTGGCGTTCGTCCCGGCTCAGTTCAACGAGTTCGAGATCAGTCCCAAGGAGCGCGAGCTTATCGACATCTGCAAAGAGGAGAAGGCGCAGGGCCGCAAGGTCCTGGCCTATACGGTCTATACCGGCACGCGCGACACCACGTCGCGCCTGAAGGTGTTGTTGGAGCAGGAAGGCTTCAAAGTGGCGGTGCTGCGCGCAAGCGTGGATGCCAGCCGCCGCGAGGACTGGATCGCCGAGCAACTGGACCGTGGCATCGATGTGCTCATCACCAACCCCGAGCTGGTTAAAACGGGACTGGACCTGTTGGAGTTTCCGACGATCGTGTTCATGCAGTCGGGCTACAACGTGTACTCGCTGCAGCAGGCGGCACGCCGCTCCTGGCGCATCGGGCAGAAGCTGTCCGTGCGCGTGATCTACCTCGGCTACGCCGGTTCCTCGCAGATGACCTGCCTAGAGCTGATGGCCAAGAAGATCATGGTCTCGCAGTCCACCTCGGGCGACGTGCCCGAATCGGGGCTGGATGTGCTCAACCAGGACGGTGATTCCGTCGAGGTCGCACTGGCCCGGCAACTGGTCGCCGCCTGATCCCCACGCCATCGCCGGCCTAGTGCCGCCGGCTTTTTGTTGTTCCTACCTCGTAGCCATGCCCGTGTTCTTCGCGGGCATGGCTACGCATTTTCATTTCAAGGAGATTTCCATGAACACCAACACCCCTTCGATCGAACCCGCCGACGGCGGCGAGATCGAGATGCAAGTCGCTGTCGCCTGCGTCGATGCTTCCGGCACCCCCGACATACCGGTCTTCAAGGTCAGAACCACCCAGGAGGAATACGATCAGGGCGCCCACTACTACAAAGCCAAGGATCTGGCCGAAGAAGCCCGGTACGAAGGGCCGTTCGTCTGCCTCGATGCTGCCGAATATGGCTCCATCCTGTCGGCCGCCCGCGAACTGGGCCTTGTCCCGCAGGTCGTCGTGGTCGATATGACCGACGGCCAGATCCACTCGATCCGCTGCGACACCGGCGAGATCAAGGTCGTCTGCTACGACACCAGCGACACCGACGAGTACTCGGCGACGGTAGCGGACCGGCCGCTCGGCGAGAACGGCCAGCTCGTGCGCTGCTGGGCGCATGCCCAACTGGCACAGGTCGATCCCGGCTTGAAACTGGCTCTGGATTGATTCGGCAGGGTCCGATCTGCGCTTTCACTGGCCCCTTCGGGGGCCTTTTTCTTTGGAGTGAGGCTGTCGGGAAATCGGGCGCTGCCTGGTTCGCATTGTTTGCTGCTGCTCGTGACCCGAGCGGCGATGGTGAGGGCTCGATGTTTCAGGACGACGCGCCATGTGCCCCTCTCCACCCTGGTTTCACCATCCCGAACGCCGCCTGCTGACGGGATTTCTCGGCCTGCTTTGGTCGGTACTGGCTGGCGGCTGCGCGACAACGACTGCGCCGCACGCACCCGATGCCTTCGAGGAAGTCTCGACCGCGCCCGAACCCGAAGCGCCCGAGTACATCCCCGTTGTGCGCTACGGGCGCTACACGTTGGTCGAGCTGGCCCCCACGGCGGCGCAGCGCGACCTGCTGTTGCAGACCATCGATGTTTCGATGCCGGCGGATGCCCGCGTCACGGTCGGCGATGGGCTGCGGCATGTGCTCAAACGCAGCGGCTACAGCCTGTGTCAAACGGCACATGCCGTGATCGAGTTGTATGCGCTGCCGCTGCCGGCGGCGCACCTGCATCTCGGTCCCATGACTCTGCGCGACGCGCTGCTCACCCTGGCTGGTCCGGCCTGGGAACTGCACGCGGATGACCGCGCACGACAGATTTGCTTCGAGCGGCCCGGCGACAGCATGGCCATCGAACCAATGCCCGAACCGGCCGCCGCCGATGCGGTGCAGACCTTCCCACTGATGCCCTCCATTCCAGGCGGTCAGCCATGAACACTCCCCAATCTTCGCGGCGCCCGGCTGTCGCCGTGGTGGTGCAAAGCCTGCTCTGGCTCTGGCTGCTCGGTCTCAGCGTCATCGTGGCCCTCGGCTACCAGGCGATGAGCGACCAGGCCGACGAGAAACGGCTCGACTCCCGTTTGCAACGCCTCGAAGCGCAGACGGTGGCCCTGGCTGAGACCATCGGAACCATCCAGCAGCGTCCGCCTGTCGCAACGGCGGCGGACCTCAAAGACATCCGCCAAATCCTGGAAGCACGCGCTTCCCTGGTTGAGAAAACATTGAGCAGCTACGCAGCCGCCGACGACCTTCAGGCGCTGCGCGCGGAGATCGAGCAGATCAAGACGCGCCAGACCGCTGCGCGTGCAGCAACACCCACCCAGCCGCGCACATCGAGCAAGCCCGCCGCCAAGCCTGAACCGCCGCCACTGCCGTTCCGCATCGTCGGCGCCGAACTGCGCGCCGGCCAGCTCAGCGTGTCCGTCGTGCCGAGCAGTGGGAACTTTACGCCCGACCAGCTTCAGGTGCTGCTGCCCGGTGATGCGGTCGGTCCATGGCGCTTGCAGGCAATCGATGGCAGCGCCGCGGTGTTCCAAGCCGGCGACCAGACCCGTCGCGTGGCGATTCCCTGATCGGAGCACACGACATGAAGCCGTCGATCATCCTTTCCGCACTCCTGCTGGCTTCAGTCCAGTGGCCCGCGTGGGCGCAGCAGCCAGCCACAGCTCCCGCCCGCAATGCGCAGAGCCAGGAGCGCCCGACGGCCGCCCGCGTCCTGGACGACCGAGTAGCAAGCAACTGGGGCCTCCAACCCCAGGAATGGGCGCGCTACCGCGAGCTGATGGATGGGCCGCTGGGCATCTACTCGCCCAACCTGGACCCGCTGTCTGCCCTAGGCATCGAGGCACGCACCGACGAAGAACGGCGGCGCTATGCAGAGCTGCAGGTGCAAGTCGAGGCACGCCGCGTCGAGAAGCTGCTCGCCTACCAACGTGCCTACGACGAAGCCTGGCAGCGCCTGAACCCTGGTATGCAGCGCGTAAACCTGCCCGACGACGGGCCGGGCACCGGCACCGCGCGCGGCAGCGGTCGCGTGGCGGTGTTCGTCAAGGACGGCTGCGCGGCCTGTGGGCAGCTCGTGCAGCGGCTGCAATCCTCGGGTGCCGAGTTCGACCTGTATATGGTGGGCAGCCGCCAGGACGACGCACGCATCCGCGACTGGGCCAAGCGCGCGCAGATCGACCCGGCGCGCGTGCGCAGCGGCAGCATTACCCTCAACCACGACGGCGGCCGCTGGCTGTCGCTGGGCCTGCCCGGTGACTTGCCCGCGGCTGTGCGCGAGGTGAACGGCCAATGGCAGCGCCAGCCGTAGCGGCCACCTCCGTCTCGCAGCTCTTGCGCGCACTGGTGCTCGCTACCGGCCTGTGCGCCTGCGCCGTCCATGCCCAGGAGATTCCGCCACCTGCCTACCAGCTCGCCGCCCAGCGGGCGGGCATCCCCTCGACCGTGCTCTACGCCGTGGCCTTGCAGGAGAGCGGAGTTCGACGCAACGGGCGCATCGTCCCGTGGCCGTGGTCCCTCAATGTCGCCGGCCAGTCGCGCCGCTTCGCCACGCGCGCCGATGCCTGCTCGGGCTTGCAACAGGCAATGCGCGCCACGCCCCACACGCGCATCGATGCAGGCCTGGGCCAGATCAACCTCGGCTACCACAAGCACCGCTTCACCAGCGCATGTGACCTGCTGGACCCGTATCGCAACCTCGCCATCGCCGCTGAAATCCTGAACGAGCAGCACACGTCCGGCGAAGACTGGCTGCTCGCGATCGGCCGCTACCACCGTCCTGCGGGCGGCGAGCCCGCCGCCCGCTACCGGCGCAGCGTGTCGCGCCATCTCGCGCGTGTGCAGGGCGCACGTCCAAACGCCGCGGTGTTCGCCGCGCGCCAGGAGACTTCCCCATGACGAAATCCCATCTGGCCCTGCGGGGCCTGCTTGTGCTGCTGGCAGGTCTGCCGCTGGCATCGCGTGCCGGCGGTCCGCTGATCGTGGTCGAAGATCGCGGTGGCACGTCGGCGCTGCCGTACTACGAGGCCCTCAACCTCCAGCCGCGCGCCGATGTCCCGGCCCGGCCGCCCATTCCGACACCACAGGTTCCCGCCACACCCGCGGACGAGGCAGCGATGCTGCCGGTGCGCAGCGCCAAGCTCACGCCCGGCACCGTCGCGCGGCGCGTGATCGAAGCGCCCGGCCTGCGGCCGTTCGTGGTCATCGGCGACGACGACGCCTCCCGGGCCTGGTTGCAGCGCCGAAGCGTTGCTTTGCGCGAACGCGGCGCGGTCGGCTTGGTGGTCAACGTCGAGACCGCGCAGGGCCTGGCACGGCTGCGTGCCCTGGTGCCGGGCGTGCCACTCGCGCCCGTAGCCGGAGACGACCTGGCCGATCGCCTGGGCCTGCGGCACTACCCGGCGCTGATCACGGCCACCGGCATCGAGCAATGAAGCCATGTCGGGGAAACAGCCGGTCGAGGTTCTGCTACGCCCAGCGGTGGAGCTATACACCGTCGCAGCGTGTGCAGGCGCCGCGTTTCTGTCCCTAGTGGCCCCATGGTCGCTCGCGCTGAGCCCGGCCATGGGCGTCGGCAGCGCCTTGGCGTTCGGCGCCTATGGCGCGATCCGCTACCGCGATGCCCGCGTGATCCTTCGCTACCGACGCAACATCCGCCGCCTGTCGCGCTACGTGATGACGAGCAAGGACGTGCCCGTCAGCCAGCAGCGGCTTTTCATCGGGCGCGGGTTCCTGTGGGAACAAAAACACACCCATAGGCTGATGCAGACGTACCGGCCGGAGTTCCGCCGATACGTCGAGCCGACGCCTGCCTACCGGCTGGCACGGCGACTGGAGGAGCGGCTGGAGTTCGCGCCGTTCCCGCTATCCCGGCTGTCCGCGCTCACGGGCTGGGATGTGCCTTTCAACCCGGTGCGTCCGCTTCCGCCTGTGGGCGGCCTGCCACGCCTGCACGGCATCGAACCGGACGAGGTGGACGTCAGCCTACCGCTCGGCGAGCGTGTCGGGCACTCGCTGGTGCTGGGCACCACGCGCGTGGGCAAGACGCGACTGGCCGAGTTGTTCGTGACCCAGGACATCCGCCGCAAGAGCGCTGCCGGCGAGCACGAAGTCGTGATCGTCATCGACCCCAAAGGGGATGCGGACCTCTTGAAGCGCATGTATGTCGAGGCCAAGCGCGCGGGCCGTGAAGGCGAGTTTTACATCTTCCACTTGGGCTGGCCGGAGATCAGCGCCCGCTACAACGCGGTGGGCCGATTCGGTCGCATCTCGGAAGTCGCCACCCGCATCGCAGGGCAACTCTCCGGTGAAGGCAATAGCGCGGCCTTCAGGGAGTTCGCGTGGCGCTTCGTCAACATCATTGCCCGTGCCCTAGTGGAACTGGGACAGCGCCCGGACTACATGCTGATCCAGCGGCACGTCATCAACATCGACGCGCTGTTTATCGAGTACGCCCAGCACTACTTCGCCAAGACCGAGCCCAAGGCCTGGGAGGTGATCGTCCAGATCGAGGCCAAGCTCAACGAGAAGAACATTCCGCGCAACATGATCGGGCGCGAGAAGCGCGTGGTTGCGCTGGAGCAGTATCTCTCCCAGGCGCGCAACTACGACCCGGTGCTCGACGGACTGCGCTCGGCAGTTCGGTACGACAAGACCTACTTCGACAAGATCGTCGCGTCATTGCTGCCGTTGTTGGAAAAGCTCACCAGCGGCAAGATCGCGCAGCTCCTGGCACCGAACTATTCCGACCTGGCCGACCCGCGCCCGATCTTCGATTGGATGCAAGTCATCAGGAAGCGCGCCATCGTCTATGTGGGACTGGACGCGCTGTCCGACGCCGAGGTTGCCGCAGCGGTCGGGAACTCCATGTTCTCCGACCTGGTTTCGGTGGCGGGCCATATCTACAAGCACGGGATCGACGATGGCCTGCCGGACGCCTCTGCTGGCGCGCGCGTGCCGATCAACGTCCATGCGGACGAATTCAATGAACTCATGGGTGACGAATTCGTGCCGCTTATCAACAAAGGCGGCGGCGCCGGGCTGCAAGTCACCGCGTACACGCAGACCCTCTCGGACATCGAGGCCCGCATCGGCAACCGCGCGAAAGCTGGCCAGGTGATCGGCAACTTCAACAACCTGTTCATGCTGCGCGTGCGCGAGACGGCCACCGCCGAACTGCTGACGCGGCAGTTGCCGAAGGTCGAGGTCTATACCACTACCATCGTCTCAGGGGCAACCGACAGTTCGGACATCCGCGGCGCGACGGATTTCACGTCGAACACCCAGGACCGCATCAGCATGTCCAGCGTGCCGATGATCGAGCCATCGCACGTAGTCGGCCTGCCCAAAGGCCAGTGCTTCGCGCTGCTGCAGGGCGGCCAGCTTTGGAAGGTTCGCATGCCGCTGCCGATACCAGACCCGGATGAAGTGATGCCGGCGGACCTGCAACAACTGGCGGGGTACATGCGCCAGAGCTACAGCGAGGCTACGCAGTGGTGGGAGTTCACCAGTTCCCCGACCTTGCAGAATGCGGCCTTGCCCGATGACCTGCTGGATGATGCGGCTCCAGCCGAGTCTGCTGCGGTGGCCACCGCCACCGACCACAATGCCGACGAGGCCGCGCCATGAAGGACGCCGCATCGACCGCGCAGCGGGAGCAGAACCAGCGCCAGGGCCTGATCGTCGGCACCGTCACCTTGCCGTTTCGCTTGCTTGGAGTGCTGATCGGCTCGCTGCTGTTCTCGATCGTGGTGGAGTGCGTCGGCATGCACCTGTTCTGGAAGGACCAGGGCTGGCGCCATTCCCAGCAGATGTTGCAGTACGAGCTTGGACACCTGTCCAGCCACTTCACGCGCAGCGTGGTCGTGCAGGAGCCGGGGCGCACAGCGCACGAGTTGGTGGATACAGGCTACGAATGGGTGTTTGTTCGCTCCGGGCTGCTGGCGCGCATGAGCCAGACCGCCGAGCGCGTCCGCGCGCCCAGCCACGAGCAGGCGCGCAACTTCCGCTACTACATCAGCCAAGTCTATGTCTGGGCCGAGAGCTACCTGATCGCCGCGGCCTTCACGACGCTGACCTTCCTAGTGCGCCTGCTGGTCCTGGTGCTCACGCTGCCGCTGATCTTCACGGCCGCTTTCGTCGGTCTGATTGATGGTCTGGTGCGACGCGACGTGCGCAGGTTCGGCGCGGGCCGCGAATCCGGGTTCATCTACCACCGCGCGAAAGCCAGCCTTATGCCCCTGGCCGTGCTGCCGTGGATCACGTACCTGGCACTGCCGATCTCGGTGCATCCATTGCTGATCCTGTTGCCGAGCGCCGCCTTGCTGGGACTGGCCGTGAGCCTGACTGCGGGCAGCTTCAAGAAGTACCTCTAGCCGATCAATCCGGTCATCCGCAGGTTCCTATTGTTTGCGGCCTGAAACAGCGCTGATCTCCACGATCTAGCCATTGCTGATCACACAGGAATGGCGCGATGTTGGCTCCGATCTGGCTGCGCGCCGCGCATCGCGGCGTGCCCACTTTTCTCGTGACGGTCCTTGTGTTGGGCCAGTCCTCGATGGCGTTGGCCGAGTCCCCAGCGCAGCGTCAGGAGCTGGTCGCAGCGCTGCGCCAACTCGACGCGCTGGAGCGCACGGTCGCCGACAGCGCCGCGCATGCCCCCATCCAGCCGGGCGAGCGCTACCACTTCGACTACCCGAGGCTGCTGGCTGACCTGGCGCGCGTGCGCGCCGGCATCCAGGCCCATCTCACACCGTCGCGCGCCCAGCCGCGCTACCCGTCCGAATTGACCGGCGACTACCGCACGGAGCGGGTCGTCCCGCCATCACCGCCGACGACCGCGGAGGGCAAGCCATGAACGGCGCCCAGGTCTCGGCATTTCAAGCCAACAGCGGCATCGCACCTTCAGCGATGGCGACCGTCCTGGTCGGCGTCGTGTTCGCGGTCCTGCTCGTCTGGGGCGTCTGGGCCATGCGAACGGCCTACGTGGGGTGGTCCGAGAGCCGCCTCAACCAACGCCAGTTCCTCGGCGTCTGCATCCGATTCGTCGCGATGTACCTCGTCCTGACTTTCTTCCTCCTCTCCTGACCTGAAAGGCATGACCATGCAAAACCGCATCCTCACTTCCCGTCTTGCCCAGCGCGCCGCCGTGGCCCTGGGCGCCGCTGCGCTGCCTGCGCTGTCGTTCGCGCAGGGTCTGCCGCAGTTGGAGAACCCGACCCGCGGCACGGGCAACGGCATCATGGAAACGATCAGGAACTACGGCTACGACATCATCATGCTCGTTGCCCTCCTGGTCGTGGCGTCGATGTTCATCGGCGTCTGCTACCACGCCTACGGGACCTACGCGGAAATCCACACCGGCCGCAAGACGTGGGGCCAGTTCGGCCTCACGGTCGCCATCGGCGCCGTCCTGCTCGTGATCGGCATCTGGCTGCTCACCGAAGCCACCGGCATCCTGTAAGCGAGGCTGGTATGTCCGAGCAGCAGCACGTCCGTGCGGACGGGACCGTGACGTTCCTTCCGCACCGGCTCAACCGCCATCCCGTTGTCGTGCGCGGCCTCACCGCCGACGAGCTGTGGATCTGCTGCGGCTTGTCCGGCGCCGCCGGCCTGCTGGTCGGCGCGCCGCTGTCGTGGGTGTTCCGCACGATCGCGCTAGCTCCCACGTTCGTCGTCCTGGGCGTGGCCTTGGGCGTGTTCATCGGCGGCGGCATTCTTCGCCGCCTAAAGCGCGGGCGTCCCGACACCTGGCTGTATCGGCAACTGCAATGGCGCATTGCGACACGTCATCCACTGATGGCGGGCTGGGTGGGCGGAAATGTGCTGATCTCGCGTTCCGGCTTCTGGACCACCCGAAGGAGCGCGCGATGAGCCGCTTCAAGAACGAGATCACCCACCTTCAGGCGCACATCAAGACGCTTCGCCTGGGGGCTGGTGCCCTGGTCATCGTCGCCCTGGTCATGGGTGGCGGCTGGTGGAGCGCTCCGCGCGATCTGACCATCCACGTTCCGCCTGACCTGCGCTCCGGCAGTACCAGGAAGTGGTGGGAAGTGCCGCCCGAATCGGTCTATGCGTTCACGTTCTACGTGTTCCAGACGCTCAACCGCTGGCCGACGAATGGCGAAGAGGACTACGCGCGCAACCTCCACACGCTCTCGCCGTACCTCACCCCGTCCTGCCAGGCCTTCCTGCGCGCGGACTACGACTACCGCCGCAGCACGGGCGAGCTGCGCCAACGCGTGCGCGGCATCTACGAAATCCCCGGCCGCGGCTACGGCGACGACCCCACGGCCCGCGTGCGCGTGGTTTCCGACCGCGACTGGGTAGTGACGCTGGACATCACCGCCGACGAGTACTACGGCGCCGAGCAAGTCAAGCGCGCTCTGGTGCGCTATCCCGTGAAGGTCACGCGGGTGGACGTCGATCCTGCCCGCAACCCGTTCGGTCTGGCGCTCGACTGCTATGAGGGCGCACCCCAGCGCATCAGCACGCCGGAGCCGACGCGCCCGGCGTCTGGCGGCCTGTCTCCGCAAGCGCCTCAAGGAGAAATCCCATGAAGCATCCTGTACTCACTTTGCTGGGGCTGTTGGCAGTGGCCGCGGCTCCCGCTGTCCAGGCGGTGGAGATCCTGCGCTGGGAACGCATGCCGCTGGCGGTGCCGCTGAAGGTCGGCCAGGAGCGCATCGTGTTTATCGACCGCAACGTCCGCGTGGGCGTGCCCGCGGGCGTCGGCGAGCGCCTGCGGGTGCAGAGCGCGGGCGGTGCGGTGTACCTGCGCGCCAGCGAGCCGATCGAACCCACGCGGCTGCAATTGCAGGACGCCGACACGGGCGCGCTGATCCTGCTGGACATTGCGGCGGAACCAGCCAAGGACGGGGAAGCCGAGCTGGAACCAGTGCGCATCGTCGAGGGCAACAGCACCCCGGCGCGCTATGGCGATCAGCCCGGCGATGACAACGAAGCTCCGGCGCGCGCCCAGGACCAGGCCGGCGCGCGAGCGGCGCGACGCGAGACCCCGGTGCCGGTTGTCCTGACGCGCTTCGCCGCACAGAACCTCTACGCGCCGCTACGCACAGTGGAGCCGCTGCCGAGCGTCATGCGGGTAAACCTGCGCCGTGACCTCGACCTCGGCACGCTGATGCCGACGCTGCCCGTGCGCGCGGTCGCGCTCGCGTCGTGGCGTCTGGAAGACCAGTGGGTGACCGCCGTGCGCCTGACCAACAGCAGCAGCGGCTGGATTACCCTGGACCCGCGCGTGCTGCAAGGCGATTTCCTCACCGCCACCTTCCAACACGAGGCGCTTGGCCCGCGCGGGACGCCCGAGGACACGACCGTCCTGTACCTGGTGACGCGCGGGCGTGGCCTGGCGCAATCGCTGCTACCAGCGGTCAACCGCTTCGACCCGGCCGTGCATCTCCCGCAACCGGAAGCCAGTTCCCAGGATGGCACCGACCGCAAGGAGGTCCGCCATGCGCAGTAATGGACTCCTGAAGTGGCTGATGATCCCGGTTGCCGTGCTGGTGCTGTTCGTCGGCATCCGGCTGTTCTCGGGTGGCAGCACTTCGGCACCACCGACCGCGGATGCCGGCGCCAAGCTCACTCCAGCGGAAATGAAGGCGCTGGGCATCGAGGGCGATACCCCGCGCGACACCGTGGCGACGCTCGTTGCCCAAGTGAAGCAGTTGCGCACCGAGCTTCAGACCGCGCTCTCGGACAACAAATCCCAGCGCGAAGAAAACCAGCGACTGCGCCAGCGCGAGAACTCCATTGACCAGCGCATCAATTCGGCCCTCGACTCCGAGCGCACCAACCTGCGTCGCGACCAAGAGCAGGCAGCCAGCGCGCGCCAGCAGACCGAAGGGCTGCTTGCCGACCTGCAACGGCGCTTGGACAGTATCGGCGGACGTGGCGGCGGCCATGCCGACCTGCCGGTGGGTCTGGGGCTGCGTGACGGCGACGAGGCCAGCATGGAAGGCGGCGTGCGCTGGGTCGAACCCGACGATGCGAGGAAAGTCGAGGGGCGCAACAGCAGTCGTGGCACGGGTAGCGGCATGAGCTTCCCGACGAGCTTCGGCCCCGCGCAGAGCACGTTGGAAGCCACGGCGGAAACCGTGGCGAACGCGGGCGCACGCGCCGCAGGCGTGAAGAGCGCCAAGGCGGTCTATACCGTACCGACCAATTCGACGCTGATGGGGTCGGTGGCGATGACGGCGCTGATCGGCCGCGTGCCGATCGACGGAACCGTCAACGATCCGTACCCCTTCAAGGTGTTGGTCGGATCGGACAACCTGACCGCCAATGGCATCGACATTCCCGACGTGGCCGGTGCCGTGTTCAGCGGCACCGCATCGGGCGACTGGACGCTCTCGTGCGTGCGCGGCCAGGTACGCAGCATCACCTTCGTCTTCCACGACGGCACGATCCGCACCATCCCCGAAGACCGCGACGGCAACCAGCAGAACAACCAGCAGCAGAACTCTCAAAGTGGAGGCCTGGGCTGGATCAGCGACCCATACGGCATTCCCTGCGTCAGCGGGGAGCGGCGCAGCAACGCCCAGCAGTACCTTGGCTCGCAAGCCCTGATTACCGCCGCCGGTGCCGGCGTCGCCTCGCTGATCGACAGCGACAGCGGCCAGATGTCCTACGTCGGCGCCGACGGCTCCATCGGCAGCGTCGGTATCTCGGGCAATGAAGCCGTGGGCCGCATCCTGGCCGGTGGCGTGCGCGACATGGCCGACTGGGTGAACAAGCTGTATGGCCAGGCGTTCGCCGCTATCTATGTCCAGCCCGGCGCGAAGGTCGCCGTCCACCTCGAAAAGCCTCTCGCCATCGACTTCGATCCCGAAGGCCGCAAGGTCGATCACCGCGCAGGAGAAAGCCATGCTCTCGAACTTGAATAAGGCCCTGGCGCTGGCCCTCGCCGTCGCGGTGCTCGGCGGCTGTGCCACCAGCAAGGAAAAGCTGCTCCCCCACGGCGACAGCACGATGATGGACATCTGGCAGCAGAACGCCGGTGACGGGGGTGGTGGCGCCGGCCAGGTGGCGCGCAGGCAATTGCTCGATGCACGCCAGAGCCTGCGCCGGCCGCTGACCGAGGCCGACGTGGAGGCCGCGCCCACCGAGCAGATGCGCTACACGCGCACGGCGCGCAACGAGGTCTATCGCCAGTTCCACCGCCTGCCGAACCCCGATCTTGTCATGTATGTGTACCCGCACCTGGCGGGCACCGATCCCGTGCCGGTTCCGGGCTACACGACGGTCTTCCCCCTGTACCAGCGTGTGCAGTACGCCATGCCGGGCGAGCGCGTGGAGAACTACTGATGCGCTGGAAACTTCCCTGGCCGAAGCTGGCTGCATCCGATGGTGGCAATGACGAGCAGCCGGACGGCTGGCAGCGCCACGTCGAGGCGTTGCGCCAGGCCGGCATTGCCGAACCCGGAGCGACGGTCCAGGGCCGCAGGCCGGCGACCGTGGCGGACGAGCAGGCGTTGTACGACGTTGCGCAGTCATTCGCGGAGCTGCTGCCGTGGGTGGAGTTCCTGCCACCGTCGAAGTCCATGCTGCTGGAGGACGGGCAATCGGTCGCGGCCTTCTACGAACTGGTCCCGCTAGGCACCGAAGGTCGGGAGCCGGGCTGGCTCGCGCATGCCCGCGATGCGCTCGAAAACGCGCTCCAGGACTCGTTCGATGAGCTGGATGAGAACCCGTGGGTGCTCCAGCTCTATGCACAGGACGAGCCCAGCTTCGACCAGTACATGCAGACGCTGCGCGACTACGTGCAGCCGCGTGCCCGCGATACCGCCTTCACCGAGTTCTACCTCCGCTTCTTCGGCCACCACCTGCGCGCAGTGGCCAAACCGGGCGGACTGTTCGAGGACACGGTGGTCACGCGGTTGCGCTGGCGCGGCCAGACGCGGCGCGTGCGCATGGTGGTCTATCGCCGGGCCACCGGGCAGGCGAACCGCCGCGGCCAGACACCCGAGCAAATGCTGAACATCGTCTGCGATCGCCTCTGCGGCGGCCTGGCGAACGCCGGCATCCAGGCCCGGCGCATGGTCGCGGCCGATGTTCACGACTGGCTGCTTCGTTGGTTCAACCCACGCCCCACGATGCTCGGGCCCGGCGCTGAGGAGCGAGAGCGCTTCTATGCGCTGGCCCGCTATCCCGACGAGGTGGAGGAAGGTGAGATCGAGCTGGCGAGTGGTCGGGATTTCAGTCAACGGCTGTTCTTCGGTCAGCCTCGCTCCGATGCCGAGCACGGCACCTGGTACTTCGACGGCATGCCGCATCGCGTACTGGTCACCGACCGGCTACGCATGCCGCCCGGTACGGGGCACCTGACCGGCGAAACCCGCAAGGGGGACGCTATCAACACGCTTTTCGATCAGATGCCCGAAGACACCACGATGTGTCTGACCATGGTGGCGACGCCCCAGGACATCCTCGAATCGCACCTGAACCACCTGGCGAAGAAGGCTGTCGGCGAAACACTGGCATCGGAACAAACGCTCAAGGATGTGCAGGAGGCGCGCTCGCTCATCGGCAGCGCGCACAAGCTCTACCGCGGCACGCTGGCCTTCTATCTGCGCGGACGCGATGAAGCCGAACTTGACAGGCGCGGCCTGGACCTCGCCAACGTGATGCTCAACGCGGGGTTGCAGCCTGTGCGCGAGGACGATGAAGTCGCGCCGCTCAACAGCTACCTGCGCTGGCTACCGTGCTGCTACAACCCTGCGCAAGATCGACGGAACTGGTTCACCCAACTGATGTTCGCCCAGCATGTGGCGAATCTCTCGCCGGCGTGGGGTCGCAGCCAGGGTACGGGTCATCCGGGCAACACGTTCTTCAACCGCGGCGGCGGGCCGATCACGTTTGATCCACTGAACCGCTTGGACAGGCAGATGAACGCCCATCTGTTCCTGTTCGGCCCCACCGGCTCGGGCAAGAGCGCAACGCTCAACAACCTCCTGAACCAGGTTACGGCCATCTACCGGCCGCGGCTGTTCATCGTGGAAGCCGGCAACAGCTTCGGCTTGTTCAGCGACTTCGCAAAGCGCCTGGGTCTGACCGTGAACCGGGTCAAGCTGGCTCCTGGCTCAGGCATCAGCCTGGCGCCGTTCGCCGACGCTCGCCGGCTGATCGAAACGCCCAGCAACGTGCAGACGCTTGACGCCGATGCACTGGATGAAGAATTGCCAGCCGATTCCTCGATCATGGAGGAGGACGAGCAGCGCGACGTGCTGGGTGAACTGGAGATCACGGCACGGCTGATGATCACAGGCGGCGAGGACAAAGAAGAAGCCCGGATGACGCGGGCTGATCGCTCGCTGATCCGCCAGTGCATCCTCGATGCCGCCGAGCACTGCGTGGCCGAGAAACGCACGGTGCTCACGCGCGACGTGCGCAACGCGCTGCGCACGCGCGGCCAGGACCCCACGCTGCCCGAGATGCGGCGTGTGAGGCTGCTGGAGATGGCGGACGCCATGGACATGTTCTGTCAAGGCACGGACGGTGAGATGTTCGACCGCGACGGCACGCCGTGGCCCGAAGCCGACATCACCCTGGTGGATCTCGCGACCTATGCGCGCGAGGGCTACAACGCGCAACTCTCCATCGCGTACATCAGCCTGATCAGCACGGTGAACAACATCGCCGAGCGCGACCAATACCTGGGCCGTCCGATCATCAATGTGACCGACGAGGGCCACATCATCACCAAGAACCCGCTGCTTGCACCCTACGTCGTAAAAATCACAAAAATGTGGCGCAAGCTAGGGGCCTGGTTCTGGCTGGCGACCCAAAACATCGACGATCTGCCACGTGCCGCGGAGCCCATGCTCAACATGATTGAGTGGTGGATCTGCCTGTCGATGCCGCCCGATGAGGTCGAGAAGATCGCACGCTTCCGCGAACTCTCACCCGCGCAGAAAGCGCTGATGCTTTCTGCTCGCAAGGAGGCGGGGAAATTCACCGAGGGCGTCATCCTCTCCAAGAGCATGGAAGTGCTGTTCCGCGCCGTGCCGCCAAGTCTCTACCTTGCGCTCGCGCAAACCGAACCCGAAGAGAAGGCCGAACGCTACCAACTTATGCAGCACTACGGCTGCACCGAACTGGAAGCGGCCTTCAAGGTGGCCGAGAAGATCGACCAGGCGCGCGGCATCGAGTCGCCGGCCCTGGAACTGTCGTAAGACGGAGAACGCCATGGAACAGAAACGTCCTTCCATTCCGATGCAGGTCCAGGCGTTCCGCCGCCGCAACGGGCGGCCCCGCTGGCCCTGGGCATTGGCTGCTGTGCTGATCGCGCTGCTGCTGATCTGGCTTGTGTCGAGGTCGCCCGGCGAATCCCCGCCGCAGCCGCCCACGCCGGTCAGCATGGCACCGGTGGCCGGGCCGCCCTGGCTAATGGGCAACCCCAAAGGCCGTTTCACGCTGACGCTCTATGCTGACCTGGAGTGCCCGTTCTGCCGGGAGTATTTCCCGCAGCTCAAGCGGTGGGTGGGCTCCAACGCCGACGTGGCGCTGCAATGGCACCACCAGCCGCTGGCCGCGCACGAGCCGGCCGCCTCGGCCGAGGCAGGTCTGGCCGAATGCGCAGCCGAAGCTGGCGGGCATGCCGCGTTCTGGCAGGCGGTCGAATGGGTCTATGCCCACACGCGCAGCGACGGCCAGGGCTTGCCGGATGGCTTGCGCTACCCCGAATCGACGCCAGCCATCGAGCAGTGCATGTCAAGCGAAAGACCCAGTGCGGCTATCCGCGCCCAGGCTGCGGAAGCCACCAAGAGCGGCGTAACCGCCACGCCATCACTGCGCCTGCTCGATCGCCAGACGGGCCAGGCCATCCTGCTGCAGGGGCCGATCGAGGGCGATGCCTTGCTGTCAGCCATGGACATGCTGGCGGCTGACGGTTCGACCAACACACCCACATCCGAAATGCCTGCCGACGTCGTCGGCGACATGCCCAGGTAGCCCCGGTCTTCAAGGCTACGGCGCAGTCCTCTGCGCTGACCGCGACTCGTTCGCCTTGCATCCTGGCCGCGAACGGTCACCGCAATCGCGGTGATGGATGCACCTTTTCATTCTCATCCCCAGGAGGGCTTGCCCTCGGGGGCGCGCGCCCTCCGATCTCACCGTCTGGAGGTTCGCCATGTCTTTCGCCATCAATGACTCCTGTGTGGAGTCGCTTTCCGCCGTAGCTGCCCAGCACGAGGACTGGATCATCCAGCAGGCCATCGTGCTGCTGGAAAAACGGATCTTCAAAGCTGGACCGTGCCTCAGCCGGCCGGCCGCCGTGCGGGACTATCTGCGCGTGAAACTGGTCGCTGAACCCAACGAGATATTCGCCGCTGTGTTCCTGGACAGCATGCACCAAGTGCTGGCCTACGAGCCATTGTTCAGGGGCACGATCAACTCGACTTCTGTTTATCCACGTGTCGTCGTACAGCGTGTGCTGGAGCTGAATGCCGCCGCGGTGGTCTTCGCCCACCAGCACCCCTCGGGCATCTCCGAACCGTCGAGCGCGGATCGCATGCTGACCCAGCAACTGCAGGCCGCGCTGGCGCTCATCGATGTGCGGGTACTGGACCACATCATCGTCGGCCAGGGTTCCCCGTTCTCCTTTGCGGAGTCCGGCCTGCTGTAACGGTCGCATTGCTTCATTGATCCTCGCGGAGGCTTCGGCCTCCGTTTTTTCATTGGTGCGGGGCAAGCAGGTATGCGGGCAGTCCGCGATGCGCATTGTTTGTTGGGGTGGCATGAGGTTCGCGTTTGACTATGGCCCTGATCAACTTTCGGGGCACGCGACATGCCGGCATCCTTTTCCACGTTCGCGTCGGGCTGGCGAACCCTTGGCCTGGTCGTGGCGCTGCCGGCGTCCCTGGCCGTGTTCAGCCCCGTCATCTTCGCGGCCGACGTATTGGTCGTCACCGACAGCCACCACCCGGTCAAGACCATGGGCGGCGAGCGGCTGATCGAGCTGGACGAAGCCCGCCGGATTGAAGCGGAGCTTTCTGCGGAACTGCCCGCCGACCCCGAACAGGCGGCGGCCACCGTCAAGCGTCGGCTGAACCAGGGCGGCACCGACCTACAGCGCCGCATCGCTTCCGCATACCAAGGCGTCACCGACGCATGGAGCCTGGGCATCACCAGCATCCCGGCTGTCGTGGTGGATCAGCGCTACGTCGTCTATGGCGAGCCGGATGTGGCGCGCGCCGTCGCGCGCATTGAGCAGCGTCGGAGGACCCAGCCATGACGCGGCCATTCGACCTTATGCGCCGCATGCGGGCTGGCGTGGCTTCCTTGCTGCTGCTCAGCGCCACGGGTAGCTACGCCTTGAACACCACCGCCATCGTTGCCTCGGTGGCCTCGCCCGATTGCTTGGAGTACCGGGTGGTGGGTATCTGCTACTGGCTCTACTGCACCTGGGGAGGCTGCACGGTGCGCACCTCTGTCAAGGTGCGCCACTACATCCCCGATGCGGTCGTCTCCAGCTACAGCAACACGGGCGAGAACCCGTGGGTCGAAGTCCGGGCGATGAGTACGGCCAACCCGTCCGCCCAAGCGGGCGGCGATGGAACGACGAACGAGGATCACGAAAACAATCTCGCGAAATTCAAGAACGCCGACGTGATCGGCCATCCTGGCGTCGAGGTGTTCAACCAGTTTGTTTCGTCCTCGGGCTACTTCTGCGAGGGCGCGGGAACGGCATTCATGCCGTATCTGCTCAGCACCTTGGACACGCTTGCCTGGCGCTACAACGTGCCCGAGATGGCCTACCCGGAGGCATTGATTCCCGGCATGCGCGAGGTCGGCGCACGCACCACGATGAACCTTTGGGGCAACGTGTATCCCCGCGGCGGCTTCCTGCACCAGACCGACGACCACAAATCGGGAGCCGTGGTGGCCCAGCGTGCGGGCGATGTCGTCACGCGCCGCGGGCAGTTGCACGTGTACCAGGCGCTGCTTGCCAATGCCCGCGATGGCTACTGGCCCGCCGGCGCGCTGATGGAGGGTGATGCCTCGACTGGCAAGTGGCAGGAACTCACGCCCGTCCTGTCCTCGTCCTGCACGGTTTTCCCACGCACCGGCTTCCTGACCCAGGCCCAGCAAGGCGACTACGCCTGGGCGCTGTGGCGGCCGTATGCCTGCTGCGAACGCCGTGGACAGGTGTTCCTTGGCAGCGTTGATTTCCTTTGAGGTGTCGCGATGAAGCGTTCCGACTCTATGCAGTTCTCCCCACCGGCTCGTGGCAAGAGGATCTGTTTGGCGCTTACCGGCGCGTTGGTTCTGGCAAGCGGCGTGGCCTGGGGCCAACTGGGCTACCAGACCAGCGGCAACGTCATCGGCGATGACGTCATGTACTCCATCGGCGGCGGCAGCGCCGTTTCGATGGGCCGCGCAGCCGGCATGCGCTCGCTCGGCGTGGGTGTCGGCTGGAACAGCAATCTGATCTGTGGCGACATGAGCATCCAGACCACGTTGAAGAATCAACTCAACGGTGTCACCAATGGCTTTCAGCAGATCATGTCCTCGGTGATCCAGAGTGCTACGAGTGCTGTGGCGTCCCTGCCGGCGTTGATCATCCAGCGGGCAGATCCAGGCCTCTACAACCTGCTCACCAACGGCGTTCTGCAAGCGCGGCTGGATTTCGACCGCTCGAAGCTGACGTGCCGCGCCATGGCCGAAAAGATGGCCGAAACGGCTGGCGGCCAACTCGGCTGGAGCCAGATGGCCGAAGGCATGGCGTTGCGTGATGCAGTGTCGAGCACGGATGCCGTCTCGGCCATCGAGCAGGCCGAGACGCGCCGTGGCAACGATGGCGTGCCCTGGGTCGGGGGAAGCAATGCCGGCGGCTCCGGTCAGCCCGCGATCAAGGTAGTCGGTGACGTCACCCGCGCGGGCTACAACCTGGTCAATGGCCGCGGGGTGACCGACACGTCGGCAATCGCTCCGGCCAGTTGCACGAGCCTGTCGTGCCAAACCTGGACCACGCCGCAGGCGGCCATCGAGTGGGCAACACGGGTGCTCGGCGAGAAGGAGCAGCGCACCTGCGACGCCTGCACCAAGACGGAGACGGTGCCCGGCGTCGGGCTGACGCCCCTGATCCAGGAGGAGTACGACGCCAAGCTGCAGGCGCTCCAGGACCTGGTATCCAAGGCGAAGAACACGACGCCCGAAAACCTGCGGGAGGCCGGCAGTGCGTCACTGCCCATCACGCGCGGCGTGGTCGAGGCACTGCGCGACGAGCCGGACCAGCACCTGCTGTCGCAGCGCCTGGCGTCCGAGGTTGCGCTGGCGTCGGTGCTGGAGAAGGCGCTACTGCTGCAACGCACTCTGCTGACCGGCAAGAAGGAGCCCAACGTGGCGGCCAACCAGCTCGCCGTGGAGGCGGTGAACCACGAGAGCGACACGCTCGATCGCGAGATTCGCAACCTCAAGACCGAGCTGGAGCTGCGCCGGGAGCTGGCGAACAATTCGCCCATGGCGATCATCCAGCGCCACGGCACGCGCGCGGCGGGCTCGCGTGGCATCTACGAAGGCGATCCAGTGCCTGACCGCCTCGATCAGTTGCAGAAGGGCAATCCGGGAGGCCGGCCATGAGCCTGATGCGTGCGACCTGGCTACGTCCGCGCTGGCTGTTCAGCCGGCGCGCAGCGAAGGCGCTGCTGTGGACGGTGGTACTCGCGGCCGTCGCCGTGAGCGCCAACATCGTTGGCATCTACCTCGTCGGAAGCGTCGCGGGCTGGGAGCGTTGGCTGGCGGCAGCAGCGGGCTACTTCCTGGTCTGGCGGCTGTGTTTGTATGGCGCGACGGCCTACGGCTGGGTCTGGATGCGTCGCCGGCTGCTTGCGCGTGAGGACGACGCGCAAGCGCGGCGCCGCCTGGTGCGCAGCGAAATCGCCGGCGTCGTTGCCATCGTGGCGCTTGAAGCCAGCCTGTTGATGCAGGGTTGAGGGGAGGGCCGAGCCATGACGCTTTTCACGACCGACTACCTGGAGTACTACCTGACCCTGGTGTCCTGGATCGTCAACAACGGCATCTGGGCGGTACTGGTATCCAGCGGGGTGTTCGCACTGCCCTTCGTGGCGATCATCGTGCAGGAATGGCTCAAGGCCCGTGCGGAGGGTGCCGACGAAGGCAACAAGGGCGTGCTCTCGGCCGCACGCATCGAGAACCGGGTGTTCGTCGCCATCGTAGTGGTGATGTTCGCCGGCATCCCCTTCATCGACGTGGACCTCAACACCATTCAGTACGACAGCTCGCGCTCGGCCCAGTGCCAGGTCAGCGTGCCGCAGCCCACGGATACCGGCTGGTCCCAGTCCTTCAGCACCATCAACAACCAGAGTGCCAAGGTGCCGGTCTGGTGGGCCTTCATGCACGCGCTCTCGCGCGCCGTCACCAGCGCCTCGGTGGCGGCAATCCCGTGCGGGACAGACCTGCGACAGATGCGCATGGAGATCGACGCTACCCGCATCAACGACCCGGTGCTGGCTCAGGAAGTGGCCGATTTCACACACGACTGCTACGGACCTGCACGCGCTAAATTGTTCATGGCACGGCCGGAGCTGGACGAAGCTCAAATGAACGACGTGACCTGGATCGGTTCGAGGTTTTTCACGGACACCGGCGGCTACTACGACAGCTACCGTTCCGGCACGGCACGCGAGTCATGGCCCTATGACGACACCCGCGACGCAGGGCTTGCGCAGGTGGCCAGTGGCGGCGGTTACCCGACCTGCAGGCAGTGGTGGGCCGATGGCAGCAACGGCCTGCGGGCACGGTTGCTGAGCCAGGTGGACCCCAGCTTGTTGAATCGCTTGGCGGGCTGGGCCGGGTTCCTGAGCCGTACCGAGGTGGACGATTCGGTGGTCCGTACCATCGCGTCACCGCGACAGCAGAAGCTCAACCAGGGTTCGGTCTATACCGACTACGGCGGCCAGATCGACAAGACCCTGCCGAACATCGTGACGCGGGCCACGGGGGATGTAGGAATGGCGGTCGGGGCACTTGCCGCATTTCCCGCCATGGACGTGGTGCGCCAGGCGCTGCCCATGGTGCTTGCCTTGCTCAAGATGGCACTGGTCATCTGCATCCCGCTGGTGCTAGTCGTGGGCACCTATGACCTGAAGACGGTCGTCACCGTCAGCGTCGTGCAGTTCGCGCTGTTCTTCACCGATTTCTGGTTCCAACTCGCACGCTGGATCGACAGCACCATCCTCGATGCACTCTATGGGTGGGGCTTCGGCTGGAACCGGCCACACACTAACTTCGATCCACTGGTGGGGCTGAACAATGCCTTTGGCGACCTGCTCCTGATGTTCGTCATGGGCACGATGTTCCTGGTCTTGCCGGGCTTTTGGCTTGCGAGTCTTACCTGGGTTGGGATTCGGGCCGGGCACGTCATCCAGGGGCTTTCAGATGGCAGCAAGAGCGCCGGCCAAGCAGGCGGTAAGGGCGCTGGGGCCCTTACCGGAGGTAAGCTGAAATAGCGCGGTGCCGATCAGTCGTCGGTGTACAACTCGTGCGACGTATCGTTGTACAGATTGGGATCGTAGCCGGGTGTCTTGCGTAGTTCGGTGAGGTCGGTGAACGGCCACTCGTCTTCTTCCGAGGTATTGGCAGCCGCCGCCCATCCCGCCACCACGACTCCCAGCAACACGAGTGCGAACCAGAAGGCGGCGTAGAGCAGCGCGCCCAGCACAGCCAGCTTGACCGCCCACAGCAGCACTGTGACACCAACCGAAGGCACCCCTTTGGCCACCAACCAATTCGATACCCGCCGTTCGCCACGCGCATAGGCACGCCATCCGCGGCCAAAGGCGCGGCCGATACGTTCTGCGGTGCTGGTGCGGGTTGTGGTGTTCATGGTCGTCTCCTGCTACTGAGGAATGCCTATTCCAGTGTGCTCCACTTCATTCCGTTTCGGGCTTCCAATGTGTCTTCTCGCTGCTTCAGGACGCTTCGTCATCCGGTTCTATCGGGCCGGGGTCGGGTTCCACGCCGATGCGGTAGGTGGCAACGAAACGCGGCCAGTCCACATGGTCAATCAGATCGATGTCCTCGATGACGCTGACCTTCGTTCCCGCACGCTCGAACAGGGCGATGCTCTTGGCGGGATAGTTGTTGCGCGACGGATAGAGTACCCCGTCAAACAGAGGTTGGCCGTCGTCGCCGACCATCGCATGCACATGAGCGGACACCTGCTGCGTGTGCGTGTAGCCACGGCTGGCCAACTGCTCCAGGTTCAGGCCAAAGTAGCCCGCCATGACGCCTGGTGCCGTGAGATCGGCCAGAAGCACGTCGGCCATCACCCCTACGGCGCGCACCATCCTGCCCTGGACTTCTTTCAATGCGATCGAGCGCTTCGCGTCATCAAGCCACTGATGCTTGTGAAACACCGACTCCATCAGCGCCGTGGGCAGGTCGCGCCCCAGGTAGAGCACGCCGTAGGTCCGGGCAGGGTCGTCGTAGCGATTGGTGCTGCTGCGGCCATAGTACAGCGGGCTGCCCCGATAGACGACGCGGCTCACATGCTGGAGCAGTTCACCGGCATCGATCAGGAACGAAGGCAGCTCGTGGCTCATGGCAGTCTCGCTTCAATGCACCTGAACGCCCAGCACGTTGAACACGGCCTCGGCTACGTCGTCGATCGTGCCATGCGTCACCGCATCCACCGGCGAGCGACCGCCCAAGCCTTCGAGCGGTTCGGACAGTGCGCGGTAGATCGTCCAGTGATCGATACCCTCGACCTCCTGAAGCACGGTTTGGGTCAACTGCTGTTTCACCGGGTCGAGCTGCCAGTCGGGCAGCTTCTGACCGCGCGGCCCCACGTTCAGCGCCAGCAGCCGACGCGCGAGGATGTCCTTGTAGATCTGCTGGCGCGACTTGTCCGCCAGCTTGGCGAACTCCGCGGGCGGCAGGTTGTGCGGCTGGTTGAAGGTTTCCAGCAGCACGGCGCGGCCTCGCTGGACGTCGGTTTCATTCGGTGCCCAGCGCGTGTCGGCGCGCAGCGCGGCCGCCTTGCGTGCAAGGGCCTGCCCAACGGTCTCCCCCTGCAAGTTGGCGGGCAGTGTCACCGCTTCCACGCGCTCGTGGACGAACGCCTGCAACTCGGCCGCGAAAGCCGTGGCATCCCGGATTTCGACGGTATCCGCGAAGCGGCGTACATCTTCCACCGTGACGCGCGGCAGACGGTCGGCAATGAATTCAATGGCAGTGGGCATGGTCATCTCCCGAGTAGGTTTGAGACAGGCTCCACTCTAGTCGCCTTTGTCGCGTTTGTCAACTTTGACGCCTAGAGAGCAACCTACCCGGCGGAAGCAGCGCCTTCGCAGCATAGACCGAGGCCAGCGCCTGGTCGCCGTCCAATGCATTCGAGCGGGTTCCACATTGACGGTGGAGCCGCAGTCCAGGCCCCGCTATACCGAAACGGTTAAAGGCCAAAGGGTCGAAATGGCAAGGGAATGGGGTGCAAGGGGAAAGGCCCTACCTCGAAAAGGCCAAAAGGCCTCCCGGTCGGCCCGTCATTAGGACACCTCACATGCTCTCCCTGTTCCAGCGAAAACGGCCCCCGGTCGCTGCCGCACCGACGCCACCACCCGTCACCGACCTCCCGAAAGGGCTGCTGCGTCCTGAGTCGGCCGCATCGCTGCTGGCCACCCCACGCCGGCAGAAGCTGCTGGAGCACATCTGGCAGCGCACGTCGCTCTCACACCGGCAATTCGCCACCCTGTACCGCACGCCCCTGGAACGCTACGCCGAACTGGTCCAAGCCTTTCCGGCCTCCGAGGCGCATCACCATGCCTATCCGGGCGGCATGCTCGACCACGGCCTGGAGATCGTGGCCTACAGCCTGAAACTGCGGCAGTCCCATCTGCTGCCCATCGGTGCCAGTCCCGAAGACCAGGCGGCGCAGTCCGAAGCCTGGACCGCCGCCGTCGCCTATGCTGCGCTGCTCCACGATATTGGCAAGATCGCCGTCGATCTACACGTCGAACTGGCCGACGGCAGTACTTGGCATCCGTGGCATGGCCCGCTGCACCAGGCGTACCGATTTCGCTACCGTGACGACCGCGAATACCGCCTGCACAGCGCCGCAACAGGCTTGCTCTATCGCCAACTGCTCGACCGCCACGTCCTGGACTGGCTCAGCGACTATCCGGCTCTCTGGGCACCGCTGCTCTATGTGCTGGCCGGTCAGTACGAACATGCCGGTGTACTGGGGGAACTCGTCGTGCAAGCAGACCGGGCGTCGGTGGCCCAGGAGCTGGGCGGCGATCCGGCGCGCGCCATGGCCGCGCCCAAGCACGCACTGCAACGCAAGCTGCTGGACGGGTTGCGCTACCTGCTCAAGGAACAGTTGAAGCTGAACCAGCCGGAAGCCTCCGATGGCTGGCTCACCGAGGATGGTTTGTGGCTGGTGAGCAAGACAGTCTCGGACAAACTGCGCGCACACCTCCTGTCTCAGGGGATCGATGGCATTCCTGCGAACAACACCGCCGTGTTCAACGTGCTGCAAGACCACGGCATGCTCCAGCCCACCTCGGACGGCAAAGCGGTCTGGCGCGCGACCGTCACCAGCACGACCGGCTGGTCCCATTCGTTCACCCTGTTGCGTCTCGCTCCCGCGCTGATCTGGGAGTCTGGCGAGCGACCAGCACCTTTCGCAGGCACGGTAGAGATCGACGCGACGCCGGCGGAAAACGACGCCAGCATGTCGGCTCCCGCGCCAACCGTCTCGGTGAACCCAGCGCAGGGAGGTCAAGAGCCTCCAATTTGGGAGGACGACAGCACCACCATCGTTTCACCGCCCGCGGCCCAGCCCGTGCCCGACGTCATGGAGGACTTGCTCGCGATGGTGGGCTTGGGTGAGTCGGCCGGCGTTGGTCAGGATGCCGAAGAGTTCCTCCACCCTCCCGCGCCAGCAACAGCCGCGACGTCCATTCCATCACCTGTACCCGCGCCTACGCCTGGGTCATCGGCAACGAAGCCATCCGCGGAACAGTTCATGGTTTGGCTGAAGCAGGGAATCACCTCACGACGGCTCATCATCAACGACGCGAAGGCGCTCGTGCATACGGTGAATGACACGGCCTACCTGGTCAGCCCGGGTGTGTTCCAACGCTATGCGCAGGAGCATCCCGAAGTGGCCGCGCTCGCCAAGCAGGAGAATCAACAGGATTGGCAGTGGGTGCAGAAGCGCTTCGAGAAGCTGCAGCTACATCGCAAGCACCCCAATGGCCTGAACATTTGGACCTGTGAAGTCACGGGCCCGAGGAAGTCCCGCCGACTGCATGGCTACCTCCTTGAAGATGGGTCCTTGGCGTTCCCCGAAATACCGCCCAACAATCCCTATCTTGCTCTGACTCAGGAAGGATGACGCGATTCGGGCATTGATCGCCACCGTCGTTTGGCGACGATCAATACCCCGCGAAAGCTGGCAACATTTGGCGAACTGAGCTACTCGGCCCGCGCCAGCTCTTGGGCAAGGAACGGACCGGTTCTGCTGCCAGACGTTCGGGCCACCTGCTGAGGGGAACCCGCCACCACGATGCTGCCGCCGGCATTGCCCGCGCCGGGCCCCACGTCGATCACCCAGTCGGCCTGAGCCACCGCGCGCATGTCGTGCTCGATCATCACCACGGTGTTGCCGGCATCGACCAGGCGCTGCAACTGCACCAGCAGCCGGTCGGCATCCGACGCATGCAGCCCGGTGGTCGGCTCGTCGAGCACGTACAGGCTGCGTCCGCGCTGACTGCGCTGAAGTTCGGTCGCCAGCTTGATGCGCTGCGCCTCGCCACCAGAAAGCTCGGTCGCCGGCTGTCCCAGGCGCAGATAGCCCAGTCCAATATCGCGCAGCAGTTGTAAAGGCCTTGCCACAGCGTCTTCACCCGCGAAGAATTCGCTGGCCTCGTCCACGGTCATCTGCAGCACCTCGGCGATGTTGCGCCCGTTCCACTGCACCTTCAGCGTGGCCTCGTTGTAGCGTGCGCCATGGCACGTCGGGCACGGCGCGTACACGCTGGGCATGAACAGCAGTTCCACGCTGACGAAACCCTCGCCCTCGCAAGTCTCGCAGCGCCCCTTGGCGACGTTGAACGAGAACCGTCCGGCGTCATAGCGGCGGCGTCGCGCATCGGGCGTGGCGGCGAACAGCTTGCGCACATGGTCGAACAGGCCGGTGTAGGTGGCCAGGTTTGACCGCGGCGTGCGCCCGATCGGCTTCTGATCCACCTGCACCAAGCGCTGTATGGCATCCACGTCGCCGGCCAGATGACCGCCGGTTGCTTCGATCACTGCCGGCCCTTCGCTGGTGGCGCTTTCGGCCGCATCGTCTTCAGGCTCGTGGCCCAGGTGCAGCAGCACCAGTTCCGGCAGGGCCTGCGCGACGAGGCTGGACTTGCCCGAGCCGGAGATGCCGGTGACGGCCGTCAGCACGCCCAGCGGAATGCGTGCGTCCACGCCATGTAGGTTGTGACGATGGATGCCCTGAAGCTCCAGCCAGCCGGTCGCTTCGCGTGCCCGGCTTCCCGGCGCGGCGATTTCGTCGAACAGATAGCGGGCGGTGCGCGATTCGGCAATCTTGCGCAGGCCGTCCGGCTCGCCGCTGTAGAGCACGCGGCCGCCACGCTCCCCGGCATCCGGCCCCACATCCACCAGCCATTGCGCGCGGCGCATCAGGTCCAGGTCGTGCTCGACCACGAACACCGAGTTGCCGGCGTCACGCAGCCGGTCGAGCGCGTCGTACAGCGCCTGGCTGTCGGAGGGGTGCAGCCCCGCCGAGGGCTCGTCGAGCACATACACGACGCCGAACAGCAGGGAACTCAATTGCGTGGCCAGCCGCAGGCGCTGCAGCTCCCCGGCCGACAGCGTCGGCGTGGCCCGATCCAGCGTCAGGTAGCCCAGGCCCAGCCCGCGCAGTTGGCGCAGGCGTGCCATCACGCCACCGGCCAGGCGCTGCGCGGCGAGGCGCTTTTCTTCCGACAGTGCTGAGGTGCGGCGCACGTCGGGCGATACCGCATGGACGGCACGGCCGGAGGCCGCGCGTTCGGCACGGTCGCGCCGGGTCGCTTCCTTGTCCGTAGCAGCCCCCGCTGCATGGGCGCGGAAATCGCCCTGGGCAATGGGTTCGAGCAAGGCCGCCAACTGGTCCAGCGGCATCTGCATGAACGCGCCGATGTCCACGCCGGCGAAGGTGACCGACAGCGCCTCGGGCTTGAGCCGCTTGCCGTGGCAGGTTGGGCACGGCTTGCCCTCCATGAACCGGGACACGCGCTTTCTCATCAGCGCGCTCTGGGTGTTGGCGAAGGTATGCAGCACATATCGCCGGGCGCCGGTGAAGGTGCCCATGTAGCTCGGCTCCATCTTGCGCTTGAGCGCGGCGCGGGTTTCGGCCGGCGTGAAGCCCGCGTACACCGGCACCGTCGGTGTTTCCTCGGTGAACAGAATCCAGTCGCGGTCCTTCTTCGGCAGGTCCTTCCACGGTCGGTCAACGTCGTAGCCCATGCTGACCAGGATGTCGCGCAGGTTCTGGCCTTGCCAGGCGGGTGGCCAGGAGGCGATCGCCCGCTCGCGGATGCTCAGGGAGGGATCGGGCACCATGATGGCCTCGGTCACCTCGTACACATGGCCCAGGCCGTGGCAGGTCGGGCACGCTCCCTGCGGCGTGTTGGGCGAAAAATCCTCGGCGTACAGCATCGGCTGGTTGGCCGGATAGGCGCCGGCGCGCGAATACATCATCCGCACCAGGCTGGACAGGGTGGTCACACTGCCCACGGAGGAACGCGCGTTGCTGGAGCCACGCTGCTGCTGCAGCGCCACCGCCGGCGGCAGGCCGTCGATCGCATCGACGTCGGGCACGCCGGCCTGGTCGATCAATCGCCGCGCATAGGGGGCCACCGACTCGAAGTAACGTCGCTGAGCCTCGGCATAGATGGTGCCGAAGGCCAGCGAGGACTTCCCGGAGCCGGAGACTCCCGAGAACACCACGAGCGCGTTACGCGGGATAGAAACGTCCACCTCTTTGAGGTTGTTCTCGCGCGCCCCGCGCACCTGCACGAGGCCGCTGGCCGCAGCGGTACAAGAGGATTCACCGAAAGAATTGTTTGGCATGTTCTTATCCTGTAGTTCGTCCCGCTCAGGACGGGACTTCCTGAGTTCGTGGGCCGCGGCGACTGGCTTCGAGCGCCGCGGTGACAGTGCGGGCGTCGTAGCTGCCGCGCAGACGACGACCCTCGACGAAGAACGTCGGCGTGGCGTGCGCACCGCTGGCGACCGCACTGGCGAGGTCGCGCTCGACACGCTCGATCACCGCGGTGCTGTCGAGATCCGCGATGAACCGTTCGACGTCGAGCCCAAGCCCGGCGGCGTAGCCGATCAGATGCTCGCGCTCCAGCGCATGCTGACGGGTGAACACGAAGTCCAGCCACGGCCAGAACATCCCCTGGTTCGCCGCTGCCTCGGACGCCCGCGCGGCGATCGGCCCGTGCGGGTGGTGCGGCAGATGGCGCACCACATACCGCAGGTCGTCCCCGAAGTGGGCACGCAGATCGTCCCAAGAACCGGTCGCGTGCGCACAGTACGCGCACTCGAAGTCCACGTACTCGACGAGTGTGAGCTGGGCGTCCTCCGGCCCGCGGATGTGATCGATCTCCGGATCGACCGGTGGCTCAAGCACCATCGGCAGGTCAGCGGTCTTCTCACCCCACCGCTTGGCGGCGACCTTGAAGATCAGCCACCCGAGCAACGTGGCGAACACCATCGACACGAGCACGCCGACCGTCGCCTGGCGGCCCAGGTCGGAGGTCGTGCCGAACGCGAGCCCGATGATCAGCAGCGACACGGTGAAGCCGATCCCGGACAGTGCCGCACCACCGAACACGCTCCCCACCCCGACGCCCTCGGGCAGCCGGCCCAGGCCGAGACGGACGGCGACGAGAGTGATGAGCCCGATGCCCAGGAGCTTGCCGAGCACGAGCCCTGCGATGACGCCCCACGTGACTGGCGAGCCGAAGGCCTCGGCGAGCAGCCCGCCACGCACGTCCACTCCGGCGTTCGCCAAGGCGAACACCGGCACGATCAGCAGCGCCGTCGGCAGCCGCAGGAACTCGTGCAATCGCTCGTTCACCGAGATACCCCGGGACAGCCCGCAGTCCACCGCGCGGGCCGATGCGGCACTCGGAGACTGCCAGAAGTCGCGGAACAGTTGTTTTGCCGCGACGACCTTGTGACGTTGCGTCGCGTAGGCGGGGATCAGCAGCCCCGCGGCCATCCCGGCGAGAGAGGCATGGATGCCGGAGTACACGGTTGCGAGCCACAGCACGATCACGATCAGCACATACGGCATTGCCCGCCACTGGCGGGTGCGCCCTAGCCACCACAACGCAACGAGACTGGCGAGGGCGATCAACAACGGGACGATCCGAATCTCCTCGCTATAGACGATGCCGATGATGGACACGGCGAGGAAGTCATCGACCACGGTCAGGGTGAGCAGGAACACGCGCAACTGACCAGATAGCCGCGGGCCGACGATCGCCAGGGTGCCCAGCATGAATGCCGTATCGGTGCCGACCACCGCCCCCCACCCGTGCAGGCCCTCACTTCCGGCCAGCCCCACGATCAGGACATACACCAGCGCGGGAAGCACGACACCTGCGACACCCGCGATCAGAGCGAGACGGGCACGGCTGCGGTCCCTGAGCGATCCGTGGGCGAACTCCTGACGCACCTCCAGGCCGATCAGGAAGAAGAAGACCACCATCAGGCCGTCGTTGACCCAGTGATGCAGATCCATGTGCAGGCCCAGCGGCCCGAAGTCAAACCCGACGTCCAGGTGCCACAACGCGAAATAGGCATCGGATAGCGGCGAGTTCGCCCACGCCAGCGCCACGACCGTGACGATCACCAGCAGCACCGCAGCACCAGACTCCGTGCGCAGATAGCGGGCAACGCGTCCCCGGCTGATATTCGCCGAGGATGCACCGAAAGAAGTGGCTGACATGTTCTTATCCTGTTCCTGTAGTTCGTGAAGGCGCGATGAGCCGGTTTCGGAGGCGACCGGTCAGGCGTCCGCCTCTGGCAGCGTCCCATCATCCAGCGAGCGCAGCCAAGTAAGCCTTTCTCCCAGCCTGCGCTCAACACCTCTGTCCGTTGGCTGATACCAGCCCGGCCGCGCCACGCCCTCGGGAAAGTAGCTTTGCCCAGCGGCATAGCCGTTGGGCTCGTCATGGGCGTAGCGGTAGCCTTCGTGATACCCCATCTGCTGCATCAGCTTCGTCGGCGCATTGCGAAGATGGAGAGGCACAGGCAGGGAGCCGCTGTTCTTGACGAAGGCCTTCGCCTTGTTCCAGGCGGCATAGGCAGCGTTCGACTTGGGGGCGGCAGCAAGGTAGGTCGCCGCGTGGGCAATCGGTATTTCGCCTTCGGGGGAACCCAGCCTCTCATAAGCCAGCGCGGCATTGAGCGCCAGTTGCAGCGCCTGCGGGTCGGCATTGCCGATGTCTTCGCTGGCCACTACCACCATGCGGCGGGTCACCTGGCTGACGTCGCCGCTACCGTCGAGGATGCGGGCCAGCCAATACAGGGCCGCATCAGGGTCGGAGCCCCGTAGCGATTTGTGGAAGGCTGAGAGCTGCCAGTAGAACTCGTCGCCGCCCTTGTCGAACCTGCGCAGCGATGGACTGGTGGACAGCCTGGCGAACTCGCCATCGACCACGGTCTTGCCAGCGCCCGACGCAGCATTCGTCACCTGCTCAAGCAGATTGAGGAAGCGCCTGCCATCGCCATCGGCAAAGCCCTTGAGCAGATCCAGCGCGTCCGCGTCCAACGCGACGCCCTGGAGATGCGGCAGTGCGCGTTCGTAGAGCTGGTTCAGGTCGTCGCCGGACAGCGGTTCGAGGGTATAGACCTGTGCGCGCGAGAGCAGAGCGGAATTGACCGCCAGCCCCGGATGCTCGGTCGTCCCCCCCACCAGGGTCAGGAGCCCCGACTCGACATGGGGCAGCAGGGCATCCTGCTGCGCCTTGTTGAAGCGATGGATCTCATCGACGAAAAGCACCGTCGATCGACCATGGTTGTCCAGTTCTGCCTGGGCCTCGTCGATGGCTTGCCGGATGTCCTTCACCCCGGCAAGCACGGCCGAGATGGCGATGAATCGGCTGTCGGTCGCACTGGCGGCCAGGCGCCCCAAGGTGGTCTTGCCCACGCCTGGCGGCCCCCAGAGGATGAACGAGTGCAACTTGCCCGCCTCGAACGCGAGACGAAGCGGCTTGCCGGGGCCGAGCAAGTGCCGTTGCCCGACGAATTCATCCAGCGTCTTGGGCCGCAGGAGTTCGGCCAAGGGAGGCTTGGGCTTTGTCGTGAATAGATCGGTCAAGTTCCTCTCCCTGGCATTTCTGATAGTTGACGTTCCGATAAGGTGGGCACCTCAATCCAGAGAGCCGGATTTATCCAACGCCGTGGGCTCTTTGTCGCTAATCGCATGCATGATGATGCGAGAGCCGCGGTAGCCGATGCTATGGTTCCATACCCAGCTCAACGCGACGCTGAGACGATTTCGCGTACCGATCAGAAAGTAGATATGCGCGAGCTTCCAGATCCACCACGCAAAGGCTCCACGCAGCTTAACCCGCCCCATGTCAATTACGGCCAGGCTGCGGCCGATGGTGGCCAGGTTCCCCTGATGCCGGTATTTGAAAGGCCCGTCAGCGGGCTTGTCTTTCAAACGCCGTTCAATGAGGTTGGCGACGTACTTACCTTGCTGTTTGGCGGCGGGGGCGATGCCCGGTACGGGCTTCCCATCGGCCATGGTGCACGAGGCGGTATCGCCGATGGCGAAGACCTCCGGGCGACCGGCCACCGTCAGGTCGGGACCAACGACCACTCGACCCGCACGATCAGACGCAGCACCCAACCAGCGAGCCGCGGGAGACGCCTGGACGCCGGCGGCCCAAACGATGGTCTTGGCCGAAAGATGCTTGCCGCCATACACCACGCCGTCGGCCGAGCATTCGGTGACCGGCGTACCCAGCACGACCTCGACCCCGAGCTTTTCGAGTGCCTGGCGCGTATAGGCCGAAAGATCCTCTGGAAAGACGGACAACAGACGCGGGCCCGCCTCGATCAGTACAACCCGGGACGTGCTCGGGTCGATCGAGCGGAAGTCACGCGCCAGCGTGTCTCGTGCAAGCTCGGCGATGGTCCCGGCCAATTCAACCCCGGTGGGACCACCACCGATGATGACGAACGTCTGCAGCGCGGCACGCTGCTGAGGATCGCTCGTGCGCTCGGCCTCCTCGAAAGCCGCGAGGATTCGGCCTCGAATGGTCGTAGCATCTTCCAGCGTCTTCAACCCCGGCGCGAAAGTCCCCCATTCGTCGTGTCCGAAATAGGCATGGGTAGCACCTGTCGCGAGTACGAGCGTGTCATAGGTTTGGCGCGAGCCATTGTTGAGAATGACCTGACGCGCGTCCTGGTCGATACCTTCCACTTCCGCCATCAAGGTGTTCACTTCCGGGCGATTTCGGAATAGATAGCGAATAGGCCAGGCGATCTCGGATGTCGAAAGTGACGCACCTGCAACCTGGTAAAGCAAGGGTTGGAACAGGTGATGATTGCGCCGATCGATGATCGTCACATCGACCTCGGCACCAGCAAGCTGGTTGGCAACCTCGATCCCGCCGAAGCCCGCTCCGATAATGACGACGTGATGTCGGTTTTTGGAGGTCTTTGTCATGACCTGATCTCCTCTCTCTCAGCGTTTCAGCGCCGATGCGTGGTGTGCCATATGCTCGCCAATGAAACTGGCAATGAAGTAGTAGCTGTGGTCGTAGCCTGGGCGCAGATTCAACGTGAGCGGGTGCCCCGTCTCGTCGCAGGCCTTGCGCAGCAGATCGGGCTGAAGCTGACTCTCCAGGAACTCGTCGCCCAAACCCTGGTCCACCAGCAACGGCAAACGCTCCTGCACGGTGCGAATCAGCTCCACGGTGTCGTACTGCTTCCACGCCTCCCGGTCGCTGCCCAGGTACGCCTCGAAGGCCTTGTGTCCCCAGGGAACCTGGGTGGGGGCGACGATGGGCGAGAAGGCCGAGACGCTTCGATAACGGCCCGGGTTGCGCAGGGCGATGACCAGAGCACCGTGCCCCCCCATGGAATGGCCACTGATGCTCCGCTCCGCTGTCACGGGAAAGTGGGCCTCGATCAGCGCCGGTAGTTCCTGCACGACGTAGTCATACATCCGATGATTCGCAGCCCAGGGTTCCTGTGTTGCATTGACGTAGAAACCCGCCCCCTGTCCGAGGTCATAGGCGGGATCGTCGGCAACGCCTTCGCCGCGAGCGCTGCTATCGGGCGCGACGACGGCAATGCCATGCTCGGCGGCGTAGCGCTGGACGGCGGACTTGGTGATGAAGTTCTGCTCGGTGCAGGTGAGGCCTGAAAGCCAGTACAGCACCGGCACCTTGCCGTGTTGTGCCTGCGGAGGCAGATAGACGCCGACTTTCATCGTGCAACCGAGCGTCGTGGATTCATGCTGATAAACGTCCTGCCAACCATCAAAGCTGGCGTGATGTTCGATGCGTTCCATGTAGTTCTCCTATGTTCAAAGGAACGGCGCAGCTCTCGCGCGCCAGGACGGCAGCTCGTCAGGAAGATTTTTCTTCCGCTGCCGTGTCGCCGTGGGCGTGTCTGATCCTGCGCACGATCCACCAGATCGTGAGCATCACCGCAGGCACCAGAACCGCCATCACCGGCGCCACGCTGTCGTGAACCATCGGAATGCCCTTGAGCAAATAGCCGAGAAGACTCACGACGTAATAAGAAATTGCCGCGACCGACAGGCCTTCGACGGTTTGCTGAAGGCGCAACTGCATCTTGGCCCGGTTGTTCATCGACGCAAGCAGATCGCGGTTCTGGCGTTCAAGCTCGACGTCGATCCAGGAACGCAGCAACGCGATGGCCCGGGTCAGCTTGTCGGAGAGCTTGGCCTGACGCTCCTTTACGGATTGGCATGTCCGCATGGCGGGAGCGATGCGACGCTGCAGGAAATCCGCCCAGGTGCAGTACCCGGATACGGCCTCTTCCGAAAGCGCTGCCAGCCTTTCCTCGACGATCTCGTAGTAGGCACGGCTGGCGCCGAAGCGATAGAGATTCGCCGCAACGCCAGCTTCCAGCTCGGCAGCCAGGCCGGTCAATTCGGACAGCAGCACGTCGCTGTCGCGCCGTTCCACCAAGCTCGTACACATCTCGTCGGTGATCGCCGCAAGGCGCGACTCCATGCGTCGCAGCTCCGACGTCATCGATCGTGTCAACGGCAGGGACAGCAACGCCAAGGTGCGGTAAGTCTCGATCTCCAGCAGACGTTGAGCCAGCGCACCCGCCCGCGCCGGGGTCAAATCACGGGCCAGGACGAGGATCTGCGTCAGGCCATCCTCATCCTGTCGGAAGTCGGTCAGGATGGCGGCAGAGCCGTTCTCCACCAGCGAGTAGCACAGGCTGGCAGGATCGAAGCGATAGGCCTCCTTCTCCGTTTCCGGCGTCCACGGAAGAAGTCTCAAACGGATGCCGGATACGACCGGGCCGGGAGGAACAAATCCATGCTTGAAAGGATTTTCGCCGCACGGCTCTCCCGTCTCGGAATCCAGCGAAGCGCACCAGAGATACGTCGAGAACTCGGTGTGTTTTTCGCAGTGCAGGTCTCCTTCGTCCCATGTCACGCCGTGAAGCGGCGTAGCATGGTCGGGTTCGGCAACGCCGAAGCGATGAGACAACTCGCTCATCGCCACCTGATCCTTGGCCACGTCGCCTTCGGTCATGAAAGCGAGCTGCAATATGCCGCGGGGGGCCTGAATCAACAGATGCGGGCGCGCATGCACTTCACCCACGGCGGCAGCACGATCGGTATAGGCCGGCATGCCGTACACGGTGGCGGTCGGGGTGGGTTGTACGGTCGTCGTATTGATGTTGGCCGGCTCTTTCATAACGACCTCATTTCTTCTTGGTTGGAAAACACGCTTCAAAGCAAATGCCCGCAGCCATGCGTTTCGCACATGGCTGCGGGCCGATCTTCATGAGCAGGCACCGCTCTACACGGTCCGTCTAATAGGCTCGCCGTGTAGAGGCTTGTGCTGGCCCTTTCAGAACGCCCTCAGCTTCCTAGCTTTCAGACGAAGGTGTACGAGCAAACCTTGTTGCCCGCCGGATCACGCAGGTAGGCCGCATAGGCACCCGGCAGGTGGCCACGCGGGCCAGGCTGGCCCTCGTCGGTGCCGCCTGCGGCAAGGCCGGCGGCGTGGAAGGCATCCACTTCGGCGGGAGTGGCGGCCGCAAAGCCGACCGTCACGCCGTTGCTCGAAGGCGCTTCACCATTGCCCGGACGGGCAATGATGAAAGCCGGCTTTTCGCGACCGAAAAGCACCCATCCGTTGCCGAAAGGACCGAGGTTCTTGATGCCGAGAGCACCCAGAGCGGCGTCGTAGAACGCGGCCGACTTCTGGACGTCGGCGGCGCCGATGAAGACGTGCGAGAAGATGCCGTCGCCGGAAATGACAGGAGTGGACATGGTTAGTTTCCTTGATAGTTGGTGTTGAATGGATAGTGGGTGATCAGTAGTGGATCACCGTGCGAATCGACTTGCCTTCATGCATCAGGTCGAAGGCGTGGTTGATCTCGTCGAGACCCATGGTGTGGGTGACGAACGGGGCGAGATCGATCTCGCCTTTCATTGCGTCTTCCACCATGCCCGGAAGTTGGGTACGCCCCTTGACCCCGCCGAAAGCAGAGCCCTTCCAAGTCCGGCCGGTGACCAACTGGAACGGACGGGTCGAGATTTCCTTGCCGGCACCGGCGACACCGATGACGATCGACTGGCCCCAGCCACGGTGGGCAGCTTCCAGAGCCGAACGCATGACGTTGACGTTGCCGATGCACTCGAAGGTGTGATCGACACCCCAGCCGGTCATCTCGATCAGAACCTCGTGAATCGGCTTGTCGAAGTCCTTCGGGTTGAGGCATTCGGTCGCGCCGAAGGTACGAGCCAGCTCGAACTTCGCCGGATTGGTATCGATGGCGATGATGCGGCCCGCTTTGGCCTGGCGCGCACCCTGAATCGCAGCGAGACCGATGCCGCCGAGGCCGAAGATGGCCACCGAATCGCCGGGCTGTACCTTGGCCGTGTTGTGCACGGCGCCGATGCCGGTGGTCACGCCGCAGCCCAGCAGGCAGACGTGTTCGGGATTGGCGTCCGGATTGATCTTGGCCAGCGAGACTTCGGCGACGACCGTGTATTCGCTGAAGGTCGAGCAGCCCATGTAGTGGTAAAGCGGCTGACCGTTGTACGAGAAGCGAGTCGTACCATCGGGCATCAGCCCCTTACCCTGGGTTGCGCGAACCGCGACACACAGGTTGGTCTTGCCGGACTTGCAGAACAGGCACTCGCCGCACTCGGCGGTATAGAGCGGAATGACGTGATCGCCAGGCTTCACGCTGGTCACACCTTCACCCACCTCCACGACGATGCCCGCACCTTCATGCCCCAGCACGACCGGGAAGAGACCTTCGGGGTCGTCGCCCGACAGAGTGAAGGCGTCGGTATGGCAAACGCCGGTGTTCGTGATCTTGATGAGCACCTCGCCCTTGCGCGGCGGCTCGACGTCGATCTCGACGATTTCCAGCGGCTTTCCTGGCCCGAAGGCAACTGCTGCACGTGATTTCATGATGTCGCTTCCTTTACTAGCTAACTAAATTTGCCCTCATCGAGGGCACCCTGGTGCCTCTACCGCAGATAGGAGCGGACGATAGAGATGGTCTCGTCAATGGACTTGTTCTGCGAATCGCTCCTGATTTCGCTACTGGGAAACTCTTCCCGCAGATAGCTCTCCAGAACGGTCGCCATCAATCCGTTGACTGCCCCACGAACGGCCGCAAGCTGCTGAAGAATTGCAGGGCATTCCGCACCTGCATCGAGCGCTTGCTCAAGAGTCGCGACCTGACCTTTGATGCGCCGGATGCGCGTCAGGGCTTGCTTCTTTTCTTCCGGGCTATGTGGCATCGAACACCTCTCAACTTGGGTACACCGCCGCATTATACAATACTCCCCCATAGTATATGCGGCCGAACTTCGCCACAAATTCTGTGCTCTTCGAGCACTCTTACAGGCTAGTACAGGTTTGTTCCCAAGGAGCGCAAAATATTCAAATCAATGAATATTTCTTGCATGTACCGACAGCATCGGGGCAAGTTCAAAACTGGTCAAACTGGAAAAATCTATGCTCAGATAGACATGGCCTATCTAAACCGACTCATCGAGCTGAAGCTATCAAGATGAGACCGGCTAGGCGACCTGACGACCCGAGTACCGAGCCTTCCGCAGTGCAGGCAACATCTGGCCGTCCCAGTCACGATCGACGGCAACCTGGGCCTGTTCCTGGTTTCGTTCGAGCGCATCGACGTCAAGATCTGCGATTGCCCATGCCTGCGTGCCGCACGTCGTCGCGAGAATGCCGTCCTCAGGGAATCCGCGATCCATGGGTGCGTAGATCGTTGCCTCGCCAGTGTTCGTGTCCAGCGCCGGACTCCAGTCGGCGGCTCCGGTCGTCACGGCCTGCGCGATGAACATTCGGTTCTCCAGTGCCCGCGCCATGCAGCCCACACGGACCCGGGTTGCACCGGCTTGGGTGTCGGTACAGCTCGGGACCAGCAGCAGGCGCACTCCCGCCTCTCGCTGGGCTCGCACGGGCAATGGAAACTCGCTGTCGTAGCAGACAGCGATGCCGGCACGCACGCCATTCAGGTCGAACACCTTCAGTTCGTCGCCACCCTCGATGACGCCGGTGTCTTTCTCGAACCCCGTCAACTGCAATTTGTCCTGGTAGTCACGCGTGCCGTCCGGCGCAAACCACCACGCCCGGTTGCGATAGCGATCAGGTCCAACCCGGGTCAAGAACGTACCGGCCTGAATGGTCATGCGCAGCTCGCGCGACAGGTCGGCGTACAGTGCCAGCCACGCAGGCTGCAAGGCCTGCAGCGCGGCCAGCGAGGCGTTGAAATCCTGCCGGATGCCAGGCCCGAACATCGCAGCCAGTTCGAGGGACAGATATTCGGGCAACACGGCCAATTCCGCTCCGGCACGGCACGCCTCCTCCAGAACCCGCCGCTGCCGCGCTGCGAATGCCTCGAAGCCCGTGGGCTGCCCCACCGCGTATTTCGCCACTGCCACTTTCATTTCGCGTTCTCCAGGGCGTGCAGCCACATCGTGAGCATCTGCTCGGTTTCGCTCGGTTCGCCCACCTGCTTCCAGGGCAGCGCAACCTTCATGTCCGGCTGCCGCACGTAGCCACGACGGGTCCAGAAAGGATCATTACTGCGGTAGTTGGAAGGACGCCGGGGATCGTCGTCTGCTCGATCCACCGACGCGAATGATGTCCACTGCATGCCGCCCAACGAACGGGCATGCGCTTCGCGTTCGTCAAAGAAGCGGTGACCCAGGCCAAGACCCCGAAAGGCCGGGAGCAGCACTGATTCGCCGCAGTAAAACACTGCCTCCATCGGGATTCCTCGATCGGCGAACGGCACCTGGAAGGCCGGCTCCGCATCGCCGAGCGGCAACCCCGTGGACGCACCGACGACCACGTCATCAGCGAGCGCGAGCACCAGCAGGCTGTCTGCCGAACGGGCGTACATGGAAAGGTAGTGCTTCTCGTATTCGATGTCGCCCTCGTACAGGTATGGAAAGCTGCGGAAGACCTTCGCCCGCAGATGTGCCACGGTGTCGAACCATTCGGCAATGTCCGGCCCACGACGAACCAGCACCTGCACGTTGCTGGTCATTTCAGGCGTCCCCTCCGACCTGTGCGATCCAGTCGCCGAGGTTGTAGTAGTTGGTGACACGAGCGATCTTGCCATCGCGGATCTCGAAGAACGCGCCGCCCGGCAGCACGTAGCGCTGGCCCTGAGCTTCCGGCAGCCCGTCGTCCGTCACCTTGTATTCGCCATGCACCACGTACTCCGCGCCTGCGCGCAGGCCGTCGGCGCTGACCATCACCACGATCCCGCGCAGTTGCTCGCCATAGCAGCGGTCCATGCGCTGCAGGAAGGCGCGGAAGGCTTCGCGACCGACCTCACGAGCGCCCTGGTTCAAGTCGTGCGCGACGTCATCGGTCAACATGGACAGCATGGCCTCGCGGTCACCGCGGTTGAAGGCGTCGTAGTAGGCAGTGATGAGAGTCGCAGCGTTCATTCGCGTTCCTTGTTGTGTTGTTCGGAGCGGAGCATTCCGGGGTGTTGCCAGTCTGGGCAACCGCGCCTCCCTTGTATATGGAATTGTTGCGATTTTATAATTCCACAATCTGGAACAATTAACGAGCAGCGAAACCGGCCATGAGGCGTGCGTCATGAACAAGGAAATGGAACTGCTGCGCATCTTTCGGGTGGCGGCCGAAAGCAGCAGCTTCCGCGATGCGGCCGTCCGGCTGGGAACTTCCCCGCAAGGCGTCACCCGCGCCGTCCAGCAACTGGAGCAACACTACGGCGAGGTGTTGTTTCATCGAAGCACGCGCCAGGTGCGCATCACCGCCTTCGGCGAAGGGCTGTTGGACCAGGTGCGCCCGGCATTGGAGCGGTTCGAGGATCTGTGGCGAACGCCTGGCTCCGACCAGCAGGCATCCCTGTCCGGTACGGTTCGCATCACCGCACCGCACAGCTTGGGCACCAGAGCGGTGCTGCCGGCACTGGAGCGCGTGGCCGCGCGTCATCCCGGCATCACGCTGGATGTGCGCCTGTCCGATCGCATCAGCAATACGGTTGACGAAGGGATTGACGTCGGGATCAGGGTCGGATTCATGCGCGATAGCCGCTTCGTCGCACGCAAGGCGGCCGACATGAGGCTCCCCATCGTTGCCGCCCCGCGCCTGATCAAGAAAGTGGGCGTACCTGAAAACATCGATGCGCTAAGCAGCCTGCCAGTTACCGTGGCCTTGGATATCAATACCGGCCGTCCCTGGCCTTGGCACTTCAAGGCGGGACGCCAGTGGACACCTACCGCACCCACTCTCGTCGCCGACAATGCCGACATGGAAATGGGAGCGGCGCTGGCCGGCATCGCGTTCGCGCAACTGGCGGACTACATGGCCGCCCCCTACATTGCCAGCGGGAAGCTCGTGCGAGTGCTGGAGAACGAAGAACCTCCGGCATGGGGGCTGTACGTCTATCGGCCTCAGCGTGGCCCCATTCCGGGAAGGGTTCGAGCGGTATTTGATGAAATGCTGGTCGCCGTTGGATCGTTGCCAGCTTTGCGCTGACACGTCGCAAGACGCTGTAGGGCACACGCCTTGGAAAGCGGGGCACTGAGCCTCGGCGCCCCCACCGGTTGAATGATGAGCCGACCGTCTGCCCGCTTGCGCCAGATGCAGATCGGCCGGCCATGCAATCCAATGCTGGCGAACGATTAGATGTAAATGAATTGCCGGTACAACCCATCCAACTGACGACGAATGTCTTCGACGCGCTGCTCGTCACCGGTATCGGTAAATTCGAGTAGCTGCTGTTCCTTGGCAGTGATCTGATCGCAAAGGTCGGACAAGTTCTCGCAGAAAGCCTCGGAATGAACGGTAGGTTCCTCCGTACTCGTCTCTTCTCCTGCTAGTTTTCGCACAGACGAGGCCGGAGAAATCCCATTTTCCTCGTTAAAGGCAATTTGAAGCTGCCTGCGCCTATTGGTCTCATCGATCGCCTGTTTCATCGCCGGCGTCACCGCGTCGGCGTACAAGATCGCCTTGCCGTTTTCATTCCGAGCGACTCGACCGATCATCTGAATGAGCGCATGGGCCGAACGCAAGAACCCTGCACGGTCTGCATCGAGAATGGCAACCAATGATGCCTCTGGAATATCCAGCCCTTCCCGCAAAAGGCTAATCCCAATCAAAACATCGAACTCTCCTGCACGCAGGCCATTGATGATCTCAACACGATCCTCCGCTTTAATGTCCGAATGCATGTAGCGCGCTCGAATCCCGTTGTCCGTCAAGAAATCCGTTAGCTCTTCTGCACTGACCTTCGTCAGCGTAGTCACAAGCACTCGATTCTTTCTCTTCACGCACTTCGATATTTCGGCAAGCAGGTCATCTATGTATCCGTCCGCTTTCCGCACTTCAACCTTGGGGTCAAGCAGTCCCGTTGGCCTGATAACCTGTTCGACAACCCTGCCTTTCGACACCCTCAGCTCGTAGTCGCCCGGAGTAGCGGAAACAAAGACGGTCTGCGGCTTGACCTTCTCGAACTCGTCAAAGTTCAATGGTCGGTTGTTCTTCGATGAAGGCAAACGGAACCCGTAATCGATCAGCGTGTCCTTGCGCGCCTGATCCCCCCGGTACATTGCGGATATCTGTGGCACCATGACATGAGATTCATCGACGAACAGCAGCCCGTCTTTCGGCAAATAATCCAGCAACGTGATCGGAGGAGAAGCTGCATCTCGGTCGCTGAAGTAGCAGGAATAATTCTCCATCCCCGAGCAATAGCCGACCTCGCGCATCATCTCCACGTCATGCGTAATCCGCTCGTACAGCCTGTTTGCCTCGACCAAGCGATTATTTCTGTTCAGCTCGGCAACCCGCTCTTCCATATCAGCGAGTATTTTTTTGGATGCGGAATCTATTTTATTCGTGGGCGGTGCGAAAAGCGTTTTTGGCGAAACCAAATAATGGTCTATCTCTCCCAACGTCTTGCCGGTAACAGGGTCCATCCATTGGACAGACGCAACAGTGTCATCCAGCAGCTCCACCCGAACCGCCCTGTACTCGGAATCAGCGGGGAAAATATCAATCACATCGCCTTGGACGCGGAATGTTGCACGCTTGAGGGTGCGCTCAGTGCGATCATATTGCAGCAGAGCCAAGCGACGAATTAGCTCTCTCTGGTTTAGTTTGACCCCAGGGGACAGAGCGATCTGTAGCGCTCGGTACGCATCTGGATCACCCAGGCCGTAGATTGAGGACACCGAAGCGACGACGATCACATCGCGGCGCTCAATCAAGGATTTGGTCGTGGACAGGCGCAGGCGCTCAAGGTGGTCATTGATGGCCGAGTCCTTTGGAATGAACCGATCGGTGCCCGGCATATAGATCTCGGGCTGAAAATAATCGTAGTAGGAAACGAAGTACTCGACCGCGTTCTCGGGAAAGAAGTGCTTCATTTCACCATAAAGCTGCGCGGTCAACGTCTTGTTAGGAGCCAAGATCAACGTAGGCCGCTTCAGACGATGAATCACATTGGCCATGGTGAAGGTCTTACCTGAGCCGGTGATACCTTTCAGCGTCTGGTGCGTCGCACCTTCTTCTATGTCCGACAGCAGGCGCGCTATCGCCTCTGGCTGGTCCCCCGCCGGCGTATAGTTGGAGTGCAGAATAAACATACCGGTTGACATTAGATATCTCCTAATTGAGCTACTTCAATTTGTCCTGATGTATCGGCTATTTCAGAAGACCTATAGCAGTACCAAACTGGGGTGTAAATGACTGCGATCCTGCCGCGCCCCACCTGGGCGTAGGCGTCGCCAACATGATAGCCCAACACACGGGCGGGCTTCCCGGTACATATCCGCCAAGCACCACGACGCCAGCCAGCGGCCCGTCTGCCAATGCACCTGAAGCACTTGCCTTGTTGAGCACCGACATCGAGCCGTGGCAGGTGAGCTTGCCCTGTAGGCCAAATGTGTAGCGCTGGCTCCCGTCGATACGTGCCTTTGTCGCTCTCAGCGCTCAAGACGAGGTGCTGGAGGCGCGGAGCTACGTCGCCCCTCTAAAGATGCACGATCTCGACATTCGGCCATTTGCCTGCGAGGTACTCGGCCACTAGCCTCCGATGGCAGTGATGGGGCTTGTCTTCGCTACAAAGCAGGCAACTGTTATCAATCTTCTCTTTATCGATTGACTCGATCTTTCGGGACGACATTAAATCCAGAAATTTACTGGCGTAGATATCCCAATCCCCACCTTTTATTTTATATTCATCGAACATTTCTTTGGTTGGAGCAAGTGCTGTCAGATGCTCATATTCCATCCCACACAATGCCTCGGAGAAATACCGAAGATCCTCGCGTTTTGCGAAACCCGCCAATTGCGAAACATTATTCAGGCGTACATCGACAAGGCGCTCGGCACCAGAAGCGCTTAACTTGGTGAAGAAGGATCGTGCGGAGGTCTTGGTGAATCCAATCGTGAATATTTTCATCTACCTTATTCCCCTTGTTCCTTTATCCATAAATGGCTGCTATTGAGACACCGCCAGGTACGCCCACCAATCGCAGCCAAGGAAACGCTGGGGCCATGGTGTACTGGCTACTCCACAGCGGGCCCGGCAAGCTCCATTCTCTCGCCGCTTCAACCACTCGCGGCCATGAGCCGAACAGCTCAAGAGCTTAGCATCGCCTTTTGCGGCTGCGGGCCTCACTACTCCCGTTCGTTCCTTCCAGAACGCGCCAACTGCTAAGCTACAGCGAGGATGATCGCCCTACAGCGCGAACCACCTGTATTCGCGCTGTTGGCTGTCCCGTGCGTGGTGGTGTTGACCGTCAATGACGAATCGGGCCTATTGCATGGGCACTGCGCGCAACAGCTTCTCATGCGTGCCAGCCACGTGACCAGGATCGGACGCGGGTCGAAGCGTGCAGCGGATTTTTCGCAAAAGTATAAAATGTCATCAACTTTATCAGAAGAAAATTTATGATCGTAAGGAACTTTGAATACTTGCTTGCCTTGCACCGCGAAGGCCATTTTGGCAACGCGGCCAAAAGCTGCAATGTTTCTCAGCCGACACTCTCCGCAGGCATCAAGCAACTGGAGGAAGACATGGGTGTCGAGATCGTGCGTCATGGCCGACGCTATGACGGGCTCACTTCTGAAGGGATGCGCGTACTGTCCTGGGCCCAGCAGATGTATGACGACTGCAAAGGGCTGGAGCGAGAACTCTCCGCACTACGGCGAGGTATAGAGGGGCAATTCCGTCTAGGGATACTCCCAGGAACTGCCGGTGTAGCGCCCACATTAAGCATCGCCCTTGCTGAAAAAACACCTTTACTTCAACAATCAGTTCTAGTCTCCGGCGCTTCCTCTCTGCTGCAGGCGATTCGAGAAAACAATTTGGATATGGCACTCATGCATTTGGAGGATATCCCAGGGGAAGACTTCGACACTCACCTTCTGTACCGTGAACGCATTTTCCTTTTTCACGCCGCTAGAACACAGCAACCCCGAAGCACAACATGGGAGCATGTTCTTAATAAACAACTCTGCCTGCTGAACTCGGCAGTACCTGAGCCGATTCAAGATAGGCTGACGCAGTGCACCGCGCAGACTATTCGCACTGATTCAATTGACGTGCTATCAGCACATATAGCGACAGGGAAATACTCGGCAGTTCTTCCGCAATCTCTGGCCGGCCGACTCGCGCACATTCCAAATCTCCACGCAATTGCGATCAATGGACCAATGTCACACTCAAATGTCGGATTCGTTGCTGGAAAAAATGCGTTCGAGGCACCGTCATCGCGCACATTGCTCGAAATGGTGCACACTCCCGAACTGGCCGCCACTCTTCAATCCGTTATATCCATCCATCGTCGGTTCCAGCCCAAAGCAGACTCATCCCAAAGCCCCCTGAAATAGCGAGTCTTGAAGAGCAACTCTGTATTGCTTCAACCAAGCGAAGATTGCAGGCATGCCGTGTGCGCCGCTAACAGGCGCCACGTGCTGAGCAACCCATCGAAGGCCACAAGGGGCCAGGGACAACACGGGGAACAGGAGGACCTGCGGTATGCGGCCTCCACATGTCTCGCTGGGTCGAGCTGACTGTTCCTGGATCAAGCTACGAGGCGCGATGTACTGATGATCGTTGTCCTCTCCCAGCGAAGAGACGAACACGGCTCGACGAGCCAGCGTAGATAGATCGTGCCTATCTGCACATAGATTATTCCAGTTTGACCACTTCTGAGCTTGATCCGATGCTGTCAAGACCGCAGAAGGAGACGCGGCCAACGGCTAGGCAGTACCACCATCGTTCTTCTTGACAGCGGTAAGTCTCGTTTCCCACTTCGATTTAGAAGATGGAAACATTAACGCACAGAGGTGACGAAATGACTCCGACCGGCAACCGAATCGTGACTTTCGAGAAGCCCTTGGAAATGAAGGTCAACACCTTCAAATTTCCAGAGCTGATAACCCCTCAAGGGAAAAGCGCACCCCACGGCGCCATCCTCAAAATAGTTACCACGAATATCTGTGGCAGCGACCTTCATATTTATCGCGGTTCGTTTGCTGTTCCCAAGGGAATGACCATGGGCCATGAAATGACCGGCGAAGTGATCGAAGTGGGATCAGACGTCGAAGTCGTGAAGAAGGGCGACATCGTTTCCGTTCCCTTCAATGTGGGTTGTGGGCGTTGCTACAACTGCAAGCATATGCGGTCTGATGTATGCGAGAACACCAACCCGGAAATCGACTGCGGAGCCTACGGGTTCAACCTCGGCGGCTGGACGGGGGGCCAAGGTGATTATCTCTTCGTACCTTATGCGGATTTCAATCTCCTGCGCTTCCCTGACAAGGATGCCGCTATGGAAAAAATCCGCGACCTGACCCTTCTCTCTGACGTACTACCCACAGCTTTCCATGGGTTCGCTGGTCCTGACTGGCCAGCCGCACCGGCCTACGTCGTCGGCGAAAACATCCTGATCTTCGGTGCCGGGCCTGTCGGCAGAGCGGGTGCCGCCTGCGCCAGACTTCTGGGTGCAGGCGCCATTATCGTTGCCGATTACATTCAAGAGCGGCTGGACCTTCTCAAGCCACACGGCGTGGAAACCATCAACCTTTCCGACGGCGTGCCGATCGAGGACCATCTCGAACGCATTACCGGGCACAGGCAGGTGGACCGCGTCATCGACTATGTTGGTGTGGACTGCCGCGGGTTTGGCGCGGAAGCTGACAAGATCGTGGAGAGCGCTGTTACCAACGCAATGCTCAAATATGTCCGCTTCGGCGGAATGACCAGCACGGTCGGCGTGTACTGCGCAAACCCGATCTCGAAAGACCCGAAAGCCAAGAAAGGCCATATGGACCTGGAATGGTCCAACGCCTGGATCAAGTCGCCGCGAATGTCGGCTGGTCAATCTCCGACGGCCAATTACAACCATGCGTTAATGCGGGCGATACTGAACGATCGCATGCCTTACCTTTCGCCGATGATGAACACCAAGTTCATCAAGCTCGAAGACGCGCCCGCCGCGTACAAAGAGTTCGACGCGGGTTCTGCATACAAGTACGTCATCGACCCGCATGGTTCAGTGCGGCATTAAGCATCCGGCGCGGGCTAAGCATCAGGATGCCTCACACTTACTGGTGAGAGGCATCCTGGTCCCGCCAGCCTCCGGCCAGCAACTAGAGCCGGCGAATATTTTCGCCGGCATTTGCCGTCTGCCCCAGGGTGCTTGCCTTGGCTCGGGCCAGGAGCAGAGCCTCAGCAATCCGCAGGTGATGATCAACCGCAAGCGTGTTCGAGCGCTTGGTTCGCAATCGGCCAAGGATCAGACGGGGACGATGCACGGCATCCATTGACGTGCGTGGCTGGAGATAGCCTTCGTCTGATCCTTACCACCCCTCGGACTTGATCAGGCTCGCCTGGTGTTGTGCCGGCCTCGGGCCATCGCACGGTCAACCCAGCCCTGGCTCATTCAGCCAGAAGTTTCCAAAGACGTGGCCGAACTCGCCGCCGCCAGAATGGCAGTCACTTCTATAGGGAGATAGCACAGTGTTGGATAAGTCGGAACGGGAGGGTGGCCTATGGAGCTGCGCCATCTTCGCTGCTTCGTAGTTCTTGCTGAGGAGCTACATTTCACGCGGGCGGCTGAGCGCCTGCATATCGAACAACCACCGCTATCACGAGCCATCAAGGAACTTGAGGACGAGTTGGGCGTAGTGCTCTTCGACCGAAACCGTCGAGGAACAGTTCTAACGGCGGCGGGCGCGGTCTTCTTGCAAGATGTTCGCCGTCTATTCACAGTGCTGGAACAGGCTCGTGAAAATGCCAAGGCTGTGGCATCGGGCTTGCGCGGTAGCCTGCGCATCGCTGTATCAGATGGGGCTATCGATCCACGGCTATCGGCATTTCTGGCTCGTTGCCGCGCCGAGGAGCCGGAGATCGAAATACGCTTGTCAGAAGTGCCTCTGGCAGAGCAAGTACGTGGCTTGCGTTCGGGCGACTTCATGATCGGGTTCGCGCACACGGCCGATGTCGGCGACGGTATCGCTGCCGAACCAATCTGGCACGACCCGCTGGTGATTGCGGTGCCAGCTCGTCACTCATTGCTCACCTACAAGGAGGTGCCACTTCAAGAACTTCAAGGCCATCCACTTGTCCTGTGCGACCCGCAGGTATGCGAGGGTTATTGCCGCGAACTCAAGCGGCTGCTCAACACGTTGGAGCACAAGCTGAATGTTGTCGAGGAAGTGTCCTCGCTGGACATGATGCTCACGTTGGTCGGCGCCGGCTACGGCATCGGCTTCATGACGGCGACCAAGATTCCCATCTCCCAACGGCCGGATGTGGTGATCCGCCCCTTGGCGATGGCTTCTGCCGTGATCACCACCTACCTGCTTCGGCCCGACGGCGGCAATTTATCGGCTTCGGTGGAGCGATTTATCGTTCGCCTTCGCGACTCTTCGGACGGTTGACGGAGCCTGGCAGGCTAGACACTCAGGGATCAGTGTCGGCACGCAGATTGCGTTCGGTCGCCGTCATCAGGTCAGCCGCGCTTATTCCAAGTGCCGTAGAAATTTTCAGTATGAGCGGAAGCGTGGGCACGTGCTCACCACGCTCGATCTTACCCATGTGAGAACGCGAAATGCTTGCCCGAGATGCGAACTCGTCTTGCGCGACTCCTTGAGCGACGCGCGCAGCGCGCACGGCCTGTCCGAAGGCTAACGCCGACTCGGATTCATACGTCGATGTGCCAGAAGGACGGCCTGGCTGAATTGTTGATTTCTGCATTAGCAGAAGCGTCAAACAATCTGCCACAATTAACCACGTTAAAGATAACGACGTTAAACTTCACTCTTTCCTGCAACGCTGGTTTGCCTTTCTGGACAGATCGCTTATTGGGGGCCCTCATGCATGACGCCACCAGCCAGTTTTCCCATTTCAGGCTTGCTATCGCGCCCGGAGTGCCATCCTCTTGCCTCACTAAGCTTCTTGCCCTACAGCGCGCGGAGGAACCAGAAGTCACCATCACGTTCTTTGAGACCTCAGCCGATGATCTGTTGACGGGCCTTGAGGAAGGCCGCTACGACGCCGGCATGTCGCTTCGGAACGCTGGTGCTCCGGCCGTGAAAAGCCAACCGCTCTGGGTGGAGAACGTGGCTATTGCAGTGCCGCTGGGGTCCCCCTTAGTTGCCCAGGCGAAGATCACGCTTGCCGAGCTTCTGGACTATCCGGTGTTTCGCTGGCCGGCGGAGGCTTGCCTACTGCTGGATCAGCGACTGTCGTTTCTTCCGTTGAGCCAGCAGAGCATTCAGCATGTGACTTCGTTCGAGATGATGGCGCTCTGGGTGGCCGCTGGCTACGGAGTGGGGCTCTCCGCGCAATCGCGCATTGAGCGTGCCCATGCGTGGGGGATCACTATGCGACCGCTTTCAGACGGCCCCTACGAGATCGTGACATACCTGCAGCGGCCCCACGGACAAGCCAATGCTGTTTCTGAGCGGTTCGAGCACAGGGCAATGCTGGTTGCCAGGGACAGGGTGGCTTGCTCGAATAACCCATAGCCCGCTCTCGCCGAGGCTGCGCGCGGGTAATTACAGCGGCACGCGCCTGTTAGCGCGCCAGTGATAGCGATTCCATCTCTGGCAATATGATGAATTAACATGGTCTTGGGAGGCACGAATGGTTGGAAGTGGTTGGGATCGAGTACCAATTGACTCGCAAAGCATCGATGCGCCGCTGTCGCGCGCGGCGGTGTTTCTCACGTTGACGGTCGCCGAGGACCACGAGGCCCTTCAGGCAGTCGCCGGCGTCTTGGACGGGCTGGACGACCTGATCAAAACGGTGGGCTTCCGCGATCTCAACGGCCGGCTATCGTGCATCACTGCGCTGGGATCGGCGCTATGGGACCGTTTCCAGACCGGGAAGCGCCCGAAGGAACTGCGGCCTTTCGCGCCCATCGAGGGTGCCAAGCACACCGCGCCGGCCACGCCCGGCGACCTGTTCTTTCACATCCGTGCCGAACGCGAGGACCTCTGTTTTGAATTCGAGCGCCTGCTGCTGGACCAACTGGGCAGCAGCGTAACGGTGGCCGACGAGGTGATCGGTTTTCGCTACTTCGACTCCCGCGACCTGCTTGGCTTTGTCGATGGCACGGCTAACCCGACCGGGCACGACATCGGCGCCTCGACGCTGGTCGGCAGTGAAGATCAAGCATTCGCCGGCGGCAGCTACTTGGTGGTGCAGAAGTATCTGCACCAAATGCAGCCGTGGGCTCGGCTCGCCAAGGACGAGCAAGAGCGGATCATCGGCCGGGAAATCGTCAGCAATGTCGAATTGCCCGACGCGACGAGCGGTCAGAAATCGCACAAGACCCTCGCCACGATCGTGGACGACGACGGCACCGAGCACGACATCCTGCGCGACAACATGCCCTTCGGCCGCCCCGGCCAGGGCGAATATGGCACCTACTTCATCGGCTACTCCAGGCATCTGTGGGTGACGCAGAAGATGCTGGAGCGCATGTTCCTCGGCGATCCGCCAGGCATGCACGACCGCCTGCTCGATTTCTCGACAGCGCACACCGGCGCCGTGTTCTTCGCTCCCGCACCGCGCACGCTGAGCGAACTCGTGGAGGCGGTCCAAGCGTAGTGCAGGGGCCGCAAGGCCCCTGCAAGGTTTGGGAGCCTATGCTCCGTCTAGAACTACTGCGCTATCCACCAGTCGGCGAACGCTTTGCCGCACATCGTCAGGGACCTGGCGCGGTGCAACGACCTCGGACACATCCGCATGGTGCTGGTAGTCGCCCATGAGGACCCGGGTGATCGCGGGCACGTTGGTCGGCGTGACCGCATCAATGGCCGCGCGATCACCCAGGTCCGGGTGCGGCTGGGTCAGCATGCGGTACAGGTCCCACGAATCCGCGTGTGGGCACTGGTTCATGAGCACCTGAGCCAGCCGGTGCTTGAGCGGCACCAGTTGCCAGTCGGGAACCCGCTGTCCCCGATTGCCCAGGCTGATGGACAGTAACTTGCCGGCTTTCAGCTCGCGGTTGATCTGGTCCTTGGATTTTCCGGCCAGCTTGCCGAACAGCGGGACCGGCAGGTTGTTCGGTGACTCGTACATGGCCAGCATTTCCTCGCGCTCCCGTTGGATTGCGGAGACTTCCGGCTCAGGGGCATGGGTAGGAGGTGGCGGCACCTGCGACAGACGCTGGAAGGTGATCCCGCCGTTGTCCGGGGTCACGACAATGGGCGTGGCCACCACCGGCGGGACGCCAGGGAACGCAGGCTCGGCCATCATGGGGGACGCATCTACAACTCCCTCCAATTCCGCCATCGCCGGCACCCCGTCGATACGGATGGTCAGGTGCGTGCTCGCGGCCTCCACTTCGCCCTGTTCGAGCAGGTCGAGGCGGTCAGCCCAGTCCTGCATCATCCGACGACGCGGCTCCACGTACTTGGCGTGGTTGTAGGCCGAACTCACCGTATTCGGGTCCGAGTGCGAAAGCTGCGCATCCACCCAAATCTTGGGGTAGCCGATCTCGTTGAGTGCCGTCGAAATGGTGCCGCGGATGCCGTGGCCGGTCAGCCGTCCCTCATAGCCCATGAGCTGCAGAGCTTTGTTGAGGGTGTTCTCGCTGATACGCTTCTTGAGTTCGCTACGGTGCGACAGCAGGTATTTTTGCGCCGGCCGCATTGCGCTCAAGAGGTAGCGGACGATCTCGATGGCCTGCAGGGATAGCGGCACGATATAGGGGGGCACGTCCTGCGGCCGCTTCCCGGCCTTGCGCATTTCGTCCTGGAGCTGCTTGACGATCTGCGGCGGGATGATCCACAAACCCCTGTCGAGGTCGAACTGTTCAGGTTCTGCCAACCGCAATTCGCCGGTGCGCACCCCGGTCAGGAATAGTAGCCGGACGCCAAGCTGGGTCTGCCAGCCACGGGGGTTGTAGAGCCGGAGCTTCTGAAGAAACTCGGGCAGTTTGGGTAGGCGCAGGTAGGGGTTGTGGGCCACCGGAGGCTTGGGTTCGGCCACGACGTCCAGGTCTGCGGCCGGGTTGACTTCCAGCCCCTCGGCGATGACCAGGGCATAACGGAACATCTGGTTGAACCAGGTGCGGACCTTTTCTGCAGTAGTGAACGCCTTGCGCTTCTCGATCGCCGCCAAGACGCCCAGGAGCTGAGGGCGGCGAATGTCGTAGATCGACATCTTCCCCAGAGTGGGCAGCACGTCCTTGTTGAAGATGCGCAGGATCTGGGAAAGCGTGCTCTGACGGCCTTCCTTGAGTTCCTTGCGGCGATGTTCGACCCAGGCGTCGAAGACGGTCTTGAAGGTGTATTCGCCCGCCAGCTTGGCTGCGTGACGTTTCTGGTCGCGTTCGACCTGGGGATCGATCCCCCTTGCGAGCAGGGCCTGGGCCTTGTCTCGCTCGGCACGAGCCTCGCGCAGGCTGAGGGCGGGATAGCCGCCCAAGGACATGCGCTTCTGCTTGCCCAGCCAGTAGTAGCGGAATATCCATGACTTGCCGCCTGCGGCTGAGACCATCAGGCCCAGGCAGTCGTTGTCGGAGAGGGTGTAGCGTTTTCCGGTGGTCTTCGCCTGCCGGACGGTCAGATCAGAGAGCGCCATTTCGAGACTCCTAAGTAATGACTTAGGCCCTATGCTCGTCATGGTTCCCGCTCAGCCCCAGCAACTATCCGGTAGCCGACCCACCCGTATTCTTGTGCCTTATTTGGTCACTCAAAAACGGTAGCTGTGGGTGGATTTCCGTGGCACTCGCTGGAATGAAAAAAGGAGCCGAAGCTCCTTTTTTCAACGACTTACAGACGTCAGTGGAAGTCTGTAGATCATAATTTGGAGCGGGATCCGATCTTCACACGCGGCGTTCTCCTGGCTCTCGCCGAAATGTATCTTCAGGGTCAGGATGCTGCTCATCCCAAGGCCTCACCGCTCTATGCGCGGCTCTACGAAGATAAGGATCGCCAGGAAGAGACAATCTGGGCCAACGCGCTCGACTGGACGATCGTCCGGCCGGCGGTGCTCAACGACAAGCCGGCGCGCGGCCGCATCCGGGCATTGACCGATCTATCGGGCGTTCATGGTGGGACGATCGCGCGCGCCGATGTCGCCGATTTCGTCGTGCAGCAACTCACGGCGGATACCTGGCTGCGCAAAGCGCCGCTGATTACCTGGTAGAATTCGTTCCGGGTCATCTATTAAAAGTAAGGCATGTCCAACTGGAATGCAGGACATGCCCGCCGTCGTCTGAGGAAATAAGGAGATGACGGCAAGAGAGGCTCAGGCCGCGAGCGCGGCGATCTGGTCATACGCGGCTGAGAGTGCGCGTTCGCGCTGCTCGGCGCTGACCTTCATACCCTCTGCCGCGATAACGTCCAGTTGTGTGACACCCAGAAAACTGAAGAGTGCCCGCAGGTAGCTCTCGGCATGCTCGTAGGACTGACGGCCGGAATCGGGCCCGTAAAAACCGCCCCGCGCAATTGTGAGGATGATCCGCTTATCCGCCGCCAGCCCTTCAGGCCCCTTGTCTGTGTAGCGGAACGTCTTTCCCGCGACCGCGATGCGGTCGATCCAAGCCTTGAGCTGGCTGGGAATGCCGAAATTATAGAAGCCGACGCCGATCACGACCATGTCGGCGGACAGGAACTCCTCAAGCGCCCGGCCACCCAACGCGAGATCCTCCTGTAGCGCCTGGTCATGCTTTCCATCGGCATTTCCGCCCGCGAGAGCGGCGCCGGAGAGATGTGAAATGGGGTAGGCGGCAAGATCGCGATAGGTCACGTCGATGCCTGGTGTCCGGCCGGTGACCTGGTCGACGACCGCGCGAGAGAGGGTACGGCTGGCACTGGCATCGCCGAGGATGCTGGTATCGATGTGCAGGAGTTTCACGGGATCGGCCTTCCTTGGCTGGTAATCATTCGATATCTGCGCACATTAAGTAATCGGCCAGGGCCCACAAGGAGGCACATTCATGAAACCAGGGCGCTTTTCTGTTCCCGCATTTCCACCCCCCGGCCACGAAGCGCTCGCGCCGGACAGGTGCCGCACGGTCGGCAACGTCCTTGCCCGCATTGGCGACAAATGGTCGGTGCTTGTGATCATGCAACTCGGCGAGGGGTCACGCCGGTTCAGCGAGCTTCGCCGAGCTATCGGCAGCATCTCGCAGCGCATGCTGACGTTGACGCTCCGTGGGCTGGAACGCGACGGCCTCATCTCTCGCACCATCACGCCATCAATTCCGCCTCGTGTTGACTATGAACTTACCGAACTGGGCATGTCCCTGCGCGAGCCGGTCACCGCGCTCGGACGCTGGGCAGCAAGCAATCATGACAGGATCGCCGCAGCGCAGGTCCACTTCGACCGACGGGATACGACAGGCTGATCAGCATCGATTTTTTCCCGTTCAGCCCTCTCGCGCGAGAAGGACGGAAGCTATTGCCATCTACAGGCCAAGAGCCGCCCGTCCGTTTACCCGGCCATGCAAGACCTTCTCCTTCGCTCATCGTTCCCGGAATGGGTGCAGCAGCAGACGCCGGTATCCCCCTTCGGTCAGCTCCCGCGCGAAATGCACCAGCCGCTTCATGCGGAAGTGCAGATCGTGCGAGAGCCAATCCCGCGCGGAGACCTTCTGGCCGAACAGGACACCGGCGATCTCGCGCTGCGAAACCCCATCGTCCAGACCGTCGAGCGTACGGAGCGCCAGGATCAGCCTGCTGATGCGATCGGATGATAGGCAGGCCGGATCACGACCGGGCCGCCGATCCATCAGCACGCGCCAGAGCCGCAGGGCGGCCTGGACACGGGCCTCGAACAGCGCGTCGAGCGGCAGGAGCACGCCGACCTGAGCCCCGTCAGGCGGCAGGACGTACAGCCGCAGGATCGTCTCCCCCTGCTCGACCAGCACTTCTCCCGCCATATCGGGCGGCGGCCCTGCCCGAGCGAGCGAGAGCGGCCGATACACCGCGTCAGCCAGTGCTGTTGGCAGGGGGACAACCGCAATCACGGCCGGCGATACCGCAACAGTCCAGCGGGCGGTACGCGGATCGAGGGCCGTGCGGACACTCTCGAAATCGCAACCCCCAGCGCCGGGCGAAGGCTTCGGCGTCCGATGCGGACAGCGTGGCCCGGCGCGCGGCGCGCTGAAGGGTGGCACGCTCGCGGATAAAGTCCCGATTGCGACTGACAAACTGCAAGGCAAAGGCAGGGGCGTCGAGCGACCGCAGGCCCTCGTACGCGCCCGCCGACCGCCAGGTGGCGCGGCTCATGGCGTCGTCTCCGATGCGTAACGGGTGGAAACAGGGCAAGCACTTGCTCGCGAGAGTATGCCAGACCATCCCGCTGCCCGCTACGCCCCGGTCCTGCAACAGGTCTTGCGGATCACGCAACAATTGAGGATGTCAGTGGGGTGCGCCGCCGCGCAGGAGATGCTGGTAGCCATGCTCAGTCATCCAGTGCGCCCGCGCCAGATGGCTGTGCCAGCAGCGATGGACGCCCTCGGGATCGGCCGCCGGGTCGCGGTGCAGGACGATCCGGGCGACCTCGCGCCAGTCGGCGCCGTCGGCCTCGGCGTCCAGCAGACGCAGATAGGTAATCAGATGCTGTTCGTCATAGCCGGTGAGACACGATGCCTCCGGGGCGCTGTCGGCGACGGGCGGGTCGAGCGGGGGCTTCTGCATGGTGGGGCCGATCAGGTCGGAGAACGAACGCGACGCACCCTAGCCTGCCGCGTTTCGGTGTCGGAAGTCTCGTGAAGAAACATGACGCCGCGCCCTTGTCCGGACTCGATGAACAGGATGCCCGCCGCCTCCAGCGCGCGACGGACCTGGTCGGTCGTGCCCTCATGGACACCGAGACCGCGCTCGGATTCGAGACGCTTCAGCGCGGTCAATGCTACAAGGGCTTCTTCGGCGAGCCGTTCCTGCGTCCAGTTCAGGAGTGCCCGCGCCGCCCGTACCTGTCGGCCAGTGATCATCCACGATCACATCCGACAAGAGACGGGCACACACCAGAAATACGACTATATTAGTCGCTTAGAGGCAGTTCAAGCCAATTCTTTCAAAAGAAACCCGCGATCGATTCGGCGTCGCGATTTTCTGCAGGCGACCGACAGCAAGCGCGGTGGAGGATGCAAAAAAGCCCCCGCCTTACGCGGGAGCCTCCCTGTCCATGGCATCCTTGCGGTCCAGTGCCATGATCGCCCGCTTCAGTTCGCGCTCGATCTGTGCCCGCTCGCGGCGGCTGATGGCGTAGCTGGTGAGTTCGGCGCGCAGCTGCTGGATGGTGTCGTGCAAATTGGTCATTGTCCTGCTCCTTCTGTTTGTCGAAGACAGGACCTGGCGTCATGCCCGGACAGGTCGGGTCATGGATCGCCCTGCGGGCGACCGGCTTGCCGGCGGGCGGGGGAGCCGATTTTGTTCGGGACGGCCGTCAGGCCGGCACGGGCAAAATTGGGGGGACCGCCGTCCGTGACGCGGCTTGGCCGGGCATGGGACAATGGGAAGGCTGAGGAAAGCCCTGTTCCCCCTGCCACGCCCGAAGACAGACCGATCGGATCGAAGCCGATAAGCCCGCGGCAGTGCCCACGCCGCTTCCGGCCCGGCCACGAAGGCCCCGCCCGGACCGGCCGGGCGGGGGATCGCTGGCACCTCAGTCGCCGTTGCGGCGACCGTTGGGGCGGGACCAGATCAGGCTGTAGCCCTCGCCGTCCTCGTCATCGAAGAGATTGGCGAAGATCGGGGCGTTGAAGCTCGGGTCGTCGAGCTTGAGGCTCAGATAGTCGCGCCCTTCGTTGGAGCGCCGGGACCAGGCCGCTCCGATCTCCACCCTGCCGACGAAGACGCGGTGGCTGGGGGCATTCTCGTTCGCGCGCGTGGTCTCGGGGGCGATGCGGACGTTCGGGGTCTGGAGCGAGAGGGTGACGATCTCGCCGTTATACCCGTTGCCGACTTTCTTGAAGGTGCCGATGGTGGCCATGATACTGCTCCGTGATCTCTGTTATCGAGCCCGCACCATTGCGGCCTCGATGGCGATCGGACAGACGGAGGCGAGCGGCGGCGCATCCCGCAGGGACCGAAGCGCAGCGGAGGACGGCGGGACGGAATTTTCTTGTCTCGCGAGGAATGACGGCGCAGCCGGCAGGGGAAGAAAATTATGGACCGCTGTTGCGCCATGGCCGATCGAGGCGCAGCCGGCCTCCGGCTAGATCAGCCATCTTGAGAGGCAGCATGCGTGCGCGGCCCGACAGAGCACACGTCACGGAGAACTATGGCGACCCGCACGCCACGCAAGTGTCGGCTACGAAGGGGACGGCTTCGTCATGCCTGCTTTCCACCCCTGCACACGGCCCGTTCCGGGAAAGCGCCTCGCCGGACAAGCCCGGCTTTCCCCGTTGCGATCGGCCTGCGGGACAATCAGAGCGCCAGTCCGGATGCCTCAACAGGCAGACCGTATCAGGAACAGCGCGTCGCATCCGCGCTTCGCTGCCCATCGCTCCCCGCCTCTCGATGACGTGGAAAGACAGGCAGGTGCCTGATCCATGCCTGCCCGCCGACTACCGCATAGGCGGTCAGACCCGCGCGATGCTCCCGCCAGCCGGTTCGGGCGGGGCCATGCCGGTAAAGCGGACGAACGCGGTGATGCCGACCGCGATGGCGCCGATCACCGAAAAGAAGAGCTGCCAGATTGCGGACGGCATCATCATCTGGGCGAGGCCGTGGGTGGCGCTATAACCGGCAATGACGGCGGGCACCGTATAGAGCAGGACGATCAGCCCTCTCAGCCAGATCCACGGTGCGCAGGCGAGTGCGATCTGGCCGACCATGAAAGTCGCTATGCCTGCCATGACGCCGACGATAAGGGCGCCGATCACTCCGGCACCGGTATGAAATGCCCAGAGCCCGGCATACAGCCCGCCCGCAAACGGCAAGGCGAAGACCGCGAGCGTGAACATGAGCCAGCAGAAAAATCCGATGCCGACGACGATCAGGAACGGTGCGAAGATCACCATGGTGGCGGCTCCCGTAGAGATGACATGATCTGACGGTCGCGCCTGCCACCACCACCACGGCGCAACCCGCATCATAGCGAAAACGATGTGTCGACGGAACGAGAATCGTATTGGCGTCCGGCACGCGGACGTGCATCGTTATCGTCTCTCAGGGAGAAGACGTCATGGCGGAAATCACGGGGCGCGAACTGCATCTGGTCAAAAAGGCGCTCGCCATCGCGGTGCTGGCGATCGAGCGGCAACCAGGGCCGTTTCAGTCCTATTCGGACATGCAGGACATGAAGGGCCTGCTCGATCTTCTGGTGCCCGGCGATACCGAACTGGCCTTTTATGCCCGTTCCGCTCGGATCGCGGTCACGGGCAATCCGGACTAAAGACGGCGCTCACGCGCCGCCGCCGAACCGCAGGACAGGGATACCGAGGTGCTTCGCCTTGTCGGCCAGGTTCTCCTGAATACCGGTGCCGGGAAAGACGATGACACCAATCGGCATGGTGTCGAGCAGCGCATCGTTACGGCGGAAGGGCGCTGCCTTGGCATGCTTCGTCCAGTCCGGCTTGAAGGCGATCTGCACGATCTCGCGGTGATCGGCCCAGCGAGACGCGACGAACTCCGCACCTCTGGGCGAACCGCCGTGCAGCAGCACCATGTCGGGATGCTTGGCCCGGACCTTGTCCAGCCGGTCCCAGATCAGGATATGGTCGTCGAAATCGAGGCCGCCGGTCACGACCACCTTGGGACCGGGCGGGACCAGCAGTTCGCCCTCGGCTTTACGGCGCGCATTGAGGAAGTCGCGGCTGTCGATCATGGAGGCCGTCATGGTCCGCCGCGATACCAGCGAGCCGGTCTTCGGCCGCCACGCGCTCAGGGTCAGGCGCTCGAACTGCTCCTGCGCCTCGTCGCGGAAGATCTCGTAGGCGTTACGGCGCTCGATCAGGGTCAGCCCTTCGGCGATCAGCCGCTCCAGTTCCACCGACCGGATCTCGCTACCATCCTGCTCCTGCTGGCTGCGCTTCTGCGCCTGCTCGTTGCGGTCAAGCTCGCGTTCGACCTGGCCGACCATGCGATGGAAGATGTTCACGGCGGACCAGAGCAACGCTTCGAGGTCGGGTTCCAGCCGTGTGTCGGTCAGCGTCGCGGCGATGGCGTCGAAGATGTCGGCCACAGCACCCCCGATACGCTGCGTTTCGGGCAGCGGCCTCGGGTCCAGCTCGTCCTCGAAGGGACGGTAGCCATACATCTGAAGTTCGGCCAGCACGTGGGCGGTGGATGAAGCGGCGTGTGGCGGTTCGAAATCGTCGGCTGTGCGGGTCATGATGCGGTCCTCCCAGGTCTCCGGCCGCGCCCTTCGCGGCCTTTCCGGGGGCGGATAGCGGCAGACCAGGGACGGGCCGGAACCGCGCGCCCGCGCGCGGCCGCAGCGCAGCGAAGGATGGCAGGGGGCCGGCTATTTTGCTTCGCGGTGCAAAGCGCGCTCGGCGCGCGGCGGAAAATAGCCGGTCCCGCCATTGAAGGCCCGGCCCGGCTGACGCCCGCTCCCCACTTGAAAGGCCGGGGCGCAGACCTGCCGGACGGGAGGCACGACAGGACCGCCGACAGAAGAAGGGAACCGCCCGCCCTCTTTCCGGCCCACTCAGGTGCCGGCGGTCTCCAGAAAGCGTGCCACGTCCGCTGGCGCGAGTTGCGGATGCAGGATCGCCCGCAACGCACCGCGTCCGAGGGTACGGAGATCATCGTTGAAATCGCCAAGCCGCGGCGACAGGCCGATCAGCTCGATCCCGGCGTCATCCGCGCGGGCGTGCAGCGTCGCCAGCGCCTGATCCCCGGCCGGATCGTCATCGCGCAGGACGTAGAGACGGCGCAGCAGTGGCGGAAAGATCAAGGCAGCGAGATGCGCCGAGGACAGGCAGGCGGCCAGCGGCAGATCGGGCAGAACCTGCCGCAGCGACAGCACCGTCTCGATGCCTTCCCCAGCAGCGAGCACATCGGACGCCACTCCGAAGCGTACGGCGTGGCCCAGCAGGCCCCCCAGGGCACGACGCGGATGATCGACCGGCGCCTTGCCGCGCCCCTCCGCCGCCAGCCAGGTGCGATGCACCCCAGTCAGAGTGCCGTCGAGGTCGGTGACGGCGGCGATCATGGCCGGCCAGGTCTCGGTCGGACTGTGCTCGTCCGGGCGGTAAAAGCAGCGCGGATGGAAGCGCAGGACTCCGGTTCCGTGCAAAAGCGTCATGTCGCGTCTACGGAGATACGCTTCTACGGACGTGCCCGCGATCGGCCCGGACATGGCCCAGAGCCGGCGTGCGGCTTCCGAGGAACTGGCGACTCCGCGTTCCTGCGCGGGACGATCCCTTGAAGAAGGTGCCGGATCGGGATGCGGCAGGCTGAGGAATGCGCGCGCCTCGTCCGCCACGTCACGGAAATCCACCAGGCCGAGGCTTTCGCGGATCACGTCGAGCAGGTCGCCATGCTCGCCCGACTGTGCGTCCGTCCATTTTCCCGCCCTGCCATTGGCGGTGTCGTGCAGCCGGACAAACAGCGACCGCCCCGGCGTGTTGCGCACATCACCGACCAGCCAGTAATCGCCGTGACGGCGACCGGCGGACAGATACCGCCGGCACACCGCCTCCGCGTTCTCCGCCAGACGACGCGCGAGATCGCCTGCATCATGCAAGGTCATCGCCCTGCCCTCCTGTGTCGGGATCGCCTCCGTCGAGGGCGATCGCCAGCCAGCGATCGGTGGTCATCCAGGAAATCGTCTTGCGCCTGCCAAGGTCAAGCAGATGCGCACCACCGCTGAAGGCGCCAATCCGGGGACGTGAGGCCGTATTGGCCCACTGGAACCCCCATCGGCCCCGCAACCGGAATGTTCGCGCACAGCGTAGCACGAATTCCACCACCTGCTGCGGATCGCCGGTCGTCTCATCGTGCATCCAGAGTTTCATGCCGCCATATTCAGGCACGATCGACAGAATAAAGCCGTCAGAGGGCGGATCTTCCGCCGCCAGCTCGTCCATGAATTCATTGTAGAGGTCGAGCGCCTTGGCCGCGTTTTCCACCGTGCCCACATCGAGCACGCAGGAAAAATGCGTGAAGAAATCGGCCATCGGAATGACTCCCGAAACGAAAAAGCCCGGCACGATGGCCGGGCTCGTAAAAACGTCTTTACGGAATGACGGAGAAGCGGCTTTCAGGACACACGCTCCATCAGCCTGCGGGCCTTCTCCTCCAGATCCAGCCGCGTGTCCTGATTGGCCCTGGTGCGGGCCATTGCCGTGATCCCCTGCACGAAATCGAACACGCTCTCGGGCTTGCGCCCCTCCTCGTGCAGCACCGTTCCGATGATCTTCGCGGTTTCCGGCTTCGAGAACCCGCGACGGCGCAGGAAACTTTCCCGATCGTCATCGGTTCTGGCAACCAGCGTCTTGCGCGAGGCCTGAATGCCGGAGACGAATGACGCTGGGCTGGCCGTGGCGAAATTCCGCAGGGCCGGTGTCGCCTGATGCACGAAACGCGAGGCGGCAAACTTGCTATGCCGGATCGTGATCTGTTGGAAATTTTCCACGCCCCACAACATCCTGTTTTGACACACTCCGCGCAGATAGAATGACGCAATGCCGAGGCTCTTGCTGCCGACTTCCGAGTTCCAGGCGTAGAAACCCCGGAAATAGAGATCGGGATCGCCATTGGGCAGGCGTCCGGCCTCGATCGGGTGTGTATCGTCCACAAGGAACAGGAACACATCGCGATCTGACGCGTACAGCGTCGTGGTTTCCTTCGTGATGTCCACGTACGGATTATGGGTCATGGTCGCCCAGTCGATGACACCGGGCACCTTCCAGTTGGTATCGCCCGTACCGTCGCCGGCGATCTTGCGCACCGCACCGACCAGTTCGTGGTCCCAGATGCGGCCGTAATCCGGACCGGTCACGGCGCGCAGTTCCACCCGTCCATCTTCGGTCTCCAGCGTTTTAATCAGCTCGACCCGGTGCGACAGCAGCCCGTGCTGCAGGTTGATCGCCGCCAGCGGAGCCGGAAGGTTGCGCAGGTACGACGATGGTGCCCCGACCAGGCTGCACATCTGGCCAAACGACCAGTGCGTGGGCGCGATCGGCTCATTCTGTCCCGGCACGGTGAGCGTCAGGCGCTCGGCATTGTCGCGGGACGCCTCGACACGGATGGCGCGGCTCTCCACCGTGCGGGCCGTGGCCCGATCCGCCCGCGCCAGCATGGCAGCATGCAGGTCGGACAGGGACAGATACCGCTCGTCCTCGGGACGCGAAAACCATTCGGACGATACGCGGGCGCTGCGTTCGCCGCGCGACGGATCGATCCGGAAGCCGCCGCGACCGGAAGCAAGAACCTCACTCATGGAAAACTCTCCTCTAAATGCCGGATATTCGGCATCAGAGGCGGAGCCGACCTCTCACTCCTTTCCGGGCAAGCCGGTATGGAAAATGGCGCCTGACCAATCTCCAAGGGGGACCGCTCAGCCTCCCGGAACGACAGCTATGTGGGGTAAGCAGCATGTCCGGTATTGGGGGCTATTCTCATCCAGGAGACATCCGCGTAAGCTCTTTTTCTAAAAAAACACGGGTGATTGACCGGGGAATTGATCGTTTCAAAAAAGTCAACCTCAGTCGCAGCCGCAGGATCATTCTATCTCTATGGTGAACCATGAATGAACAACGAAAGTATGACATCGCGTTATCGTTCGCGGGAGAAGAGCGAGATTACGTTGATCGTGTCGCTAACCTTCTTAATGAACGTGGCGTAAAAGTATTTTATGATCTCTTCGAGGAAGCCGATTTATGGGGAAAAGACCTCTACAGTCATCTCTCTGATGTTTATCACAAACAAGCCCAATTTACTGTGATGTTTATCTCTAAAGCCTATGCTCGTAAGCTTTGGACTAATCAGGAGCGAAAGTCGGCTCAGGCTCGTGCGTTCCAATCTGCTCAAGAGTATATATTGCCAGCACGTTTTGATGATACTGAAATACCGGGGATATTGCCCACGGTAGGCTATGTCTCGCTAAAAAATCGTTCTCCCGAAGACTTAGTCTCTCTTATTACGAAAAAGCTTATTAGCTCGGGCGGATCGATTCCGACAGAGTTGGTTCGTCGCGATTTTAGCATTCTGGCGCGTCACGACGTCGGCGTAGCCAGAAAGTTTTCTGTGATCGTCACAGATGATGAAGGTACACCTATAAAAAATTGTGAGATTACTTTGCAGGCCGACAATGGAACCTACAATAATATCAAAACCAATGATGATGGCGAGGCAACATTTGATTTAAAGACCCGGAGATCCACAAAACTGCTGGTGTCGCATCCTACTTTTCCCGCAGCGATATATGACAAGGTGGACCCAGATGGAACTATGGAAATTACGTTGCCCCGAATGGACAACCTTGGTTCTGTTACGATGCGTAGAACCGGCTCTATTCCAGGACTCAAGGGAAGTCTGAACCCCATTCTTGACACATCAAATAGAACTTATCTTTACGCTACCAATATTTCCATCAATGGTGGCCAGACGCAGCCTGTCACATTCAAAATCAATGTATCATTAGAACTTGAAGACGCAGATGGGGCGATTGTATATGCAACGGTAAAGCATATCGCTGGTGACATATCTTTGCTTCAGTATACTAGGAAGCCCGAAGGGTAACGCTAGACTTAAGAATTACGATGATCGCTGGAAAAATGGTTTCGGACAAAGTCTGCTTTCTGGCTAGCCGCAAGGCGCTTCAAACGACCCAGATGAAGGCGTAAATTATACGGAAAAAGCTGACAGCAAGCTTGGAGGGTAAGCGGCATGTCCGGTATTGAGGGCTCAGTCGGCCGGGAGCGGACATCGCCGCCTGACGGCCTTGGGCCGGGAATGGACTGGCAGCTGCCGGATCTGGGATTGGGGTTAGCTGACGTTGCCGACGAACGTGGCATCGGTGGGTCTTGACCCACTTCGGACTCTCGCCTTCCAGAAGCGCGTTGCAGCACCAAATCGCCCAAGCCGTACTCCATCGCTTAGCACCTTGACTGGGACTTCGACTTGCGCGGCTTTAGACCTCGCCGCGCCTGTTCCCACAGTTCCGGTAGGTTGAGATCGGGAAGCAAGGTCGGCAAATCGGGGTCGCCGGTGCCAATGAAGACCCATGCCGGCTGCCACTCGCGCAGCACGTTCTTGACGATTTTCGTGACCTGTGTTCGGACGCTTGGCCGATCCGTGACTGGCACCCGATCGTCGATCCCTTCGCAATGGTAATGCAGGAACTGCCCCTGACAGAGATGCAGGCTACCAGTAAGCAACGACTGGTCGCGAAGCGAAAAGAGGATCGTGACCCTTGGCTCGGCCGGATTGATATAAATGCTTGCCGAGGATTTGGTCGCCCAATCCGGATCGGTTAAACGGGCGACCACAGCCGGTTTCAAGGTCCGGCTATAGCCGGTGCCACAGCATGGGCAATGCTCAACCGGCAACGGCGCGTCGATCATCGCCATTTTGACGTTCGGACCGATCGAAATAAGGTCCGCAACCACTTCATCCGTCAGCCGGTCGAGATCGCCGTCAAGCAGATGATAGGATTGCTTCATTGCGATGCGCTCATCCGGCCACTGAAGGACAAGTTGCAGCGAATGGATCAGCTCTTGGGTGCCGTAACTGGAAAGCGTTGCCAGCACTTTCGGTTCCGGGCGTTGGGCCTCGGCGACGAAACTTTCCCAGTCCGTCTTGAACTGGAGGATCTCCTCGGCCTTCAACTCAGTATGTCGCGGCGCATATTCGCCAGACCGATGGTGCCGGTCATGGTCTTCGACGCACAGCACGGCGAGATTGGCATCGACCGTGTTGGCGTTGTCGCCGTCAATGTGATGCAGATGAAACCCAACGCTTCGCCGCTTGCAGACGCAGCAGCGAAAGGCATTGGTCTCCTTTAGCCGGTCGCGTTGATTATCGCTCGGTCGGACGCGCGTCATTTGATTCGGCCTTCAGTCGATGGTGTGGCCGTTCGCGAGCGCAGCGTGAACCGCCACGGGATTCGCGGACGCCAATTTTCGTCTTTTATGTCACCATGTCCACTTCGCGGAAAGGCCAAGCTCCATTCCGACGTCCGCAAAGAGGCGATAACCGACTGGAAACTCCCTTATTCACTAGCCTGAACCTCACGACTTTCCCAAGTCGGGGGTATCCCGATGGTCGTGCGCAGCGCTGCTATGACAACTCGTAAACGAGCCGACGGCTGAGCCAGTGCGCGCAGCAACCAGATACCGTCAAGATGAGTGTTCCACGGGTCGTCGGTCAGGCGAATCCGCGTGAGGGTCTCCGTGTTGACGTCCGGCCCGACCACCCAATCTGGCAGCAGGGCAATTCCCATGCCTGAACGTGCTGCCAACCTCATCGCCTCGAAATCGTCACACCGGAAAACCGGCTTGATGTCGCTCCCGTCAACAAGGCGCTGACCCAGAATATCTGCCCAGCCTAGCAGATCATTGCCATGAAGTTTGTCGATCAGCCTGTGCTGACGAAGTTGGTCCGGAGTTGCCGGTTCGCCATAGCGATCAAGATAACGCCGGCTGGCAACAAGAAGCCGCTTCTGGTCGGCCAGTTTGGTCGCGATCAGGGTGCTGTCGGCCAAGTGTCCGATCCGGATAACCGCGTCCAGCCGCTCAAGCACAGGATCAGCGAGACGCTCTGTCAGATCCAGTTCGATGTGTAGACCGGGATGCTCCACCAGCAAACTTTCCAGTGCCGGAATGACATAGCGCTTGCCGAAGGTCGGAAAGCACGCGATCCGCACCGTTCCCGTCACGACACCGTCGAACGCAGCGACTTCTGCATGGACGTCTGCCAGTTGATCCAGCAGTGGCTGGGCACGTTCAAGCATGCGCTCACCCGCATCTGTCAGCGCAAGCGCTCGGGTGGACCGGATCAGAAGCGGGACACCCACGGAATATTCCAATGCGTCGATCTGGCGGACGATCGCTGAAGGTGTCTGCCCGCGCCTCCGCGCGGCAGCAGAGAAACTCCCTTGGCGGACCACATCGACGAAGACGCCAAGATGTTCGGCGAAGCGGGGGTCTCTCATCCAACAGGCTCATCTTTGCTAATTCGGCAAAAGCGCTCTCTCAAATCTATGCGTTATCATAACACTTCTGTCGAGGCATCCCTTGGACACAGACGCGGCACGACGCTGCATCGCGTAAAAGGGAAATCGGACATGAAAATTCTGGATCAAATCCTGTCGCAATCTGCCTACTCGCATGAGATCGATGTGCCGTTCGCTCAGGTCGACATAGCGGATTGGCTGTTCACGTTGTCGGAAGCCGAGTATCTACGCTGCTGTGAACCGGACCATATTGCTGCCGGCATCACGACCACTGACGACGGTCGGCGGATGTCGATCAATGTTGAAATGGTCGGGAGCGGTCTGGTCGTGCAGCACTACGTCGCGGATGAAGCAACGCCCAGCTACTGCCGCATGAACTCGATCTCGGACGTCTTTACGGCCAACGGTCGTACCAGGGTCAACGTCCTGTGGGAGCTGATCGCGGAAGACACCGGAAACGGCCGGACCCGCTACACGAACCGTGTGACAGCCCGACCGACCGACGACTTCATGGCGTTTATCGACGCAAACGGGATTGCATTCGAGACCGCTGCTGCTGCTCGTCAGGCGGCTGGCAGCGACCATAATCGTCGGGAAACACCGCTCTTTGCCGAGAGCATTGCGCGCCGCGCCCTGTCTCGTCAGGAGAGCGCACAATGAGGGCCGTTCACTATGCCGATTTCGGCCCTGCGGATGTATTGCGTGTCGAGGATGCCCCGTTTCCGATTTTGAGGCCGAATGATCTGATCGTTCGTGTTCATGCGGCAGGCGTCAACCGGGCGGATATTCTGCAACGGAACGGCTTTTACGCAGGTCAGCATTTTGGAGACAGTCATCTGCTGGGTCTCGAACTTGCGGGAGAGGTCAAGGCGGTAGGCAGTGATGTCACAGGGTTCGAGACGGGCGACCGAGTCATGGCTATCGTGGGCGGTGGCGCTTACGCAGACGACGCACGAGTGGATCAGGCTATGGCGGTCAAGATTCCGGCGTCCCTGACATGGATCGAGGGGGGCGCCATCATGGAATCCTTCGTGACAGCGGTCGAGGTGTTGCACCATCTGGCGAATATAACGGCTGGTCAGACGGTCCTGATCCATGCGGCGGCTGGTGGCATTGGTTCTGCCTGCGTTCAGTTGGCGGCTGCACTCGGAGCACGTGTTATTGCAACCACAAGCACCGTGCGTGCCCCAGACGTTCAGGGGCTGGGTGCGGACGTGGTTCTGGATCGCCAGACTGAACTGTGGGAGTCCGGCGTCAAGGCGGCAACGGATGGTAGAGGCGTCGATGCCGTCATAGATTTTGTTGGCGGCAGTTATCTGGCACCCAGCCTGCGGAGCTTGCGTGAAGGCGGGACGCTCGTGCAGGTCGGTGTACTCAGTGACGATGCCGACGTGGTTATCCCCTTGAACCTCGTCCTGCATAATCACCTGCGCCTCCTGGGAACGGTGATGAAGTCACGCACCATCGCAGAAAAACGCGACATGATAAAGCGATTCAAGGAGATTGCTCTCCCACTCTTTACAAGCGGCGCGCTCAGGCCAGTGGTCTATGCGACAGTCCCTTTACAGTACGCCGGCGAAGCCCACCGCATGATGGAAGCCGGCGGCGGGGTCGGGAAGATCGTTCTCACGTGCGACTAGCTGACACCTGCCCCGGGAGGCCTGCGGCGGATATTTTAGGGGCTTGGTGGGAAAGCGGACTGCCCGCTTGGAAGGTTGTATGTCCGACATGAAGGGGGGAAGCAGAAGCACTGCCGAGTAGCATGACAGCATGAAAAAAGCGGCTCCCGGAGACCGGAAGCCGCCATTTTCATTCAGGGAAATGCTATTCCGCAGCAACCGCGGCAGGCCCGTCTGCTGAGTAATCGGGGGCTTCGTCAGTTTTCATCTGCGCGGACAGTCCTTTCGTGCGTAATGCTTCGGGCAGCCAGCCGGAGCCGTCGAGCAACTGCTCGGCTGCCTGTGCCATGTCGGCCTTCTTCACATGGGCAATGCGGTCAGCAGCCTCGTCACCCCGCGCCTCACGTACGGCTTCAAGGATGCGCGCCTTGGTGACACGGCCGAGATAGTTCTCCACCGTCGCCTGCCAGCCCGCCTCGACCAGGTCGAGCCGAAGCGCGGTCGCAAGCCGGTCGGCGCGGGCCAGCCGCTCCCTGATGCTACGCGCCAGAGACGGACCATGGGACGATTCATGCAGCGCATTGACCCCGAAGGACAGGCAATGCGCCAGCAGGGCCAGGCGACTGGTGTCGTCCAGCCGGTCGAGCCACAGCCAGAGTGCATCCTCGTCTTCCGGCAAATCGTGCTTCCAGCCCTCGTTGCGCTGGCGCAGCGCGTGAGCCGGCAGGCTGCCCGGCATGTCGGGGGAATGGACCTGCAGCGGGATTTCCCGGACATAGGCTTCCAGGCAGTCCGCGCCCGAGACCTGCCAGTAGACGTCACGCACCAGCGTGTGGAGCAGTTCGGTCAGCGCGATATGCGGATTGGCAGCAAACGCATCGCGCAGGGCCAGCGTGCGCCAGGCCGTCAGTTCCGTCAGCAGGCGATCGGAAAGCGGCTTCAGTCCGTCTTCTTCCTCGGGCTCGGCGTCGGGACCGCTTTCCCGCAGGTCCCCTTCGACATCGTCTCCCCCGTCATGACGGACGACAGCGTCATCGTCACCCTCGGGTGCATCGTGGCCGTCCTCGGGCTCCGCCGGCACATCTTCCGGCCGGACGAAGCCCCGTTCGACCAGCAGCGTACCGTCTGTATCCAGGCTGACGAAGGCACCAGCGCGAGCCACGTCCGCCGGATCGAAGGATACCGGGCGTTCCTCCAGCGCCTCGATGGCCTGCTCGATCTCGCCAAGGCGCGCGTCGATTTCCTCCGGGAACTCATCGGCCTGCGCGTATTCCGCCTCAATGTCCTCCTGCTCGCTGTGCAGCGCGATCAGACGGCCGGCTTCTTCCTCCGAAAGCGCAACAGGCGTGCCCTCGATCTCCGCATAGTCCCGCGTATGCCCCCAGGGGAAGGACAGCACCGTTTCGACCCATTTCCAGCCTTCAGTACGGATGGCCTCGGCGGCTGCCGCCAGCTTTTCCATGACCAACCGGTCGAGCAGGGTCGGATCCTGCAGCCAGCCGCCATCGTCAGCCTCGAACAGGTCACGCATGACGTGACCACCTGCCGCCTGATAAGCCCCCAGCCCGACGAAACGCACGCGGCGATCCGAGGCGCGCACGGTTTTCTCCGTCAGCATGCGGCGGATCAGATAGGGCTCGCGGTTATGGCTCTGGGAGACGATCTCCCAGACCTGCTCCTGCCGCACAGGATCATCACTGATAGAAAAGGCCATCAACTGGTCGAGCTTCATGCCGTCCTGCTCGTAGATATCGAGCAGTTTGTCTGAGACGGTCATCAGGCGCAGGCGCTGCTTGACCACGGTCGGCACGACGAAGAACGCCGCGGCGATCTCTTCTTCGGACATGCCCTTCTCCAGCATTTCGCGAAAGGCACGAAACTGGTCCAGCGGATGCAGCGCCACGCGCTGGACGTTCTCGGCCAGGGAGTCATCTTCGGCGAGAATGGCCGAGCCGGCCTCGCGCACGACACACGGCACCGGGGCCGTCTTGGCCAGCTTCTTCTGCTTCACCAGCAGTTCGAGCGCGCGGAACCGGCGACCACCGGCCGGCACTTCGTAGGAACCTGTCTCCGTCCCCTCCCCGTTCAGGACGGGCCGGACGTTCAGGCTCTGGAGCAGCCCACGACGTTCGATATCGCGGGCCAGTTCCTCGATCGACAGGCCGGCCTTCACACGCCGTACGTTGGACTGCGACAGCACCAGCTTGTTGAAAGGGATATCACGGGACGCATTGAGGGCGATTTTCTGGATGGCGCTCGCCATGGCGGGACACTCCGTGACGGATGGGCAGAAGCCTCTCTCCCCCCTGAATCCGTCACGAAACCGCCACTTCCCTTTGCCTCTTTCCCGGTCACACACCGAATAATCGGAAACGGGATTCCGCACGTCCAAACCGTGATGGTCCGCTGTCGGCGCGACCAGGTGGCGGCCTAGGAACCGCGATAGACTGTACGACAATACAGAATGAAAGACCCTGTCTCGGGCAAGCTGGCCTGTGAAACGCATCGCTTCAACCAGCGGATTGGGATAGGTTCGGAACACCGTCATGACGGCGGAAAACCTCCGCTCGTCGGACGTCTGTCATGGGAGACGACTCATGCCGCCAGTATCCGCAAGCGGCCGCGATTACGCCGCCGTTTGCTTCCCCCCTGCTTCCCCGGTCAGTCTGCCGGGGGCGGGGAAGCAAAAAACGGCCCCGAAGGGCCGCTTTAACCGACTGATTTTCCGAGGAAAATCTGGAGCGGGCGATGGGATTCGAACCCACGACCCCAACCTTGGCAAGGTTGTGCTCTACCCCTGAGCTACGCCCGCTCACCGTGTCGGTGAACGGGGGTTTAAGGGAAAGCAGATCGGCTGACAAGGGGGGAAAATGCTCTTCCGGGTTTTTTATGTCGGGGGTGCTTTGCCGCTTGTGAGACAGGTTGGCGATGACAATGTTAAGGTCAGCATGAGGCCGGGCCATACCCGGCGGTAGAGCACGATAAAAACAGGCAGGATCGGTTTTCATGGAGTACATCATCGGTCAGTCCCGAGCAGCTCAGCGCCCGGCGGGTGGCCTGATTGACGAAGCGGGGGCCCCTGCGATGGCAAGCGCCGCAGCGCATAACGACGCCGGGATGATCGTCGACGGCAACCAGGACACGTTCATGCAGGACGTGCTGGAAGCCAGCCGTACCATGCCGGTCCTGGTCGATTTCTGGGCCACTTGGTGCGGCCCTTGCAAACAGCTGACGCCGGTTCTGGAAAAGATCGTCCGGTCGGCCGGTGGCCGAGTCAAGCTGGTCAAGATCGACGTGGATGCCAACCGGGCCCTGGCCCAGCAGTTGGCGCAGGTCGGGCTGCCGCTGCAATCCATTCCGCTGGTCGCGGCCTTCTGGCAGGGGCAGATTCTCGACCTGTTCCAGGGCGCGCAGCCGGAAAGCGAGATCAAGCGTTTCGTCGAGGGCCTGTTGCAGGCCGCCGGGGGCGGCAGCATGCCGGCCGCGGACCTGATTGCCGCCGCCCGCGCCGCACTGGATGCCGGCAGCGCCGAGGAAGCGGCCGGACTCTATTCCCAGACCATCGAAATCGAGCCCGAGAACCCGGCCGCCTGGGGCGGGCTGACACGCGCCCTGATCGCCATGGGGGACGAGGACGCCGCCGAGGCCGCCCTGGCCGACGTGCCGGCCAAGATCGCCGAGCATGCCGAGATCACCGGAGCCCGTGCGGCCCTGGACCTGAAGCGCGAAGGCCGCAAGGCCGCCGAGGCCGCCGAGGATCTGCGCCGGCGCCTGGCCGCCGACCCGGCCGACCATGAAGCACGCTATGAGCTGGCGGCAGCACTGAACGCGGCGGGCCTGCGGCAGGAAGCCGCCGACGAATTGCTGAGCATCATGCGGCAGGATCGCGGCTGGAATGACGATGCCGCGCGGCTGCAGCTGATCCGGCTGTTCGAGGCCTGGGGGCATGACGACCCCGCGACTTTGCAGGCGCGGCGGCGCATGTCCTCGCTGCTGTTTTCGTGACGTGCGCCCCCATGGCCTGCCAGCGTTGATCGACGACGACGTTCCCCGTGCTGTCCCGCGCCTGCGGGACATGACGCTGGCGGACATGCCGGCCGAACTGGGCCTGTTCCCGCTCCGCGAGGTTCTGCTGCTGCCACGGGGCAAGCTGCCGCTGAATGTCTTCGAGCCGCGCTATGTCGCGTTGCTTGAGGACGCACTGGCGGGGAACCGGCTGATCGGCATGATCCAGCCGCGTGACGAGGCCATGGACGACGAGGATGGCGAGAACGGCGAGGATCAGTTCCCGCCCCTGTACGATATCGGCGCCGTCGGGCGTGTGACCTCGCTGACCGAACGGGCCGACGGAACCTATGCCGTGACGCTGACCGGCCTGGCCCGGTTCCGCCTGTTGCGCGAAACCGGCCTGCACCGTGGCTATCGTCGGGCGCGAATCGATGTGTCGTCCTTCGCCAGCGACCTGACGGACAGTGCGGACCTGTTCTTCGATCGCAGCCGCATGCTGACGGCGCTGCGGCGCTATTGCAGCCTGCGGGGATTCGGCACGCGCTGGAACGTGATCGAGCAGATGGATGACGAGACGCTGCTGATCACCCTGCCGATGATCTGCCCCTTCCCCGCCGCCGAAAAACAGGCGCTGCTCGAATCCGCCTCGCTGAACGACCGGGCGCGGACATTGCAGACCCTGCTGGAACTGGCTGGACATGAGCCCGGCGACGATGCATCTCACCCACCGGTGTGAGGCCCCATCCACACGACGCCGGATGGGCTGCCTCCGCAACCGGCCATGCGTACAGGAGACCAGCCGATGACCGAAACCGCCCAGCCCCCCCTGGACCCGCGCCTGCTGTCGATCCTGGTCTGCCCCGTCACCAAGGGGCCGCTGATCTATGACCGCGAGGCCGGGGAACTGATCAGCCGCCAGGCCGGCCTGGCCTTTCCGATCCGCGACGGCATTCCCATCATGCTGCCCGATGAGGCCCGTTCGCTCGACGCCTGAGACAAGGGCGTTGCCCTTGACCCACCAAAGGGCAGTCGCCCTTTGGAAACCCATTCATTATCAAATGATTGGGGTGCAGGGCCTCAGGCCCTGCCGGGTCCAGGGCAGAGCCCTGGCCTGACGGAGCCTACATCTTCGCGGGCAGAACCGGCACGTTGTCGATCAGCCGGACGCCGGCCAGCCACGCGGCCGCCAGCAGTCTCGCCGGCTGGCCGTCGAAACGCACCAACGGCGCCAGATCGGCTTCGCGCCGCAATTCCAGATACTCCACATCGCTGAACCCGGCCGCCAGCAGGCGGTCGCGCGTTGTCGCCATGACCATGTCCATGGACTGGCCATCGGCGATCGCGCGAGCCGCGTCTTCCAGCGCCTGTGGCAGGGCGCGGGCGTGGTCGCGGTCGCCGGGACCGGTCAGGCGACGATTGCGCGACGACATCGCCAGCCCGTCGGCCTCGCGCACGGTCAGGCAGGTTTCCACCCGGATCGGGATGTCCAGATCGGCGGCCATCCGGCGGACGACATGCACCTGCTGGAAATCCTTCTCGCCAAAGAAGGACGCGTCGGCCTGGCTTTGCAGGAACAGTTTGCACACCACGGTCGCCACCCCGTCGAAATGGCCGGGACGATGGGCACCGCACAGGCCGTCCGACACGCCGCGCACCGACACGGTGGTGGCGAAGCCGGGCGGATATATCCCGGCCACCGTCGGCGCGTAGAGCACATGCGCGCCGGCTTCCGCCAGCAGGCGCGCATCGGCTTCCATGACGCGCGGATAGGTTTCGAGGTCCGCCGGATTATCGAACTGGGTCGGGTTGACGAAGATCGAGACGATCACCCGATCGGTGGCGCGCAGGGCCGCGCGCACCAGGCTGAGATGCCCCTCATGCAGCGCGCCCATCGTCGGCACCAGCCCGACCGTCAGCCCGTCCCGCTTCCAGTCGCGCACCGCCTGCCGCAGGTCGGCGACGGCATGGAGCGTCCGCATGTCGGTGGTAAGCGTTTCCAGCATCTGTCCTGCCGTCCGTGGAGGGTTGCGCCCGGTTATATCGGCCCGTTTCCCCGGCAAGGAAAGGCCGGCGCCATCTCTTCCGCGTGAGCCGGAATGTCTGCTATGAACGCCTGCGGCCTGGTGTCCCGCATGCGAAATTCATGCATGAATTTCCGAGACCGGCAGGCGACCAGGATATTCTTTTTATCCAGTCTCCGCCGGGCGGAGACCGGGCAGGAGGCCCCCTTTGCTCCAGACGATGCGGTTTATTGGCCTGGCGGCCCTCGTTCTCTCGGTTGCCGCCTGTGGGGGAGGCAAGCACAAGCATTCCCCGAAGACCCAGAAGGAAATCTGGCAGAGCCAAGGCTTCGAAGCCGGGTTGAAGACGTCCGGCGCGCACTGACCCGGCGTCAGGGCGTCTCGTCGACCGGTTCGGCGGGCAAATCTTCCCATTCCTCGGCGGGGACCAGATCGACGCCCACCTTCAGCCTGTCATTGCCACCGCCCAGGATCAGCCCGTGTACCGGGCTGATATCGGCGTAATCGCGCCCCCAGCCCAGGACGACATGCTCGTCGCGCATCACGATGCCATTGGTGGGGTCCAGACCGATCCAGCCATAGGCCGGGCCCAGCCATGCCCCGACCCAGGCGTGGGACTGGTCCGACCCCAGCCGCCGCGCCTGCCCCGGCGGCGGGCGGGTGCGGATATAGCCGGACATGTAGCGCGCCGGCACGCCGATCCAGCGCAGGGCGCTGATCATGAGATGCGTGAAATCCTGGCACACGCCCTCGCGCCGGGCCAGGACCTGCTCGATCGGGGTGGAGAGCGTGGTGACGCCGGCGCGAAAGCGGAAATCGGTGTAGATCCGCATGTTCAGGTCCAGCAGCGCCGCCAGGACCGACCGGCCGGGGGTGAAGGACAGGGCGGCATAATCGCCCGCCGCCGCGTTGGCCGCGCACATCGGGCTGTCGAACAGGAATTCCGCCGCCTGCCATGCCGGCGCGCCGCCCGCGCGCGCGAGGGCGGCCACATCCTCCCATGACAGGGTGGCGTCTTCGGACGGCGGCGGGGCGAAGGCGACCTCGACCTCCGATTCCGCCAGCACGTCGAAGCTGTCATGGGGGGCTTCGTGATACAGCCAGGCGATCAGGTTGCCGAAATAATCGACGCCATTCACCCGCCGCACCGGGGACGGCGTGACTTCCAGCCGCGTCCAGTGCACCGCCTGCCCCGGCAGGGCGCGCGGCGTGACATGCACGATATGGGCCGCCAGGTCGACCGGGCTGCCATAGACGTAACGGGTCAGGTGGCGCACGCGATAGATCATGATTCGTCCGTTGCCTCGCCACGATCGACGGTGCGCAGGCCGCCGACCGCGCGCGGAGAGGTCAGCACGACGAAATAACGCCGTGCGATCTGCTGCCCCAGGTCGCGCAGCCCGGCATGGATGGCGAGCAATCGCTCCGGCAGCGCCGCCGCCGCGACATCCTGCTGCGGTGCCGACAGCACGTCATTCACCACCCCGCGCAGGCGTTCCATGACCTGGGCCGCCGCGCCGGCCAGGCCCGTCCCGTCGCCGGGTTCCAGATCGGCCAGCGCGTCGGCGACCATCGCCATCTGGCTGGCCACGCCGCGCGGATTGCCGCCGTCCAGCAGCAGCAGGTCCAGCACCGGAGCCGGCTGGAACACCGCGAAATAGCGCGACCGATAGGTGATGGCGCAGTCGCTGAGTTCCAGCATCAGCCGCAATGCCCCTTCCATCCGGCCACGCTGGGCGACATCCTTCTGGCGCAGGATCAGCGCCATCGAGGTCAGGATCGCGCCGGCCCGTTCGACCCGGCGGCCCAGTTCCAGGAATTGGCGGCCGCCGCTGCGCACCATGTTTTCCGCCGTCAGGCCGGAAATGGTCGCGCCATAGCGCAGCAGGCCGTCGGTGACGCGGCCCACCCGTTCCAGCGTGCGCCCGGCATCGCCCGTCACCCGTGCCTCGCGCAACTGGCTGCGCAGCGCGTCGGTGCCCTGGACGATGGTCTCGAACGTCTCGACCGTCATCCGGTCGCGCAAGCCTGCCGACACCCGCGCGATTTCGGACAGCAGGCGCTGGGGCATGCCGGCATCGAGCGTGACGGCGGCCAGGGCCCGCACCTGGGTGGCGAAGCCCGCGCCGGCCATGCTTTCGTCCTGCAGCAGGCCGATATGGACCGCCAGGCGCAGCACGGTTTCCAGTTCCGCCCGCTCGCGGGGGGAGCCGTCGATCCGGCCGACCCGGCGCGTCAGCACGCGCAGGACGCGCCCGGCATCTTCCAGTTGTTCCAGATAGCGGCCCAGCCAGAAGAAATCGTCGGCCGCCCGGCTGGGCAGATCCCCCTGCCCGCGACGGATGGCCAGGACCGGCATGGGAGGGGCCGCGATGCCGACCAGGTTCCGGCTGTCCTCGACGGTGACCCAGACATCCTTGGTGATGCTGTGCCCGCCGCGCGCGCGATCCATCGGGCCGCCGGGCGGCAGGTCGGAATCGGGCAGCAGGCGCGCCATGCCGCCGGGCATGACCTGCCAGGCGCCGCCATCGAACAGCGCGAACAGGCGCAGGACGATGCCGCCGGGTTCGATCCCGGCAGACCCGATCGACGGCATGACCGAGGGTGCAAGTGCCTCGACCGCCACGAACCGGTCCGGGGTGCGGCGCAGGGCCGCCAGCATGCTGTCCTTCGCCCGGTCGAGGCGGCAGGAGGCGCCACGGGTGCTGGCGCTGTCACGCAGCCACCAGCGGCTCCGGTCTTCGGACAGCAGGGCATCGACCCCATATTGCGCCGGCCAGAGGGTCGGCACGTCGGGCAGTTTCAGGTCTTCGCCGATCAGGCGCCGAGCCAGTGCAGGCATGAAGGCGGCCAGGCCCGGGGCCTCGACAAGGCCGGATGCGGGGTGGTTCACCAGATGGACCGCGCCGCCGCGCGCGGCGTCCAGCAGGCCGGCAATGCCGGGCGTGCCGCCGCCTTCAAGCTCCAGCGGGTCGACCGTCCATCCGTCCTGGCGCAGCAGGAGCACATCAACCGGGCGGAGGCCGCGTACGGTCTTGAGCCACAGCGCGCCATCGCGCACCGCCAGGTCGCCGGCCTCGGCCAGCACGCAGCCCAGCTCCCGCGCCAGGATCACATGCTCGGCCCACAGCGTGCCGCGCGGACCCGGCGTCAGCAGCGCCAGGCCGGGGTTGCGGTCCGGCAGGCCGGCCAGCCGGTGCAGGCTGTCCTGCCACGCGTCGAAGAAGGGCGACAGAGGCTGGACCTCGCGCCCCGCGAACAGCTCGGGCAGCATCCGGGTCATCTGCCGCCGGTTTTCCAGCGCCTGGCCGATGCCGTTGGCGCGCGCCACCCGGTCGGCGGCCACGTGCCACGCGCCATCCGGACCGCGAATCAGGTCCACGGCATAGAAATCGAGGAACGCACCCGAAACCGGGCCGCCCATGCGCAGGAAGTTCGGCGCCGGGTAGACCAGCGCCGGCGGCAGCACGCCATCCGCCAGCAGGGTGCGCGGCCCGTAGAGGTCGCGCAATGTGGACTCCAGCACGCGGGCGCGCTGCACCATCCCTTCCGACAGGCGGGCAAATTCCTGCGCCGTCAGCAGCAGCGGGACCGGGTCGCACCCTGCGGCGGCGCCTTCGACGGGGCCCGCCTGGTCGTGCAGGGCGCGCGCCATCTGCCTGCCGCGTTCGAGCAGTTCACGATGGCCGAGATCGCTGATCGCGCCGAGCAGGCGCCGCCAGTGAGGCCGGACGCCGCCATGACCGTCAACCATCTCGTCAACAGGGATGGGCGCCATGTCCATGATGCATGGTTGTATGGGCGAAGCGGCGCCAACAGTAAACGGTCTTGCGAAGGGTCGCCCGCGGACGGCCCCCTCAGCCCGGCGCGGCGCCGTGGATCAGGTCATGGACATAGGCCAGCTTTTCCAGCGCCGGGGGCGCCAGGACGAACGGGTAGAAATCGATCTGGCCCATCGAGCGGTTCAGGCTGTTGATCGCATAGGTCAGCGGCAGCCACGCGTCGGCGATCCGCTGGAACGGGCCGGGGGCGTAGGGGTTGAACGCGACCTCGGTCTGCAGGGCCTGATCGTCGGACACATGGATATCGACCGACAGGCTATAGGCGCGTGCGGTTTCCAGGGTGGAGACGATGTGCAGGTAGTGCGCCCAGGTCTCGGCGAAATCCTCCCACGGATGCGTGGTCGCGTAATCACTGACGAAATTGTCCTGCCAGTTCGGAGGCGCCCCGACCTGGTAATGATGCTGCAACGCGGCCTGGTAGTCGGCGCGGTCATCCCCGAACAGGGCGCGGAAATCGTCCAGATGGCCGCCGTCGCGCACCAGCACGTTCCAATAATAATGACCGACCTCGTGCCGGAAATGGCCCAGCAGGGTGCGATACAGCTCCCCCATCTCGATCCGCATCGCCTCGCGCTGGGCATCGTTGGCCTCGCGCAGCGCAATGGTGATCAGCCCGTCCTGATGGCCGGTCAGCACTTTTCCGCCATCGGGCGGATCGCCCAGGAAATCGAAGGCCAGCCCGCCTTCGGGGTCATTCAGCCGGTCCACGATCGGCAAATTCAGGCGCAGCAGGGTATAGACCAGCCGGTGTTTTGCCGTTTCCAGCTTCCGCCACTGGTCCAGATGCTCCTGCTCCGTCAGGTCGGGGATCGTCCGGTTCAGGCGGCAGGCCAGGCAGAAGGCATCACCGCCGGCCGGCACCAGCCAGTTGCAGGCGTTCTGCCCGGCATTGGCGCAGAACCGGTAGGACGAGCCAGTCGCGGCCTTCGATAACGGGTGCCACGTGCCGTCCTCACCCGCCACCGGTTCCAGCGCGCTGAGATCATTTTCCTCGGGCAGGTAGCCCAGGCTGTGACCGCACCGCTCGCAGGCCGTGTTCTCGAAGAACAGGACCTGATTGCAGGACTGGCAGGCGAACAGCTTCATGATGCGGGCTCCCGGACCGTTTCAGGTGCCGGCACAACGCATTGATTGGGACGGTCGTTCCGTTTTGTCGGGACGCTGCCCGACACCCCTGCAGGAGGCTTGCCTCCTGCACCTCCCGGGGTTGGGGTTAAGACCCACATGTATGTTCGCTATGGCGGGAAGAACGAACCCGCAGCGCGGGAATGGTGTAGCGTGGCTGTCTGTCACCACGGCGTGAAACAGGTGTTTTATTTGAAGCTGACCTGATGGTCCGCCGCACTCTGGCTTGTGTCCAACACAAGGAGC